>CAYSCN010000011.1:0-66823 GCA_964429585.1 uncultured bacterium | reverse complement strand
CAACACGAAAAGGATCATGTGTTTCGGGTTCTTCATGCCGAATTCCAGCGCATTTGCCAGAATCATGTCCTTGCTGTAGTAACCCGAGAAAAGGGGCACGCCAGATATCGCGAGAGTGGCTATCAGGAAGGTGATGAAGGTTATCGGCATCTTCTTCCTCAGACCACCCATCTCCCTTATGTCCTGGGTGTGAACCGCGTGGATGACGCTGCCGGACCCCAGAAACAGGCACGCCTTGAACGCAGCGTGGGTGGTGAGGTGAGCCATCCCGGCGGTGTACCCGCCCACCCCGAGACCAAGCATCATGTATCCCAGCTGGCTTATGGTGGAATAGGCGAGAACCTTCTTTATGTCGTTCATCACGATTGCGATGGTCGCCGCGAGGAATAGAGTGATGCCTCCTATGTAGGCAATGAACAAAAACGCGTCAGGAGTGAATATGGGGTACACCCTCGCCACGAGGTAGACGCCCGCCGCGACCATCGTGGCCGCGTGTATCAGGGCCGAAACCGGCGTCGGACCTTCCATGGCATCGGGAAGCCAGACGTGAAGCGGAAATTGGGCAGATTTCCCGATTGCACCGAAGAAAATCCCTATACCCGCCGCCGTGAGCAGAGGCCCGCTTATCTTGCCGGCGGCTATCGCCTCGAAGAGGTCAAAGTAGTTGAACACTCCCGTCGTGAAAAAGAATATAAGTATTCCTATGAACATCCCCACGTCGCCGACTCGAGTCGTGAGAAAAGCTTTCTTGCACGCGTCCGCAGCCGACTTCTTCTCGAACCAAAAGCCTATGAGGAGATACGAGGAAAGGCCTACGAGCTCCCAGAAGATGAAGATGGCGAAAAGATTGTCCGCCAGCACCAGGCCGTACATCGAGAAAGAAAATATGGAGAGGTAAGCGTAAAACCTGTTGTATCTCGGATCGCCGTGCATGTATCCCACCGAGTAGATGTGAACGAGAGAGGAGACGACCGAGACCACGACGAGCATCACAGCGGTCATGTTGTCCACCAGAATCCCCATGTCGATGGTGAAACGTCCACCCAGATCAAGCCAGGGGAATCTCACGTGGTACACGAAATCGGGATTGAAAATCCTGAAGACCTCGACGAATATCCCAATGGATATGACCGCGGAAGTGAGAATGGCCGTTATGGAAACCCAGTCTCCCTTCCGGGGCAGTTTTCTTCCGACGAACACCTGAACAAACGCCGCTACAAGCGGAAACAGGGGTATCAGGTACGCGTATTTGACCACCGCTCCACCTCTCGTCGTTATCCTTTCAATCTGTCCGCAGAGTCGACCTCTGCGGTCCTGGCAATTGCGTAGAACCTCAAGAATATCGCAAGGGCGACTGCCGCCTCTGCGGCAGCGAGCACTATCACGAATATGGCGAACACGTGTCCACCTATGTCGCTCGATATCGATTTGGAAAACGCCACGAAGTTCAAGCTCGCAGAATTGAGTATGAGCTCGACCCCCATGAGCACCGCCACGGCGTTCTTCCTGGTCATTACGACGAATATACCGCTGCAAAACAGAATCGCAGAAACTATGAGAACCTTGACGACCATATCCTATCCCTCTCAGTCACCCGGTCTGGAAAGCAGCGCCGCACCTATCAGCGCCGCCAGAAGCAACACGGACGCGACTTCGAACGGGAGCAGGTACTTCGTCATAAAGAGCTCTCCTATCCGCGAAGTCGTTGGCCCGTATGAAGACACAGACGTGGACGCCCACTTCGTGTGGGTGAACGCGTAAATCAAACCTCCTCCAAGCAGAACCGACACGATTCCCGCAGGAATCATAAATCTGGCGGGATTGCTGGCTTCCACCGACTTTATCCTCCTCGAGAGGAACACGGCGAAAAGTATGAGCACAAGAATTCCGCCCACGTATATCAAAAGCTGCGTCGCCGCGAGAAAATCGGCGCTCAGAAACACGTAGAGACCCGCCACGCCGAAAAATGTGAAAAGAAGCGCAACAGCGGCGTGTACGATGTTGGGCAACACAGCCACGAGCACTCCCGAAACGGCAGTGAGCACGGCGAAAACCAAGAATATGACGTCACCTGGACCGCTCATTCTATTCCTTCCCTCCCTTTTCCTCCCCTTCTTTCTCTCCGGGGTTCTCCTTCGCCGGACCCGCTCCGGCAGGTGCCGCTTCCTTCTCCTCCTCTGCACCTTTTTCTTCTTCCTCGCCCTCCGGCGGCTCGACGAAGTGCAGCATCAGCTCACCCCTGCCCAGGGTCGCCATCTCGTACCCTTCGGTATGTGTGAGGCACTTCGGAGGACAAACCTCGGTGCAGAGTCCACAATACATGCACCTACCTATGTTTATGTCAAACCGGGTAAGCTTTCTCTTCTTGTCCTCCCCTGTCACGAACTCTATCTCTATGCAATCAACGGGGCAAATGCGGGCACACATGGTACACGCAATGCACCTGGGGACATCGTTGTGGAGAAATCCGCGAAATCTCTCGGCAGGTTTCCTCCGCTCCTCGGGATATTGCTGCGTGATCTCCTCCGAGGGATCGATGCCGTACCGGGCCGTGATCTTCATGCCGACGGCTATCGTGTAAATCGATTCCCATATGTTCTTCACGTACTCTTTGAGGCCCATTTCTCTACCTTCCCAGCAAACTCATAATCAGCGCGGGTATCCCCTTCCCGTCGAACAAAAGCACCCAGAGCGACACCCCGAGCAGGTTCACGAACGTGAGCGGAACCAGATACTTCCAGCACATCTGCATAAGCTGATCGACCCTCAACCTAGGAAGGGTCCACCTGACCCACATCATGAGCAGTATCAGCGCCAGAACTTTAGCCAGGAACACACCGAAAGATATGATATTTCCGAGAACGGGTGAAAGTGATGCGACGTTTACGAACGGAACCTGCCAGCCGCCCAGATAAAGAGCCGCAGCGAGAGCACTCACCACGAACATGTCGCCGTATTCGGCCATGAAGAAGAAAGCGAACCTGATTCCGGAGTACTCGACGTGATAACCAGCCACCAGCTCCGACTCCGCTTCGGGAATGTCGAAGGGCGTTCTGTTGGTCTCCGCCAGAGCCGCCACGAAGTAAAGGAAAAACGAGAAGAAAGTGAACGGATTGTGGAAGATGTTCCACCCGAATATTCCCAGGAATCCTCCCTGGCTTCTTATGATGTCCTGCAGAGAGAGCGAACCGGCGAGAATTATGGGTGGCATCAGAGCCATCCCGACCGGAACCTCGTAGCTGACTATCTGAGCCGCGGCTCTCATTCCGCCTAAAAGCGCCCACTTGTTGTTGGATGCCCAGCCGGCCAGAAGTATGCCAATCACCACGAGAGAAGTAACAGCCATTACGTAGTAGACGCCAATGTTGAGGTCCGCCGCTATCAACCCTATCCCGAAGGGAACCACAACGAAAGCCGCGAAAGACCCGACGAAAACCAGATAAGGCGCCAGAACGAACAGAAATTTGTCCGCCTTCGCGGGTATGAGGTCTTCCTTGAGGAAGAGCTTTACTCCGTCCGCTATGAACTGGAACCAGCCGTTGGGGCCCACTCTGTTCGGGCCGATTCGGACCTGAATGTCCGCGGCCACCTTTCTCTCTATGTAAGTTGCAACTCCCTCGTAGGTCAGTGCGAAACCGAGTATCACGACCGCGACCACGGCCATGAACAGAAGCTGCAGAATCCACAAAGGAACTCCAGCCAGAAAGGGCAGCTTCGAGATTATGAAAGAAACGGCAGCGTCCATCGTCTCTCCCTTACCTGTCTATTTCCGGAAGCACTATGTCCAGGCTCCCGATGAGAGCAATTATGTCCGCGATAAGGTGACCCCTGGCCACCTTGTCGAATATGGTCAGCGCCGTGAACGAACCGGTCCTTATTTTCAGCCTGTAGGGGCTCGTCCCGCCGTTGCTCACGATGTAGAATCCCAGCTCCCCCCTCGGATTCTCCGCCCTGAAGTAGACCTCCCCCGGCGCGGGCTTGAATACCCTGGGAACTTTCGCCATCACGGGACCATCGGGTATCTGCTCTATCGCCTGCCTCAAAATCTTCACGCTTTCTTTCATCTCCCTGATTCGAACCATGTACCTGTCGAACGCATCACCCACCGTCCCCTTCTCGCCGAAGCCCACAGGGACGTCGAACTCGAACCTGTCGTACACCGAATAGGGTTCATCCTTCCTCAGGTCCCATTTGACTCCTGCCCCCCTCAGGTTGGGACCCACGATTCCGTAAGCTATCGCATCTTCCTTCGTTATGACGGCTATATTGGCGAGCCGGTGGACGAATATCTTGTTGTAGGAAATTAGCCTGTTGTACTCGTCGATTTTCGGCTCGAAGTAGTCGAGAAAGCTCTTGAGCTCTTCGAGCCACCCATCGGGAAGATCGTGGGACACTCCACCGATTCTCGCGTAGTTGTACGTGAGCCTGTTTCCGCAAAGCGCTTCGAAGAGGTCGTTTATCTTCTCCCTCTCCCTGATGCCGTACAGGAAAGGAGTAAACGCTCCCATATCCGCCGTGAACGCCCCAAAGGCGATGAGGTGGCTCGCAATCCTGTTGAGCTCACAGACTATGACCCTTATGTATTCAGCCCGTTCAGGAATCTCAATGCCCGCGAGCTTCTCCACCGCCCAGGCGTAGGCGCAGTTGCAGTTCGCCGCCGCCAGGTAGTCGAGCCTGTCGGTAAACGGCATGAACTGAACATAGGAAACGCGCTCTGCTATCTTTTCGAGAGCCCTGTGAAGGTAGCCTATGTCCGGCTTGGCGCCGGTCACCACCTCACCGTCGGTCCGAAGCAGAACCCTCAACACCCCGTGAGTCGACGGGTGCTGAGGTCCCATGTTTATCAACAACTCGTCGCTCTTCGGAAGTCCTTCGAATTCCATCTTCACACCTTTATTCCGTGATAGGAATCTGGATACTTGTAATCTTTCCTCAATGGATGACCGGGCCAGTCCTCCGGGAGGAGTATCCTCCTCAAATCAGAGTGCCCCTCAAAAACGATTCCAAGAAGGTCGTACACTTCCCTCTCATGGAAGTTCGCCACCGGATAGACACCTTCCACAGTGGGAACCCTGGGACTTTCCCTGTCGGTGGACACCTTTATCGCTATTTTGTGGCGATGGGTCATTGAGTGAAGGTGGTAAACCACCTCCATTCTATCCTCGTAATCCACACCGGAAAGACACATCAGGGAATCGAAAAGCGTCCTGGAATCGTCCCGGAGGAACTCGAGAACCTTTGCCACCTCCTCCGTCTTGACCACCACTGCAGGTGGGTCTGAATTCTCCTCTTTCAGCTCGAGGACCACTTCTTCCCCGAATTTCTCCACAAGAAGCGAGAATATCTCCTGAGCAGTCAATTTACGCCTTCTCCCCGAAATTTTTCTTGCCGTCTATTATCTTTTGAAGCCTGATTATTCCATCCAGCAACGCCTCCGGCCTTGGAGGACACCCGGGAACGTATACATCAACCGGTATGATCAAATCAACACCTTTTACAACGCAGTAGGAATCCTTGTAGAACGGGCCACCGGTGTTCGCACACGAACCCATTGCGATCACGTACTTCGGCTCGGGCATCTGATCGTAAAGCCTTTTCACCCTTTCCGCCATCTTGTGGGTGATCGTCCCAGCAACGATCATCAGATCCGACTGTCTCGGAGTCGCCCTGAAAACCGCTCCAAACCTGTCCAGGTCGTACCTGGACGCTCCCGTCTGCATAAGTTCTATCCCGCAGCAAGCAGTTGCGAAAAGAAGATACCAGAGGGACGAGCGACGGGACCAGTTGATGAACTTGTCCACGGTAGAGAGCATCACCACCCCTTCCGGGGCCTGTATCATCCTTCCACTCATGCCGCCACCTTCTCTTTCTTATCTTCATCCGCGCTCTCGCTTTCGGGCATCGCCCTTACCCACTCGAGGTCCCCCTCCACCCAGAGGTAGGCAAGTCCCGCCAGAAGTATGAACACGAAGATGAAGGCTTCCACGAACGCGAGCAGGCCTATCTTCTTGAAGACGACAGCCCACGGGTAGAGCATGACCATCTCGACGTCGAAGATAATGAATATAAGAGCGATTACGTAGAAGCGTATGTTGAACTGAACCCACGAATTCCCGAAGGGAAGCTCCCCACACTCGTAGGGCTGAGACTTGACCGGGTTGGGATCTCTAGGCTGAAGCATCCTGGACATGAGAAGCATCGCTGAGACGACCAGAGCGCCCAGCACCATGAAAACGAGAACGTTTGCGTATTGGAGAAGCATTTCAAAACCCTCGCATCACTTCTTGGTCACGACAAAAAGCTATCCCTATTTTTAGAGCCAATAAAAAAACTCAAATGTCGCTTGAAATAGAGAATGCCTGTATACAATCAACAGTATACAACACCAGTTGAGTCGCGATTGTCAAGTAAAAATTGGCATGTCCAGCATTCTCCCTCCCGTTTAACACGTCCTCGAAGTGGTCATATATAATAAAACCTTAAGCGGTAGTCAATACCAACCGTGGAGCCGAAACTCAACAACCCGCATCAGATGGAGGAATCTTGACGAAGATTCTAGCCCCCGCCGGAAAAGTGGAATATGTTCCCGAGATAATATCATCCGGCGCCGACCACGTCTACACCGGCATAGCGGGCCTGTCGAGAGAAGGTCCTCGAGCGGGCCTTCGCCTGAAGGAAGTGCTGGAACTCGTCGGCACCGACCCTCATCTGGCGAAAAAGATACACATCGCCCTGAACGTGGTCCCCAGAGAAGAAGATGCCGGGGAAATTTTCGATGTCATCACGAGCCTTCAGGAAAAAGGGATAGGGACTATCATCCTGAACGACCTCGGAATGATACGCATGGTGAGAGAAAGGTTTCCGGGCATTTCGATAACTGCCAGTGTCGGACTGACCACATCCTGCCTTCCCGGTGCCCTCTTTCTGGAAAAAGCGGGAGCAAACAGCGTGGTTCTTCCCACGGGCGCGGATCCAGAAGACGCGAAAATGATAAAGGAAAAGAGTTCTCTGAAGGTGGAAACCTTCATATACTGCAGGGACGAACCGATAACACAGGGAACGTGCATGTTATCGGGTTACCTGATCGAGGGGAGAGTCGCGTCCGGAAACCAGACCTGCTCGGCGAAGCGAACCGGCAGTTGCAATACCATATGCAGGTCCATATTTTCCAAGGGACCCGATTTAGATGACACAGGGAGAACCGGCTTGTGGCTGGACGCCGGAGTGGACTTCTTGAAAATTGAAGGGCGATACCGGAAAATCGAGGAACTGAAGGAAATCATCGGCAGGGTAAGGGAAGCCGTCGCGTCTCACCGGGAAGTCGGTGAGAAAACTTCCAGAAGCTCCTGAGGGAGAGGAACGCTCTTCCAGGAAGGCGATATTGAAACGAAACTCATGGTCCCCGTTGCTACAAATAGATCTCCCCTCAACGCGTTCAGCCTCAGCGTCACGGACCTTTTCCCCACCTTTTCCACCTCGCACTCGATCAAAAGCTCTTCATCGTATTTTACGGGTCGCAGGTAGTCGGCCTCCACCCTGACCACGGGAAACCCGAACTCGCGATCCTCGTTCCTGTAAATTTCACTCGGGTTCTTACCCCTCGAGCGTATGAATTCGTCCACCGCCTCCTTGAAGTAGTCAAGAAGCGCCGCGAAGTAGAGCACACCGTAAGGGTCGGTATCACCGAATCTAACTCTCCTTCTGTAAACGAAAGCCACGCCGCCTCCCTCTCAACCGAAAATATCACCGTGAATCCCGGTGAGCAACTTTTTCAGCTCTTCAACGCGAGACTTCACCTGGTCAGACAGGTCCCTGGACGGATTTCTAACTTCCGAATCGTGCAGGGATTCGTAAACTTCCCTACGTTTCCCATCCACGGCACCGCAGACAACCGAAAAAACCACGCTCCAGCAGCGCGCCACCGTCTCCGGGCTGTAACCGCCCCCTCCGAAGAGCAGAAGTCTCCCGCCGGAGTGTATGTGGGAGAGCTCATGAACTCTAGAGGCCAGGGCCTCGTAGGTTCTCGTCGTGAGGTAAAGACGCACGAGAGGATCCCTGAAGTGTCCATCGGCTCCGAACTGGGCGAGTATGACCTCCGGTTCATACCATTCCAAAAGGGGAGGTACTATCTCCTCGAAGCTCCAGAGATAAAGATCTCCGGACGTTCTTGCCGGCAGCGGAACGTTCACGGTGTATCCCAGACCATCTCCCCTCCCGAGCTCGGACAGGTCGCCTGTGCCCGGGTAGAAGAACGGGTCGAAACGGTGAAACGAAACGGTCAGGACCCTCTCATCGTAAAAGTAATCCTGCGTTCCGTCGGCGTGATGACCGTCGAAATCCAGAACAACGATCCTTTCGAAGGAAAACTCTTCCTGAAAGGCCCTGACCGCTAAGGCTATGTCGTTGAAAACGCAAAAACCACCAGCCGAATCCCACCTGGCGTGATGAAGACCACCTCCCGGATTGAACGCGTGGACGAACTCCCCGCGTCCTATGAGCCTTGCCGCGGTCAAGGAGCCCCCGGCACTCGCAGAAGCTCTCTCGAAAACTCCCGGATAGGCAGGCGTATCACCATAATCGAGGTATCCCGTCCCCTTCTCGCTCATCTCCCTGACGAAGGAGACGTACCTGGGAGAATGGACCTTCGTAAGCTCCTCGAAGGATGCAATCTCAGGTTCCACGAGCACCGCGTGTTCACCGAAAATCGATAGCTTCTCCAGAAGCTCCCTGGTCAACCTGTATCTCTGCCAGACCGAAGGAAAGGGAGAAAGTCCCCTGTCTTCATATATGGGATGGTATATAAAAGCAGAACGACACTTCATCAGAAAAAAAAGAGAGGGGGGATCCCCCTCTCTGCGGTTTCATGACTCTTCTTTTGAGGCCTCCAGCTCTCTCAGCTTCCTTCTCAGAAGCTTTCCGACAGGCGTCCTCGGAAGCTGATCGATGAACTCCACCTCTCTCGGGAGTTTGTAGACGGCTATCTTGCCCCTGCAGTGCTCGATCAGCTCCTTCTTGAGGTCTTCGGAAGGCTCGAAACCCTCTTTCAGGACCACGTAAGCCTTGGTCTTCTGACCCATGACCGGGTCGGGCACGCCTATCACACCCGCATCGGCCACAGCCGGGTGAGTAACCAGAGCTTCCTCGATCTCCTCGGGTCCGATCCTGTAACCGGAGGACTTGATCAGGTCGTCTTCCCTGGAGAGGAACTGGATGTAACCCTCCTCGTCCATGGTGACCACATCACCGACCATGCACCAGCCGTTGACGACGGCCTTCTTCTGTCTCTCCGGGTCCCTCCAGTAGACCGTGCCCGTTGGGCCCTTGACAACCATCTTCCCTATCTCTCCAGGTTTGACGTCGTTGAAGTTGTCGTCGACCACCTTGACGATGTAACCGGGAACCGCGGTCCCTATCCACCCCGGCTTGACCTTCTTCGTGACGGCGCTGGAGACGAACACGAACATCATCTCAGTGGTGCCCAGACCTTCGTATATCTCGAGGCCGAATTTCTCCTTCCACTCGTTGTAGGTCTTGGCGCCTAGAGCTTCGCCGCCGCCCGTGCAAATCCTGAGGGAGCTGTAATCCCAGTCGGACGGGTTGATCTCCGCCAGCATCTTCCTGTAAGCGGTGGGAAGCGCGGACAGAATCGTTATCTTGTGCTCCTGGATGTTCTTGAACATATCCGTGGGAGAAAACTTGGGTATCAGAGACACCGACGCACCCCACCTGAACGGAATGGTACCGATCGTGGAGTAACCGGCCGCCATAGCAAGTGGTGCTGGACCGCCGATGACGTCGTTCTCGTTGACCTCCCAGCAGTATTTCCCGAACCCGTTAGGCACTATGAGAAGCTCCTCGTTGAAATGTACTGTTCCTTTTGGAAGACCGGTTGTTCCAGATGTGAAAAGCAGAAGCGCAACGTCCATCCTGTCTTTGGGAACCGCCTCGCAGGTGTCGGGATTCTGCATGAGTTCGGAGAACGGTATGTAACCTTTGGATTTGACCTCGTTCTCGTCTCCACCGACCACCACGATGTGCTGAACGGTTTCGAGCTTGTCCTTCGCAGCCTCCACTTCCCCCAGGAAGTTTGCGGAAACGATGATGACCTTGGCCTCGGCGAGATTCGCCACGTGAGCGATCTCGGTCCTGGCGAAAAGAATCGACGTGGGAAGTGAAACCGCACCAATTCTCAGCGCCGCGAAGTTGCAGTAAAGAAGCGGAGGGATGTTGGGCATCCTCATGAACACCCTGTCGTTCTCCTCGATTCCGAGCTTCTTTAGACCATTGGCAACCCGGCACACGTTGGAGAGGAACTGCGAATAGGTCACCTGCTGATCCATGAATTTGATGGCGACCCTGTCCCCCCGACCTGCCTTGATGTTGGCATCCAGAAGCTCCTCACAGGCATTGAAGCGCTGAGGAATCTCCTGGTACTCGGGAAGCTCGTATATGCGTTCCGGCCAGGTCTCCCTGGGCGGAAGGTAACTTTCCGGTATCTTCGCCATTTATCCTCCTCCCTTTTTAGAGGTGATGGGTCATAGCTTGTCGATCATCATCTGGATGGCTTCTTCGATTCCAAGGAGCCTCCCCAGCTCTCTGTCCATCCTCGGGAACACCTCGTCGGGATACCTCGCGTCATCCTTCTCGAATACCAGAAGGGCGGGAACAGTTCTCCCGAAATCCTCTTCCAGAGCTCCCTTGGTCCCGAAAACCGACCTCTTGCTCGAGGACGGACCAGTCACCGCAGCGTTGTAGGTCCTGAATATGGACCCCTCGAAATCTTTCATGTCGGTGATTTTCACCTGGACACCCTTTTCCTCCAGCTTCTTCAAAAGCTCAAGGGCATTCTGATTGTTGCAATAGTAGTTCTGAGCAGGCTCAACTTCACTGTGGTAGTAGAATTCCACTCTCATGACGCATTTCCCTCCTTCCCTTTAGATTTTGAAAAACCGTTTTATTTAGGATACGTTTAAAACAGCAAAATCCACGACCGGCATCGGCCGGCCGTGGATTTGCCGTTGGCAGGATTTAAATTACCAGACCAGCGAGGGATAATCAACCCTTCTTTTCGAAGTAATCACACTCCCCTTCTATGCCATCTTCTTTCGGAATGTTCACCCAGTAGGGCGCCTCTATTTTAGTGCAAGCCCCCATGTAAGCCTCTTTGATGAAGGGGTCTGTGGCTGGCCGGAAATTTTTGCAGTTCTGACAATCGGGAACGACTTTTTTCGCCACGGTATCACCTCCTTTTCAAGTTACCCGTTATTCTTTCTGATTCTTCCTTCCACGATGAACCTGGGTCTCGAACCGACCAGCTCTTCAGGGGTCAGAGGCTTGCCGGACACGAGCTTCCCCCTCACGTTCCTGATAATAGGAATCGGTTTCCCCTGAAAGTCGGGCCTCGCCTGAGGAGCCGGATTCACCTTGTCAGGATCGGTGATCGCCTTCCAGTCCTTCGTCTCGGCAAAACCGGGGAGCTTGTCGTGCGGCGGATCAGCCTTGTCGGGCCCCTTGACCCTCTGCCCTTCCTCGAACTCCATGTAGTAGATCGCGTCGCACCCGGCGCACTTGATCTTCCCCTTGAAGTTCCAGAAGGTGAAGGGGTCGAAGTAATTTATCACCCCGCAATCGCATTCATATATGAGCGATGTTTGCTTGAAGTAACTCATGTTTTACCCCCTTGTGTGTTCTGTTAAATGACCTCGTCCGCTTCGAGCTTCTCGATCTCAGTTCCAGTGAAACCGCACAGCTTCGCGAGAATGAATTCGTTGTCGGAACCGACCGGCTTGAAGACCCAGTTGCAGCGCGGAGGAGTATCGGACATCAGATAACCGCCGACCTGGGCGAACACGTCGCCGAAGGTTGGGTCGTCGATCCACTGGAGCGTGCCCCTCTCCTGCCAGTGCGGGTCGTTGGACACTTCCTTGGAGTTGAGCACAGGCTGCGCGATGAGCCCGTACTTTTCGCAAATAGCTGCGACCTCTTCCTTCGTCTTGTCGGCAGCCCACTCCTCGATCGCCGCGTAAATCTCGAACTGAGCCTCGGGCTCAAGCCTGTCGCTGTGCTCGGGGTACTTCTCGGCGAGATCGTGACGCTCGATCATGTTGCAGAGCGCAGCGTAATCCTCATCCTCGTACGCGGAGATGAGGCAGTAACCTTCTTCCTGCTCCTGCGGGTTCTTGGAGCCCGGGTAAGAGGACTTACCGCACTGTATGATCCCGTGCACGCAGAGAAGGACGTCCCAGTTGCCCCACCTCTGAGCGACGAGTCCGTATCTCCCGTAAAGGGCGATAACGTCGGAGAGGTGACGCTGAGCTCCGTGAACCTGGGAGTATTCCATGAAGTTACCCAAACCGGAGATGTTGTCCCTCCACCACATGTTGGCCAGAACCTGGAACGCGCTCATTGCACCGCCCCAGTAGTCCATTATCCATATAGTGTGCTTTGAGGGCAGACCGCCGAATTCTTTCTGGAGACCCGTCACGGAGAAGCAACCGCCCTGCGCCTGTCCGAGAATGTCGTAGGAGGCCCTGTTCCTGCCAGGACCCCATCCTCCGAAGCCACCCATCCACTGATAAATCAGCCTCGGGTTCACCTCGGATAGCTGCCTGTAGCCTATACCCCACCTGTCAAAGGTTCCGGCGCGGTAGTTCTCCGCCATGAAGTCGGACTTGGCGGCGAGCCTCTTCATTATTTCAATTGCCTCTGGCTTGTGGAAATCGAGCGTGATGAAGTACTCGTTGTGGTTGGCGCCGAAGAATCCAAGACCCGTCCCCTTGTCGGGCATCCAGCGGGAAAGCGGATAGAGGAACGGCTCGTTGAACGGGGTTGTGTGCCTCATCGGCTCACCCCTTCTGGGGAGCTCCACCTTTATCGTCTCGGCTCCCAGTTCCGCGAGATACGCGGCGCAGGAAGGACCGAGGATGTACTGAGTGGTCGAGATCCCTCTCTTCCCCTTCAGGACCTCAGGCTTTTCGTGGCGCTTCTTTGGGTTGAAAACGGTACGGCAAAAATCTTCAAAGGTCATCTCTTTCAGTTCTTTTGGTATCGTCATCAGATCACCCCCAGTTTCTTGTACTTTTCAAGGTCGTTCCGGGTGAAGCCGAGGAGCTTCCTGTAGATGTCCTCGTTGTCGAAGCCAGTGGGTCTACCTATCCACTTCACCCTGCCAGGCGTCCTGTAGCCGATGAAGACGGACGAACCGATAAGGACCTTACCGTAAAGGGCGTCGTCGATGACTTCGAGGTGACCGCGATACTTGTAGTGCGGGAACTCGCAGACCTCGTCGATGAAGGACACGCCGCCTGACGCGACCTCCTCCTCCTGGAGCGCCGTCTCGCACTCGTACCTGGTATGCTCCCTCATCCACTCGACCAGACAGGTGTACGTCTTCACCTGCATGTGGTGCGGGAGCCTGTCGGTAACGACACGAAGTTTCGGATCCTCGACGATGTGATCCTCGAGCTCCGGCTTTTCTTTACCGACGGTCCTCCAGATACGATACCAGAGCCTGTCGTGACCGCCGCCGACCATTATCTGACCATCGGCACAGGGGTTGACGGCGTAGATGTTGATTGCGAGGTCCCAGTTCCCGTACCTGGGTCTTATTGAACCGTCCATGCCGTACCAGCCCCAGTTGTAGTCGAGAATCCTGATGACGCCTTCAGCGCCCGTGCCTTCCACAAACTGCCCCTTGCCATGGAAGGAATCCCTGGCGTAGATGGCAGCCATGATGCCAATCGCTGCAAAGGTACCGCCGACCTGATCGCACATCCACCAGCCGGACCTGACCGGCCTTCCGCCCATCTGCTTCGGCGCACCGGTTCCGTGGGTGAAGCCGCACGCGTTCTGGGCTACCGGATCGAGTGACCAGGGCTTGTCCTTATTGGGACCCCACTGACCCTTCTGCCCAACCCAGCAGTAAACGAGCCTGGGGTTGATCTCCGAGAGCTGCCTGTAGCCTATGCCCCACTCATCGAACTGTCCGGGAGGATAGTTCTCGATGAGCACGTCTGCGTGAACAGCAAGTTTCTTGAGTATCTCTCTCCCCTCCTCGGTCTCGAGATTCAGGGTAACGGAGAGCTTGTTCCTGCACTCGGCCAGGAACCTGGCTCCCACCTTCTCGCCCGTGACCTTGTCCGCGAACATGTATTCCTCGCGGCCGAACGGGGTTAGCTTCCTCAGCGGGTCGCCGCCTGGAGGCTCGACCATGATCACTTCCGCGCCGAGCTCGGCGAAGAGGGAAGAGCACCAGTGCCCGATTATGGATTTTTGCGTGACGTCGAGCACCCTGATGCCCTGAAGAGCTTCGGGCTTGTCAGCGTTGAACTCCTGCCTCAAAACCGACTCGAGCCAGAGGTTGTAAGCCTTCGCCTGATCGCTCACTCCGGCGTAAACTTCATCCGGTGTGGGCGTGGGAGTGGCCGGCCAATCGAGAACCTTGATTTTGGGCTTCTTCTTTTCCGACATATCCCCCTCCTTGATTTGATAACGTTCCTGCTGAACTCAATTTCTGGTGAAACGACGTTTAGTGAATGAGACTCGTTTTCTCCTCCCAGAACATCCCCCCTTTCGTAGTGAAATCTTTTTAAAACGCCGAAATCCTTATTGTTTTCGGCAAGGTAGAGATATTTAAAACCCCCAACCCTCCCCTCTCGTCTCAATTTTTGGGTTGGTCATTAGAAACGTGTTTTATTTTATATTCGATTTCTGAATGCGTGTCAAGTAAAATTTTAACATCATTTTATTTTTATTCCTCTTTTTTTGGACGCTTCAGCAAAAGCAGCGTTCCAACCGTGCCGTAGGCGATTCCATCTCTGTTAGGAGCAATCAGAGGAACTGCCCCCACAACCTCCCATCCTTCCTCCCCGGCCTCGTTCAGCCAGGATAAATCGCTGGTCAATCCGTCTGGCGTCTCTTTGAAGATGACCATCCTGTCCATGTACTCCCACTTCATAGCTCGTCTCCTTTCTGATGATGTCCTCGTTTTTTTATTGATTACGATTTCCCGGGAAACAGGACTCGGCTCACCTCTGGGTTTCGCTCGCTTTCAGCTCTCAACACGTTTGGACCACTCCTTACCGATCTTCTCACGGAGCCTTGCTCGCAATTCAGCGAACCGTTCCCGTATCTCTTCACCTTCCACAACGAGTCTGAGCATCTCGACGGTGAGCCAGTCGTTCAGCTCCCTGAGCTTCGCCCCGTTCTCCTCAGCCCCAAGCACTCCCACGAGATACTGCTGAAGCGCCATGTATTCTGGATTTTTCACCATGTCTATCTGAAAGTCGTAATTGTAGAGCAGGCTGTACATGTGGGACATGTAAATACGGGCTATGTGCCTCGCCATCAGCGCCAGGTCCATCTCTTCGTTGTCCCTCCTTAAGTGCGCGAGCTTCTTCTCGAAGGGGAGAAGCTTCCAGGTCTCGGGTGAAAAAGGCTTCGTCACCATCATCTTCCCCTTCGTGTATCGCTCGTAAAAATTGAGGATCTCCCTGTCTCCTATGGCGTAAACCATGGCGCATATGAAATCTATGAGCGTCTCCTTGTCCATGTCGTAGAAAGAACCGAACTTCTGCATGAACGGCTTCGAGAGCTCCTCCACCTCCCCCAGGGTGAGCATCTCTATGTAAACCAGAGCAGACATCCTGAGCTCGTGGAGGCTGAGCTGTGCGAGGTTGTACCTGAACTCGGCGAGCTCCCACTCGGGCGGGGCGTCTTTCGGGTATCTCTCCATTGGAGGCCCAAGCAGCTCTTCCACTTTCCCCTGAATCCCCGCGAGCTCCAGAACGTAGGCTCGGAGTTCCGCCAGTATTTCCTCCTTTTTTTTCAACTCTCTGGTTCGGTCCGCCTCAGATATCCTCTCCGAGATTTCCTCCGCCGCACTTCTCAGATCATCATCTGGGAGCTTCTGCAGCTTCTCCTGCAACTCGTAATAGAGCGAATACTCGAGAACCGACTCGTTCCAGCCCGGATCGGTTATCATGTAGGGTCTGAGACACAACCCCACCTTCGCAATTTCCCTCACGAGCTTCCGCTTCGAGAAAGCCTCCGGCTTCGAGCCTATCTTCGGCCACTTCTCCTTGAGCGCCATCTCCTGGAGTTCCTCGCCCGTTATGTGCTCGGGCTCGAAGTCTTCACCCCTTTTCTTCTTCTCCTCCAGCTCCCTCGTGGCGTACGCCGTGTACTCCGGCACGAATTCCTCCACGAACTTCCTCAACTCCTCGGTGGGGAGGTACTCCGAGTACCCGTCGAGAAAGCGCTTCTCATCCTCCTCTTCCATGCAATCGGCAAATATTCTCACCGTGAACCTCAGCTGGTCCTCCTCCAGCTTGGAGATATTCGCCATTATGTTCTTCTCTCTCTCCTTAAGCCGCCTGGCAACAAGGTCCTTATAAGACCTCGGCGCTTCGTCCTCAGGCGACAGGTCTTCTATCTTCACGTCCTTGTCAGTCGCTTTTTTGTCAGTTTTCTCCATGCTTCTTCTCCGGTGCGTGATTTTTTATGAAGCTCTCCACCCAGGCGCAAGACTCGTCCCGGCCCTTTTTCCACCAGACAGTCACTGGAATTGCAGCCTCCCCATCTCCAAACTCGCCGAGGAAGATGGCGTAAGGTTCTCTCTCGGGCTCGCCCAGGTCCGCCGATATGTAGCTGAGAAATTCGTAGACCCCAACGGTCTCAGATTGGAAATCTCCGATGAGCAGGTCATCGCGTATTGTGAAGTGAAACCTGACCCTCTCTCTCCCCTCCTTCTCCCTGACAACCCCTTCATATATTAATATTCCCTTCCTCCCTTTCTTGTCCCAGCTCTCTATCTCCCACCTTACATTTGGCACGACACGCCCACCGAAAAGATTACCCCTCGATACAGGGACCGAAGACCTCCCTGACCCTCTCCATGAATTTCCGGCGGTCGTAATTCTCCTCCCAGACCACGGATATCATGGCCGTGTGGACGTCGAGCTCCTCCGCGAGAGCTCCTGTTTCGCCGTCACAGGCGCCGCCCTTGACAACCTCTGGTCCTCTCGAGGGCTCCCCTAAGAGTTTGATCACGTAATCCAGCAGCCTCTCCCCTTCGGCGTTGGCGACGGTTTGAAAAGACGCGTGGAAGGGGAGAACCATCATGTAGAAAGGTATCTTCCTTTCGCTTCCATCCTGGACAACGCCCTCCACCGAATACTGGGACCGGGAACCGCTCTCGGAAGCCTTAATGCACCTGAAAGACAATCTCTCACTCCTCCTTCTTCTCGTATCTTTCTCTCAAATAGTTGACCAGCTCCTCGCACAGAAACGCCTTGATTCCGAGGGAGTGATAAACCTCACCTAACCATTCCGCAATGTGAGCCCTGTGCTCTTCCTGGATGTAAAGGCGCTCGTCGAATTCCAGAACCACTATGCACCTGTCATCCCCATCGAAATAACGGAACGCGAATCTGCCCTCCTCCATCGTGATGATATCTATCTCCACCACGTCGTCAGCCAGTATGTCGAAAGCTCTCTTGAGATCCCTCATGGTGAAGAGCCTGTCGCCTATGCTCACCATCTCGCTCCCCGACCACAGGGGGCCGTATCTCTCCTCTATCAGGACCTTGTCCCTTTTTCCCACCTCTTTGTTCTCCTTCCCCTTCCAGGTTTTAAAACGACTTATCTGTCCGATAAATTTATATAATTATAGATTTTTCCCGCCCCGCCGGAACATTCTCCCGTAATGTTTCCAGTCGCCCCCAGTTCAAATAAACACGGTTATATTTTTATATCCTCTCCCTCCTCTCCGGTCAAGGGGAAGTCTTCGGGTTGACAGGGCACAAGGCGCCGTAGTTTACTTAATCCAAAAAAATCAGGAGGGAAAGATGAGGACAGGAAAGTCCAGGAAACTCTTCCAGGAAGCGCAGAAGCACATACCCGGCGGCGTCAACTCGCCTGTTCGAGCCTTCAAGTCTGTTGGGGGAACTCCCCTGTTCATCGCGAGAGCGAAAGGGTCCAGAGTCTACGACGTGGACGGCAACGAATTCATCGACTACGTCGCTTCCTGGGGGCCGATGATTCTCGGTCACGCGCCCTCCCAGGTAGTCAAGACCGTCAGCCAGGTCGCCAAAGGCGGCACGAGCTTCGGCGCTCCCACGGCCATGGAGGTAGAACTCGCGAAGCTCATCAAAAAATTCTTCCCCTCAATCGAGCGGGTCAGGCTGGTCAGCTCCGGAACAGAGGCTGCAATGAGCGCAATTCGCCTGGCACGAGGATTCACCGGGAGGGACAGGATAATAAAGTTCGAGGGTTGTTACCACGGACACGCCGACAGCCTGCTGGTGAAAGCGGGCTCGGGAGCAACTACCTTAGGGGTTCCAGACAGCCCCGGCGTCCCAAAGGGTCTGGCCAGAGAAACGCTCACGGCGCAATACAACAACCTCGAATCGGTGAAACGCCTCGTCAAGAAGAACAGGGGCAAGATAGCATGCATTATCGTCGAACCAATCCCTGGCAACATGGGAGTCATCCCTCCCAAACCGGGGTTCCTAGAAGGCCTGCGGGAGCTCGCGGATGAAGAAGAAATCGTCCTTATATTCGACGAAGTTATCTCCGGGTTTCGGGTTGCCCCTGGCGGCGCGCAGGAACTGTATGGAGTCAGAGCAGATCTCACGGTGCTGGGAAAGATAATAGGCGGAGGGCTGCCGGTTGGCGCGTTCGGCGGTAAAAAAGAGATCATGGAACACATATCTCCTACTGGCCCCGTGTATCAGGCGGGCACACTGTCCGGAAATCCCCTGGCAGTCTCCGCCGGTATAGCCACTCTCACCGCCCTCTCTGACAGAAAAATATACAAGGCCCTGGAAGATAAGACTTCATACCTGGTAGAAGAACTCAGAAAAATCGCCAAAAGGCTGGGCAAGAGCGCTCTGATAAACCGTGTCGGCTCGATGTTCACCACGTTCTTCACAAACGCCGATGAGGTATTCGACTACGCTACGGCGAAAACATCCGACACCAAAAAGTATGCAAAATACTTCCACGGGATGCTCAAAGAGGGGGTCTACTTCGCACCCTCCCAGTTTGAAGCGGCCTTCGTATCAACCGCCCACACGGGGAAGGACATAGAACACACCATCAAAGCTGCAGAGAAGGTCCTGAAGAAGCTATGACGGAAGGCAGCAGGCTGGTCCGGGAATACCTCGAAAGGGTTTCAAGGGGGGAAGCTCCTCACCCCCCGGTCGCCGATACAGTGGGTTTCAGGCTGACCGGCGTCTCGGAAGGAGAGGCGCGGGTCAGCCTTCAGGTATCAAGACGTCACCACAACCCCTTCGGGACTATTCACGGCGGTATCATCTGCGACATCGCGGACGCAGCCATGGCAATGGCACTTGCCACGACCATGGAGCCGACCGACGTGTTCACGACCCTGGAGCTGAAGATAAACTTCCTCAAACCCGTATCCAGCGGTGAGATCACGGCCATAGGCAAAGTGATCAAAAGAGGCAGGCAGGTGAGCCTCGTGGAGTGCGAGGTGCTGGACGAAAGCGGGGCTCTCGTCGCAAAAGGTTCGAGCACGTGTATGTTCCTCAAAGGAGAGCAAACAAAGGGACGGAATTTGAAGCCTTGAAGCGCTGCAACTGGGCCAACAAGTCCTCTATTTTGAAACTTTACCACGACGAGGAGTGGGGAGAGCCCAAAAAAAACGACAGGGAGCTCTTTGAACTTCTCGTCCTGGAGACTTTCCAGGCGGGCCTCTCCTGGGAAACCGTCTTGAAAAAACGGGAGGCCTTCAGGGACTGCTTTCACGACTTCGATCCCGTAAAAGTAGCGAGCAAAAGCGACAAAGACCTGGCAACGCTCCTCGAAAACCCGGACCTCATCAGAAACAAAAGAAAAATCGAGGGCGCCGTGACAAACGCCAGGGTCTTCCTCAAGGTGACAGACCAGTGGGGGTCGTTCTCGAGATTCCTGTGGAGTCTCACGGACGGGAAAACGATCTCTCCCGGGTGGGAGAGGGACGAGGATGTACCCCCCTACAACCCATTCTCCGAGAAAGTATCGAATTACCTGAAGGAGCTTGGCTTCGTCCTGGTGGGACCCACCGTGACCCACTCGTTCCTTCAGGCGGCGGGACTCATAAACGACCACATAAGAAGCTGTTTCAGGTTTCAGGAAATCAACTCCCGATATGTGGTAACCTCCGCGTTTCCGGACCTTTAGGGAAAAACAAAAAGGGCCGCCCTCCAGTGAGGGCGGCCCCTCAAAATCTCGCCCATCCCTCGAATTACAGCTTGCCAACGAGGATGAACGCGATGACGAGGGTGTAAATAACGAGAGACTCGATGAGCGCGAGACCCACGATCATGGGGATGAAAATCTTGTTCTGAGCGGAAGGGTTCCTCGCTATACCCTCGAGCCCGGAAGTGATCGCCTTTGACTGGCCAAGAGCCCCTCCAAAGGACGCAATTGCTATTCCGAAGCCCGCGGCGAGTGCGATAAAGGCCTTCACGCTCGATCCGGCCGTGGCGGCTGCACCCTCTTCAGCCCCAAACGCCAGCGTGGCTACTGCTAAAACAAGCAGCGTGAAAAGAGTTGTGAGAAGAGCTTTTCTGGACATCTACTGCCCTCCTTGAAGTGTATTGTGGTGTATCGAAAGACCCTAAAAAGGGTCTCCCAACTCAGTGTTCCTCCTCGTGTTCCACGGCCCCCGCTATGTAGATCATTGAAAGAACCGCGAAGATGAATGCCTGCATGAAGGAAACGAAAACCCCAAGGCCGTAGAAGATCGAGGGAACAACAAACGGAACGAGCCCGAGGAAGATCCCCACCACGAGATGGTCCCCGGTTATGTTACCGAAAAGCCTGAGCGAGAGAGACATCGGCCTCGCCAGGTGGCTGATTATTTCTATCGGTATCATCAGCGGAGCCATCCACCACACAGGACCCACGAAGTGCTTGAAATAAGATATCCCGTGCTCTATCACTCCATAGTAGTGAGTCGCGAAAAACACAACCAGCGCGCACCCCACCGTTATGTTCATCTTGTCTGTGGGCGGCAGAAACCCGGGAATCAGCCCCAGCAGGTTCATGAACATTATGTAGATGAATATAGTGGCAAAAAGGGACATGTATTTCTTGGCGTGATCCCCCATTATCCCCTCGGCAAGGGATAGCACAAACATTATGGTCAATTCGAGGAAGTTCCGGAACGTGAGCTTCTCGTCGGGAATCAGCAGCTCTTCGGGCTTCTTCATTCCGACGGAAACAAGCGAAACTATAACTATGAAAATCGCAACCACGATGGCAGCTATCATATATTGAGGCAAACCGGGAATGCCAAGCAGATTGAACCACGTGAACCCCTCCGAAGCCCTCGAAACATCGGGGATCAGAAGAAGAGAAATTACCATACCTGCGAGCCCCAAAAACCTCATCGGTCATCCTCCAGATCTTTGTCCTCGTACAAAGCCCTCCTTATTCCTTCCAGAACTATACCCAAAAGAAGGCTTGAGAAACCGGCGAGAAAACCGGCCATATCGAATTTGCCGCTTCTGACGATGAGATAGACCACTAGCAAAACCGCCAGGAATTTTACACCATAAAGCACGGCAATTGCAAACCTGATTTTGTCCTTCCTGCCCAGAGCCCTTTTTATAATGACTTTTATGAGAACGAAATTCACGTAAGCCAGCAGTCCACCCGCCACCACCCCGCCGATCTTTCCCTTCATCCCGAGCGCGTAGAAGAGAACGACGACGAAAAGAGCGGAACCGAGTATGAATCTCTCTATTGTCCTGAATCCTCTGTCTTCCTTCACTTCTTCCTGCCCGAATCCTCTCGCTCCGCTTCTCTCTGGGACCTCCGCGCGGCCCTTATGAGGCTTCTGAAACCGGCGGCGAAACCCAAAATCAGGAAAATGAAAGTCATCCACGGACCGGTCCCGAGCCTCTTGTCGAGGAACGCCCCTATCGCGAGCCCGATGATAACCGACAGCGCCATCTCGAGACCGAGCGACGCGTACCTCCCTATCTCGCTGTAGATTCGGGCTTTCCTCTTCTTCGTCATCCGGCCTCCGACAAAGGCCCCGCTTTGCAATGAAAGTTACAGAACTCTGGGTTTTTAGCACACCGGTATCGGTGGGTCAACAGGAAATTACTTCCCCGCCGCAAGTGGAGGACGACTCCTGCCGAGAACTCTCTTCAGGAAGTAACCCGTGTAGGAACCTGTCGTTTCCGCAACCTCCTCGGGAGTTCCGGCGGCAACCACGTACCCTCCCTCGTCCCCTCCTTCCGGTCCCAGGTCTATCACGTAGTCGGCACACTTTATGACGTCCAGGTTGTGCTCGATTATCACCACCGTGTTGCCCTTGTCGGCGAGCATAGACAGCACCTGAAGAAGATTCTTTATGTCGTCGAAGTGCAGCCCCGTCGTCGGCTCATCCAGCAGATAAAGCGTTTTCCCCGTCGCCCTCTTGGAGAGCTCTTTGGCCAGTTTGACTCTCTGGGCCTCACCGCCGGAGAGAGTCGTCGCGCTCTGGCCGAGCTTCACGTAACCGAGTCCCACGTCTCTCATCGTCCTCAACTTCGCCTCGATCTGCGGAATGTTTCTGAAGAACTCGTAAGCCTGATTCACCGTCATGTCGAGAACGTCCGCTATGTTCTTCCCTCTGTATTTCACCTCGAGCGTCTCCCTGTTGAAACGCTTTCCGTTGCACACTTCGCAGGTCACATACACGTCCGGCATGAAGTGCATCTCGATTTTGATGTATCCCTCTCCCTGACACGACTCGCACCTGCCGCCTTTCACGTTGAAAGAGAACCTCCCCGGCCTGTAACCCCGCGCCCTCGCTTCGGGAAGCCTGGAAAACAGCTCCCGTATATGTGTGAAAACACCCGTGTAGGTTGCCGGGTTCGAACGCGGTGTTCTTCCGATGGGAGACTGGTCTATGTTCACCACCTTGTCCAGGTGCTCCACTCCCTCTATGGACTCGTAGGGAAGCGGCTTCTCCTTGGACCCGTGAAGGATTCCGGCCACGGCTGGTTTGAGCGTGTCTATGATAAGCGTCGATTTCCCCGACCCGGAGACGCCTGTGACGCAGGTGATGGTCCCGAGCGGGATCTCCACGGTTATGTCCTTCAGGTTATGCCCCCGGCACCCTCTCAGAATCAACTTATTCCCCGTTCCCGCTCTCCTGCCCGCGGGGACATCGATTGTCTTTCTGCCCGAGAGATACTGGCCCGTCACCGAGCGCTCCTCGGCGCACACATCCTCGAGGGAACCAGCCACAACCACCTCACCCCCTGATTCGCCCGCACCCGGCCCCATGTCCACTATGAAATCTGCGCTCCTTATGGTCTCCTCGTCGTGCTCGACCACTATGACCGTGTTCCCCTGGTCCCGAAGCTTAAGCAGCGTATCCAGCAATTTTCTGTTGTCTCTCTGGTGAAGCCCGACACTCGGCTCGTCGAGGATGTACATCACCCCCACCAGCGATGCTCCTATTTGAGTCGCCAGCCTTATCCTCTGACCCTCCCCTCCCGAGAGAGTGGAAGACGGCCTGTCCAGGGTCAGGTAATCCAGCCCCACATTCTTCAGGAATCCGAGCCTGGATATTATCTCCTTCAGCACCCTCTCCGCTATCTGCTGTTCCCTCGGGGAAAGCGGGAGGGCCTGGAAGAACTCGAGCGCCTCTTTCACGGACATCTTCGTCACTTCGTGAATGTTCATGCCCCCCACCCTCACGTGGAGCGCCTCTTTCTTGAGGCGTGCTCCGCCGCACTCCCTGCAGGGAACCTGCCTCATGTACCCCTCCAGCTCCTCACGGACGAACTCCGACTCCGTTTCCCTGTATCTTCTCTCGAGATACGGGATGACACCCTCGAACGGCTTCCAGTAGTGATACTTCTTCGTCCCTTCTATGT
This sequence comes from uncultured bacterium, assembly GCA_964429585.1. Taxonomy (GTDB): domain Bacteria; phylum Desulfobacterota; class Deferrimicrobia; order J040; family J040; genus CAYSCN01. Next base: position 42,938 of record CAYSCN010000011.1, on the reverse strand, counting down.
AATAGAACCTGATCTCCTCATCCCCTGAGCCGTAGAGAACGACCCTTTGAATCTCTTCCGGGAGATCGCCGAAAGGCGTGTACAGGGAAAATCCATAGTGCTCGGACAGGGCATCAAGGACGTTGAAGAAATAGGTCGAACCCCTCCTCTCCCAGGGGGCTATGGCTCCTTCTCTCAATGACTTCCGTTTGTCGGGTATCACGAGATCGGGATCGAAGAAGTTTTCCGTCCCGAGCCCAGCGCACGAAGGGCACGCGCCGTAAGGGTTGTTGAACGAAAAAAGCCTGTGGGAGACCTCGGGGAGGCTGAAATTGCACTCCGGGCAGGAGAACCTCTCGCTGAAGTAATGCTCCATTCCAAAGCCGTCGAGGACCTTCGCAACCCCGCCCGCCATCCGAAGCGCCAGCTCGAACGCCTCGGCTATTCTGGACCTCGCCGCCTCCTTGACCACGATTCTGTCCACGACCACCTCGATGTCGTGCTTCCTCTTCCTGTCGAGCTTTATCTCCTCGGACAGATCGCGCATCTCCCCGTCGACCCTGACCCTCACGAACCCCTCTTTCCTCAGTTTGTCGAGCTCCTTGCGGTATTCGCCCTTTCTCCCCCTGACTATGGGCGCTAGAAGTATCACTCTCGCCCCTTCCCCCATCGCCAGGACAGCATCAGTCATCTCCTGAACGGACTGCGACCTTATCTCCTTGCCGCAATGAGGACACACCACAACGCCGACCGAAGCGAATAGTAGCCTCAGATAATCGTAAATCTCCGTCACCGTGCCAACCGTGGAGCGAGGATTTTTAGAAACCGTCTTCTGCTCTATGGATATCGCCGGAGAAAGCCCTTCTATGGAGTCCACATCCGGCTTCTCCATGAGTTCGAGGAATTGCCTCGCGTATGCTGAGAGAGACTCAACATACCTCCGCTGACCCTCGGCGTATATGGTATCGAACGCAAGCGAAGACTTTCCCGACCCGGATACACCGGTTATCACAATGAACCTATCTCTGGGCATCTCGAGGTCGATATTCTTCAGGTTGTGTTCCCTCGCGCCCCTTATTACGATCCTGTCCCTGCTCAACCTCAACGCCTCCCGCTCATTGCAACAGCCATCCTGATTGCCGCCAGAAGGCTCGACTCACTCGCCACGCCTTTCCAGGCGATGTCATACGCCGTTCCGTGATCCACCGACGTCCTCACGATGGGAAGCCCCAGAGACACGTTGACGCCAGTGTCGAAGTGGATGAGCTTCAGCGGGATCAAACCCTGATCGTGATACTGCGCGATCACCACGTCGAATTCTCCTCGATACGCCCTGTAAAATACCGTATCTGGAGGATACGGCCCCGATGCGTCAATCCCGGCAGCACGAGCCGCTTCCACCGCAGGGATCACATGATTCTGCTCCTCGTCTCCGAAAAGCCCTCCTTCCCCTGCGTGGGGATTCACTCCTGCGACGGCGATCCTGGGTTTCTCCACACCCAGCCTGCTCACGAAGTCGCGGTGAACCACCTCGATCGTCTCGAGAACCTTCTCGGCAGTTATCAACTGGAGGGCTTTTTTCAGCGCCACGTGTATGGTCACGAGAGCCACTTTCAGACTCTCCCCGGCGAGCATCATCACCACCCTCTCGGCACCCGTCAAATCCCTTATGAACTCCGTGTGACCAGGGTAGTCGAGACCCGCCAGGCGAATTCCTTCCTTATTGATAGGACTCGTGACCACTGCTTCAACTCTTCCCTCGAGCGCATCCTCGACGGCCCTTTTCACAGCCCACATCATCAGACGCGCGCCCTCCTCGCTGAGTTTCCCCGGCGTGATCCCGGTCAGCTTCAGAGATTCTGGCTCCACCACTTCAATGAAGTTTCCCTCGATCTCCACGCCGTTCTCCACCCTTCTCGCATTCGCTTCAACGATGCGGCATGCCTCGAGAAGAACCCGGAGACTCCCGTAATAGACCGGCTGAGCGACCTCCGCCATCTTCGACGACGCAAAAGCTTTCGCGCACACCTCCGGCCCAACTCCTGATGGGTCTCCCATGGTAACCGCTATCCTCGGAACATTGTTCACCGCGCCGCCTCTCACAGCCTCACCTCTATGTAGTATTCCTCCCTGAGCTCCTTGATGATCTTTTTTATGGCGGCCAGGCTCCTCCTGTTAACCAGATCCTCTCTGATCTCCTCCCTGACTTCGTCGAATGCCTTCGGAACTCCACCCTCCTTGCTGTCGAGTCTCACGTAAACGATCCTTTCCCCAACGAGCAACGACGTCGACACCTCCCCCGGGCGAAGCTCCTCGACCACGCCCTTCATCTCTCCCCGCAGGTCCTCATCCTTGACCGGTCCTACTCTCGATATTTGAAAGTTTATACCCTCGTCCCTGAGAACGCCCTTCACTTCTTCCAGCGACGCCCCTCCGGAGATCGCGCGATCCACCCTTCCCAAAACTTCCCTGAGCTCCGCGAGACCGAGCTTCTCCCTCGCCTCCTTGAGGTCAATCGTCAAAATCGTCAACCGCGCCTCGAAACCTCTGAGATAACGATTCTTGTTCGCCAGATAGTATTCCCTCACCTCGTCGTCGGTAACCATCACTTCTTTCCCCTTCAGCGCCCTCACGATTCGAGACTTCTCCATATCCTCCCGGAGGCGTTCCCTGTAAGCTTCCATGGTCAACCCCTCCCCTTCGAGAGCCTTCTCGAACTGCTCCCGGGTGAGGTTGTTCGAGTCGATTATGTCCTTTATGACTCCGCTCACTTCCTCATCGCTCACGCTTTCCCCCAGATCCTTCAGCTTCTTCCTGATCAGCATGACGTCGATGAAATCCTCCAGAAGGGGCCTAAGCTTCTCCTTTGAAGAGATTTTTCTGAGATACACGTCAGCATCACCCAAAGACAAGGAAAGCCGCTTCGCCACGAAATCCCTGAATTCGGAGTACGTGATCCCCTCGCCGGCTATGTCGAGGAGAATCCCGTCGATTATCCTCCCTTCCACCTCGCGGGGGGCGCGCACAAATGCCATCGTCAAAAAAACCACCATCACTATCGCCAGAACGAATCTCTCACTTCTCACCCCTGGCCTCCACGTCCATTTTCCAGAGCGCCGCCTCGTTCACCCTTATGGTGGCCTCGTTGAACTTCTTTCTGAGCCAGCGCGAAAAGTATTTCTCCCGCTTTCTCTGATATATCTCGTCTTCCAGCTCCTTCATCGCCTGCCACCTGCTCACCACCTTCTTCTCCTCTATCTTCAAAACCCTGAACACGGCATATGAACTCGGCAGTTTGACAACGTCGGAAACATCCCCTTCCTTCAGGTGTGTAATCTCCTTGAAATAGCCCTTGCCAAGCTCCTTTTGCGTCAAAAACCCGAGATCGTAGACCCTGAATTCTATTTGAGATGCCTTCAATATCTCTTCGTCGTGACTTCCGTCGGTGGGGGCTATCAGGTCTCTGGCCTTTCTGGCGTCCTCTTCGCTCAGAAACACGAATTCCTTTAGCTGCCACTTCTTCGGGTGCCAGACCTTCTTGCCCATATATATGTGATTCTTCCTCATGTAATTTCTAACCTCCCTCGCAGTCACAGGAGGAGTCTCGTCTTTCACTGCCTCCGAAATCTTCTCGAGGAGGAGCGTCCGCTTCAGCTTCTCCTCCCACACCTTCTCGTCGATCCCCTCTTTGAACAGGAACGCCTCGAACTTCCCCTCCGGATAATCCGACTTGATCTTCTCGACAGCCTCTCTCAACTCCCCGCTGCTGACGTTAATACCTCTCTTTCTTCCCTCGTCGATGATGAGAGCTTCCCTTATCAGCTGCTTCAAAGCCTTGACGATTTCCTCTCTTGTTGCCTCTTCCACCTGGAGCGTGGCAGAGAACCCTCTGACTTCGAGAATTTCTCTTTTCAGATCCTTCATCGTTATCCTGACGCCGTTCACCTCCGCAACGACGACCTGATCGTCCGCCGCTTTCTTCTCACGTTCTTTGGCGGTGCCGCAACCTGCAAGCGACATGGCCAGCGTCAAAAAAAGGATCAAAGTTGCCAGCTTAAAGGAGCGCATGGACTTACTCCTCAGAACCTCACCACCTCCTCGCCGAGAATCTCCTCGAGCTCTCTGGCGAGGTCTTCGAATCTTCTCCCATCGAATCCGGATTCCCAGAAAAGCGTCCCGCGTCTGTCGAACCCCATCCTGCCACCCTTTCTGGCGAGCAGCCTCACTATATTATGCCTGTCAACAGGCGATTCCTCCAGGAACGAAATGAAAAGCCTCCTGCCACGTCGCTTCAGCTCCCTGACGCCGAACCTGGAGAGAGAGGCTCTCAAAAGAGATATGATCATCAGGTTGAGAACCGGCTCCGGGGGGGAGCCGCACCTGTCCTCCAGCTCCCTCTGAAGCTCCTCCCAGTCCTCCCTGTCCCTTATAAAAGTCATTTTCCTGTAAAAATCCAGCTTGAGCTGCGGGTCCTGGACGTACTCGTCGGGAATGTAGGCGGGCAAACCGAGCTCCACTTCCGGAAGCGGGAAGAGCGACCTCCCCGAATCCCTGAGCTCCCTCACCGCCTCCTCGAGCAGATGGACGTACATGCTGTACCCCACCGTCTTCACCTGGCCGGACTGATTCGGCCCGAGTATGTCTCCTGCCCCTCTTATGTCGAGGTCATAAGAAGCGAGGGTGAATCCCGAGCCAAGCTCCTGCATCTCCTCGATAGCCTTCAGCCTGGCAACGGCCTCCTTCGACAGCTCTTTCCTGGGCGGCACCAGAAGATACGCATACGCCCTGCGCCTGTCCCTGCCTATCCTTCCCTTGAGCTGATACAGCTGGGAGAGCCCGAACGTATGCGCCCTGTCTATTATCATCGTGTTCGCCCTCGGGACGTCCAGACCCGACTCGACTATGGCGGTAGACAGCAGTATATCCACATCTCCGGCGTAAAACGCCCTCATCACCCTCTCCAGCTCTAGCTCGTTCATCTTACCGTGAGCCACGGCTATCCTAGCCCGGGGGAACATCTCCCTGAGCATCGTTTCCACTTCCCCGATGCTCTCGATCCTGTTGTGAACGTAATAGACCTGACCGCCCCTGCGCAACTCCCTGGAAATCGCCTCCCGAACTACGCCTTCGGAGAATTCCACCACGAACGTCCTTATGGCGAGCCTTTCCCTGGGCGGGGTAGATATTATGCTTATGTCCTTGATTCCGGACAGAGCTATGTGCAGCGTTCTCGGAATCGGCGTGGCTGTGAGAGTCAGCACGTCAACGCTCGCCCTCAGGCTCTTCAACTTCTCCTTGTGAACAACGCCGAACTTCTGCTCCTCGTCGATTATCACGAGCCCTAGATCAGCGAAATCCACGTCTCTCTGGAGCAACCTGTGAGTCCCTATCACGATGTCTACCTTTCCATCTCTCAGGAGCTGCACTATCTCCCTCTGCCTGGCAGCCGGGACGAACCTGCTCAGGCACTCGATCCTGACGGGAAACTGCTCGAACCTTCTCCTGAAAGTGCGGAAATGCTGCTCCGCGAGAACGGTCGTGGGGCACAAAAAAGCCACCTGCTTCCCCGAAGATACCGCCAGAAACGCCGCCCGCAGTGCAACTTCCGTCTTCCCGTATCCCACGTCTCCGCACACGAGGCGGTCCATCGGCTTCTCGCTCGTCATGTCTTCTATCACGTCGAGAATCGCTCTCTCCTGGTCGGGGGTCTCCTCGTATTCGAAAGCTCCCGCGAACTCCTCGAAGAGAGCATCGGGCGGTTCGAAAGCGAACCCTCTGGCAAGCTCCCTCCTGGCATATATCTCGAGTAGCTCCGCCGCCACCTTCTGAACCCTCTCCTTCACCTTCCGCTTGGCATTTTCCCATTTCCTGGAACCAAGCCTGTCGAGGGCAGGGACGTAATCGCCCACTCCCACATAAGGGTGCAAAAGGTCCAATTTATAAACCGGAAGATACAATTTATCCCCACCTGCATACTCAATAACAGCGCATTCTTCAACTTTGTCACCCACTTCAACTTTTTTGAGCCCGAGATACCTGCCTATCCCGTAGTTTTCGTGGACGACGAGATCCCCTGTCCCTATTTTCAGCAGCTCTTGAGGGAACTTCACCCTCTTAAGAGGAACTCTGTCCCTTTTTCTCAGGGATGTGCCAAATATTTCGAAGTCCGTAACAACGGTAAGTCCGGATCTCAAATCTCTGAATCCGCGTCGGATTCCGGACTCGACCAGGTAAACGCCCCCCTCCTCGAGTTTCTTCAGCTCAAGGGGCACCTCGACCTTCGCCGGGTAGACATCCTCGTCTTCCAGCAATCTCCTGAACACATCCACCCTGTAGGCAGATGGCGCCGCAACCACGAGAACTGATCTGTCACTGCGTGCCCTTCTAACGAGCCCCATGAGCCCGTCCTTCTTGAGCATCCCCTTTCCCGAGTGGGAGGTGCCGGGAACGTCCGCCACACCCAAAGGTTCCCGATCCCCCTCCACGGGCACAGGTGGAAAATCGTCTATAATCAAAGAGTTATCGTCACCCGCCAGCTCTAGGAGTTCCCCCAGACCCCCGAAGAGCAACTCCGGATCGGGCAGCGGCTCCCGCGCCCTGTTTCTTATGTCCTCCGAAAGCTCCCTCAAGAATGAGACCCTATCGCGTATCTCCTCGAAAGAGTAAAACACGAGACGAACGTCGGAACCGACGTAATCCAGGAGCCTTCCCGTTTCCCCGTATATCCAGGGGGTGTAAAACTCCAGACCCGGCCCTCTGATTCCGTCTCGTAGGAAATCAGCGAGGACGGTTACCTCACCAAACCCACCATCCCCGTTTCCGTTAGTTTCCCTCAACACCTCCGAGCCGGGACATATGCTTATTGACTCCACCTCACGAAGCGTCCTCTGCGTGGTCGGGTCGAACAGGCGAATCGACTCGATTTCGTCCCCGAAAAACTCAATCCTCACAGGGTTCTCGCTGTCGGGGGGGAAAACGTCGACAACCCCGCCCCTCACCGCGAAATCCCCCGGGTCCGTCACCTCGGGTATCCTCTCGTAGCCCGCCCGTTCCAGCCCGACCACGAGCTCATCACGGGGAAATTCGTCGCCTTTCGACAACCTCGTGAAACTCCTCTTAAAGACCCCTCTTGGCACAACGAAGGAGGTTATCGCCTCGCCAGTCGTGACGACGAGCCTCGCCCTACCTCTAACCAGCGAGGACATGGCTCTTATTCTCTCCGCGATGATGTCTCTGTCCGGAGAGGTCCTCTCATACGGGTTTATCTCGAGCGAGGGGAAGAAAACCGCCTCCTCTCTCTCCGCGAAGAGCCTGGCGGCTTCGATCGCTTCCTGGGCCTCCTTTCTGGTTGGAACCACCAGAACAGTCCTCCCCACCGTCCCAGAATCGCGCAAGATCGCGTAGACCACGCCGGAGAGGGGACCTTTCCTGGCAAAGCTCCCCCTTGGGGAAAAGTAGAGCTCCCTGGGGCTCTTTTCTGTTCTGGGGGAAGACACCACGAGGCTCCAGTTATGTCCGTCAGGCATCTCGAGGAACGGCAAGCATCGCATCCAGCGCTTTTTTCGCCTTGAGGCGGATCTCCTCGGGCACCTTTATCACGTGCTTCATCTCCTCGAGTGCTTCTATGACGTCGTCGAGGGTCGTGAGTTTCATATTTGGGCAGATGAGAGCCTCCGACGCGAGAATGAACTCCTTGTCGGGATTCTCTTTCTTTAGCCTGTAGAGAATCCCCATTTCCGTCCCGATTATGAACCTCTTGCAATCCGATTCCCTGCAGAATTTGTACATTCCCGATGTGGAACACACGTGGTCAGCGATTTCCACGACCTCCCTTCTGCACTCGGGGTGAACCACCACCAGGGCATCGGGATATTGCTCCTTCTTCTCCAGTACATCCTCAAGGGTCAGCCTGTCGTGAGTCGGGCAGTAGCCATCCCACCAGTCTATCTCCCTTCCGGTCCTGTCCGCCACGTACATCGCCAGATTCCTGTCGGGAACCATGTAAATCTTCCTGTCATCACCCAGATATCTCACAACCGAAACCGCGTTTGCGGACGTGCAGCACACATCCGATTGCGCCTTGACCTCGGCGGTTGAATTGACATAGGTGACCACAGTGTATTCCGGGTGCTCGGCCCTTACCCGGGCCAGGTCTTCCGCTGTTATCATGTCAGCCATCGGACAGCCGGCTTCCAATCTCGGCAAAAGAACTGTCTTCTCGGGGGAGAGTATCGCCGCGCTCTCCGCCATGAAGTGGACGCCGCAAAATACGATAACTTCAGCGTCCGATCTCGCCGCCTCCATGCTCAGGCCGAGAGAATCTCCTGTGAAATCGGCTATTTCCTGTATCTCATCCCGCTGATAATTGTGCGCGAGCATTATCGCGTTTTTCTCCTTCAAAAGCTCGCGTACCCGCGCTTTCTTCTCCTCGACGTTCTCCATGACAGACTATTCCTCCTTTTCCATCTTGAGGGTCCTAGAGAGAAGATCTCTCACCGCATCTCGAGGATCCTTGCCCTTATGTATTATATGATACACCTGATCCGATATCGGCATCTCCACTCCAACCTTGCTCTTCAGCTCGTGGAGAGATATCGAAGTCTTCACACCCTCCGCCACCATCCTCATCCCCTCCAGGACCTCCTCTGGTCGCTTCCCCGCGCCGACCTGCATCCCGAACGTCCTGTTCCTGCTCAAATCCCCCGTACATGTCAGTATCAGATCACCAAGTCCGGCGAGTCCGTAAAACGTCTCTCTCTGCGCGCCCAGCGCAACGCCCAGCCTGGTAATTTCCACGAGCCCTCTCGTTATAATGGCCGCCCTCGTGTTCAATCCATAACCCAGGCCGTCCGCTATGCCCGTCGCTATGGCTATGACGTTTTTCACAGCACCCGCTATCTCCACTCCCACCACGTCGGTATCGCCGTACAGCCTAAGGCTCTCCGTGCTCAGAGCGCTGATGAGAAAAGACGCCGTCTCCCTGCTGAACGATGCAACCGTCGCAGCAGCAGGCTTTCCTGCCGCCACTTCTTTCGCGAACGTGGGACCCGAAAGGACCGAAATTTCGCTTCTCACAGATTCGGGCATCTCCTCGGCGAGTATCTCGCTCACCCTCATGAGAGTTTCGTTTTCGATTCCTTTCGAAAGCGACACCGGTATCTGGCCGGGAGCCATGAATCGTCCTGCAGCTTTCGCCACTTTTCTGGTGTGCTCCGTGGGAACCGCAAAAAGCACCACCCTGGCCCCCCGGACCGCTTCCTCCAGATCTCTCGTGGGTACCACGTTGTCCGGCAAATGAAACCCCGGAAGGTAAATGGAGTTTTCACCGCCCAAAAGGAGCGACTCGAAGACCTGCTCGCTATGCACCCATAGCGAGAGTTCCCGGAACCGCTTCGATACGGCTATCGCAATGGCGGTGCCCCATGAGCCCGCCCCGAGAACCGCCGCCTTCGACGCCTTCTCAATCGTCCTCGAAATCATCCAGAAAACCCCTGTAATCGGCTCCCTCTCGCAGATACTCGGCGGCCTCTTTGAGAGATTCCCTGGCAAGCGCTTCTATGAATGGATGATGCGAGAAGCTGACGTTGCTGCCCTCGCCTATGTTCAGCGCTGCGCAAAGCGCCGTCCTAACGTAGCGCCTCGACCTGTTCGCCTTATCCATAAGTTCTGCGGTGAACAGCAATCTCTCCCTTATCGTCTCCCTCATCGGGTAAATGCACTCTCTTATAAATTTTTTCAGCAATGCCCGCTTTCTCGGGTCGCCCAGAACCTCGTCGGACACAGGGTCGCCTTCCCGGAATATTTCCTCCGCGTAGTCGAATGTCTTCCTGGAAGTGATCACCCACTCGGAACACTCGGGAACGTCGATAAGCCTGTCCGACTTCTCGAGAAGTGCCACGTCATCTTTCAGCTCCAACTCATCGTATCCGTTGAGGGAGTAGACGTGCCTCTGGGGAAACAGCTCGCCTGCGTCGAAAATCTGCTCCCTGAGCGGCATCTCGGCGGGAAATGCCCCTTCCTGAAGTTCCGAAAGATACATCGCATGCCTTATGAGGCTCAGGCCGTACTCATAAGGAACGTCCAAGGAAACCCTCGCCTTTATCAGTCCCGAAACTGAATTGTCGAAGTTCTTTCTCGAAGACCTGAAGTTTCCGAAGCACTCGATAAGCCCGAGGTTCTCGTTTATCTGAAATATCGCCATCGCAAGCCTGGTCTTCCTGTCGTCGTAAAATCGAGATACCGTGACGGTGTATTCTCCCATCCCGTCTATGCGGCTCACAAGCACCCTGTAGATGGGTCCCTCAGGAAAGCTGAAAAACCTCCTCTCTCTTTCGACCCCCAGGAAACCGAGCCTCCTTATCGACAGTAGTGCCTGTCTCTTCACCTCCTCGTCTCCGGTCCTCTTGAGCAGCCTTCTAAGAGCGGAAAGAGCTATCCCATCCCTCACCCTTCCAAGCTGCCTGACCGCCTGAACCGCGATTGGATCTTTCCTCATGGAGGCGATGAGGAAGAGCAAAAACACGGCGCGGGGGCTTCTCAAGGCACCTATTCTGTTGACCATCTTCAGCTGATACTCGTAATCGAGGGACTGAAACTCCGCCAGAAAGGTCTCGAGGAAGTTCTCGTCCCTTATCGCCAGATCCACGAACTTCTCGGCGAGCGCACGTGGATCGAGAGGACCGCCCCCAAGAAGCGTATCCGATATATCCACGTCGAAGTTGTTCAGCACGTTGATCAATTGGGCACGAAGGGGCGACTTCAACTTCTTGGTAAAAAGCAGCTTCATCAGCGGTCTAACAAAGGAAGGTTCCCCAAGACACTCAATGAGATACGTGAGCCTGTAAAAGGTCTCCTCGTCGTCAGTGTTCTCGAGAACCCTCATGACCGGCTCGACCACTCTGTCACCGAACCTGACCATGTCCTGCGCGATTTCCTCTATCGTGTCCCCCCCTATATCTCCGTCAACGAGGACTCTCATCAGGTCCTCGAGCTTCGCCCTGCTGGTGAATCTATAAACCCTGCAGTTTCTCACCGCCTGCCTCCTTTACGCCTTTTGGGAATTCGGAGCGTCGAGAGAGGAACCCTGCTCTTCAACACCTTGACACGGCTCTCCAAAAGCTCCCTATCGTCCTCACCGTATCTGTCCATCACTTCGGCCAGATATTCTATCGCCTCACCCTTTCCATGCTTTTCTTTCAGAGCCTCCGCGTAGCCAATCTCGGCTCTCGCCGAAAATCTGCTGCCCGGGTATTTGGCGAAGAAGTTTTTGAACGAAAGAAGGGCTTCGTCAACGAGTCCTTCTCCCAAACACGCCATCGCGTAAAGATAGTGTGCCTCTTCCGCGTAGGGCGAGTCGGGGTATTTTATCATCAGCTTTCTCAGGTATGCCCTCTCCCGGGTGAAATCCTGCACGGCTTCTAGACATCGGGCCATAAGGATGTAGACGTAATCCATCTTCTCGAAGGATGGATACTTCTGTTCGATTCTCGATAGGACCTCCATGCTCCCCACAACGTCCTGGAATCTCTCCTTCAAAACCTCCGCCTTCCTGAGCAACGCCATGGAGACGAACCTGGACTGCGGGTATCTCTCTATCACAGCGTCGTAAGTTTCCATCGCAAGGATGAAATCTTTCTTCTCGAAACCGTATATGTCGCCCAGGGTGAAAAGCGCCCTTGGAGCGACCCTCGAGTACGGGTATTTGTCTGCAACAGCGCGGTAGAGTTCTATCGCCCTGTCCCAGTTTCCGTAAGAAGCCGCTTTCTCCGCCTGCGAGAACAGATTCCACGATGGGTGCTTGACCACACCTATCACGAGCAGAGATATGATTACCAGAACAAGCAGTAAGAACGCCCTTCTCATCAGTCCTCCACCAAACGCGCCACCGATTGTATCCTCTCGCCGCTCTCGATATCCATCAGCTTGACACCCTGGGTGTTTCTCCCGGCCACGCGTATCTCTCTGACCTTGATTCGGATTATTTTCCCCTTATCTGAAACGAGCATCACATCGTCGTCGTCGCTAACGAAAAGCGACCCCACGACATTACCTGTCCTTTCGGTCACGCGGAGGGTTATGATGCCCTTGCCACCCCTCTGCTGAACTCTGTATTCCTCCTCTCTCGTCCGCTTGCCGAAGCCGCATTCCGTGACGGTAAGTATGGTCCCCTTCTCCTTCACTATACCCATACTCACAACTTCGTCACCCCTGCTCAAGTCGATTCCCTTTACTCCTGCCGCGTTTCTACCCATCGGCCTTATGTCCTTCTCGCTGAACCTGATGGAGAGTCCTTTCCTCGTGGTGATTATCACATCGTCGTCGCCGGACGTAATCGCGGCCTCGATGAGGCTGTCGTCCCCTCTGAGAACGGTGGCTATTATCCCCGTGGATCTCGGCCTGCTGAACTCCATCAGGTCCGTCTTCTTGACGATTCCCTTCCTCGTCGCAAAAAGAACGTATTTCCCCGGCTCGAATTCTCTGACGGGCAGCACCGTGGCTACGTTCTCCCCCGACTCCAGGGGCAACAGGTTGACCAGAGCCCGCCCCCTGGCCGCGCGCGACGCCTCCGGCAATTCGTGCACCTTCAACCAGTAGACTCTGCCTCGATCGCTGAAGAACAGGATGTAGGAGTGAGTCGACGCTATGAAAAGATCCGACACGAAATCTTCGCTCTTCGTGATCATCCCTATCTTGCCCCTGCCACCGCGCCTCTGTGCACGGTATAGGCTTATGGGGTTTCGCTTTATGTAACCCCCGTGTGAAATGGTGACCACCATCTCCTCGTCCATGATCAGGTCTTCGATGCTCACCTCTTCCGTGTGTTCTATGATCTGGGTTCTCCTCTCGTCGCCGAACTGCTCCTTGACCTCGAGGAGCTCGTCCTTGATCACCTGGAGAAGAACTTTCTCGCTGGCGAGTATCTCCTCGTATCTCTCTATCTCCTTCTTCACCGCGGCGTGCTCTTCCTTCAGCTTCTTCCGCTCGAGTCCAGTCAGTCTCTGGAGGCGCATCTCGAGTATCGCCTGCGCCTGTTTCTCTGAAAAAGAGAACTTCTCCACCAGGCCAGTCTTAGCTTCCTGGGGATCCTTCGATTTCTTGATGAGCTCGATGACCTCGTCCAGGTGAGAAAGCGCTTTCAAGAGCCCTTCCAGGATGTGGGCCCTCGCCCGAGCCTTCTCGAGCTCGAAAACAGTTCTTCTGGTTACCACCTCTTTCCTGAACTGTATGAACTCGTCCAGGAGACCGCGGAGAGTGAACGTTCTCGGCTGGTTGTTGACTATCGCCAGGAACTGGATGCCCATGCTCACCTGCATCTGCGTGTTCATGTAGAGCTTGTTCAGAACTATCTCCGGCAATGCATCCCTCTTCAACTCGAGCACCACCCGCGTCCCGTCCCTGTCCGACTCGTCCCTGATATCCACTATCTCCTCAATAGTCTTCTTCTGGACGAGCTCGGCGATCCTCTCTATCAGCCTCGCCTTGTTCACCTGATAGGGAATCTCCGTCACCACGATGCTCTTCTTGTCACCCCTCTTCGCCTGTTCCACGAATGCTCTGGCCCTTATCGTGACAGAGCCCCTTCCGGTCCTGTAGGCCTTCTTGACTCCCTCCATCCCGTAAATTATTCCTCCCGTGGGGAAGTCGGGAGCAGGGAGCTTCTCCATCAGGGCATCGGTTGAGATGGCCGGATCATCTATCAGCGCCACCAGCGCGTCGATCACTTCGGAGAGATTGTGCGGGGGAATGCTCGTCGCCATGCCCACCGCTATCCCCGTCGCCCCGTTGACTATGAGGTTCGGTATCCTCGATGGCAAAACCACCGGCTCCTGGAGCGACCCGTCGTAATTGGGCATCATGTCCACGGTGTTCTTGTCTATATCCCGGAGCACCTCGCCCGCTATCTTAGCGAGCCTGACCTCCGTGTATCTCATAGCCGCCGGCGCATCACCGTCCACGGAACCGAAGTTCCCCTGCCCATCCACGAGCGGGTAACGAAGGGAAAAATCCTGAACCATTCGTACGAGGGCATCGTAGACAGCTGCGTCGCCATGAGGGTGATACTTACCTATGACGTCTCCAACTATGCGCGCAGATTTCTTGTATGGCTTGTTCCAGTCATTTCCGAGTTCGCGCATGGCGAACAGTATCCTTCTATGGACCGGCTTGAGGCCGTCCCGAACGTCCGGCAACGCCCTCCCGATTATCACCGACATGGCGTAATCGAGATAGGCGCTCTTCATCTCGTCTTCGATGTTTATGGGAACGATGTTCCTCTCCGATTCCATGTCGACTCACACCTCCTGTTCGCGTGAATGTCCAGATTGCCTCGTCATATGTCGAGATTGGAGACGTCGAGAGCGTTCCTCTCTATAAAATCCCTTCTCGGCTCGACTTTGTCTCCCATGAGGATGGTGAAAATCTCGTCCGCGAATATGGCGTCCTCGATCGTAACTTTCTTCAGCACTCTCGTCTCAGGGTTCATCGTGGTCTCCCACAGCTGCTCCGGGTTCATTTCTCCAAGACCCTTGTAACGCTGTATATATATTCCCTTCCTGCCCTGATCCAGGAGGATACCGAGGAATTCCAGGTAGTCGTTCACTGTCGTTTCCTCTCCGTTCTTGGACACGACGAACGGAAGCTCCACCGTGTTCTTCATCGTCAGCGCGAGGGACTTCAGTTCCTTGAAGTCGCTCGAATCGGCGAACCTGTAGTCCACTCGCGTCATCCTCTCGACTCCCCGTTCCACGGTTTTCAGATACACCTTGTAACTGCCGTTCCCTTCCTCTTCCTCTATCTCATATGAAACCGAGGAAAGTCCCTTTCTTCTATCCCTCAGTTTCTCCACGAGTTCATTGAAATACTCCGAGAGGAAAACCTCGTCCTCCAGAGAAGCAACATCCAGCCTTCCGTCGAGCGCCAGCTCCTTGACCACGTCGTCGTCAAAACCTCTTTTCGCGTATCGGGACAGGAGCAACCTGAACCTGCTTATCCTCCTGGCAAACGCCGCCAGCCTGGCTCCAGTCACGACCTGAGTCCCTCCCTTTATGATCTTCAGCCCATCCTTTCCCTGCTCTATGAGGTATTCCTCGAGTTCTTTCTCGTCCATTAGGTATTTTATTTTCCCCCCTCTTTTCACGCTAAAAAGCGGCGGCTGTGCTATGTACAGGTGACCTCTCTCCACGACCTCCTTCATGTGCCTGAAGAAGAAGGTGAGTAGAAGTGTCCTTATATGCGCTCCGTCCACGTCCGCGTCCGTCATCAGGATCACCTTGCCGTACCTCAGCTTGCTGACGTCAAAGTCGTTCTTGCCTATCCCCGTTCCAAGCGCGGTTATTATCGTCCTTATCTCCTGGGAAGTCAGCATCTTGTCGAATCTCGCCTTCTCCACGTTCAGAATCTTGCCGCGAATGGGTAGAATCGCCTGAAATCTCCTGTCTCTTGCCTGCTTGGCGCTTCCTCCCGCCGAGTCGCCTTCCACGATAAACAGCTCACAAAGCGCCGGGTCCTTCTCCTGGCAGTCGGCGAGTTTGCCCGGGAGCGACGACGCGTCAAGCGCGCCTTTCCTTCTGGTGAGTTCCTTAGCCTTCCTGGCAGCCTCTCTGGCCCTGGCGGCCTCCACGCCCTTTTCGATTATCTTCCTGGCGACAGAGGGATGCTCTTCGAAGTAGGTGATCAATCCCTCGTAGACCATGGAGTCAACATGTCCCTTCACATCGCTGTTGCCGAGCTTGGTCTTGGTCTGGCCCTCGAACTGAGGTTCCGGAACCTTTACGGACACCACCGCCGTCAGACCCTCTCTAACGTCATCACCCTGCAGGTTCTCCTTGATGCTCTTGAAGAGATTTCTCGAGTTCCCGTAGTTGTTTATGGCCCTGGTGAGGGCGCTTCGGAAGCCCACCAGATGCGTCCCTCCCTCGAGCGTTCTGATGTTGTTGGCGAACGAAAGCACTGTTTCCTGGTAGGAGTCGTTGTATTGAAGCGCCACTTCGATTATCACTCCATCCCTCTCACCGGATATGTGAATCGGCTTTGGGAACAGAGGGTTCTTGTTCCTGTTGAGATGCGAGACAAATGCAGTTATCCCTCCCTTGTAACAGAACTCGTCATTCTTTCCGGTCCGTTCATCGATTATGGAAATCTTCAGACCCGCGTTCAGGAAGGACAGCTCTCTGAGTCTCCCGGCGATCGTGTCATAAGAGAAAACCGTCTCCTGGAAAATCTCCGGATCCGGCCTGAACGTTATCTTCGTGCCCCTTTTTCTCGTCTTGCCCACGATTTCGAGCTCGTTTACCGGGTTTCCTCTTTCGAATCTTTGCCTGTAGACGTTTCCGTCTCTTCTCACCTCCAGTTCGAGCCACTCGGACAGCGCGTTTACCACTGAGACACCAACTCCATGCAGACCACCTGAGACCTTGTATGTCGACCTGTCGAATTTCCCGCCGGCATGCAATGTTGTGAGAACGACCGTCGCCGCCGGTTTGCCCTCTTCCCTGTGCTCCTCTACGGGTATGCCTCTCCCGTTGTCATCCACCGTCACGGAATTGTCCGGGTGTATTATCACCGTTATCTGAGTGCAAAACCCGGCGACCGCCTCGTCGACGCTGTTGTCGACGACCTCGTATACGAGGTGATGGAGACCATAAGAATCGGTGCTGCCAATGTACATCGCGGGGCGCTTTCTGACGGCCTCGAGCCCCTTCAGCACCCTTATGTTGTCAGCAGTGTAATCGTTGTTGTCCATTTCACCAGCCTGTCCGGCCTTTCCCTCGAGCTTGTCCATATCCGCCTGTTCCTCCTCGACATTAAACTAATAAATTATACTACATTATCCTTCCTCCCTGAACTCTCCTGACACTCGCATAATCCACTCCTTCCGGCAGCAGTCTCCAGTCGGTGGTGGTCACGACCGTCTGGAAACCCCAGTCGCTCACGAATCGCATAAGCCTGTCTCTCCTCCTGCGGTCGAGCTCGGACGTCATGTCATCGAGCAGCATTATGGGCAATTTTCCTTTTCGATTCCCTATGACAATCGCCTGTGAAAGCCTGAGGCAAAGCGCGCACAACCTCTTCTGCCCGGTTGAAGCGTGTCTCCTTCCATCCACCCCACTCAAAACGACCTTGAAATCCTGCCTGTGAGGACCGTACCCCGTATATCCCCTCCCGAGATCATTGCCCTTCTCCCTCTCGAAGATGGACCTCTCAAAGTTGAAATGGCCAACCAGTTCACCATCCACTCCATCGCCAAGTCTGCACAACACCTCTGCGTATACACTCCTGAGCTCTTCGAAGACATCTCTCCTCACGCTGGATATTTTTTCAGCCAGCGGAACTATTACCTCGTCCAGCGAGTCGAGCAACAAAACATCACTCCCCTGACCCCCTTCCCTGATTCGTTTGAGCAGTGTGTTCCTCTGCCTCAGACACCTCAAATATCTCAGATACTCTTCCCCGTAACCAGGATGAAGCAGGTAGCAAATCTGATCCACTATTTTCCTTCTTCCGGGCGGAGGGCCGAACAGAGCCTTCGTGTCTTCCCCGTGGAAGACCGTACAGAGGGACACGCCTATGTAGTCCTTTAGCGATCTCACCACCTCACCGTTTATGGACGCACTCTGCCCGCTTTTCCTGTCGAGTGTCACTCTGAGCGTCCTCGTCAGCCCGTCTTCGGCGATGCAACCATCGACCCTCGCTGCGTCTTTTCCCCACTTTATCAGGGACCAGACCGAATCCCCCCGAAGCGGCCTGCAGTATGATAGGAAATATATGGACTCCAGGAAATTTGTCTTCCCCTCCCCGTTGTCACCCCAAAGAACGTGTATTCCCTCGCCCAGGTCCCACTCGCACTCCTCTATATTCCTGAAATTCCTGAGGGAGAGGCTGTCTATCCGCATTTAGCTCACATGTTCGTTCTAATGGGCATCACCACAGCGATGAAGTCGTCTCTCTCTCCTGGCGTGAACAGAGCAGGAGAGAGTTCGTCGTTTACTTTCATCACGAGAGTCTCTCCACCAGATGATGCAGCCACGTCGAGAAGGTACTTTGCATTGAACCCTATCTTCAGCTCCTCCCCTTCCACCTGGGCCTCTATGTAGTCAACGGCTTCGCCTATGTCCTGACTCATCGAGTAAACAGAGAGCTCTCCTTTTCTCGCTTCGAGAATCACGGATTTCAAACGATCGGTGGAAATAACCGAAACTCTCCTGAGTACCTCTGCGAATCTCTCCCTGTCTACATGGATGCTCCTTAAGAACGAAGACGGAATGACTTCCCTGTATGCAGGAAACTCTCCTCCGACCAATCTGACGGTGACCTCGTAGTTTCCGGTCCCGGCGCTCACGAAAGTTTCTCCGATGGATATTTCGACGTCTCCCTTTATCTCATCCAGCAGCTTCCTGAGTTCGGTCACACCCTTTCTTGGGATGATGACGCCCTCGGTCAAACCTTCGGGAAGGTCCTCCATGGGAGCCTCCACGTATGCGAGACGGTGGCCGTCTGTCGCCACGAGCCTCAACTTTCCGCTTTCTTCTTCAATCCTTTCCAGATAGACACCCGATATCTCTGCTCTTGTCTCTTCCAACGAGGCAAACGGCTGGACCCTTTCGAGCATTACTTTGAAGTCGAAGCTGTTGACGCTGAATTTGATACCTTCTTCTTTCTCCGGCATATCAGGGAACTCCTTGGGCGGGAGACCGGCTATTTTGAATTTGCTCTTTCCGGAGGAGATCTGTAGATAGCCGTTTTCGAGAAGGACAAGCTCGGCGGTATCGGTTGGAAGAACTTTTACTACGTCGAGCATCTTCCTGGTGGGTAAGAGATAGCTTCCGGGGGATTTGACGTCACCCTCGCAGGTAGCTCTGACGATGACTTCCAGGTCAGTTGCCACACCTTTTACGGTTCCGTCGCCTGATGCTTCAATCAGGAAGTGAGACAGAACAGGAAGGGTGTGGCGTTTCTCGGATACACCGGTCAATTTAAGGAGAAGTTTTTCCAGTTCTTCCTTCTTGATCAGAATTTCCATTTTATCCACTCCCTCTCTTTATATTAGGTTTTTAATCTTTCGTATGTATGTAGTAAGAGCTGTTGAATTGTTGATAAGTTTGAAACTCGGCGCCGCGCAAAGCTTTTCCGCTGCGTGAGTCTGTGTGTTCCGTCTGGAGAAATTTGTTATGTTGTGGATGAATGTTGTTTTCATCTTCCTATCCACAAAATTTACATCTTTTGAACAGGGAATTCCACAAGTTTGTTCTGCGTTCTCGACGAACGGGCGGGAGACATGTCTCGTGATTGGACACGCCGAGGGTTCGCGTCCCGTGTTTGTCACTTTCACCCCTCGAGGCTCGACTTTATTTTTTCCACCTCGATCCGGAGCTGGTGTTCTTCCCTCAGCCGTTTGTCGATTTTTCTTATGCCGTGGAGAACCGTGGTGTGGTCCCTTCCGCCGAGTTTCTGGCCGATTTCCGGCAGGGACAGGTCGGTATATTGCCTGAGGAGATACATGGTCACCTGTCGCGGAAGCGAGTAAATTTTGTGCTTCTTCGACGATTTAAGGTCTGTTACCTTGATCTGGAAGTGATTGGCAACAGCCTTGATGATTAGATCGGGAGAAATTGCCTTCTTCCCTTTGTCGACCATCTCAGCCAGGACTTCTCTCGCGAGTTCCAGTGATAATTCCCTGTTTCCCAAAGAGGAGTATGCGTGGAGCCTTTTAAGGGATCCCTCGAGTTCTCTTATGTTCGACTTCACCTGGTTGGCGAGGAAGAAGGCGACGTCGTCCGGCAGCTCTATGTTTAGAAGCTCTGCCTTTTTGCGAAGTATGGCGACTTTTGTTTCCGTGTCCGGTGGTTGTATGTCCGCTATGAGGCCCCATTCGAACCTCGATCGAAGCCTCTCTTCGAGGTCTGGGATGTCCTTCGGCAGTTTGTCGGAAGACACCACGATCTGTTTGTGAGAATTGTAAAGCTCGTTGAAGGTGTGGAAAAATTCCTCCATCGTTCTCTCTTTGCCGGCGATGAACTGGATGTCGTCTATGAGGAGTATATCGACGTTTCTGAATTTTTCTCTGAATTCCTCATTTTTTTTGTAACGAATGGAGTTTATGAGCTCGTTGGTGAACTTTTCGGAAGTCATATAACAAACTCTGGCCGTGGGGTTGTTCAAGAGGACCCTGTTGCCTATCGCGTTTAGAAGGTGTGTTTTCCCCAGGCCAACGCCGCCGTATATGAAAAGGGGGTTGTAGTGCTCCGCGGGTTTGTTTGCCACAGCCTCGCAAGCCGCGTATGCAAACTGGTTTCCCTGCCCTACCACGAAGTTTTCGAAGGAATATTGTGGATTTAACGGCGTGCCCATGGATTTGGTGACCTTGACGCCGGTTTCGGAGGTAATCGTTCTCCCGCTTAAGACTTCTTCCCTGAATTCTTCGTCGTTGTTGGCGATGAACCTGACTGATATTTCGTCCCCGAGAACGCTTTTGGAAACTTCCATGAAGGTGTCCATGTAATTTTCTTCTATCCATTCGCGGAAGAATCTGTGCGGAACCTCCATCAGCAGGTTGTCGTTCTCGAAGGCGAGATACTTAAGCGGCCTGAACCAGGTGTCTACTACCTGGTCGGACAGGTGCCGTTCGAGCTCGTCAAGTATTTTTTTCCACAGTCTCTCGCTCATCTACGGAACCCGCTTGATTTTGAAAATGTCATTTAAACAAGACAGGTTATCGACCTCTCAAACAAAAATTTACACACAGATTTATCCACAGCTGTGGATAAATCTAATTCCCGTTGAATTTTAAATGGAAATCCCCATCGCGGACCAGGAAAAACAAGTCAAAACCTCAAGATTTTTCTCCTCCTCCAGGGTACCTGGGAGGAAGGACGAAGATGGCAAGACCCAACCAGGTGATACGAAGGTTACCACACGGCGTTTGGCAATTCAAGGGTAAAAGTGTAGTCAAGATAGGCTGCGGTCTTCCAAATAAAGGTTGACTTTTTTGAGCTGAGATAAATAAACTATATAACTTACTTTGAGAACTCCCCGGAAAGGAGTGCGTGAGATGAAGCGGACTTATCAGCCCCACAATCTCAGGCGATTGAGAACACACGGTTTCAGGAAGAGAATGTCGACGAAGGCTGGTAGGAGAATTTTGAAGAGGAGAAGAGCGAAGGGAAGGAAGAGGCTGGCCGTTGCCGCAGGCGGCAAGAGATGATGAGGGATGCCGCGTCGTTTCGGTTTTTCCAGATGGGAGAGAATAAGGAAAAGCTCTGAATACGGGCGTGTCCTTAAGGGCGGAAAGAGAATTGTGACTCCTCACTTCGCAGTTTACGTCCTAAAAAAGGACGACCCCATCAGGCGCATCGGAATCTCGGTGAGCAAAAGGGTGGGGAAATCCACGGTAAGGAACAGGATAAAGAGATTGCTCAGAGAGGCCTTCAGGCTGAACAAAGGGAAACTCGAGGAAGGACTCGACGTGGTTGTCATAGTGAGAAACGTCGAGGGCATACGTAAAATGCAGGACGTCGAGGAAGAGCTCATGGGTGCTCTCTCGCAGTGGGTGAGGGAATGAAAAAGGTGGAGAGGATTGCATCGGTCTTGCTGCTCACCGCTGTAAAGCTGTATAGAAAATTCATCTCTCCTGTTCTGCCGCCGTCCTGCAGGTATCATCCCACCTGTTCGGAATACATGATAATTGCAATTGAAGAAAACGGGCCGGTGATCGGTTTTCTGCAGGGGCTGGGGAGAATACTGAGATGTAACCCGTTTTTTCCCGGCGGAGTGGACTTTCCGAGGAAAAGGAGAAGGGTGCGGACATGGTTAGAAGAACTATTTTAGCGATGGCGCTTTCGCTGATGGTGCTTGTCGCTTTTCAGCTTTATCTCGAAAAGGTGCAGAAGCAGATTCCTCAGGAGAGGAAAGTAGAAGAGGTCAAGCCGCCCGAGAAGGGGAAACTCGAAAGCCCCAAAAGGGAAACGAAAGCGGGGCTCGTGAGGAAGAGCGCGCTCAACCCGGCGGAGGAAGCCGTTCCGGAGCACATCACGGTCGAGACGCCGCTCTACAGGGGTGTGCTGACTACCGCTGGCGGCGGGTTCGTGAGGTTCGAGCTCAAGAAATATCCGGACAGACCCGGAAAAAGGGCGAAGCCCGTAAACGTCATAGGTCAGGGGGACTCCAGGCCCTATCCATACGAAATATACACAGGTGAGGTGAAGCCTCCACTTCCTCTTAACATAGTGTTCGAGGCAAGCGCGAGGGAGATGAACCTAAAGGGTGGGGATGTGAAGACGCTCGCGCTCACGTGGAAGACGCGAGAAGGATTCGAGATCGAGAGACTTTATACTTTTCGTGGGGATTCTTATGTTGTGGAAATAAAAACGATATACCGAAACAGGTCGCTCTACGACGTGGAGCTTGCGCCCGGTCTGGAGCTCTCCCAGGTATACACTGGTCCCCTGGCAGGTGACAAATACTCGTTCAAGGGCCTGGTGGCGAAGATAGGAGGAGACGTAAAGAGGTTCACTCCGGCGAAGCTGTTCAAGGGCAAGGGACCGAAAACTTTCGTCAACTGGGTTGCGGTGGACAGCAAATACTTTACCCTCGGCTGCATACCGAAGGAACCTGCAAGAGTCGACAAAATCGCGCCTGTGGGTGACGACGGGTTCAGGGTTGTGTTCGTCGCAGACACGAGGGTCTTGAAACCGGGGGAGACCTACACTTTCGACACCACGTGTTACCTCGGGCCAAAAGAGACGGGTGCGCTCAAGGTGGTGGGGAACGGGTTCACCTCGGTTCTGGATTACGGGTTTTTCGGCTGGATAGCAAAGCCCCTTGTCCTCCTCCTCAAATACTCGAACAAAATCACAGGTAACTACGGGATAGACATAATAATTCTAACGATAATAATAAAGATTCTTTTTTACCCGATGACTCACAAGAGCTTCATATCTATGAAGAAGATGCAGGATCTGCAGCCCATCATAAAGAAGCTTCAGGAGAAGTACAAAGACGATAAGAACAGGTTGAACCAGGAGATAATGAATCTTTACAGAACTTACAAGATAAATCCCCTGTCTGGATGCATGCCCCTGATTTTACAGATACCGGTGTTTTTCGCTCTTTACAAGGCGTTGCTCGTGGCAATAGAGCTCAGGCACGCGCCCTTTATTTGGTGGATAAACGATCTTTCCGCTCCCGAAAAACTCTTCAGCGTTAGTCTTCTTGGGTTCACGATACCATTCAGGCTCCTGCCGCTTCTTATGGGTGTCTCCATGTTCCTGCAACAGAAATTGAGCCCATCGGGAGGCATGGACCCGACTCAGAAGAAGCTGATGGATTTCCTGCCGCTCATCTTCACCGTCATGTTCTGGGGCTTCCCGAGCGGGTTGGTTCTCTACTGGCTCGTGAATAATATAATATCCATAGGTCAGCAGTACCTCATTCAAAAGGCGGCGAAGAAGATTCAGATGCCAGAAAAGGCTTGAGGTGCAGACGGCACCGAAGAGGGCGCTAAATCCTCGGGGTGCCTGGAGGTTTATCCGGACATGGGGTTAACGGGACGAACGTTCACCATGACGACACGATAGCTGCACCGGCGACTCCGCCTGGGAGAGGGCCGGTGGGAATGGTCAGGATCTCCGGTCGAGATTCTCTAAGAGTTCTCGAAGCCCTCGCCGGCATAAAACCTGAATCTGTCGAGCCACGTCGCGTTTTTCTTTCCACGATGAGACATCCTGTAACAGGGGAGACGATAGACGAGTGCCTGGTCGCATTTTTCAAGGCACCTGCCAGCTACACCGGCGAAGATGTGGTCGAAATTTACGCACACGGGAACCCGTTGATTTTGGAGAAGTTATGCGATGCCTCGAAAGCGGCCGGGGCGAGGATGGCGGAGCCGGGTGAGTTCACGAAAAGGGCATTCTTGAACGGGAAAATGGATCTTTCGCAGGCCGAGGCGGTTCAGGAAATGATCTTCGCCTCAACAGAACTTTCACTTAAGGCGGCGAGAGAGAGATTGCGCGGTGGATTGGGTGAGGTAGCCAGAAAATTGAGGAGCAGCCTTCTTGACGCCCTGGTGCACCTGGAGGCGGCGGTTGACTTTCCCGAAGAGGAGATAGAGATTTTCAGTGAGGGGAAGGTCGCTGAGATATTGGAGGAATCCGAGAAGGCCGTGAGGAAACTGCTGGACTCGGCCAATGTCGGCAGGATTCTCTCAGAGGGAGCAAGGATAACGATATGCGGCAGACCGAATGTCGGAAAGTCGAAATTGCTGAACGCTCTCCTTAAAGAGGAGAGGGCGATCGTCTCTGATGTTCCAGGGACCACGAGGGATTTCATATCCGAGATGATGAACGTTGGAGGGATACCGGTTAGGGTTATAGACACGGCGGGGATAAGGGGAGAGTGGGGTGATGCGATTGAGAGAGAGGGAATAACGAGGTCGGCGAAGGTGATAGAGGATGCCGATCTAATTCTGTTCGTGGTCGACGGGAGCGAACCGCTTACCCCCGATGATGATGTCGCATTCGGACTCGTTCGAGGAAGAAGTTACGTCTTAGTATTGAACAAATTGGATCTTGGGCTGGTGGTGGAACCGGTTAGATTTTCAAATGACCCTGGTTGCAGAGGCGTGATCCGTATATCTGCGAAGACGGGTGAGGGAATACGTGAGCTGGAGGAGGCGATAAGGAAGACCTTGACAGGGGGCAGAGGTTTCTTGGAGGGAGAGGTCCTCGTTAGTAATTTGAGGCAGAAGGAGTTGCTCGAGAAGGCTCTGGCCGCTCTTGCCAGAGCCAGGGACGCGCTTCGAAGGGGAGAGTCACCCGAATTCGCGACGATAGACGTCAAAGAGGCGGCGAAGAGCATCGGAGAGATAGTCGGGGAGATAACGACGGAGGACGTGCTGGAGAAAATATTCAGCACTTTCTGTATAGGGAAATAGTGTTCCACGTGGAACATCGCAAAGGTGCTCGGGTGGGACGCGCATACGTGGTATATTTGAGTTTGAAGGGAGATTACGCAGGTGAGTCGAGGCAATCACTGGTCGAGGATGTGAGATGTCAACGTTCTACACGTATCCAAAAGAATACGACGTCATAGTCGTAGGGGGAGGGCACGCAGGGTGTGAAGCGGCGCTGGCGGCTGCCCGGATGGGAGTGTCAGTGCTTTTGCTCACGATAAATCTCGACGCTATAGGGCTCATGTCCTGTAATCCCGCAATAGGGGGGCTTGCCAAGGGGCATCTCGTGAAGGAGATAGACGCCCTGGGCGGTGAAATGGGAAAGAACATAGATAGAACGGGAATTCAGTTCAGGCAGCTGAATACCTCGAAGGGTCCAGCTGTGAGATCCTCTAGAGCCCAGGCGGACAAGCAGCTATACAGGCTACGGATGAAAAAAGTCCTCGAGTCGACTCCGGGAATCGACATCAAGCAGGCGATCGCCGATTCGCTCGTCGTTTCAGGTGGTAAGGTGGTGGGGGTAGACACCAATATAGGCGTGAGATACGTGGGGAAGACGGTGATTTTGGCAACCGGCACGTTCATGAAGGGGCTCGTCCACATAGGACTGGTGAATTATCCCGCAGGGAGAGCGGGAGATTTCCCGTCGGAAAAGCTGTCAGATAGCCTCCGGAGACTCGGTTTCGAGGTTGGAAGGCTCAAGACTGGAACCACACCGAGACTCGATGGGAAAACAATAGATTTTTCGAAATGCACACCTCAGTGGGGGGATCCAGATCCCGTTCCGTTTTCTTTCGAGACGGAGAAGATAGATAGGCCTCAGGTTCCCTGCTACATAACCTACACCAACGAGAGGACACACGAGGTCATAAGGAAAGGGCTCTCCAGGTCCCCGCTCTACACAGGAGTGATAAAGGGGATTGGCCCTAGATATTGTCCTTCCATAGAGGACAAGGTCGTGCGCTTCGCCGACAAGGACAGACATCAGGTGTTTCTGGAGCCCGAAGGTCTGCGGACCGCCGAGTATTATCCGAACGGCGTCTCCACCAGTCTCCCATACGATATTCAGGTGGAGATGTTGAGAACGATACCGGGCCTCGAGAATGTTCAGATAATGAGGCCCGGGTACGCGATCGAGTACGATTTTGTCAATCCGATTCAGCTGAAGCACACGCTGGAGACCAAGATAGTGGAAAATCTGTATCACGCGGGTCAGATAAACGGGACCTCCGGTTACGAGGAGGCAGCGGCGCAGGGTATAGTCGCGGGAATAAACGCGGCGCTCCGAGTCCAGGGTCGAGAGCAGATAATAATCGACAGGTCTCAGGCTTACATAGGGGTGTTGATCGACGATCTGGTTACCAAGGGTGTAACCGAGCCTTACAGGATGTTCACGTCGAGGGCCGAATACAGGCTTTTGCTGAGAGAAGACAACGCGGACCTGCGTCTTACGGAACTTGGCTATCGGGTCGGGTTGATAAATGAGGAAAGGTTCAGCAGGTTCGAAAGGAAAAGGAGAGACATCGATGAATTGAAAGGGCTCCTCAAAAGAGAGAGGGTAGGAGAAGAATCCCCTGTCTCGCAGGCACTTGTCGAAATGGGGTCATCTCCGATTAGAAAGGGGACAGATCTTGAGACGGTTCTGAAAAGGCCGGAAGTGTCCATATACATGCTCGCCACCGCCTATCCTGCGATAGCCGGCTTTTCCAGGGAGGTTCTCAGTCAGGTTGAGTTGCAGGTGAAATACGAGGGATACATCAAGAGACAGGAGGAGGAGGTCAGAAAGTTCAGGAAGATGGAGTCTGTGGCTATCCCCGAGGACTTCGACTTTTCCTGCCTTCCCGGGCTCTCGAGGGAGGTGAAGGAGAAACTCGAGAGAGTTAGGCCGAGATCGGTCGGCCAGGCGTTGAGAATTCAGGGTGTGACTCCTGCTGCCGCGACGATTCTCCTGGTTGCCCTCAAGAAGAGGGAAAGAGTTTAGGCTTCATGGACCTTTTCGCCCTCTACAGGGATGTTTTTGCCGGATGTACTCCCCCGCCAGCCGAGGGGGTTGTGGGAAAGCTCGTTCGTTATCACGAGGAGCTTGTCAGGTGGAATCGGAGGGTGAGTCTCACTGCGCTCGACGACCCTGAGGAGATAGCCGTCAAGCTCTTCTACGATTCCTCCGTGGCATCGCCACTTTTGACTCCGGGGGAGACTCTCCTCGACGTGGGGACCGGCGCAGGTTTCCCGGGGATGGTGCTGGCCCTGTTGAGAGGGGATGTCCGCGTCACCCTTGCCGAGTCCCGTTCGAAGAAGGTCGCCTTCTTGAAGCGCGTGAGATTCATCCTTGGCCTGGAAAACGTGGAGATATGGGAAGGGAGAGTGACACCTGAAGGAAAAGGCACGACCCGGTTCGACGTTGTAACCGAGAAGGCCACGGCTCCACCTGGAGAGTTCTTGCGTCTTGCCGAGAAATACTTGAAGCCGGGGGGGAGAGCCATTCTGTTCAGCGGGGTGAGAGGGGACATTCCCCCTAACTACAGCCTGGATAGGGAAGTGGTCTACGGGCTTCCTCGCGGTTACGGGGAGCGGGTCATGCGGGTATACGTTTTGGGAAAAGAATAGTGTTCCACGTGGAACATTTGCCCTTTACCACTTCGGTGAAGTGTGTTAAAAGCGTGTAGGTGACGGTTTTTCAAAGGAAGAGAATCCGGAAGTCGTCTGGTAATCCTCATCGAGGAAGTGTTCCATGAGGGTCGTTTCCCTTGCGAATCAAAAAGGGGGAGTTGGGAAGACCACAACGGCCGTGAATCTGGGCGCATCTCTGGCTGTTCTGGAGAAGAGGGTTTTGATAATAGACATGGACCCCCAGGGTAACGCCACTTCTCATCTTGGTATCGAGAGCGAGATCGCGCAAGAGAGGAACGTGTATGGGGCTTTAGTGGGAGGTGTGTCTCTCAGGGATCTCGTTGTTGACACGGATTTTCCCAATCTTCACATTGTCCCCTCGGGGCCTGATCTGGCGGGCGCAGAGGTCGAATTGGTGGATGTAGAGAGGCGAGAGACGCGTCTTAGAGCCAGGCTTTACGAGGCGTCGCTCGATTACGACGTGGTCTTCGTCGATTGTCCCCCCTCGCTTGGATTGCTGACCGTCAATGCCCTGTCCGCATCGGATTCCGTGATAATTCCCCTGCAGTGCGAGTATCTTGCGATGGAGGGACTGGGTAGGATACTGGAGACGGTCGAACTCGTGAGAGAGTCGTTGAATCCCTCATTGAAAATAGAGGGGGTCCTCCTGACCATGTTCGACCCCAGGAACAACCTTTCGCATCAGGTCGAGGAGGAGCTGAGGAAGCACCTTGGAGAGCGGGTTTTCGCCACGGTGATACCCAGAAATGTGAGGATCAGCGAAAGCCCCAGTTTCGGTAGGCCAGTGCTCATGTACGCCTACTCCTCCAAAGGAGCGTTGAAGTACCTAGAACTTGCCGAGGAGCTGCTGGAGCGATGGGAGGAAAAAAGTCGCGTATGAAAAAGTCAGGGTCCAGGAGAAAGGCGCTTGGAAAGGGGCTGGACGCCATCATCCCCAGGGGGGAGTCTCAGCGGGATGGTCTGGTTAGGATTCCGATTGAAGAGATAAGAGCGAATCCCAACCAGCCGAGGAAGCGATTCGACGAGGCGGGGCTTGCTGAACTCGCAGATTCGATTCGTGAAAAGGGGGTCATCCAGCCTCTGGTTGTGAGGAAAGTGGCTGCCGGTTACGAGCTGATAGCTGGAGAGAGGAGGTTGAGGGCTGCCAGGCTCGCCGGCCTGGAAACCGTTCCGGCTGTCGTTAAGAACATAACAGAGACGGAAGCACTGGAGCTCGCTCTCATCGAGAACATCCAGAGGGAGGACCTGAACCCGCTAGAGATCGCCGAGGCTTATTCCCTGCTCATCGACGAATTCGGTCTATCTCAGGATGAGGTGGCCAGAAGGGTGGGAAAGGAGCGCTCCACTGTAGCGAATTATTTGAGACTTCTCAAGCTCCCAGCGGATATCAAGCAAGCTCTTGCTGACGGGACGATAACGATGGGGCACGCCAAGGCGATTCTATCCCTGACCAGCCATGAGGATATGCTCTTGCTGTTCGGCAAAATAGTGGATAAGGCCCTCTCTGTGAGGGATGCGGAGAAACTGTCGAGAATGATTATCGATAAGGGCTCCGCCCCCCATTCGCGTGAGCGGAGAGCATCCCTGCCGGTGGAGGTGGAATCGATAGTAGGTGAGGTTCAAAGGCGTCTCGGCGCCAGGGTGAGGCTCAAAGGTTCTCTTTCGAAAGGAGTCCTGGAGATAAGATACACGAGCGAGGAAGAGCTGGACGCGATTCTCAGGAGACTGAAACAGATCTGAGCCCAGGAGGTGGATAAGGATGATAAAGAACAGAAGGCCGCAGGAACCGGGAATTCCCGACATGGATATAGACGCATTCATCGGTGAGGGGACTTATTTCGAGGGGAAGCTCAATTTCAAGGGGGTCGTCAGGATAGACGGAGAGGTAAAGGGTGAGCTTTCCTGCGAGGGCACGCTTATTGTTGGGGAGCCCGGAGTCGTGAGAGCCCGAATATCCACGAAAGATGCGGTGATCCGCGGTTTGGTTGAGGGGGACATAAGCGCCGAGGGGAAGCTGGAACTGAAGAAGCCTTCCAGAGTTGTGGGTGACATTCGAGCCGGATCTCTGACAGTTGAGGAGGGAGTCTCGATAAGCGGGAACGTCGTGGTGGGTGAGGCTCTGGGACCGGGCGGTGAATTTTCGAGTGAAGGTTCATAACGGGAGTGCTGATTGATGATTGTTCATTTTATGTTATAATTACGGTCTTGATTTACGCGGGTTTTCCGGTCGGGTAATTTTCCCCTTGACAAATTTTTGAGGTGTATGTTATCGATTTGGCGTTTTGTTTTGATCTTTCTCTCATCCATTTTCCGTATAAGAAGGGGTGATTTAAATTGGAGATGATTTCTAAAATTCTGGACGTCCTCGAGATCAACAACTTCGTCTTCCTCCAGATGGCCATCGTTCTGGTCCTCACTTATATAACCGGCAAACTCCTCATTCACCCGATACTCAGAACGTTCGAGGAGAGAGAGAACAGGACGACCAGGCCGATGGAAGAGGCGAAGGAGATGCTCGCCAGGGTGGAGCAGCTCGCCGAGGAGTACGATCGGAAGCTCAAGGAGGCCACGCAGGAAGCCCTTTTGAGGAAGAGGCGCAGGATCGAGGACGTCGCCAAGGCGGAAAAGAAGATAATCGAGGAGGCCCAGAGGGAAGCGGAGGCAAGGATTGAGGAGTTGAAAGAGAGAATAGAGAAGGAAAAGGTCGAGGCGCTCGAAAAGCTTCGCGAGGAAACTCAGACGATAGCAAGAGAAATAGCCGAAAAGATTCTCGGAAGGAGCGTTGCGTGAAGAGGTCAGTCACAGTATTGTTGATTCTTCTCTCTCTCACGGGAGCCGCGTTCGCCTCCAAACACGGGGGAGGGGGCGGTGAAGGAGGGCTTCCCTGGGGTGAGATAATCAAACAGGCGATAAACTTCGGTATTCTCGTCGGTGTCCTCGTTTATTTCCTCAGGAAACCGGTCTCCCAATTCTTGAAGGATAGGCGCGAGATTCTCATAAGGACGATGGAAGAAGCCAAGAAGGCCAATGAGGAAGCCAGGGCCAAGCTGGCTTCTATGGAAGAAAGGCTTTCCAGACTCGGTGACGAGGTCGAGAAGCTGAACAGGGAGATGGAGGCGGATGCGGAAAGGGAGGCTGAGAGGATAAGGGAGCTCACCAAGAAAGAAATAGCCAGGATAAAGGAACAGACGGAATTCGCCGCCGAGCAGGAGGTCAAGAAGGCGAAGGAGGCAATAAGGAAAGAAGCGGCTGAGCTGGCGGTGAAGACAGCCTCCGAGATAATAGCGAGCTCGCTCACGGATGAGGATCAGAAGAGATTCGTGAAGGAGAACATCGAAAAAATCAAAGAGGTTAGAAAGTGATCATCGGCGGAGTAGCGAAAAGATACGCCCACGCTCTTTTCGAGATAGGAATCGAGGAGGGAACCTATCGCAAGTTGCTCGAGGAGCTTGAGGATTTTTGCTCTTTTCTCAAGGAGAACGAAGACGTCAACAGGGTCCTCACAACCTCCGTATACAACACGAGCGAGAAGAGAGCCGTTCTGGAAGCTATTCTCGAGCAGAAGGGGTATTCGGACACCATTTCCAGGTTCCTCTCCCTGATCCTCGAGAAAGGAAGGATGGTGTTCATCGAGCAGATCCTCCAGGGATACAGGTTGTTCGTGGAGGAACACGAGGGCATCGAGAGGGTAGAGGTAACGGTTCCGTCTCCCATGGACGATGAGCAGAAGAAGCAGCTCGTCGAGGTGCTCGAAGGGGTGAGAGGGAAGAAAATAGTCCTCGAGGAGAGAATCGACCCATCCATAATAGGCGGGCTCGTCGTGAGGGTGGGGTCGATTGTGTATGATGGGAGCGTGAAGACTCAGATACATAAACTAAGCGAAAATCTAAAGAAGGGGTGAGAGAGGCTTATGGGTATCAGAGCAGAGGAAATCACGGAAATCATAAAAAAGCAGATCAGGGGATTCGAGAAGGAAATCGACATCGCCGAGACGGGAATAGTGCTTTCCGTCGGTGACGGAATCGCCCGAATCTACGGCCTCGAAAACGCCATGGCGGGAGAGCTCCTCCAGTTCCCGGGCGACGTCATGGGTATGGTTCTCAACCTCGAGGAGGACAACGTGGGTGCGGCGATTCTCGGCGAGGACTTCCTCATCAAGGAGGGCGATCTCGTCAGGAGAACCGGGAGAATCGTCGAGGTCCCGGTGGGCGACCCTCTCGTCGGCAGGGTGGTCGACCCGTTGGGGAATCCGATCGATGGAAAGGGTCCCATCGAGTCGAACGAGTTCAGGAGAGTCGAGCTGAAGGCCCCTGGAATAGTCAAGAGGCAGCCGGTCAAGGAACCCCTTCAAACCGGTATTAAAGCGATAGACGCGATGATCCCCATCGGCAGAGGGCAGAGAGAGCTCATCATTGGTGACAGGCAGACGGGTAAAACGGCGATTGCAATAGATACCATTATCAATCAGAAGGGTCAGGACGTCATCTGCATTTACGTTGCAATAGGTCAGAAGCGTTCCACCGTTGCCCAGGTGGTGGAGAGGCTGAGAAAGCACGGCGCCATGGACTACACGATAGTCGTTGCTGCCACGGCAAGTGAGCCGGCACCCCTTCAGTACATAGCTCCGTATTCTGGTTGCACGATGGGAGAATACTACAGGGATTCGGGCAGGCACGCTCTCGTCATTTACGACGACCTCTCCAAACACGCTGTTGCTTATAGGCAGCTTTCGCTGCTCCTCAGGCGTCCGCCTGGACGTGAGGCTTACCCGGGCGACGTCTTCTACCTCCACTCCAGACTGCTCGAGCGCGCGGCGAAGATGAGCGACGAGGAAGGAGGCGGGTCTCTCACGGCGCTACCCATTATCGAGACCCAGGCGGGTGATGTTTCCGCTTACATTCCCACGAACGTCATTTCGATCACGGACGGTCAGATATACCTTGAGACGGACCTCTTCTACGCCGGTATCAGACCTGCGGTCAACGTGGGTCTCTCGGTATCGAGGGTCGGCGGAAACGCTCAGATAAAGGCGATGAAACAGGTAGCGGGAACGCTGAGGCTCGAGCTAGCCCAGTACAGGGAACTGGCGGCGTTCGCTCAGTTCGGGTCCGATCTGGACAAGGCTACTCAGATGCAGCTCGCCAGGGGAGCGAGGCTAACGGAGTTGCTCAAGCAGGCTCAGTACTCGCCTCTCTCAGTGGAGAAGCAGATTCTGATAATATTCGCGGGGACCAATGGGTTCGTGGACGATTACGACGTGTCCGTGTTGAAGAGGTATGAGGAAGAGCTCTACAAGTTCATAGAGGACAAGCACCCGGAGATCTTTCAGGAGATCAGGGAGAAGAAAGAGCTCTCCGACGAATTGCGGGAGAAGATGAAGTCCGCTCTCGAAGAATTCAAGGGCATATTCCAGCCCTGATGCGGGATAGGTGAAATGCCGTCACTAAGGTCGATAAGGAAACGGATTCAGTCCGTCAAAAACACGCAGCAGATAACCAAGGCTATGAAGATGGTCTCCGCCGCCAAGCTTAGGCGGGCCCAGGAGGCTATAGTAGCCGCCAGGCCATACGCGTTCAAGATGAAAGAGGTCGTCATGGACCTCGCGCGCAGGGTGGAGCCGGGTGTTCATCCTCTCCTGAACGAGAGGGAGGTGAAAAAGCAGGGAGTCCTCATCATCACTTCGGACAGAGGCCTTTGCGGAAGCTTCAACAGCAACCTGATAAGAACCCTTCACAAGTACATCGAGAGGGAGAAGGGCAACTACGAGGACATCCCTATATACGCCGTGGGCAGAAAAGCCAGGGATTACTTCAGGAGAAGGGGCTATACGATAAAGAGGGATTACATACACGTTCTCGCTCACGTTTCTTATGCAGTGGCCGAAGAGCTGACGAAGGACCTGGTTACTGATTTCCTGGAAGGTGAGATAGACGAGTTGGTCGTCTATTTCAACGAGTTTCGCTCGCCCCTGATTCAGAGGGTTACCGTCGAGAAGTTGCTTCCCATTGAGGTCGAGAGGCCGGAAGGGGAGTTCCCGGTCGAGTTCATTTACGAACCCGGCAAGGACCAGATTCTCGAAACTCTACTTCCGCGTTACGTCACGACTCAGGTATACAGGTATCTCCTTGAGTCGGTAGCTGGAGAGCACGGAGCCAGGATGACGGCCATGGACAACGCCACCAACAACGCGGCGGACATGATTGACAGGCTCACTCTCCAGATGAACAGGGCGAGACAGGCGTCCATCACTAAGGAGCTCATGGAGATAATAAGCGGTAAGGAAGCGATAGAACACAAGAAATAAATAGAGAACTTTATCAGGAGGATTTGCAGATATGAACAAGGGAGTTATCGTTCAGGTAATTGGACCCGTTGTGGACGTTGCCTTCGAGCCGGGTAAGTTGCCCGCATTGTATAACGCGGTGAAAGTCACCAATCCGAGCATAAGCGAAAAGGAGTGGAACCTGACGCTCGAGGTTGCCCAGCACCTGGGCAACAACATATGCCGCTGCATCGCCATGGACTCCACGGATGGTCTCGTGAGAGGTCAGGAGGCTCTGGATACCGGCGGTCCCATAACGGTTCCCGTCGGTCCCGAGACTCTCGGGAGAATCATGAACGTGGTGGGCGAACCAGTCGATGAGCTCGGCGAGATAGTTTCCAAGAAGAGATATCCCATTCACAGACCCGCTCCTTCATTTGAGGAACAGT
This sequence comes from uncultured bacterium, assembly GCA_964429585.1. Taxonomy (GTDB): domain Bacteria; phylum Desulfobacterota; class Deferrimicrobia; order J040; family J040; genus CAYSCN01. The sequence continues at coordinate 8,674 of CAYSCN010000011.1, read as the reverse complement.
CCACGACCATCGAAATTCTGGAGACAGGTATCAAGGTCATCGACCTGCTCGAGCCTTATCCAAAGGGGGGGAAGATAGGACTTTTCGGAGGCGCGGGAGTCGGAAAGACGGTCATCATAATGGAGCTGATTCACAACATCGCAATCGAGCACGGTGGTTACTCGGTCTTCGGCGGCGTGGGTGAGAGGACCCGTGAAGGGAACGACCTCTGGCTCGAGATGAAGGAGTCTAAGGTTCTCAACAAGGCGGTTCTCGTCTACGGTCAGATGAACGAGCCGCCTGGAGCGAGGGCGAGAGTTGGACTCACTGCTCTGACGGCTGCGGAATACTTCAGGGACGAGGAAGGCCAGGACGTTCTCCTCTTCATCGACAACATATTCAGGTTCACCCAGGCAGGTTCCGAGGTTTCGGCGCTTCTGGGAAGGATTCCGTCGGCGGTCGGTTATCAGCCCACTCTCGCGACCGACCTCGGTGAACTCCAGGAAAGGATCACCTCCACCAAGAGGGGGTCGATCACGTCTGTTCAGGCGATATACGTTCCTGCGGACGACCTGACCGACCCGGCGCCAGCGACCACGTTTTCACACCTGGATGCTACGACCGTTCTCTCCAGGCAGATTGCGGAGCTGGGAATATACCCGGCAGTCGACCCGCTCGACTCGACATCGAGAGTTCTCGATCCTGCTGTCATAGGCGAGGAGCACTATCAGGTTGCGAGGGCCGTGCAGCAGATACTTCAGAGATACAAGGATCTGCAGGATATCATAGCGATTCTCGGAATGGACGAGCTCTCCGAAGATGACAAGCTCATAGTTGCGAGGGCGAGGAAAATACAGAGATTCCTCTCTCAGCCCTTCTTCGTGGCGGAACAGTTCACCGGGGTTCCCGGCAAATACGTGAAGCTCGAGGACACGATAAAGGGCTTCAAGGAAATCGTCGAGGGCAAGCACGACGACCTGCCGGAACAGGCGTTCTACATGGTGGGAACCATCGAAGAGGCTGTGGAGAAGGGCAAGAAGTTGCTCGCTGGAGCGTGACCGAGAAATGGCGGAGAAACTGAAACTCGAAATAGTGACGCCAGAGAGGCACCTCCTCTCGGAGGAGGTAGACGAGGTCATTGCTCCCGGTTTCTACGGCGAGTTCGGCGTGCTGCCCGATCACACACCGTTCATCACTCTCCTGGAGATCGGCATAGTGAGGTACCGTCAGGGTGATAGGGAGCGAAAGATTGCCGTGACCGGCGGGTTCGCAGAGGTCCTGGACAACAAGGTTGTGATACTAGCGAGGACGGCCGAGCTTCAGGAAGAGATAGACGTGGAGAGGGCGAGGAAAGCTCTCGAGAGGGCCGAGAGCAAGCTCAGAGAGCTTTCCATGGACGATGAGCTCTACGCCAAGCTCGAGTCCAAGCTGAGAAGGGCGCTCGCGCGCCTTGACGCAGCGAAATAGATTTATCGATAAAGTTGTTGGAAATTGCAGAAGGTTGAGAGGTGGGGGTCTGTGCCCCCATTTTCAAATTTTTTTCCTCGCCTTTATCTTGGGGACTCCGCCCTCTTTCTCCACCCTGAATTCGACTTTTTTGCAGTTGGATTTGTCCTGTATTTCAAGCGCTTTTTTGAGCAGCATTTCTCTGAAGGATGTGAAGTCTATGTTGTCGTATGGAAGATTGGCTTCTTTTCTCGCGTTGATGTATTCTACGTAGGTCTGGTTCAGGTTGTCTTCTTCCACTGGGGCGTGAGTGGCGAATGCCACCCGTCCTCTTCTGTCTCTCTCGATTCTGCCCTCCTCGATCGCGGAAATTATCCTGTTCCAGAGGTTTTGATAGGAGTAGAACCTCGCCTGGAGAGTGTTGAATCTGAACTGGTCCGAAGTGTTGGGGATGGTCCTCTGACCCATTTTTCTTATTCTCATCTCGAGTTCTCTTCTTTCGTTGAGGGGCTCGGCGCGAAGGAGACCCTGGAAGAACATGTCGTATTTTTTCTTCAGCTCCTCTATTTTTCTCTCTATTCGGTCGAGTTCCTGCTTGACCTGCATTTGTCCTTCACCTTTATTGAAAATATTTGTAAGATTACCCTTTGTGATTTTAATATTGAAGATATCACAAAGACCCAGAAATTTTAAAGGGGGTAGATATGAGTGGAGCTCAGGCTGTTATCCTCGCGGCTGGTCTCGGGAAGAGGATGAAATCTTCCCTGCCGAAGGTCGTTCACCGGGTTCTGGGCAAGCCTCTGGTGAATTTCGTCGTGGACGCAGCTCTTCACGCGGGAGTCGAGAGGATTATTGTTGTGGTTGGTCACGGTCACGAGCTCGTTAGGGAAACTCTCGAGGGTTATGATGTGGAATTCGCCATTCAGAGTGAGCAGCTCGGGACGGGGGATGCGGTCAGGTCAGCTTTGCCCTTGATAGATGATTCTTTGCCGGAAACCCTGGTTCTTTGCGGTGACGCGCCGCTAATAAAGTCGTCGACTCTCAGAAAGATGTTGAGGAAGCACCGGAAAGATGGTGCGACCGTCACGTTGCTTTCCGGCTACATAGAGGACCCCGCAGGTTACGGGCGTGTGATAAGGAGCCCTTCCGGGGAGGTGGCGAAGATAGTTGAGGACAGGGATGCATCTCCCGAGGAGAAGGAAGTGAGGGAGGTCAACTCCGGAACCTACGTCTTCGATACAGGGTTTTTGTCCTCAAAGATAGAGTCCCTTTCCAGGGAAAACGTGCAGGGAGAATATTATCTCACTGATCTTGTTTACATCGCTTTCTCAGAGGAGAAAAAAGTATCGGCAGTTGTTGCGGATAGCGGAGACGAGATACTAGGGGTCAATTCGAGGGAAGACCTAGCTACCGTGGCGGGGGTTCTGGCTCTATTCAAGGCGGAGGAGTTGATGAGAAAGGGCGTCACTATTGAAGACCCTTACGGCACTTACATAGGGCCCGACGTGGTTGTGGGGAGGGACACCGTGATAGAGCCCGGCGTGATTTTAAAAGGCAGGACCAGAATAGGCCGGGGGGTTCTGATATCCACCGGTTGTTATATTGAGGATTCCATAGTTGGTGATGGAGCGCTCTTGAGACCTTACTCGGTGGTTTACGCTTCGCGTATAGGCAAGGATGTTAGAATTGGTCCTTTCGCTCATATAAGACCAGAGACCGTGCTCGACGAAGGGGTGCACATAGGGAATTTCGTTGAGGTGAAGAAATCGAGGGTAAGAAAGGGTTCAAAAGCTAATCATCTGACCTACATAGGTGATGCCGACGTGGGAAAGAACGTCAACGTGGGTGCGGGCACGATCACCTGCAATTACGACGGCCTGAGGAAACACAGGACGATTATAGGTGATGGCGCTTTCATAGGCAGCAACACGGAGCTGGTGGCTCCGGTAAGGGTTGGGAAAGGCGCTTTGGTAGGAGCCGGAACGACGGTTACCAGGGATGTCCCGCCTTTTTCCCTCGCCGTGAGCAGGGTGAGACAGAAGAACGTGGAAGGGTGGGTTAAGTCGAAAATGCCCGAGCTTTTGAAGAAGACAGGGCTCCTCAAAAAAGACGACGGTTGATCGAGGGATCTGGTATGTGCGGAATAATTGGATACACGGGCACTGCCGATTGCGTTCCTATCCTCATCGATGGGCTCAGGAGGCTCGAATACAGGGGATATGATTCGGCGGGCGTCGCCGTTCTGGACGAGATGGGGCGATTGCAGGTCAGAAAAAGAGAGGGGAAGATAATCGTCCTCGAGAAGGAAGTTTTCCGGACGGAGCTTTCGGGAAATTGCGGCATAGGTCACACCAGGTGGGCAACTCACGGCAGGCCCTCGGATGAGAACGCCCACCCTCACGTTGCGGGCAAGATAGCGGTAGTCCACAACGGTATCATAGAGAACTACATGCAACTGAAGGAAATGCTCAAAAGCGAGGGAGTGGAGTTCTCTTCGGAGACGGACACCGAGATAATTGCTCACAGCATTCGAAAGTTCGTCGAGGATGGGGCGTCTTTCGAGGATGCAGTGAGGAAGACCCTCAAGATTCTCAGGGGGTCGTTCGCATTCGCCGTGGTATACGAGGGCGAGCCGGGGAAGATAATTGGTGTCAGGATGAACTGCCCCCTGGTGGTGGGCGTGGGCGATGGAGAGATGTTCCTGTCTTCCGACATTCCCCCTCTTCTCCCATACACGAAGAGAGTGATCTTTCTGGACGATGGAGAGATGGTGGTTGTAACTCCTGATGATTACCGGATTACCGATTTCGATGGCGTTATCGTGGAGAAGGAAGTTCATCTGGTCGAGTGGTCGGCTGCGATGGCGGAGAAAGAAGGTTACAAGCATTTCATGCAGAAGGAAATATTCGAGCAGCCCCGAGCGATTCTCGACACCATAGCCGGCAGAGTCGACCCTGAAAGGGGAGAGATTGAGGTCCTCGAAATACCCCTTTCCGGGAAGGATATCAGCGATATAGAGAAGATTTTCATCATTGCTTGCGGAACTTCATGGCACGCCGGGCTTGTGGGCAAATTCCTGATAGAGGAGCTGGCGAGAATCCCGGTGGAGGTTGATCTCGGCTCCGAGTTCAGATACAGGGACCCGATCGTGGACGAGAGAACCCTGTGTATACCCATTTCCCAGTCGGGTGAGACGGCCGACACCCTGGCTGCCATGAGGGAGGCCCGTTCGAAGGGTGCAAGGGCCATAGCCATTTGCAACGTGGTGGGTTCAACCATAGCGAGGGAATCCGACGGCGTTTTCTACACCCACGCGGGGCCCGAGATAGGGGTTGCGTCCACAAAAGCCTTCACGACGCAGCTCGTTTCTCTGTATATACTCGCCCTGCATTTCGCGAGGGAGAGGGGGAAGATCTCGCATGATGAGTTGAGGAATCACCTGGAAGAACTGTTGAGGCTCCCCGTGCTGGTGGAGAGGGTTCTCAAGAACGATGAGAGCCTCTTCAGATTGGCGCAGAAATACAAGGACGCGAGCAATTTTCTGTATCTAGGTAGGGGAATAAATTACCCGATAGCTTTAGAGGGAGCACTGAAGCTGAAGGAAATTTCTTATATCCACGCGGAAGGTTACCCTGCTGGGGAAATGAAACACGGTCCAATCGCCCTGATAGACGAGAAGATGCCGGTGGTCGTGCTCAGTCCTTCCGACGGCACTTACGAGAAAGTGTGCGCTAACATCGAGGAGGTCCTGGCCAGGAAGGGCAGGGTGATTGCGGTCGCAACCGAGGGGAACGATGAGCTGAAGGATATGGTTGAGGACGTCATATACATACCGGCGTCTTCCAGATACCTGCAGCCCGTGCTGGAGGCGGTCCCCCTTCAACTTTTCGCATACCATGTGGCGGTCATCAGGGGGACGGACGTTGACCAGCCCAGAAACCTGGCCAAAAGCGTGACAGTGGAGTGAGAGACTGGCTCGGTCTTCCGTTCGGTGATAAAATTCTCCCTGCGGAAGGCAGGTATTGGGAGAAACTTTTTCGCGGGGATTGAATCAAAAGAGGTGATTCATGAGGGGAAACCTCATAAACGATGACGAGAAGATAATAGAGGGACTGGCGAAGAAAAAAGAATGGGCCGTCGAGGCGCTGGTCGACAAATATTATGGGAGAATCTTCAATCTCGCCATGTCCATCTTGAGGAACGAGAGCGATGCGGAGGAAATCACCCAGGATGTCTTCATGACGGTCTACGAGAAGATAGAATCCTTCAAGGGAGATTCCGCCCTGTATTCGTGGATGTACAGGATATGCGTCAATGCTTGTCTCATGCGTTTAAGGAGCAAGAAGAGGTCCGAGTCGGTTTCCATAGAGGACTTCATGCCGGTGTTCACTGAGGAGGGCAGGCACGCCAGCGAAGTCCACGACTGGTCCCCGGAGGTGGAGCGCAGGGTGCTTAACAGGGAGCTAGGTGACGTGCTCAAGCAGTTCATAGGGGAACTCTCGGAAAAGTACAGGGTGGTGCTGGTTTTGAGCGACGTCGAGGGGCTCTCCAACGAAGAGACGGCGCAAATTCTCGGCATATCCGTTCCCGCCGTCAAGTCCCGCTTGCACAGGGCCAGGCTCTACCTCAGGCAGCGTCTGGACAAATACCTTAAAGAGGGGATAATCGAGTGATGAATTGCAGGGAACTCGTCAACCTACTCGCCGATTACATCGAGGGCACGTTGGACCCTGTCCTGAAGGAGGAGCTCGAAGCTCACATAAAAATGTGCGAGCCGTGCCTCAACTTCCTCAGGACCTACGACAAGACGAGGATAATAACGAGGAAGGTGCGGGTCGAGGAGATACCGGTCGAGTTTAGAGAGAGGTTGAAGAGCTTTCTCCTGAAGAAGATCAAGGAAGGAAACGGCAGGACAGAAAAATACAGTCGCAACTCCGAGTGAGCCCCTTCTATCGGATCACCTTCCTGGTTTCTCCCGTCTCGACGAACCATATTATCCCGATTGTCTCGATTTTCAGCGCTTTCCTCACGATTTCCACGTACCTACCCACCTGATCGGCGTATTCCTCCACGCGTCCTTCCTCCGGCTCGCCCGTTTTGTAGTCGATGACGACGCATTCGTTCCCTTTTCTCAGGATTATGTCTGCTGCATCTCTAACGGGGAACGAGCCGGAAAGCGCCACCAGGGGAACTTCTCTCCCGATTATTTCCCATTCCGAAAATTCACGGATAAGAGGGCTTTCCAGGACTTTCCGAATCAGTTTCTCGAACCTGGCGCGATCCTCGCTTCTATCGAAGAAAACGTAAGCGAGGTCCAGTGCTTTTTCATGGAACCCTCTTTCAAATGGAGAGGAGATTTCGAATATCTGGTGGACTCTCGACCCGAAGATTCTGCTTTCCTCGTCTGAGAGTATCGAGCACACATCACGGAACTCCACCGACGGGGGTTGTTCGTCGTCTGTGACCCTGAGTTCAGGGATCGGTTTGGGGGGCTCGACTGGTTTTGCGGTCGTTTCCGGAGAGAAGGTGGGGATACCGTGGAACACGGAAAAATCTCCGAAGTCAACCAGCTCACCTTCGCACCCTGTGAATGGGCACGTCGAGGGAGTTCTGTCGCCCTTGTCCAGAAAGCGGACGAGACGGGAGATGTCCTCTCCCTGTATTCTGGTACGACCTCTCGGCCCGGGGGGGTGATTGACTATGAAAAGGTGTTCCCGGGCTCTGGTCATCGCCACGTAGGAGAGACGAAGGGCCTCCCACCTCGCTTTTCGCTCCTCCAGGAGGATGAGGGGGATTTTCTCCTCCCGGGATCCGTCTTTCGTCGTCAGCTTATCCGTGACCAGGTTCCAGCACGAAGGGCTGGCGAAGCTTGTGCCTGTTATGCTCACAATGCCCCTCGGGCGGTCGTAGAGTATGTGGGATGCCCTGTACCTGAGCTCTCCCGCCGCGTAATATATGACAATGGGGAACTCGAGGCCTTTGGCCGAGTGTATGGGCATGACTCTGACGGCGTCTTCGGCCTCTTCGAAGTATGGAATGTCTCCTTCGTCACTGCCGAAAGAAGCGTGTTTCTTGAGCGCCTTGAGAAAATCCCTCGTGCTGCCTCTTGTGCGCTCCCAGTAGGACCTGGCCACGTTCGCGAATTTCTCGAGTGTGAAGAAGAAGCGCTCTCTATCCCGCTGGGAGAGCGCGGTGAAGTAGAGACCGGTCTGTTCGAACACCTCCTCGATCAGGCGATGGGGAGGGATGACGTCCATCAGATCGTTCCAATTTTTGAGAAGCGAAAGAGCCGTGGAAAGTGCTTCCGTTGGAGGTTCTTTTTTTACGAAGTAATTGAACAGGTCGGTGTCGGTGAAGCCAAACGCGCACGATTTCAGCGCTCCGTAGAGGGCGAAATCGTTTTCCGGGTCCACTATCGCCTCGAGGACGTGCACGAGGTCTACCACTTCCTGCCTTTCGAAGAACCCCTTGAGTCCGGTCAGCACGGCGGGGATTTTTGCCTCGTCGAAACGCTCTTTCAGAGGCACCACCACCTTTCCCCCGAAGTCTCCTCTGTACAGGATCGCGATGTCTCCAGGCTGGACTTTCCTCGTCCCGTCCCCATCTTCCAGTCGCATGCCGGAGAGGATTCTCTCGACGAGTCCGACGACGAATTGCGTCCCGTCGTCTTCGGGGGCGAGGCTGTAGACGCGAATCCGGGGAGAATTCCGTTCTGAGCCCTCATCCCTGTATGGTTCGAGGTGGCTTCCGTACGGGAACGTGTAATCGCTTTCCGTGTCGAATATCTCTTCGAAGAGCCGATTTACGAACCTCACTATCTGGGGCCGCGACCTGAAGTTGACGGTCAATCGCTCTTCCGCACCCTCGAGCTTCGTAATCTCTTCGTGAAACGCGCGATAGACCTGAGGGTCTGCTCTTCTGAACCTGTAGATCGACTGTTTCGGGTCGCCGACTATGAAGAGGGACCCGTGATTGGCACTTTTTCCGTCGACGCCTCCAGTTAACAGCCGGCATATGTACGTTTGAATCGGGTCGGTATCCTGGAATTCGTCCACGAAGAGGTGCTTGATTCTCCCGCTTATCTCGTCGCGGACGTCTGTGTTTTCCTCGAGCAAGCGCCATGTTTTCACGAGGAGGTCGAGGAAGTCGAGTTTGCCACCCTTTTCCTCGTCGTATATCTCCGCAAGGCGCCTCATCTTTTCTCTCAGGAACGGTTCGAGTTTTTTCCCGATTGACGCCTTTTGCAAGA
>CAYSCN010000010.1:0-69149 GCA_964429585.1 uncultured bacterium | reverse complement strand
TGTTCGGAGCCTCGGTGGTTCGGCTCTTCGTATCCTCGTTTGCTCGGCTTCACAACTCCCCTATCTGGAGCACCTCCTCCGCCGCTCTACGCAACATCTCCTCGTACTTTTCCACGTCATACGAGTAGTCCGGTGAGAAAAAACCCAGGGAACGAGCCTTCTCTCCTCCCCCCTTTCCGCTCGCGGAGATGAGCACGAACGCCACCTTCTCTCCGGGAGGCAGATTCACTCCCCTCCCGAGCAGTTCCCTCACGGCCCAGGCTGTAGCGGTATTTTCCAGGTAGGCTTCCGCCGGTTTCGACAACCTTCTCGCTATCGCCAGCTCTTCCGGTGGGACCAGCCCGCCCCGGAGCCGCTCGATGTACCTTTCACGAATTTCTTCCAGCTCCGCCCTAACCGAGCGGATTCCGGAAACCGAGGCGCATCCGGACAAAACCCCTAGCATCTCCTCCTGCATTTTTCTCACCAGAGGAGGAACGTCCCGCCTTCGACACGCAAGTCCTCTGACTTTCAGAACCCCATCCTCAAAAACTCCGAGAAACCTCCCGGGCACTGGAATTTCCGGGTTCCGCCTGGAAGGTAAAAACGCTACCCACCGGTACACTCCCTCAAGGGCAATTTCCAGCCCCGTCGCGCGTGATACGAGCCGAGCCAGCTCCTCGTAATCCTTCTCAGTCGCGCCGTCCCGCTTAACCCACATGGCGTCCGTCAGCCCATGTATGAAGGAGTATCCCTCCATCTCCGCAACATCTTTGGCCTTGAGCAGCATCTCCCTTCCCAGCGCCGTGACCGCCTCGTGAGCCTCTATTTTTCCAAACCTGGCATTTCTGTACCCGAGGAACCCGAAGCTCACCACCAGCACCCACTTCAGCGCCTTCTGCCTGGCGTCGAAAACCCGAGCCCGGTCAGAGGCAGAGCTGCTCCTCAACGCCTTGAACGCCTTCCTCCGGGAAAGTATCGGTTTCAGAACCTCGGGAATCAGGCCCCTTCTCTTCTCGCAGGTGTGGGTCCCCGTCTCCGGGATTTTCCTCCCTCCGCAGCAGGCACAGTTGATGGTCTCTGGAGAAATATTGAATTTCTCCATTATGGCAGGATACATGGAGGCGAAGTCTAGCTCCGCGACTCCTTCGAAAACTCCCACAGGAGGGGCATAAACGAGTCCCCCCTTGTCCGTCACCACCAGCTCCACGGCGCTCTTGAATCCCTCCACCTGCCGCTTCCTTGAAGGGATCAGGATGCGATTCTTCCACGCTCTCTCAACTTCCATGGCAGAAATTATCGTCCCGGGCGCCGCCCTGCACACCCTCTCCAGAGGAATCCTCGAGATTCGAGCCAGCTCCGCCATCCCCTCGTAACCCACCTCCGGGAAGAAAAACGAATTCTTCCTGTCCAGGTGAATCCTGCCTGGAATGGAAATCCTGCCCGCCCTGTAGATCATCCTGCCGTAAGAGAAAAACGACTTCCCTGTCCCGGCTCGCTCCCTCACTCCCCCGTCACACCTTCCCGGAGAAAAGGGAATCCCCGCGCTCCTGGCCAGCGAAAAGAGTCGCGGGAACACGAATTCGTCACCCCATTCGGAAATCACCACGTCCGGGTCCCGTGACCGAATGATAGAGTCCAGAATCGTGACGACTTCAGCGGGCCCATCACTCCGAATTTCCCAGCAGTCTCCATCGAAACGCACCTCCAGAGACACCCAGGGCTGATGGAGAGGATTCACCCCGCTCCTCCCGACGGACCTGATTTCCATGAAAGAAAGAGGAGGGAGAGCGTAATCGAGGTCCCAGGGGCCTTCCATCGGATAAATCGACTGGACCTCCCCTGTCTCGTCCATCTCGACCTCCACCTTTCCCAGGGGGAAAACACCAGTTAGATAAAAGAAAAACTCCTCCACGGGTATATCGCTGGAGTATACACTTTCTCCTCCCACGAGCCTCTCCGCCAGGGTTACCAAAAATCGGAACGCCGCGGGAGACGAAGCCCGCACCTTCAGAGCGAGAACTTCCTCTCCGGTGAAAAATTCCCGCATCTCTTCGAAAGTCACTCTCGCACCCCTGCGCTCTAGAGCACTCCCCACCCGCCTGAGGCGCGTCTCTTTCCCTCCCAGATAGAACCAGGGTGAGAGCCGCATCCTGAAAGAGCGGACCTCCCCGTTCACCGTCTTAATCCAGAGAACCACCCCTCCAGGGGTACCTTTCACGTCGAGCAGCCAGCCTCTGACCTTTTCCTGGTTCCCCATGAGCCTTCCCCGCGTTTAGCGGGCGGGAGTAAATCCCGCCCCTACAACATCGTATTGGACGAATAACAACAAATCGTAGGGGAAGGGTTTACCCCCTCCCTTTTAAATGGCGGATTCAACCTCCAAACAAATTCGAATATCGAAATCCAAATGACCGAAACGCAGTATAAGCCTGGTCCGTAGATACGTGGTTGTGTAGCTGCGTGATTGTGTAAAATCCACGCAACTACCCAACTACTCAACCACTCAACTACGAACCGACTTGCGGTAAAAACGGTCCGTAGATACGTGGTTGCGTGGTTATCGTGATTGCGAAAAACCACACCCAATCACGCAACTACGCAGCCACCCAACTACACAACTACTAACCGCGTGTTTCGTCAGGGACTGATTTGTTTCGAATCTCGGATTTCGTGCTTCGTACTTCCACCTCGAGCAGCCTCTTCTCCAGCTCGTCTATCCTCTTCTCCTGTTCTATCAGCATGGAAATCAACATCGCGTCGAAGGGAGCCACCCTGCCCAGGTAAGACGACTCCGCCGCGTGAACCCTGGCGTATCCAAAGAGCCTGTCGAGGATTTCCCTGTCTTCCTTCCTGAGGGCTCTCCTGAACTTCTTCCACTCCTCCTCTTCACGATGAATAACCTGGGTGAACGAAAGCACCGTTCTTCCCATATCACCCTCCCTCAATTCTCTTTCTTCTCGAATACGAACCGGCGGGGCGAAAGCCTCCGGCAAAAGCCCTTTTCCACTTCCTCGCAGGGACCGTAAATCCGGCTCGCCCTCAGAGCTAGCACGCGAAAGAAAACCTTCCTTTCTCCCGCGGGAAGCGGCGGAAGCGGAGACACCACCAGCACCGGGAGTTTCCTGGAGAGGCCCGAAAGCACTTTAAGCGTCCTTTTGAGGAGCATCTCCGCCTCCCTGAACGGAACCTCGGAGTCGTAGAACGACTCCAGAAGACCCACCACCAGAACCACGGAAGGTCTGTGCTGGCGAACGAAATCCGGAAGCGAACCGAGGATCAGATTCTCCACCTGGTGACACGTGAAACCACGGGCGATGAAAAACCTGGAGAGAACCTTCGCCGGATCCACCCTCATCACCCTGCAGAGCCTGCTCACCACGTAGGGGTCGAACATGTTTCCGGCGTCCACCACCACCACGTTTTTCCCTTCGAGAGCCGAAAGGAGGGCTACCGACGTCACGGGTCCCCTGTATTCCCTCCCGCAGAAGAGATAGAGCCCCTCCCGGGTGAGACAATTTCTCAGTTCATCAAAAGTAATCTCCATCAGCATCCTAAAAGCCCTCCCCGGCGAGGATTCCTCTCAAATCTTCCGAAACACACCCACCACCTTCCCAATTACCTCGAAGTGCTCTCCGTTTCCATCCACCACGATGTCCTCGTAGGCGGGATTTTCCGCCCTGAGTATCACCTTCCCCCCCTCGCAATATATCCTCTTCACGGTCGCTTCCTCTCCCACGAGAGCCACCACTATTTCTCCGCTCTCAACCTTCTTCTGGGGTCTCACCAGGACCAGGTCTCCGTCCAGGATGTGAGCCCCCTCCATGCTGTTTCCTTTCACCCTCAACATGAACAGCTCCTCTCCCCCCACCAGGGTTCTGTCCATCACTATCTCCCCTTCCAGATTCTCCACCGCGGTCACCGGCTTTCCCGCCTGGACCCTGCCAACCACGGGAAGCACCACCGGAGCAACCCTGGATTTGGAAGTGAACTCCACCACCCTGGGAGTTTTGCGACGCCTCCTTATGTAACCCTTCCTCTCCAGCACCTGGAGGTAATAGAAGGCGTTTTTCTCCGCTATGCCGAATCTGGCGGCTATTTCTTTAGCCGAGGGCGCGAAGCCCCGTTCAAGAACGTAATTCCTGATGAATTCCAGCACCTCCCTCTGCTTTTCCGTGAGCCTCTCCATATCTCCCCTCCCCGAACGAGGTAATATGTATGTTAACATACATATTCAGGAGAGTAAAGCCAAAACGAGACAATAGATGTTTCAAATTCGAAATTCGAAGCACGAAATACTAACAAATTCGAATATTTAAATCCTAGTGACCGAAACGTGGAGTGAATGTGGTTCGTGGTTATGTGGTTGCGTGGTTATCGTAGTTGCGAAAGACCACCCAGTTACGCAGCCACCCATCCACGCAACTACGTTAACCACGGACCATCGTTTTCGTGATTTATGCATTCGAATCTCGGGCTTGTTTCGAGCTTCGAATTTAGAATTTCGTGCTTGCGTAAATCGTAAGTCGTAAGTCGCAAGTCGAAAGGAAGTGAGTTATAATTTCTAAAACTCCGGGGGGTAGAGACTCATGAGCAGATTCTTAGCGTTTTTCTCCCTGCTTTTCGCCCTGCTTCTCGTCATTCCATCCACATCCCAAGGATTTCAAAGCAACGGCTGCGGCGAGGGTAAGTGCAGCGACTGCCACTCCCTGACCGTGGAGGAAGCGAAGACGATTCTCAAGGACCTGGTGGATGAGGTAAAAGAGGTCCGAAACTCGGAAGTCCCGGGATTGTGGGAAGTGGACGTGTTGAGGAAAGGAATAGCCTACGTGGCTTACATCGACTACTCCAAAAAATACCTTTTTTCCGGAAACATACTGAGGATACCAGACCGGAAGAACATTACCAGAGAACGCCTCATCAAGGTCCGCAAGATAAAAGAAGTGAAGATATCCCTCGAAAACACCCTCGTAATAGGAAACAGAAACGCCCCCCGCAGAGTGCTGGTCTTCACCGATCCCAGATGCCCGTTCTGCAAAAAGCTCCACGGAGAACTGAAGAAAATAGTCAAGGAGAACGACTCCTACGCGTTCTTCATAATCCTGTTTCCCCTCAAAATACACAAAGACGCCTATGATGTGGCAAAAGCCATCGTGTGCGAGAAATCGATGAAGCTTCTGGAAGACAGCTTCGAGGGCAAAACCATCCCGAAACCCACGTGTGAAACAAAGGTGATAGACGAAAACATAGAACTTGCGAAAAAACTCGGGATACGCTCCACCCCGACGCTCATACTCCCGGACGGCAGAGTCGTAACCGGCTACAGGCCGGCGGAAGAACTGCTACGGATTCTCGAAGGTAAACCCCCGGAAAGAAAAAAGCCGGAGGTCGGCAAACCAGCTGAACCGGAGAGGGAAAAATGATAATAGACGGGAAAGAGGCGTTCGGGAAATATTACGAAGATTTCATCGTGGGCGACATTTACAAGCACTTCCCGGGGCGAACCGTCACGGAGTTCGACGACACGCTATTCACGCTGCTCACGATGAATCAACACCCCATCCACCTGGATGAGCATTACGCGAAAGAAACTGAATGGGGAAAAAGGCTGGTCACCGGATACTTTTCCTTCTGCCTGGTCTACGGAATGACCGTCAGAGACCTTAGCGGAAAAACCGTAGCCAACCTCGGGATAGATAAAATCAGGTTCCTGAAACCCGTCTTCCACGGTGACTCCTTATACGCGGAAAGCAGAATAATCGACAAGAGAGAATCCAAAAGCCGGCCTGATATGGGAATCGTAACCGTCGAAACGAAAGGCCTCAATCAGAATGGGGAAGTGGTTCTCACCTTCGAGAGAACTTTCTTCGCCCCCAAGAAAAACGCCGGGCGCAGGGAGAAAAAAGGAGGGTCACCATGAAAAAAGCCGTTATAATCGTTGCGACGTTCCTGCCAATCTTCCTCCTCATCACACTCCTCTGTATCGACAATCCACTCGCCGGTGAAGGCAAAAAAGCGGTAGCGCCAACCGGCGTCGAGCTGCCGGAAGGTTACAGAAACTGGGCCGTCATATCCGCCTCCCATCGAACCGACAAAGGGGAAATTCGGCTCATTCTGGGAAACGACATCGCTATCGAAGCTTTCAAAAAAGGAACTCTGCCATTCCCCGACGGAACCATCATAGCCAAACTGGCTTACAAAGCGGAAAAACACGCTGCCTGGGAGTCGGCCCTGGTACCGGGCAAACCCATGCGTCAGGAGTTCATGGTCAAGGACTCCAAAAAATACGCCGACACGGGCGGATGGGGATTCGGTAGATTCGTGGACGGAAAACCCGTAGAAGACACGAAGGTATACGCGAGCTGTTTCCCGTGTCACAAAGCGAGGGCCTCATCACAGGATTTCGTTTTCACGAGGTTCGCTCCCTGACTCATGAACAAGATTTCCGGCACCGAAACAAAGCGCTTCTCGAAAAGTGAGCTGAGGGAAAGTTTCGAACAGTTGATCTCCGCCGGAAAGATTTTCGGCGCCGAGCTGGACCCAAGCATCTTGAAAAAAGCGGGCGGAGGTGGAGCCAAGTTCCTCATAAAGAGCACTCCCCCGATCAGGAAACTCATATCCACGTGGAAGAAGATCTTCTCTCATCCCGTTCTGCCTCACGAGTTTTTCGAGCGGCTTTCCAAACCAGTGAGCGGCTTCACTCACGTGGAGAACGCTCTTTACTTCGGCAAAGACAGAATCATATACGACACGCAGATACAAAACGACGAGAATCACGTGGGAGAGCTCACACTTTTCTTCTACACCCACAGGGAATTCAGGGGGCTTTTGCTGTTTCCATTCAGGGTGGAAGAAAAAAGAGTCGTCTACATAGAAACCATAAGTCTCACCAAACAGGCCTCCGGCTACGCATCCGCTCTCTTCGAATACTATGAAAAGCTCTTCAAGGAACTCGGATTCCACCAGTTCAGGCTGAAAGCGTCTCTGTCCGTGGGAAAGTATTACTGGGCCAAGGAGGGATTCGACTTTCTGGAGGATGACAACCTGGAGAAGAAAAAACGCGAGCTCGAGGAGTACGTGAAAGAACTCGGCCTCCCCGTTACCAGCATAGAAATAAATCGCCTGAACCACGCTTACGACTTCGCTCTTTTCAGAAGAGACATAAAAGTGCGGGTTTACAGGAACCAGAAAGGCTACTACTCGAGAACGAAGACCGAAGAGTTCAGCGAAGAGGTCACATTCCCCCTGGGGAAAGCGTTCCTCCTCACCTCGGCCCCCTGGGACGGATACAAGACCATATACACGGACACGCGAAGGAGAACCGGTCTCGTATATTCCCCTGAGTTTCTGAATCACCGAACAAGAAGAGGACAGTCCGAACAGCCTGCGAGAATCAGCGCGATACTCAAGGAACTGGACAAAAACGGACTGAGGCGCAGCCTCATAGAGCTCAAGCCATATTTCCCACACGAAGAAGTTCTGCTGAACATACACGATGAAAAATATCTCGCCGAATTCAAGGAAGCAGCTTCGCGCGGAGACAAAATATTCCAGAGCAGAGACTGCTCGATCTCGAAAGGAAGCTACGACGCAGCCATGTTAGCCGCCGGAGCGGTAATGGCTGCGGTCGATGCGGTCATGAACGGAAGGGTCGACAACGTCTTCTGCCTGATTCGCCCACCGGGACACCATGCGGGGAGAAACAGGGCAATGGGCTTCTGCTTCATCAACAACGTGGCAGCCGGAGCCGTATACGCAAAAATGGCCTACGGGGTCAACCGGATATTCATCCTCGACTGGGACGTGCATCACGGAAACGGCACCCAGGAGCTTTTCGAAGACGACGATACAGTTTACTTTTGCAGCGTTCACGAACATCCCTCGTTCTGCTACCCTGGAACTGGACGGCGCATGGAGCGGGGAAAAGGTAGGGGCGAAGGGTTCACCCTGAATATCCCCCTCAGACCTCACGCGGGGAACGAGGATCTCATAAGGGCGTTCGAAGAAGAAATCGAACCTGAGATCAGGAAGTTTCAACCCGAACTCATCCTCATCTCCTCAGGCTTCGACGGTCACACAAGCGACCAGATCGCCGATCTCAACTTTACCGAGGAGGGTTTCAGAATCATTACGGAAAAACTATTGAACGTCGCCGAAGAGACATGCCACGGCAGGGTAGTTTCCGTCCTAGAGGGCGGATACAATCTCGAAGCCCTGGCATCGTCGGTCACGGCACACATACTCACACTACAGGGGAGGGAAACGACATGTTCGTCGGGAGGAGAATGACCAGAAAGGTGATCACTGTCTCGCCGGCTCAAACCCTGAAAGAAGCGGCCAAACTTCTGAAAGACCACAGGATTCAACACCTACCCGTGGTAGAGGGGGAAATCCTGGTAGGCATTCTTTCAGACACAGACATTCGAAACGCAGCATTCGACAACGCAGGGACAGACGAAAACAGACGCGGGTTCTCGAAAACAGTCGGAGAAGTGATGACGAGAAATGTCGTCACCGTAACGCCATGGGATACCATAGAAGACGCCCTCCTCATCCTTTCCAGAAGAAGATTCGGCGCTCTGCCCGTGGTTGAAGGAAAGAAGCTCGTTGGAATCATCACAAAAGCCGACATCCTGAACGCGTTCATAGACACGCTAGACGTGGAAGGAGTTGGAGTCAGAATAGAAGTCATCCTGCCCAGCTTCGAATCGCTCCACTCCCTCCTGCACGCATTCTCGGAGCTCGATCTGGAGATAAGGAGCATGATCCTTTCGCCCTTCCGTGGAAACTTCGCCGCATTCGTGAGGATACCCACAATTGACGTGGGCTCAGTCAAGAACTATCTGAGAGAAAAGGGATTCTCCGTCCCGGAGCTGAAAGATTTTCTGGACTGAGCTCAATCTATAACCACCCTCGCGTCCACCACAGTGTAACCCTTTTCATACAGAATGACCGGGTTCAAATCGATTTCGGCAATCTGAGGATTTTCCTTCACCATCCCGGATAGCGACACGCAAAGCGAGCACAGAGAATCGACGTCCAGCGGCTTCATCCCTCTGACTCCGTAGAAAAGGGACCTCCCTTTCAGCTCGTCTATCATTTCCCTCACATCATCTTCAGTTACTGGAATCATCCTGAATGAAACGTCCTTCAGGACTTCCACGAAAATTCCTCCCAGACCCAGCGCCAGAGCATGCCCGAATTGCTCGTCCCTCACAACACCAACTATTATCTCCGTCCCTTTTTCAGCCTGCTTGCTCACCACCAGCCCATCGGTGGTAATACCTTTGGCTCTGCACCTTCCCATCATCTCCCCAAAAGCCTTCTCTGCCTCATCTTCGTTCTCTATCCCCAAAACAACTCCACCAACATCGGATTTGTGAGACACATCCCTCGAGTTTATCTTGAGAACCACAGGAAACCCGAGTTTGGACGAAAACCTCCTGACCTCGTCCACAGATGACGCTTTAAGATACGGGGTAACAGCAATTCCGTATCTCTCGAGAAGCGCCATCGACTCGACCGGAGACAGAAGTCTTCCCTTCATTTCTCCATCGTCTCCCACCTTGTCTCTCCTCCTTTCCTTCGATAAATAAACAGAAGCTGCAATAACCGCCCTCTCGGGTGTGGGGAAAACAGCAATTTTCCTCTCCCCCATCCTGACCCTCTCATCCCGCTCTACCTCCGCTCCTCCAAGGTAAGCCACGAGATGAGGTTTTTCAGGGGACACCACTTCGTGCGCACCGGCAATCGGATCTCCGAAAATCGTCATTATCACATCGTAATCACCCTCAGCAATCTCGAGAACCTTCGCGTATCTTGCCGCATCCGTGTCTCCAGTCAAATCGAGCGGGTTGGCGACTATGCAATGATCCGGAAGATTCTCCTTCAGAGCCCTGGATGTCTCTTCCCTCAACGGTTCGACAGAAAAACCCAGCTCCTCGGCCATGTCCGTAGCTATTATGGCCGAGCCCCCCGAACTAGTCACGATCAGCATCCTGTTCCCGCTCGGCTTCGGAAAATAGGCCAGAGCCTTGGAAAAATCGTATAGCTCTTCCAGGTTGCCAGCCCTTACCACGCCGAACTTCTTGAACAGAGCGTTGAAAATCTCGTCCCTGCCCGCTAGCGACTTCGTGTGCGACTCGGCGGCTTTTCTCCCCCTCTCGGTCCTTCCCGCCTTGTATATCACGATCGGTTTTCCACACTCTTTGAGAGCGTTCACGAAATTATCCGGTCTTTTCACCCCTTCTATGTAAAGTGTGATCACCTTCGTATTCGGATCTCTGGAAAAATACTCTATTAGATCCGATTCATCCACGTCCGCTCTGTTCCCCATGCTCACGAACGCGGAAAAACCGATGTTCTCCTGAGACGCCCAGTCGATCAGGGCCGCTCCTACAGTCCCGCTCTGGGAGACGAAAGCTATGTCACCTTTGAGCGTGATCAGGGGCCAGGAAGCGCACAGCTTGTGATACGGGTAGTTAACTCCCTGACAGTTCGGTCCAATGACCCGTACGTTCCTCTTCCTCGCCACATCCAAAAGCTCTTCCTGAAGCTTTTCCCCATCTGGACCCGATTCGGCGAAACCGCCGGTTATGACTATCGCCGATTTAACGCCCCTTTCGCCAAGTCTGTCGAGATTGGACGGGACCAGGTGCGCGGGTATTATGAACACCGCCAGGTCGATCCCCTCCGGCAACTCGGAGATATCGTTGACACACTGAAGCCCCAGAATTTCAGACGCTTTTGGGTTCACCGGAAATATCTTCCCCTCGAATCCGGCCTGGATTATGTTATCCAGAATCTGATAACCCATCTTTTCCGGATTCGTCGACGCTCCTATTACTGCTATAGTCTCGGGTCGGAAAATCGAATCCAATCCCCTTTTCGTCATACCCCCCTCCTTATCATTCGTCTTTTTATAAATTGCCCGCAGGGTAAGATAGATCCAGGAGGAAATCTCCCGCTCTGTCGGGCCTCTCCCCCGTCAGAAGAACCACCTGGCAATTGTCGAAAGCGATGTTGGCAAACCCCTCCTTCGGAGTAGTGATCAGAAAGCTCGCATATCTCGCTACAGACGGCATGTGTCCCACGAGCAGCACACAATCCCCCCCGGCAGAGGCGACCTCGCACCCCATCTCTTCCGGACCCCCCTCCGGGGCGAATGAAGAACTGGTGATAACGCTGCTCTTCGATAGACCGATCTTTTCACAGATGATTTCTGCCGTCTGAATGCTTCTGGCTTTTACGCTGGCGAAAACGACGTCCGGAACCAGCCCCAGATTCGAGATGAATTCCCCAGCCAGTTCCGCCTGCCTGATTCCTCGAGCAGAAAGACGCCTCTTTGGGTCCACATCTGAAGGGTTGGCCTCACCGTGCCTGACAAGTATGAGTTTCATTGTCCCCCCCTTCATCGGCACACGGGAAAACGAAGCCTGCCATTCAGTCATCTCCTCCCACTTTCGCTCCCTTTCTCCCCACCCCCCTAGGCACGGGTATGTACTCCACCGTAGGCACCTGCCGTACCGGCTGGGGGAAAAGTTCCATCAGTTCCAGGATCGCCTCGGGCATATCGGGCGAGACGTTCAGACCGAGCTTCTTCGCCTCCTCGAAGGTTATAGCGTAGTCGTGAGTCCACCTTCCCTCCGAAAGAACCGTGGCTATTTCCTGAGCCTTCTCCTCGTCGTAGTGCTTCATCAATAGATCCTTCAGATTTTCTCTCACCTGGGCAATGGCTTTCTCCGCCTGGTCGGCGAGAATGAGCGTCTGGTCGTCTATCTCCTCCACCGGCTTCGTTTTCACAACTTTGAGGACGGAGGCTGCCGGCACCTGCCCGAGCTGAGGGTCCACCGGCCCCAGAACCGAATGCTCACACATCACTATCTCATCCGCGGCCAGAGCGATGATCGTGCCACCAGACATCGCGTAGTGAGGCACAAACACGGTGACTTTTCCCCTGTGTCTTGCAAGTGCCCTGGCTATCTGAAACGAAGCGAGCGCAAGCCCACCCGGGGTGTGCAAAACCAGATCGATTGGAACATCCGGAGCCGTCATGTGTATAGCGCGAATGACCTCTTCAGCATCGTTGACATCGATGTAACGGAATATCGGAAATCCCAGAAGAGACATGGTCTCCATCCTGTGCACGAGCAGAATCACACGAGAACCTCTCTCCTTTTCTATCTTCTCGATTAGTTTTTGCCTGGATACATCCAGCATTCTTTTCTTGAAAAGAGGTTGCAGGGCGAAGAACATCACGAATATCCAGAAAAGGTCTACCACTCCCATATCGCCACCCCTCTTCAAAGTATTGTTGTCATATCCATGACGTCAGCCTAAACATTACACCATGCACAAAAGAAAACTCAAAATTGAATTTTACCACCCCCGACCCGCCAGATTAAAGAACAGCCAAATGAGCGAAGTGCTACTCTCCAGAACTCACGCCCTGCTATATACTTTATACAATTTCATTGTTTGAAATCCAAATTGACTTATAATAGCTTTCATCACTCGGGGCTCACACAAGTGCAATGGAAGACAATGGAACCTACATCCTCTTCATCTCACCGGGCGGAATCATCTCGGGAATATCCGGCCCGGCCACAAGGACGACGGGAATCGGCGAAAAGCTAATCGGCAAAAGCTTATCCAGCCTCGTTTCTCCCGAGAGCAGAATGGAACTCGACAAAGCCCTCAAAAAAGTTCTGGAAACCGGGAGCGAATACAGCACTCGCCTGATCTTTTCCATCGAGGGAAAAACGATTTCCTCCGTTGTCTCTATCCGCCCGGTAATGCGAGGCAATATCCCCTCCTCCATTATTCTCGCGGGAAACTTCATCGAAAGCGTCGAAGAGAGAAAAAAAGAGATACTGGAGATCCTCGAGTCTTTCCAGTTCGGGAAAGAGCACTTCAAGAAGCTCCTCCAGATAGGCCGCAACTATCTGGTAATCAGAGACATGTGCCACACCTTCGGCAGAATTCTCGGAGGTGAGACGGCTTCTGCCGGAGCTGCACGGAATGGATACATCGAGTACAGGGAGCTCGTAGAAATGAGAACGGGAAGAATATATTCCCTCTACATAAAGCTTGGGAGTGAGGAAGAAATAGCCGGTCACTTGACGAAAACTCGTGACATATACCACTCGCCCGATATGAAGAACGACCCGGTTCTGGACCCAGAAAAAAGGAAATTCATCGAAGCCGACTCCATGGTAGCCATCCCACTGTTTCGGGAAAACGGCACACTTTCGGGCATAGTGGAGATATACAATCCCCAAAAAAAACTCTCCAGGGAAATAAAAAACATACTCATCCTGACGGGAAAGCTCTACGGCCTCGTCCTGGAAGGAGTGGAGTACGAAGAGAAATCGACTGAAATCAGAAAAAACCTTCAGCGCATCACGAGAGGACTCGCCGACGTATTCGAACTGATAAGACCCGACATGGCATCTCTTGCAGAAGCATCACCCAGGGAAGAAAGCAGGACGGCTCTTTTGAGAAAAATAGAAGAGCTCGAAAGGATAATCACCGGAATAGCCCACTTCACCAACAATCATCTCGCCGCCATAACCGGATACTGCGAAATACTGAAGCTCAAATACAGCGACCAGACCGAACTGGTGGAGCGAATAGACGCCATATTGAACATCGTAGAACGCTCATCCACTCTCGTCAGAAGACTGCTTTCCTATGGCAGGAAATACGCATACAACCCGGTCGAAACGAATCTGAATGATTTCGTGAGAAAACTTTTGCCGGAGCTTCAGAAACTGGCGGGAGAAAACCTGAAACTCAATGTCCGTTTCTGGACCCCCGCCCCATCGGCACAGGTCGACAGAACGCTCGTGGAGAAAGCACTCAGACTCCTGGTAGAAAACGCAGTGGAAGCCACTGAAGGAAAAGGTAACATATTAATCCATACTGGAATCGCATCGTTTTCGAGCGAAGAAGCATCTCGCAAGCCCGGGCTCAAACCGGGTGACTACGCGTATGTAGCAGTATCAGACGATGGCCCGGGCATACCGCCTGGCCTGCTGGATCGAATATTCCTCCCCTTCTTCACGTTGAAAGAACACAGAGATGCCATGGGGCTTGGCCTTTCGGCAGTTTTCGGAATAGTGAAGCAACACGACGGATATGTGGATGTGGAGAGCACTCCCGGGGAGGGATCGACTTTCAAGATGTACTTCCCCAGGAAGCAAAAAAAGCCACCCTCAGTTGATGAGCTTTCCAATTCTGTCCCACCTAATCCTCTGAGGTAACTTCCACACCTCGTACCAGCGGGACTCCGGATCGTTCTTGATGGAGAAATATATTATGAAAGCTTTACCCAGAACATCACTCACGTCCACGCACTTCCAGAACCTGGAGTCGTAACTCCTGTCCCTGTTATCCCCCATGACGAACAGTTTTCCCGGAGGAACCCTGTAAGGCCCGAAGTTGTCCCTCTGGGGGATAATGACCCCATCATCCACGTGCTGAACGTAGGGCTCGTCCTGAGGAACGCCGTTCACGTAGAGAACTTTGTTCCTGACCTCTATCACGTCTCCTTCCACGCCCACCACTCTCTTGATGAAATCCTTCGACCTGTCTTCCGGGAATATGAAAACTATGATGTCCCCCCGCTTGGGTTTCGTGAAGGTGAGCACTCTCTTCTTCAAAAAAGGAACTCTGAAACCGTAAATGAACTTGTTGACGAATATGTGGTCTCCGATGAGAAGAGTGGGCTCCATCGAACCGGAAGGTATCTTGAATGCCTGAATGACGAACGTCCTGATGAAGAGAGCGATGATTATCGCGATTATGAGGGCTTCCAGGTACTCTCGAAAAACACCCGCCCTCCTCACCTCTTTCTTGTCCTCCAGCTTGATCTCCGTCTCCGTTTTTTTCCCCATGACATCAATCCTTTATCTTTAATATTGCCAGGAACGCCTCCTGTGGTATCTCCACCGTTCCCACCTGCTTCATCCTCTTCTTCCCTTCCTTCTGCCTCTCGAGCAGCTTTCTCTTCCTCGTCACGTCTCCCCCATAACATTTCGCCAGAACGTTTTTTCTCAGCGGTTTGACCGTCTCCCGGGCAATGACTTTGGAACCTATCGCCGCCTGTATGACCACCTCGAACAACTGCCTCGGAATCAGCTCCTTCAACTTTTGCGTCAATTCCCTGCCTCTGTAATATGCCTTGTCCCTGTGAACAATCGTGGAAAGGGCATCCACCTTCTCCTTGTTTATCAATATGTCAAGCAGGACGAGGTCGGACTCCTGATACCCCCTGAACTCGTAGTCGAGTGAAGCATAGCCCCTCGACACGGTCTTTATCTTGTCGTAGAAGTCGAGCACAATCTCGTTCAAAGGAAGGTCATAAGTGAGAATCACCCTGTTACCGGTCAGGAACTTCAAATCTCTCTGTATCCCCCTTTTGTCCTCGCACAGTTTGAGCACCGGCCCGAGATACTCACCTGGCACGTGAATCGTGGCAGTAATGACAGGCTCCTCCATGTGATCGATCTCCACCTGAGGAGGGAGCTGAGAAGGGCTGTCTATTTCGACGACCTCTCCAGTCTTTTTGACCACTCTGTACCTCACAGTGGGAGCAGTGGTGATTAGCTCTATTTCGAATTCCCTTTCTAACCTCTCCTGGATTATTTCCATGTGCAGCAGCCCGAGAAACCCGCACCTGAACCCGAAACCCAGAGCGGTGGAAGTCTCCGGCTCGGCCGTAAAAGAGGAATCGTTGAGCCTGAGCTTCTCAATGGCATCCTTGAGATCCTCGTAGTCCTCCGATCTGACAGGATACAGGCCCGCAAAAACCATTGGCTTGACGTTCTTGAACCCCGGCAGGGGCACAAGAGCCTTCCTCCTGGCATGAGTGATGGTATCGCCCACCTTCATCTCTCTGACATCCTTTATGCCCGCCATCAGGAAACCCACTTCTCCCACAGATAGTTCCCTGACGGGGGTGGGTTTGGGCGCGAAAACACCAAGGCGACTCACTTCATACTCCCTGCCTGTAGCCATGAGAAATATTCTGTCGCCCACTCGCACCGTGCCGTCGAACACTCTTATCAAGGTCACCACACCCTGATAATTGTCGAACCAGGAATCTATGACGAGAGCCTTCAGGGGTTCATCTTCATTTCCAGATGGAGGAGGAATCAGGCTCACAATCTTCTCCAGGATTTCCTCTGTCCCCTCGCCAGTCTTGGCGCTTGCCAGAACGAGGTTCTCCGTTTCCAGGCCAATGACTTCCTCTATTTCTCTCCTAACTCTTTCAGGATCGGCGTTGGGCAGGTCTATCTTGTTGATTACCGGAATCACCTCCAGTTCCTGATCTATCGCCTGATACACATTGGCCAGAGTTTGTGCTTCCACCCCCTGGGAAGCATCAACGACCAGAAGGGCACCCTCGCAGGCAGCGAGGCTTCTTGAAACTTCGTAGGAAAAATCCACGTGACCCGGCGTGTCAATAAGGTTGAGGAAATATAAGTTCCCGTCCGAAGCTTTGTAATTGAGCCTTACCGTCTGAGCTTTGATCGTTATCCCTCTTTCTCTCTCCAGGTCCATAGTATCGAGATACTGGTCCACCTTCTCTCTCTCGGTGATTGCTCCGGTGAACTCGAGCAGCCGATCAGCGAGAGTAGATTTGCCGTGATCCACGTGAGCGATTATCGAAAAATTCCTTATTCTGTCTTTCATGACACCTCTGCCAAACGGAAATACAATCGTTTACTATAACAGAAATCAAGCGAAGACGACCATATCAGGTGAGGTAGTTCTGATAAACCATTTTGAGCCCTTCCGGCAGGGAAATTTGAGGGGACCAGCCGAGCACGTCCCACGCTTTGGAATTGGAAAGATTCGTGGCTCCATAGACATCCTTTAAATCCGACCCATATACGATCGAAGGTTCCTTGCCGACGACTTCTCCTACCATCTGGGCGAGGGATCTTATGCTCGTCTCTACTCCGGTGCAAACGTGTATGGATTCACCCTCTCCGTAATCCAGAGCAGCCACGTTTGCTCTGACCACGTCTTCCACGTGGATGAAGTCTCTTTTCTGCCATCCATCGCCGTGAACGAACAGGACCTGATCCTGGATGGCAGACTCCATGAATATCGCAATGACGCCGCCTCTGTATGGATTCTGGCGGGTTCCATATACGTTGGAATACCTGAGACAAACCACGTCCAGCCCTCTTTTCCCATAGGTCTTTAGAAGAAGCTCGGATGCCGCAACGTAAACGCCGTAAGGAGTGGCGGGACTGAGCAACGCCTCCTCCGTGACGGCACCTTCAGGCTGAAACCCATACAGGGGAGTGGCAGCAGACCCGTATATCACCCGCTGGACACGGTACTTTTCGGCCGCCATGGCCACGTTGAGCGTTCCATGAAAATTGACGGATGCATAAAGGTCCGGCATCCTCAAAGAATCCCCAACCGACGGCAGTCCCGCGTGATGGCAGATCACCTCGGGCCTGAATTTTCTCACAACGTCGTGAAGAACTTCACCCCTCACATCACCAAGTATGAAGTGAGCGCCATCGCTCACGTTTTCCTTTCTGCCGGTTTCAAGATTGTCCAGAACGAAAACTTCATGACCGAGTTCGAGAAACCTGTCGGTCAGATGAGACCCGATGAAGCCGGCTCCTCCTGTGACGAGAATTCTCATCTCAAACACACTCCCCTACCAGACGACCCCTCCCTCGAACACCCTTTTGAGGAAGCTTTTCAGCATCTCCTCCCAGTGCCTGGGTGGAGAACCAACGGCGTCGGTATATTTCTTCTTCGAAAGCACAGAATACTGCGGCCTTCTGGCAGGCAATTTCAAATCAACACTTTTGATTGGGGTTATGTCCACATCTTCGGGAACGGCGAGTTCAGCTATTTTCCTGGCAAAGTCGAACCAGGTAGTTTCTCCCTCGCCGGAGAAGTGAAAAATTCCCCTCTGGTTACCGGTGACGAGCCTGAACGTGGCCAAAGCCAGATCGTGAGTGTGAGTTGGACATCCGACCTGATCGTTCACGACCGACGCTCTCCCCTCTCTCCTGAATCTGTCCACTATGGAAAAAACGAAATTCCTCCCTTTGGGCCCGAAGAGCCACTGGGTTCTTATTATCAAATATTCACATCCCGATTCGATCACCTCCCCTTCCCCGAGCAATTTCGTGTATCCGTAATGATTCAAAGGAGAAGTATCGTCCTCTTCGGCGTAGGGAGCCCTTTTTTCTCCATCGAATACGTAATCCGTGCTGAAGTGGACCAAAAGCGCCCCCGCTTCTCGACAGACTCTTCCAAGCAATCCGGGAGCCCTGCCGTTTACAGCCAGGGCGAGTTCTCTCTCTTTTTCTGCCCTGTCGACTGCGGTGTATCCAGCGGCGTTCAACACCACGTCGGGCCTAACCGACAAGATCGCTCTTCTCACATCGGTCTCGAGAGTTATGTCAACCTCTCTCCTGTTTTTCGGAACCACCTCGAACTCTTCCCGAAACACCTCGAAAAGATCGTGTGCGAGCATTCCGTCAGCGCCGAGGAGGAGCACCTTCTTCTTGGGAGAGCCTTTTTCCGTAGACCTTCTCATAATAGAGAAGATATTCGCCACTTTTCACGTTCCTCCACCACTGTTCGTTATCCTTATACCATTCTACCGTTTTTTTCATTCCCTCGATAAATGGAGTCTTCGGCTCAAACCCCAGCTCCTCTCTTATCTTCGAGATGTCCATCGCATACCTTCTGTCGTGTCCCGGCCTGTCTTCGACGAACCTGATGAGAGACCTTGGCTTGCCCAAAAGCTCCAGAATGGTTTCCGTTATCTCGAGATTCGTTTTTTCACACTCGCCGCCTATGTTGTAGACTTCTCCAGGTTTGCCTTTTCTCATTACCAGATCTATAGCTTCAGAGTGATCGTCCACGTAAATCCAGTCACGAACGTTCAAACCGTCACCATAGAGAGGAAGAGGCTTGTCTTCGAGAGCATTCGTTATAAACAGCGGAATGAGCTTCTCCGGGAACTGGTATGGTCCATAATTGTTCGAACACCTCGTGATTATGACCGGGTAGCCGAAAGTCTTGAAATAAGATCTTGCGACGAGATCGGCTGAAGCCTTCGATGCCGAATAGGGACTGTTGGGAGCCAATGGAGTCTTTTCAGTGAAAAGCCCTTCCGGCCCAAGGCTTCCATAAACTTCATCCGTAGATATTTGGACGAATAGTGGAATATTCCTCTCTCTGGCGACGCTCAGGAGAATCCCCGTCCCGAGAACGTTGGTTCTCAAAAACGGAACCGGATCGTGAATGCTTCTGTCCACGTGAGATTCCGCAGCGAAATTCACCACCACATCGAATTCATCCGTCAAGTGTTCCCTGACGTCAACAAGCTCGGAAATGTCTCCCCTGACGAAACTGTATCTCGAGTCATTTTCAACATCCCTGAGATTCTCCAGGTTGCCGGCATATGTGAGCTTGTCGAAATTGAGTATCTCCACATCATCGTACTTGGAAAGCATGTATCTGATGAAATTTGAGCCTATGAATCCTGCCCCGCCAGCCACGAAAATCTTCATCAGCCGTCCCTCCTCTCCCACGAATAAGGAATATCGTTGTCGTGGGGATGGACCCTGTGCTCATCCGGCTCTTCGTAGTTGTATAGCTCAGTCGGTATATTTATTAGAATCGCCTCATTCTCACTTATCGTCTTGAATCCGTGATACACGAGCGGCGGAATACGAAGGAGAATGGGGTTGTGTTCGCCCATGAAGAGTTCCATGATCTCCCCCTTCGTCGGTGAATCCTCTCTCGCGTCGTATAGAACCACCTTCATCATCCCCTTCACGACACAGAAGTTGTCCCACTGTTTCCTGTGATAATGCCACGCCTTGACCACCCCTGGATATCCGGTCGTCATGTAAACCTGACCGAATTTTATGAAAAGCTCATCATCCGATCGCATGATTTCCATGAGTCTTCCCCTTTCATCGGGAATGACCCTGAGCTTCTTTATTACCACACCTTCTATCATCACTTCCCTCCTACAGTTTTTGTGCCTCAAGGTAGCGTAATCTGAGAACTGTCGCCAGCCATGATGCTTATGGTCCTTGGAACTCTGTCACTCTTCATTATTTTCACGCTTCTGCCGAGAAGCGAGTCGGAAATGCGCGCCCCGGCATCTATTATCTGACACTCGTCCATCACTATGCTGTGTTCCAGTTCCACTCCTTTTATGACGCAACCTCTGGAAATCGACGTGAAAGGTCCTATGTAAGAATCCTCGATCACCGTGTCCTTTCCTATGACTGCCGGTCCCCTCACCCTGCTTCTGATTATTTTCGCCCCCTTCTCCACCACCACCTTGAACTCCACGAGAGAGTTCTCGTCTACATCCCCCTCCACGCACTCTTCGAGCTGGTCGAGCACCAGCCTGTTCGCCTCGAGGATGTCCTCCAGCTTTCCCGTATCCTTCCACCAGCCCGAGACCAGATGATGCGATACGCTGTATCCGTTTTTCACGAGCCAGGCTATCGCGTCTGTTATCTCCAGCTCCCCCCTGAACGAGGGTTTTATTTCCCTTACCGCCTTGAATATCGTTTCATCGAACAGATACACGCCCACCAGCGCCAGGTCGGAAATCGGCTCTTTGGGTTTCTCCACCAGATCCACGACCTTACCGCCCTCCACGATAGCAACCCCGAATTGCTGTGGGTTTTTCACCTTCGCCAGGAGAATGTGGCTGTTGGCGCTATCCTTGTCGAAGCTATCGACGAACCTCCTGATACCCTCCATTATCAGGTTGTCACCCAGCATCATCACGAACCTTTCCCGTCCAATGAAATCTTCAGCAATCTTCACGGCGTGGGCGAGCCCGAGAGGAGCCTCCTGCTCGATATAGGTTACTCTCAACCCGAACCTGCTCCCGTCACCGACCGCCTCCATTATCTCCTTCTTCGTGTCCCCAACGATGATCCCCACATCCTCGATTCCAGCCTCCTTCATCGCCTCCAGGCAGTAAAAAAGAACCGGTTTGTTCGCCACCGGGATGAGCTGCTTGGCACTCGTGTAAGTGAGAGGCCTAAGCCTCGTTCCTTTTCCGCCGCTCAGAATGAGTCCTTTCATGTCAAACCTCCTCATTTCCCGATAGTCCCGATGCCCCGGAGCGAGAAGAAAACCGAATACGTGGTCTCCGCGGGCCTCGTCTTGCGGCTCACCCCAAAAGTCACGCTCCAGCACTCGCTCTTTGGAATATACTCGAAATACGATGTATTCTCTATAATTACGTTATCCTTCAGCGAATAATCGATCCACCCTCTATATTTGAGCCACCGGAATGGAAGAAACGAAAGGAACAGGTTCAGGTCCGTGGCGAGAGTCCTCGTGTGCCTCAGAGACCCCTGAAATTCCAGGTCCTCGGCTTTCCTGTAACGGAACTTGACGGTGTACTTGTCCATCCTGCCAAACTTGGTGTTGTAGAAAGCTTCTCCACCAACAACCCCTCCTTCGAGCGGGTAGAACTCCCCCGAAATGAAAACGTCCGACCTCCTGTCGTCCGAAAGTGAACCCTCGACGGCGATGTCGACCTGATCCTGGTAATTTCTGAAGTAAGGAGAAAAAGGGTCGAGCAGCGTCGCGTTTGTGTTTCTCTCCCGCTCGAGGTCGTAAGAATACTTCAGTGAAAGAGTGCCCAGAATCTCCCCCTCCCTCCTCAGCGTGTTATCCAGACCAGCGATCACTCTCGTTTTTTCCGGAGCTCTATCGTACGGCTCGAATTCTCTGTGTGGAAGACTCGTGAGCCTGTCCGTCTTCTGTATCGAAACCATAGGTTCGAAGGTGTGACTCATCTTCCCGTAAAAACGCTCCAGCTGAGTCTTCAAAGAAACAGTGGAATCCACGTAAGAAATCTTCTCCACCTTCCTCTCTCCAGCCGAATCTTTCCCATTGTACGCTCCGCCGTAAAAACGCGCCTTCCCTGATAAAATGAACACATCGGCAACTTTTTCGACCAGATCCAGCTTGAAATCCAGCGCGCCTTTGGGTGTGCCCCCTTCCACAGCCGAATAAAAGTTTCTGAACGATAGGCTTCCCGAAGCAAAAACAGGCCCCAAAAGCCTCTTTTTCTTTACCCTGAACACCAAAGAAGGCGCAACGTGAATAGAATCCTTCCCCGAAAGAGCAGGATCGAGATTCTGTATGTAGGTTCCACCCACCTCCACAGTCACGGAATCTCCCTCGAATCCAAACGAACCGTCACTTATGAGCTGCCTCGCCGTTCTCAATCCTATGTCATCGTGGAAATCGAGAAAATATTCCTCGTCAGAAGGATAATCCACCCTCCCGTTCATGAAAAAGGGGAAGTCTCCGGTCACCCAGGTCTCGTAAAAAAACCTGTATCTTTCTTCCTCCTTTTCCCTGTCATTCACGAATTCCCCCAACAGGGTTCCCGAGGAATTCTCGGTGAGCCTGTATCTGAACTCGGCCGCCGGCTTGTATCCTCTCTTTGTCATGTAGTCGAAGTAAAGAGTGAGATCGGAGAAATCGGACGTCACTATGTAAAACGGCAGAGTGAATCTCGTACCTCTATTCGAATCGGTCGAGAAGTTGGGCATCAGAAATCCGGTTTCCCTCTCCGTCTTGGCAGGAAAAAACGCAAACGGAAGCCAGAATAAAGGAGTCCCTCTGACTTTCAACGTTATATTCCTTCCGGTGGCGTAACCACCCATCTTCACCTTGCCGCTTCCTATGCCTATCTCCCAGTCCCTCTTATCGCACTGGTCGCACGTGCTGAACATGCCATCCTCAATCGAAAAGAGGTCTTTCCGAAGCTCCACGAACCTCGCAGCCTGCACAAAAAGGTGCTCATCCTTGACCCTCAACACACCGTCCTCAAGAACCACCCTTCCCGTCCCGAGATCTATGATTATCTTTTCACATGTAAACTGCACTCCCTCATCAGTGAAAGTCACGTTTCCGATCGCCTCCATCATCCCCTTCTCGAAGTAGTACACACCCCTATCCGCCCTGATCTTTCGCCCCTGGTATTCCAGAAGGATACCTCCGGTCGCTTCCACGAGCCCTTCGTCTTTCCTGACCTCTATTCTCCCCGCATCCACCCTCACCATCCCCCCTGTGAACGGAATCTCTTTCAAAACCTGAGAATCCGCCGAAGAGGTCGTGAACACGATCACAAGAAAGATAAAAGCCAGAAGTTTAAATTTAAAATACAGGTTTTTTCCCCACAAGTCTGTAATACCTCTCAACGATGTGATACGACCCGGTCACGAGAACCACACCGCTTTCTCCCGCCCGGTCTCTCGCAAGCCTAAGACCGTGCTCGAACGAAGTCACAACACGCAGTTTAACACCCAGTCGATAGGATGCGAACCTGGCACTCTCAACCGTGTGAAACCCCTCTCCGAGCGCGACATATATCACTTCTCCGGCATACCCGGCAAAGGGCATCAAAAAACAGACCAGGTCCCTGTTGTCAGGAAGAGTGAACAAAAGAACACTCTCATCTCTCCTCTTACCGCCGAATACCTCAGAAGATATCGTTTCAGACGCTTCTACATTATGCCCAACGTCGAGGTAAACACGAGGACTCGTCTCCACGAGCTCCATTCTTCCGGGTATCTTCGTTCGCCTCAACGCTTTTCGAATCGTGGAAACCTTCCATTTTTCAACCTCCATCCCGTAACATCCCAACAAAGCCTCGAGCCCTGCAAGAGCCAGCGAGCAATTCTCGTGCTGAAACCTCCCCCCCACAGAGAGAGTAATCCCGAAGACACACCTCCTGGACACGAAATTCAGCCTACCCTCCCCGCTCTCGAAAAAGAAAAAATCCCTGTTCTTCGAAATGACTTTTCCACCGCGAACTCTCGCCCTGATCCAAACCAGGCTCCAAAAGAGATCGGGGATCCTTCCCAGAACCAAAAATCCACCCCTGAATGGATGGATCTTCTCCATCAGAACCTCTTCCAGGCTGTTTCCGAGATATTCCTGGTGATCCAGAGAAATCGACGTGCACACCACCACTTCCGCGCCTGCAGCAGTCACGGCATCCAGGCGCCCTCCGAGGCCTGTCTCAAGGACCGCGAAGTCCACCCGACTCTCTCTGAAATATGATAAGCAAACCGCCGTAACGAGCTCGAAGAAAGTAGGTTCATCGAACCGGCTGGATGGGTACCTCCTCAAAAAAGCCTTCCTCAATGCTTCGATCTCTTTGAGAAGATCACCCCGGAAGAGCTCTCCTCCCACTCTGACCCTCTCCTCGGGATCGACTATATGGGGAGAAGTGTAGACTCCCACCCTGAAACCCAGGTCGGTGAGCAAATTATGGAGAAAAATTGCTGTAGACCCTTTACCGTTTGTCCCGGTAATCTGAATAGACCTGAATCTTTTCTCTGGATTCCCCAGAAATGAAAGCAGCTTTCTCGTTCTGCCGAGACCGAGTTTGATTGCTCCGCGCGAGTCGGACATTACTGGTTTTTACCCGATTTTCTCTTCCCCGTCCTGTTAGAAATCATGTATTGAAGCAGCCTGTGCACGACCTCCTTCATTTCGGTACGTGGAACTATCATGTCTATCATCCCGTGCTCGAGAAGAAATTCGGCCCTCTGAAATCCTTCGGGGAGCTTCTGCATTATTGTCTGCTCGATGACCCTCGGTCCGGCGAAACCTATCAGCGCACCCGGCTCAGAAATGATCACATCTCCCTGCATGGCGAAGCTCGCCGCCACTCCTCCTGTGGTCGGGTCGGTCAATATGCTTATATACGGCAATCCCTTCTCGTGGAACCTCTTCATGGCAGCGGAAGTTTTCGCCATCTGCATCAGTGAAAGAGTTCCCTCCTGCATCCTGGCACCGCCGGAAGCGCTCACGATTAAAAGCGGTATCTCTCTTTTCGTAGCTTCCTCTATCGCAAGAGTCACCTTCTCTCCAACCACGCACCCCATGGACCCGCCGAGAAAAGTAAAATCGAAAACGGCTATGACGACCTCTATCCCGTTGAGTTTCCCAACTCCGGTGACAACCGCCTCGTTCCTCCCGCTCCTTTTTTTCGCCTCCTTCAGCCTGTCCACATACCTCTTGGTATCCACGAATCCAAGGATATCGACGGATTCGAGATCGGCGGCAAATTCCTGGAAAGTCCCTTCGTCGATCAGGCTGTCGATTCTCTCATCCACCGATATTCTGAAATGATACCTGCACTTGGGGCAGACCTTGAGATTCCTCTCTACCTCTCTCCTGTAGATGATCTCCTTGCAATTGTCACACTTTATCCAGAGATTCTCCGGAACAGTCACCTTCTTCTCTGCTTTCTTCGAACTCTTCTTCTTTTTAAAAAACGCCATCTGTCAACCCCATCTTCACGTTTTCAACGAAGGAAGAAAGTTCTTTTATCATCTTCTCTCTCTTCCATTCCCACCTTTCTATTATTCTCACGGCTGCGCTCCCCACCACAACTCCGTCGCAGTGAGAAGCGACTTCCCTTGCCATCTCGGGCGAGGAAATTCCGAACCCCACTACAACCGGCGTCGTCACCTCGCCTCTCACCTTTTTCACCACACCTATATACTCCCCGGGCAACGCATTTCTGGCTCCGGTAATCCCGGTAACCGATATCACGTAAACGAATCCGCTCGACCCGCGTGCTATCTTCGATATTCTTTCATCCCCGGAGGTTGGTGCAACGAGTCCTATCCAGTCGAGCCCGCTCGAGCAAGCCATTTTTTTATACGGCTCCCACTCCTCGAATGGAAGATCAACCAGCAACACCCCATCGGCTCCTGCACGGCCAGCCTCATCAAAAAACTTCTCCACCCCATACGCAAGTATCGGATTGAGATATCCGAAAATCACAACGGGGGTGGAAAAGTATTTTCGAAATTCCCTGATCAACCGGAAGACATGAGACGTGCGGAAACCGTTACCCAGGGAGCGCTGGAACGCCCTCTGAATCACCGGTCCGTCCGCCATCGGATCGGAAAAAGGAACTCCAACTTCCAGGATATCCACCCCGGAGGACGCAGCACACGCCAGAAGTTCCAGGGACGTTTCAAAATCGGGATCCCCCGCTGTCAGGTAGAGAACCAGCGCTTTTTCCCCGGATGCCCTCAACTCTGAAAATTTTTTTTCAATCCTTTTTTCCTTCAAACCGTTTCCTCACCGTATCTATGTCCTTGTCACCCCTACCGGACAGATTGATGATCACCATCTTTCCCTGCCCAAGCTTCTTCGCGAGCCCCATTCCAAAAGCCACAGCGTGGGCGGATTCCAGTGCCGGCATTATTCCTTCCTTCTCCGTGAGAATCGTGAAACCCCAGAGCGCTTCCCTGTCCGTCACATAAGTATACGTGACTCTCCCCGTCTCTTTCAGGTAGGCATGCTCCGGCCCAACACCAGGGTAGTCCAGTCCCGCAGATATCGAGTGCACTTCCTTCACCTGCCCGTCGGGTGTCATTATCACGTATGACCTGCTTCCATGGAGAACGCCGACTTTACCCGCGGTAAGAGTCGACGCGTGCTTGCCGCTTCTGATTCCCAACCCACCTGCCTCGACTCCGAAAAGAGAAACCTCCCCATCCTCGAGAAACTCGTAGAAAAATCCCAGGGAGTTGCTTCCGCCCCCCACGCACGCCACCAGAGCATCGGGAAGGCGCCCCTCGAGCTTCAGAATCTGTCTTCTGGTCTCTCTTCCGATGACAGACTGAAAATATCTCACCATCCACGGATACGGGTGAGGCCCAGCAGTCGATCCTATCATGTAATGAGTAGTCTTCACATTGGACACCCAGTCCCTTATCGCCTCGTTCATCGCGTCCTTCAGGGTCCGGGAACCCGACTTGACGGGTATCACCTTCGCACCGAGGAGCTCCATTCGAAACACGTTTATCTCCTGTCTCTTCATATCCTCTTCGCCCATGTATATCTCGCATTCCAATCCCAGCCGGGCACAAATCGTAGCAGTCGCCACGCCATGCTGGCCTGCACCCGTTTCGGCAATTATCCTTCTCTTTCCCATGCGTCGGGCAAGCAATCCCTGTCCAATCGTGTTGTTTATCTTGTGCGCTCCCGTATGGCACAGATCCTCCCTTTTCAGATATATTTTCGCTCCACCGACGAACCTGGTGAGATTTTCCGCAAAATAAAGAGGAGTAGGCCTACCCGCGTACGCCCCGAGCATTTCTTTAAGTTCAGCTTTGAACTCCCTGTCTTTTATGGCGTCCACGAAAGCGCTCTCGAGTTCCAGCAGGGCAGGCATGAGCGTCTCCGCAACATACCTCCCACCGAAAGAACCGAAGTATCCTCTTCCGTCCGGTCTCGACCTCTTGAATTTACCCATCGTTGGACAAAGCCTCCAGCGCCCGCGTCACGAACTCCCTCACTTTTCTCGGGTCCTTTTTACCGGGAAACATTTCAACGCCGGTGGAAACATCTACGCCCACAGGTCCAACGCGCGACACGACATCCATCACATTGTCCGGTGTCAGCCCTCCGGCGAGGAGAAATTTCCTTTTGATGCCAGCCTCGAGTATCAGAGAATAATCGAACTGCCTGCCGGTCCCACCAAACGACCCGGGAAGCGGGGAATCGAACATTATGTACTCAGAGGGAAACTGTTCGCCTTTCTTCACGTCGTCGGCCGAACTGGGCCGGATGACTTTGATGACGGGAACGTCTATCTCCTTCACGCATCTCTCATCCTCATCACCAGAAAGCTGGACACAACCGAGCCCCACCAGTCCGGCGATGCGATTTATCACCGCCGGGTCCTCGTTCACGAAAACTCCCACAAGTAATACCGACGGAGTCTCGGCTTTAACCATCTCGGCACACTGCTCGAAATCCACGTAACGTTTGCTTCTTCGGAAAAAAACGAAACCCGCGGCATCCGCACCCGACTCTTCGACCATCCTGAGGTCGTAAGCGTTCGTTATTCCGCATATCTTGACCCGAAACATGCTCCAGACTCACTCGACTTTGGGCAGCCTATCGAGTGCCTCCTTCACCTTCTCCTCCGGATACTCGAAGTCGACCAGTTTCCCGGAGAGATAATCGTCGTATGCCGCCAGATCGAAAAACCCGTGCCCGCTCAGATTGAACAGAATGGTCTTCTCGACCCCTTCCTCATCGGCTTTTTTCGCCTCGACTATAGCCGAGTGGACCGCGTGTGACGACTCGGGTGCAGGAAGTATCCCCTCCGACCTGGCGAATAGAAGGGCACTCCTGAAAACCTCCGTCTGATGATACGCCTGGGCCTCGATGAACCCTTCCCTGTAGAGCTGGCTCACGAGAGGCGCATCTCCGTGATATCTGAGGCCACCAGCGTGTATGCCCGAAGGAACGAAATCGTGCCCGAGCGTATACATCTTAACCAGAGGAGTGAGCTGTGCTGTATCACCGAAATCGTAAGTGTAAACTCCCTTGGTGAGAGTCGGACAGGCAGCGGGCTCAACCGCTATCACTCTCACCTCTTTGCCGCCCGAGAACACATCGTAAAGAAACGGGAAGGCAATCCCGGCGAGATTGCTCCCCCCGCCGCAGCACCCAATCACGATATCCGGGTAGTCCCCGACTTCTTCCAGCTGCTTCTTGCACTCGAGCCCTATGACGGTCTGGTGAAGGAGAACGTGATTCAGAACCGAGCCAAGGGCATACGACGTATCTTCCCTGGTCACCGCATCCTCGACGGCCTCGCTTATGGCAATACCCAGGCTGCCTAAAGAATCCGGGTTCTCCTCGAGTATTTTCCTCCCCGACTGAGTCCTGTCGCTCGGGCTGGGAATGACCGATGCCCCCCAGGTTTCCATAAGAATTCTCCTGTAAGGCTTCTGGTGATAGCTCACTTTGACCATGTAAACGGTAGCTTCCAGGCCGAAGAACGAAGCGCCGAGAGCCAGTGCTGACCCCCACTGCCCTGCACCGGTCTCCGTGGCTATCCTCTTCCGACCAGCCTGCTTGTTGTAATATGCCTGAGGAATCGAAGTGTTGGGCTTGTGAGAACCCGCAGGGGAAACACCCTCGTATTTATAGTAAATCTTCGATTTCGTGTTCAGCTCCCTCTCCAGCCTCCTCGCCCTGAACATAGGCGTCGGTCTCCATAGCGAATATATTTCCAGAACCTCTTCAGGAATGGGAATCCACCTTTCCTGTGACACTTCCTGCTCGATGAGAGCCATCGGAAAAAGCGGGGAAAGATCATCCGGCGTAACGGGCTTTCTGGTCGCCGGATGCAGAACCGGCTCGGGAGGATTCTTCAGATCTGGAATGATGTTGTACCATACCTTCGGAATCTCCGAATCCTTCAGGACGATTTTCGTCTCCATATTCATCTCCTTTCTACCTTTTTCTACTGGCTTTTATACTCAATCAGAAATTTCAATTTTTCCCCCGGTGAAGGCGAGGTTACAAGTGATTCACCGATGAGAAAAGCATCCGCCCCAAGTTCCTCCAGCTCGGA
This sequence comes from uncultured bacterium, assembly GCA_964429585.1. Lineage (GTDB taxonomy): Bacteria > Desulfobacterota > Deferrimicrobia > J040 > J040 > CAYSCN01. The sequence continues at coordinate 39,721 of CAYSCN010000010.1, read as the reverse complement.
CATGACATTCGGATCAGATATGCCGCTTTCCACCACCTTCACACACTCTTCCGGAATCCTGGGTATCAGCCTCCTGGAAACCTCAAGATCCACCACAAACGTGTCCAGATCCCTGTTGTTCACCCCTATGAGACGAGCTCCGCTCTCCAAAGCGCCCTCGAGCTCCTCCTCAGTGTGTATCTCCACGAGCGGCGTGAGCCCCAGCCCCTCACACGCGCGAATCAACCGTGAAAGACTTTCTCCCGTCAACGCTCTCGCTATCAGGAGGACCATGTCGGCTCCACCATGATAAGACTCCAGAACCTGCAGCTCGTCTATTACGAAATCCTTGCGCAATACCGGAACTTCCCCCGTCACCCGGGATACTTCCATCAGGTCACTCAAGTCCCCACCGAAGAACTTGCTGTCCGTCAAAACTGATATTCCCGCTGCCCCCGCCCTCACGTACTCCAGGGCGAGTTCTCTCGCAACTATATCAACTCTCAACGGTCCCTTGGAAGGAGACCGCCTTTTTATTTCAGCAATTATCTTCCGTCCTCCGTCCCTGAAATCGACTTTCCGCGGGGGCACACTTCGCTCCCCAGAGTTCTCACGAAGCCATTCTTCAACCTTCTTCAACTCTTTCTCTTTCTCGGAAATGATACGATCGAGAAAACTCAATTTCCAGATTTACCCCCGAAGTAATCGAGAAAACCTGCAAGCTTCTCCTTCGCTCTCCCCGAGAAAACGGATTCCCTCGCCAGTTCGTACCCCTCCTTCACGTCGGATGCAACACCACCACAATATATGGCAAAGGCCGCGTTGAGAAGCGCCGCATCCAGGTAAGGGCTCTCCTCGCCGGAAAGAACGGAAAGCAATATTTCTCCGTTCACCTTGGCGTCGCCTCCCAGAATCTCATCCAGAGGATGATACGTCAACCCGATAGCCAAGGGATCGAAAACGTATTCCCTGATCTCCTTCTCGTCCACTTCCCATACCAGCGTTGGCCCCGACGGCGACACCTCGTCGAGCCCGTCAGCTCCGTAGACCACCACTCCCCTAGCCATCCCGAGCTCTTTCAACACCTTGGCGTAGACCCTCCCGAGTTCCTCACTGAAAACCCCAACGATCTGCCTGTTTGCGCCTGCAGGATTGGAAAGCGGGCCCAGAACATTGAAAATCGTCTTTATACCTATTTCCCTCCTCGGGCCTATGGCGTATTTCATGGCAAGGTGGAACTTTGGAGCGAACATGAACGTCACTCCGACGTCATTTAAGCATTTTTCGACAACCTCCACGGGTGTATCGAGATCTGCACCCAGAGCTTCAAGAACATCCGCAGAGCCTGCCTTGCTCGTGACAGACCTGTTTCCATGCTTCGCCACCGGAACTCCGGCGCCTGCGGCTATGAAAGCCACAGTAGTGGATATGTTGAAGGTGCCCTTCCTGTCTCCTCCCGTGCCGCACGTATCGAGCAGCTCCGGATGATTCGACCTGATTCTCACCGCTTTCTCCCTCATAACGCCAACAGCAGCTGCAATCTCCTCCGGAGTCTCACCTTTCATGGAAAGGGCCGTGAGAAAAGAGGCTATTTGAGCCGGAGTCGCGTCTCCGGACATCATCATTTCCATGGCCTCCCTCATTTGAGGACCCGTCAGATGGGCGCCCGACACAACGAGTGAAATCGGTTCCTTGATATTCACGAACTCTCTGACGATTCCCTGGCTCCCCTTCACCACGCTCAGGAAGTTCTCGAATAGCCTGACCCCGTGATCGGTCATCACCGACTCGGGGTGAAACTGGACGCCGTAAAGGGGATATTTCCTGTGCCTTATCCCCATTATCTCCCCGTCCTCGGTCCACGCACAAACCTCGACATCCTCGGGAATTCGATCCCACATCACCGCGAGCGAGTGATATCTGGTTGCTCTGAATGGATTCTCTATCCCCGCAAAAATGCCGCTCCCGTCGTGATGTATCGGGGAAGTCTTTCCGTGCATTATTTTACGGGCGGAAACCACTTTCGCTCCGAGAGCGTATCCTATGCACTGATGGCCGAGACAAACTCCCAGAATGGGAACTTTTCCCGCAAAACGCTTCACAGCTTCGACGCTTATTCCCGCCCTGTCAGGACCTCCAGGGCCGGGAGAAATGACGATACCATCAGGCTCCATCGCTTCAACCTGCTCGACAGAAACCTGATCATTTCTAAACACCTCCACCTGCGCTCCAAGCGCCTGAAGAGCCTGAACGATGTTGAAGGTAAAAGAATCGTAGTTGTCTATCACTACAATCATTTCTTTTCCCCCCACCTGAGAGCTTCCGTGAGGGCGCGCGCTTTGTTCTCTATTTCCTTTATCTCCCTTTCAGGAACGGAATCGTATACGATCCCCGCCCCAGCCTGAGCAATTGCCAAATCTTTGGAGAATACGAGCGTCCTGATGGCGATGCACAGGTCCATATTGCCGGAGAAATCGAAGTATCCCACCGCGCCGGCGTAGATTCCCCTCCTCTCCGGCTCGAACTCCTCTATTATCTCCATGGCACGAACCTTCGGCGCCCCAGTAACCGTACCAGCCGGAAACGTCGCCCTGACCACGTCGAAGGCATCACAGTCCTTTTTCACTTTCGAAACCACATTGGAAACTATGTGCATAACGTGAGAGTATCTCTCTATAACCATGAACTCGGAAACCTTTACGCTCCCTGGCCTCGATATCCTGCCCAGATCATTTCGTCCAAGATCGACCAGCATGAGATGTTCCGCGAGCTCCTTCGGATCCGACAGAAGATCGCTTTCCAGGAGCCGGTCCTCCTCCTCATCTCCCCCCCTGGGCCTGGTTCCCGCAATCGGCCTCAAAATAACGTTTTCTCCCTCCAGCCTCACGAGCACTTCGGGAGACGATCCGGCCACGGACACGCTATCTGTCTCGAAATAGAACATATACGGGGAAGGATTGATTATCCGAAGTGCCCTGTATGAATTGAACGGATCGCCTTCATATGGCATGGAAAACCTGTTGGAGAGCACGACCTGGATCGCCTCGCCATCCCTTATATATCCTCTCGTCTTTTCGATGGCGTCACGCATATCCTCCTCTGATATCATCGGTGAGAGATGGAGCTCATCATCTCTCATCTTAGTCAGAGGAGGAACATATCCACCTTCACCGAACATCAGACTCTCGACCGATTCTATTTTCGAAGCGGCGTCTTCGTAGAGAACGTCGAGGTCTTCACCATCCCTCACATGCACATTGGCTATGACCACCGTCTTTTTTCTCAAATTGTCGAATACCACAACAAGAGATGGGATCATGAAGAATAGATCCGGATACTCGTGAGTTTTTTCGGCAATGGTTGGGATTTTCTCCACGAAACGGACGTAGTCGTAGCCTATGTACCCGACCGCGCCGCAAGAAAGTCTGGGAACCCCCCCGGGCAGACTGTATCTGTATCCTTCCATGAACTTCTTCAGCGAGACGAGAGGATCCGTCACATTTTCCTCCACAATCTCGCTTCCCACGCGAACTACGACTCTATTCTCCCAGGCAGAAAACTCAGCGATCGGGTCGAATCCAAGGAAACTGTATCTGCCCCATTTCTCACCCCCCTCGACGCTCTCGAGGAGAAACGCGGGTTTTCCTTTTCTACCTCTGAGCTTGAAAAAAGCCGAAACGGGAGTTTCGCAATCGGTCAACAGCTCCCCGTACACTGGAACTATGTTGAATGAACCGGCAAGACGAAAGAACTCTTCCTTTGATGGGTTGATATCGATCATTCTCACCTCTTGACTATCACAGGGCTTGTGACACCCAGCTTACGCGCCACCTCCACCCTGTTCCGGGATGCGGTTTCCCTGGTGGGATAGGGACCTACGAGAACCCTGGTCAGTTTTCTCCCCCTTTTATCCCTCATCTTCTCGAGCCTCACCCCTAAACCGAAACTCTTCGCACGCTTCTCCATCGCCAAAGCGTTACTCTTCACTGCGAAAACCCCAACCTGCAGATAATATCCGCCCATCTTTTCAGAAACCGAAGCCCCACCTGCCGTAGACCGTTCCGAGACCCGGTTCCTGGTTGCCCGCTGCCCATGCCGACTCTCTTCAGCTCGCTTCGTTTCATCCCTCTCAAAAACTGAGGCCCCTGACCCGACTTCCTCACCCTCTCTCGTTTCGCCAACCCGCAGCTCAGACCGCGTCCCGGGCGTCGCCTCTTTTCCCTGAAACTGATTCAACTTTTCCTCGATTTTCCTCCCCTCTTCTCTGATATCGCTCGGCTTCGCGACAACGCGCGCCCGGTAAGACATCTCGGCACTTTTTTCGACGATTCTCCCTATGTGGAGTCCGATGAGGAATATTATGAACATCAAAATTACGAGACTCGCAATGAGGATGCGATTCCCCAAACCGTCCTTTTTCTTCCTGGCAAATTTCAAAATATCCATCACATCTTCTCCGGAGCGGTAACACCTATTATACCCAGTCCAGTCCTGACGACTTCACCCACTGCCCTGGCAAGCGCCAGTTTTTTCAAGCTCGACTCCAGGTCATCGGTTAGAATCCTGTGCCGGTTGTAATAGGAGTGAAACATCCTGGCCAGCTCGATCAGGTAGAAAGGAATTCTGTGGGGTTCAAGGGAAGAGGCACTCTCTATGACCACATCCCTAAATTCCAGGACTTTCTTGAGTATGGCAATCTCCTCATCGCCTTCAAGCCCCTTGACGGACAAAACTTCCGGCACCTCGATCCCCCGCTCTCTCGCCTCCCTGAAAAGACTGCAGATCCTGGCGTGGGCGTACTGAACGTAATATACGGGGTTCTCAGAACTGGTCTCTTTGGCAAGGTCCAGGTCGAATTCGAGATGACTGTGGGCGCTCCGCATCAGATAGAAAAACCTGGCCGCATCCGCCCCGACCTCATCCAGAACCTGTCTCAACGTCTCGAACTCTCCCGCTCGAGTGCTCATCGAAACCGCCTTACCGCCCTTCATCAGCGTCACGAACTGGACGAGTATCACCCTGAACTGGTCTGGAGAATAACCGAGAGCTTCGATGGCAGAGGCGAGTCGTTTCACGTAACCGTGATGATCCGCTCCCCACACGTCGACAATGCTCTGGTAACCTCTTCTGAATTTGTCCAGGTGATAAGCGATATCTGCTGCAAAGTAAGTCTTTTCCCCGTCGCTCTTCACGACTACCCTGTCTTTGTCATCCCCGAAATCGGTGCTTTTGAACCAGAGGGCACCATCCTTTTCATATATGTAGCCTTTCTCCTTCAAAACCGATATGGCTCTATCTACCCCGCCTTTCTCGTGGAGCTCCCTTTCACTGAACCACCTGTCGAAGGTCACGTTGAAGTCCTCGAGGTCCTTCCTTATATCCCCGAGAATCCTGTCCCCGGCGTATTTCACGAAGAAATCCAGGTGCCTCTCGTCGTATGGCATGAACTCCCCGCCTCTCTCTTCCACTATCTCCCTGGCGATGTCTATCAGATACTCCCCCCTGTAATGATCGTCCGGAAGCTCGATATCCTCCCCAAGCATTTGAAGATACCTGATATACAGGGACTTTCCGAGGACCTTCATCTGATTTCCCGCATCGTTTATGTAATACTCGCTATCCACCGGGTAACCCGCGAACTCAAGAAGCCTGCACAGAGCATCCCCGAATGCCGCCCCTCTTCCGTGTCCCACATGAAGAGGACCGGTGGGATTGGCTGACACAAACTCCACCAGGAACCGCGGCCCCTCTTTCTTCTCTATCGAAAGATAATCTCCGCCGCTCAGTATGGAATCGACCAGCTCCCACACGAACTCTCGACTCAGATACAGGTTGACAAACCCGGGACCGGCAACTTCAATCCGGGAGAAACGCCGGCCTTCCTCCCGTTCGCTCAAAAAATCCCTTATTTCATCCGCGAGTTCCCTGGGCTTCCTTGAAAGCCTCTTCGAATGGACCAGGGCCGCATTGGTGGTGTAGTCACCAAAATTCTCGCTGGTTGTTTTCTCGACATCCACCCTGTCCGGATGAATCCCGAACCTGCTCTCGAAAAACTCCAGAAGATGCTCTACTACCGCAGCTCGGATGATCTCCTTCAAACGCCCCTCCCTGGATCAAACCCAAGTTTTTGCTTAAACAATTACTTTTATAACAATGTCACATTTCTATCAAGAACTAAATGACAATTACCCGAAACAGAACGCGCTTCCTGGAAGTATATTTAAAATAAAGACGAAAAATCCATCTTTCTTGACAGGAAACATCTCGTGTGCTATAGAAACTGTATACAGTATACAGAATTGCCGGAGGGGAAAGATGCGGAGGATTGGCAGGGTCAAATGGTTCAACGAAACCAAGGGTTACGGATTCATCGAACAGGACGGAGACAGAGACGTATTCGTCCACTACACTGCCATAGAGATGGAAGGTTACAGAACGCTCAAGGAAGGTCAAAAAGTCGAATATGAAATGATATTAACTCCAAAAGGTCCACAAGCGAAAAAAGTCGTGTGCCTGAGCTGATACAATCTCACCTGTCCAGCCCCTTGACGAGGTCATCTACGAAGGAAACTCTGTCTCTGCCTTCTCTTTTGGACAGGTAAAGTGCTCTGTCCGCCATATCTAGAAGTTCCTCGGCGATTTTCCCGTCTTCTGGAAACGTCGAGCAGCCTATGCTGACCGTCACCGGGACTCTTTCTCCCTTGTATTCGAATAATTTGTTTTTAACAGACGTCCTTATCCGCTCGGCAACGCTTCCAGCCCTCCGAGTGTCCGTCTCGACCAGAAGAATCGCGAACTCTTCACCGCCATACCTCGCCACAATATCATAGGGCCTGACGACGTTTTTCATTATTCTCGCTATCCCCTTTATGACCTCGTCCCCGAAAGGATGACCGTAAGTATCGTTTATCCTCTTGAAATGATCTATGTCGATCAACAGAATCGAAAGAGGTTTCTTCACCCTCTCCGCCCTTTTCATCTCCCTCTCCAGCGCCGCCATAAGTTCACGCCTGTTCGCCAGTCCCGTCATAGGATCTTTTCTCGTCTCTCCTTCGAGAATATCGAACTTCACCGCCCCGGGAAGAGCCATCAGAGAAAGGTCCACAAGAAACTCCAGCTTTCTCACGTCTTCTCCAGTGAAAACGTAAGATTTTCCCGAAACTACCACATATAGCCCCCTCTTGCCTTCCCCCTCACTCACTCCAAATGCAAACGGGTAAATCATGATAGATTGCCCTTTTACCTCTCCAAGTAGATTGCGCGGCACTTTATATATGCTCTCGGACTTACGGTCGTATTTCCTCACAATTCTCGGGGTCATGCGTCGGACCACCCAGAACAATATGCTGTCGTCATCGAGAACCATCACCTTTTCGCTCGCATCTCCTCCTCCACTTACGATTTCGAAAACGTTGTCTTCATCAGCCTCGAGCAAAACCACCACCTTGCTGGCAGATAGAAAGCTCCTGATCATATCCGCCGTAAGCGACAAAACCTGGTGAACACCCTTCATATCCGGAAGGGATTTTATGAAATTGGCGAGAAGAGAATATCTATTGTAGACGCTCCTCACACCTTTAACCACCTTACCGACCTGGAGCATTTTTCCTACCGTGGCGGCAAGTATAGAAAGCACCTCTCTATCTTGAAAAGTAAGCTCCCCCGGGAAATCCCTTTCCCCGTATATGAATCCCACCGGGTCCAACCCTGAAAACACCGGGTAGGAAAAAACCATCTCAATGCTCTCATCCGTCGCAACGAGTAGCGCGGAAGAAAGCTCATCTGTTCCCGACTCAAACTCTTTTCCCAGTATGAGGGGCACCTTGACGTACTCCGCAAGTGAGTCCACCTGTATCATTCCTTTGTGAACCTCGCTCCCTTCCTCCCTCGACACGAATCCCTGCCAGCCATTCCCATCTCCCTCCGTCCTGACGACCACAGCAAAGTTTCTGGCACGCAGAGCCGCTCTTCCCCTCAATGCAACTTCGCAAATGAAATCTTCCACTGTCTTTTCGAGAAAGCGAGCAGGCTCATATTGAGATGCCCCCATCAGGGTCTCATTCAAATAATCCTGAGAAACGAAAGCCTCTGTAGGGGCAAACCCTGCTTCCTTCGCTCCGGAGTCACCTCTATCCAAATTCTCTCTCTTCATTACAAAACCGACTACTATCAAGCCAATCAGGAACAATAGAGCAAGCACATCGTGTCTGCCAATTCCACCTTTCCTCGAAAAATATTCCACGTAGAAAGCCCCGGACGCGAGTAGCGCAACAGAAGAGACGAACTCAATCAAACCGAAAAGGAAAAAAAGCGCATATCCAGTAATAAAGAGAAAAACCGCCGAAACGAAAGGGTCCTTTAGCAAAACGAATACAGGCAGAAGAGAAACCGCCATGGAGAGAGCCTTGAATAGTCCGTCAACTGCAGAAGAACCCCGGGCAAAGATGAAAACCGAACCAAGACCGAAAAACGAAGAAGAGAAAAGAGCAATATACACCCAGTTCAGCGGCAGCATCAGCAGCCACGGAGTGGAGATTACAATGCCCAGCGAAAGGGCAAAAAGGATCCCTCCGTAAACCCTGAAAGTCGAGGAAATTCTACGGCTGGGTTGTTCCATGTCGAAGGCAGGCAAGACCGGTTTCACTCATCGATGATGATTATCTTTTCCCTCTTTTTGACGAAGCCAAGGTCCCCTCTGGCAATTTCTTCTATATAACTCATGTCATACTTCAATCTATTCACCTCGTTTTCCATTTCCTTGATTTCCGAGCTCAAGATTTCCTTCTTGGCAACGAGGGCCTGATATTTCCCCCTGACCGCCACATATTCCATCACTCCCAGATGTCCAAAAAATATGTCCGATACAACGAAGAGAGAAAGCAAAACTCCAGCTATCACAATCAAACCGGGAATTGTTTTCCCCCAATCGCCCATGCTCACAGGTCCCCTTGCCACTTATAACCCGTCTTCCATCATTTTACGACCAGGCATTCTCATTCAGACACCGGGGTCGACTCAATGAAATCATTTTCTTTAAGAAATAACAAGCATTCGCAAAAAATTCAACATCGTTTTTGCACGCAAAACATCCCTCATGATCTCACTGTAGGGCTGGTCCCCCGCGAAAATGCCCCAGAGTATCCTCGTCAGGTGCGCCCCCTCAAGACTCGCGTCCTCTCCTTCTCTCTTCACACCTCTTATATACATATCCGAGAGAAACCTCCTCCTGAGAATCCTCTCGTAGAGGTCGAATAACACCTTCCCGTATCTATTGTCTCTGTGTATTTTCTTCACGCAGGGAGCAACATAATATTTTTCGAGAACATCCTTGTACGCACCCCTCTCGATAACCGTGGACGCCAGCCGTCTCGCCGTTTCAAACGCAGACCCTATACCATCCTTCAGGTATCTGGAGGTGAAAGCGTCTCCCACTACCGCAGCTCCCCACTCCACGGGATTCCTGGCACAACCGACAGGCATCTGAGGATGACAGTGACAGAGAATCTCGTATTCGGAGGGCATGAATTTCCTTATAACGGGGTTGTTCTCCAGCTCCTCCTTCAGATACCCGATTTTCACGTGTTCCCCTATGGCAGTGATGGTCAAATATCTGTCCTTAGGAGTTATGGCCAGGAAACGAATTTTCCTGCTCACAGTGGAAAACACGTGAATCAGGTTCCCCATGACTCTCCTTATGTAAACCGGGTCCACTGCAACCTCCGCCTGACAGGTGTGCCAGGTCTCAGGAGGTTCGTAACGGGGCAGGAATTTTCTCGAAATGGTCGTGTTCACCCCAAATGCGCCCACCAGAAAATCGAAGCTCTCTTCCCAGCCACCCTCTATCTTCACCGAATACGGGGGGCCTCCTCCTCTTCCGCAAGCCTCGATCTCCATCACCCTGTCGTTTATGAACACCGCTCCCCTCTTTATGCATTCGTCCAGGAGAAACCTGTCGAAGCTCATATAAGGCACTTCCTGGGACAAAACAGGCCCACCACCTCTGAAAACCGTGTAAATCCCCACTCTTTCCGGGTGAAAAATCTTCGCCTCGTTTCGCATCCCGTGAAACACGTAGCCGTCGGCAATCCTCCTCACAACTCTATCATCCAGGGAAAGGCCCAGTGATCGGATCTTCTCGTAGGTTACATATCCAATCGCCCCGGCGCACATGTTGCAACCTCTAGGACCCACTGCGTGGAAGTCCTTTCTGTCGAAAAGGGTCACCTTACAGGGAATTCCCGCGTCGCGGGAAAACCTGAAAAAGTTAAGGGCAGTAAAACTCCCGGCGGGACCCGCACCTATTATTCCGACCGAAATGCCCTTCCCGCTTCTTCCTTCCTTGCTTTCAATCATATTCCTTCCGCTTCAAGCTGTGAAATTTGAGCACGTGATCCCGGGCATCCGAACCATGACAGGGGAGGCAGATGTAAGAAATGAACAATCCCGATGAATCTCTCAGGAAATATGTCTCCTTATCTTCAATTTTATTTTCCAGGTGCGGGTCATGGCAAGTCCTGCAGCCGAGAGTTCCGCTTTCCCTCATCCTACCATTTTCATCGAAAAGAGGATATTTCACGGAAGAGCTCCCTGGCAACTTAGAGACCATCACAACATCAGAACCCACGAAAACCGTAGCCCCATAGGAACTCTTCACCGGGGTTACCTTTTTCGGGTGGGTAAAGTAGAACCCTTCGTCCGCAAAGTCCGAATGGCAGAATATGCATTTGGCATCGGCGGGATTCGCGCCGAAATCCTCCGTGATTTCCTTCATATCATTTTTCGTAAATTTGACAAGGCACATTCCGTGACACTCTCCACACAAATTTTCATCGTCCAAATCGTGAGGACTGCCTTTGAGTTGGGCTTTCTCTGGGTGACAGAGCAAACAGGGAGCCGACGGATTTCCTCCAACAAACGACTTCTTCGAATCCGCGGAAGAAGCATGTGGGTCATGACAGCTCGGACAGGACACCACTCCATCCGTGCCCAATCGTCCGTTCTCCATCAGGAAAACAGCCTTCTCCGACACGTGCATATCCTCGGGCTTTTTCTTCCCCAAGATCTCGAACACAAAGGCTTCCCTTTCAGGCACATCGTTATGACACTCGACACAAAGGTCCGGAAGAGGGGGAACTCCCTTCTCCTTTCCACTCACGTGAATCATATGGCAATCTTCACATCTTTTTTTACCGTGGGGCCCCAGTTTCATTCCCTTCTTCTCGACGTGACAGATGACGCAGAAATTTCTTCTTTCGATGAAGCCCTCCTGATCGCCGAAACTGTACCTCAAATTGAGCAATCCCTGTCTTTGATCCGGAATGGCGCTTATATTTTCTCCATGTACGTTGTGGCACGTGGGACACGTGACCATCCCGAGCTCATTCTTCCGCCAGAAAGAATCGAAAAACGGCAGGGGTATTCCCTTCTTCACCGACGGTATGATATCAACGGGGTGGCCCTCGCCAAAATCGACTGGCTCAGCAAGCCCTCCGGGAGTGTGACAGGAGATGCACAACATTTCTTTCATGGATTTCCCATCGCCCTCTCCCATTCCCCACATGAAGCGCTCTCCCCCGAAATGAGGCTCGTGACAGGGTTCGCAAAGATTCTCGGACACGATGAATCGAAGATCGTGCGGTGTGAGCGTAATCCCCTCCTTGTCCCTGTGACATGAGAGACAGAGAAAAGAAACGCCCTCGTATGGTTTTCTCAGAAGGTCTGCATTCTCGCTTCCGCCGTGAGGGTCGTGACAGGTAGGACAGGTGACATATCCTTTATACGCCTCCTCCCCTCTATTGTTGAACAGAGGCAACTTTTCCTTACTTCCACCCCTCACGTCAATAACTTCCGGGTGCCCGCTTTTTTCACCGTGACACTTCAGACACACGAATTTAACAGGATTCATTTCGCTATCCGACATAGAATCAACATCGCGAATTCCATGGGGAGCATGACACTCGGCGCATGAAAGATCCTTGCTACCATGAACGATCTCCTTTTTACCGTGGCAGACGGCACAAATTACTTCCGAAGATGCAATCAAAAGCCCCTTTTTCTCTCCCCGGTGAACAGAGTGACACGTCCGGCATATCATCTCACCGAATTTGCCGAAAACTCCACCTCTCTCCTGTAATCCGGCTCTTTTCTTACTATCGGCAATCTCCACGAAAACCGGATGGGAAAGCGGAGGACTCACTTTCTCGTTCAGGGTGTTGTATTTCTCATGACATTCTAGGCAAAACGTATCGTTCCTTTTCCTCAAGTTAGAAGTTCCCACCACTCCTCTGTGGAGGGAATGGCACCCCAGACAGCCGAACCTTCCGCCCGCTTTTTTGGACGCTGGATGATTTTCACCACCGCCTGACTTATCACTGTGACAGGAAAGGCATAGAGTCGCGGAACCTTTTTCATCTTTTCTTGCGTACGAGTGAACCTCGTGACACTCCATACAGGACACGCTGGCCGGATGATTCCCGTTGTTCTCCATTCCCGTGCCGCTTCCCACATATCCTTCGTGACAGCTCCGACAGAGCTTTTCAGGGTCCATCGACAACAGCCCTTTTTCGCTCCCCTCCACGTGCATGTCGTGGCACAGCGAACACGACAGGTTTAGAACCTCCGGCTCACCGACTCTCTCTTCCCCGAGTATCATCACAGGCTCCCTCACCACCTTTCCCACGGGGTGCCCCTTTCCCTTCTCGAACATTTCCTTCACCGGCTCATGACAGCGAAGACACAGCCTCTGATAGCTGTCTTTGAGAAGCGCCTTTCCCCATCCTCCGTGCATCGTGTGGCAGGTCAGACACGCTTCCTTATCACCATATTTGTGATGATTTCCCTCACCATTGTCCCCGTACAACGTGTGACATGATACGCAAATCTTTTCGCCCCCCATGTATATCGAGAGAGATGTCCCGGCAAACCCTTCCCAACCGATCTCCGTGTGAGGCGTGTGACAAACGGAGCACCCCTCCACCTTCCTTCTTCTGCCTGTTTTCAGGCTCTTTCGCATCACACTGACCGTCGGGTGATGAGAGCCCGCGAGAAGTTTCTTCCCCAGATCATCCACGGCCCCCAGGTGACACGAAAAACACATCCTCCTCTCTCTTTCGAGGGGATCTTTCTCTGGGATAACGGTCTCATCGAAATACTTCGAATCGTAGATGTGGCATATGGCGCACTTTTCCTCTCTGAACATCCCCGCAGCGCGAGAAAAAGAAAAAGGAACCACAGATGCAACGAAAACGACCGCGAGCAGAAGTGCAAGACGAACCTTCACATTCAGTCCTCTACGACTTCTCGTTTGAAAATGAAAAATGCTCCTCTGACTTCACCACCCGGCACGGTGAAAGGAATCGTGGAGACAAGCTCCCACCCTTCCTGTCCCGCCCTGTTTACTTTTTCCAGAGCGAGACCGCTCTTTGGAAGACCACCGAATACGTCTGGCTGTCTCACGAATATCTGACCATACTCCCACTTCTTCCTCATTTCCGCCCCCTGGGTGATTTATTTCACTCCGATATCTGCCTCAATATGAAAAACTTTTTCGCTCTCCTGTCGACGACGCCTACATCTCCGAGCCTCGAACAGGTGATCGAGGATGGATAAGAAAACCTGAGCGGCCCATTCTTCCCCCTCAATGCCTCCAGAATTCCGGACTGACCATCCCACTCGTAAACGAGTCCGGACAACAAATCGGTGATGAGCACCCTATTTGCGTCGTAAGACGCGACACCACCCGGTCTGACGAAATTTCTCTCGGACAAACCAAAGCTTTTGATTGTGAACAGGTGTTTCCCCTCGACATCGAAGGCCTGGACCCTCCCGTTCATAACGTCAGAAACATAGACCCTTCCGCTTCCATCGAGATCGACTCTGTAGGGGAACCTGAATTCCCCCGGCTTCCCACCCTTTTTCCCAACCTCTGCTATTTTTCTTCCCTCCGTGTCGTAAACGTAGAACCTGTGCTTGCTCCCATCGATGATGAAAACTCTTTTCCCGAAAAACGCAACGTCCATTATTCTCCCCGCACCCGGAATCTTGAACTCCCCGAAGCATTTCCCGGATACCTCCACCTCGTGAACGACTCCACCAACCGAATCCGCTATGAAAAATACTCCCGGCCTCCTTACGGCTATGCCCTCCGGCCTCCTTACGGAAGAGGGAAGGCGCACTTCCTTCAATACCTCTCCATGCTGAGAAACGAGAAATACCGACTTCCTGCCTTTATCCAGGAGATAAAAAAAACCTCTGAAGTCTACCGCAGCGTCAACAGGCTCCCTGAACCTTTTGTCCGCCAGTTCGTGCAGGACACTGAACTCGACTGCCTGACCTGCCGTTGCGATTAAAAGCAGAACCGGGATGAGCCATAGACTCAGAAACCTGGAACGAACCATTTCTTCGATCCTTCCTTGAGGAGAATGAGCGGAAGAGGATTCACCATCTCGCTACCAAATTTTTCCCCGGTGACTTTTTCGAACCGCCGTTTCCCCTCGTCAGTGTGACAGCCGTCACAACCAACCGGCTTCATGAATTGAGCGTGAAAATCGCCACGTTGCGGCAACGTCTCCAATATCACCACCCTCCTGCCGTAAGTTTTTTCCACAGCGAATTTCTCAAACCCCGAGATCCTGTGACAGACGAAACAGTCCATGAAAGTTTCGTGTTGATTCCGGAAAGCAGCAAAGCCGCGTCTGTCCTCATGCGGGAAGACGAGATGGCAACCTGCCTGGGACGAACAGTCCTTCCTCACTACTTCCGGTTCTTCCCCTTTCCCGTGGAAGTAAACGAGCCTGGAGATTTTCACAGGAGGTATCGAGACACCGCCTTTCTCACTCCTACCGGAAACCACAACAAGGAAAAAAGACGTGAGAGCAACCACAATAGAAAACAACCTGTATCCTTTACCGAGCACCTGGCCCTTCCTCCATTTCGCGTATCATCTCCTTTACCCTGATCGAAAGAGGATGAAACGGATCCACCTCGAGAAATCTCCTGCACTGTCCTATTGCTTCAGCATATCGCCCCATTTTCTTGAGTAAAACGGCAAGATTGTAGTGCGCCTGCGAGTAGGCTGGATACAAAGCTATTGCTTCCCTGTAAAGTCTTTCCGCATCCTCAAAATTGCCTTCCCTGAAATTCCGGTTGCCTTCATTGAGCAGCGACTCGACCTTTTCCCTGTCTATCTTTTCTTCCGGGTCCTCTTCCTTCAAAACCTCCACGGCCCCCTCCCTTTCCAGCTCCTCGAACCATCCCGGTCTGTGTTCCCTGACGGCCTCAATATCGACTTCTCTGCCGAAGATATACATCGGGTCGTTTCCAGGAAAAGGGCTCACAACCGTGTTCAACACGTGGACCGCAACAACCCAGAACGTAAAGCCCACAGCAGACGTGAAATGCACAGACAGCATGGTGAAGACAACGTCTATCCCACCTCTACCTGGAAGAAGATTGGGAAAGCGGAGGAAAATCCCAGAAGCAGAGACAACGACTGAAAAAAACATCAACGAAAAATAATCCACCCTCTCGGGGACCGAGAACTTAGCATCCATTCCGCCAATACCTTTCAAGTAATTCAAGAACTCCCGGACCGAAAAAAGAAAAGGGAATCTCCCGATCGGAATATCCTTCGTTACTCCTCTTGCTATCAACACGCACAGATGAGAGACAACGACAATAGAGAAGAGAACGCCCGCCCAGAAGTGAGAAACCTCCCAGAAACCTCCGCTCCAGAATTTCACTCCCACCCCCGTGATGATGAGAATAGCACCAAGTGCTAACGCAGCGTGGTGGATGATCACATCCACAGTCGCATACTTCTTTACTTCTTTTTTAACGACTACCCTATCACCTTCCATTTTTCCTACTCCCTGACAGGATGAGCCCTACCCCCACGAGCAGGAACAGCACGACCACAATCCTTACTGCCTCCCGGATCACGCCCAGAATCCGCCCTCCTCCCGAAGACAGGTGACCGCCTACGGCAATCTTCCTCACGACACGGTTTCCGTGACACTCTGAGCCGCGATAGCAATTCAGCGTCTCTTCCGTTCTTTTCTCCTTTGGAATATGAGGAGAATGACAATCTCCACACGTCACTACTCCCCCCACACCCGTGAGGTCTCCGTGAACCGGGGTCGAAACGAGGAGCACCCCCTTTCCCTCACCGTTTTTCCCGTGACAGGTGAGGCATTTAAGAGACATGGCATAAGTTTTCACCTTACCGAATTCGCTGTGACAATCGGCACACCCGATTCCTTCCTTGTAATGAATATCGTCTTGATAGCTGTAGTATTTCTCCGTGTGGACTTTCCTCACCTCTTCGATGCTCCCCTTCGAATGGCACTTCTCGAAACACACTGCTTCCCTGTTTCCGGGTTCATGAGGAACGATCGTTTCGCTTGCATGGCAATCCGAACAGTAAAGACTTCCATGTGAAGAAAGCCTGTATTCCTTTTCGGCAACCCGCAGGTTCCTGTAAGCCTGTCCCGCCTTGACTATCAACTGCATTTCGTGACACTCGATACACCCCTCTGGATCCATGGCATAGGCATATGTTGTCATGGCCGCCAGACACAACGCGAGAATCAAAAGAACCCGTCTCGTCATTCCACGTAATACCTCACATCGATGATGATTTCCGACTTGGCCCTTGGAAATTTCCAGCTCTTCAGAGATTCGAGTGTGTGCTCGAGAAACAGCCTCTCCCTCATACCTCCTTCCCGAGGTCTCAATATTTCCCTGCTCACCACGTTCCCCCTCTGATCGGTATAGATTCGAATCACCACATTGCACCACCCCGAAGGAAGTTCGTATTTCTTTACCTTCAAATCAGGGTAGGTTATATACGGGTGTTCCTTCTCTATGGACGTTTTCGGATACGAAACCACTACGAGTCTAACTCTAGGATCCAGGTAAGGCTCCTCGAACTTTCCTTTCCCTCCCTTCGCGCCCTCAGGGACAGACAGGTCGCTTTTTCCGACCCCTTTACCCGTCCAGGCACTCTCCTTTTCTCTTCTTATTTCTTCGAGCCTCTTTTGGAATTCGTCACTTCTGATCATTGCGAGAAAATCTGACAAAACAGAAGTATCTTCCACCTCTCCCCCGGCAGCCTCCGGGGCCGGCATCAAATCTTCTTCACTTGAGGAGGGCCTGGATATTCCAAGTTCCTGTTCCTTAGCCTTGATTCCGCCTTTCGATTCCTCTACCATCGATCCTGAGCGGGGAATCACGGGCTCCTCTTTTTTCAAGGAAACCTTTCTGGGCACCAGTGGCCTGAAGGGGTGAAGCGTTATTTTCGTTTTCTTCCTAATGAATTTTATGTTGGGCTCGTACCTGAACGAAAAAGCAGAAAAGAGAAGAATGTGAACCAGCACAGAGGCCAGAACGACTCCCCACATCTTTATGAGCTCCCTGCTGGTCATTCTCCCTTCCTATTCCTCTTTTTTCTTCTCTTCCACCACAGGTAGCGATACGTCGTATATTCCTGCCTTCATCAACTCATCCAGGACATCCATCACCATTTGATATCTCGTGTCCCTGTCGCTCTTGAATATCACAGGTGCGCCGGGACTCTTTCCCCGCTTTTCATACACGACTCTTCCTACCTCGTAAATTTCCACCTTGTTTCCATCGACGAACACGTCTCCTTTCTTGTCAATCGATACGACAATACCCTTCCTGGAAATTTGACCCGCTTTCTCCATCTGTGGAAGCCTCATCTCAAGGCCCCGGTCGAGGTTGAAAACGGAGGTGACCATGAAGAAAATTATCAGGAGAAAAACTATATCTGCCATGGATGCAGTCGGAATAACCTCATCGTCCTTCTGAGTCGACCGTCTAAACTTCAATGTATTCACCTCCTATCTCATCAACCTGAGCGGCCCGCATTGCTATTTTCTCCTCCAGCTCACTCAGAGCCTCGAGAAAGGCCAGGCTCGACTCCTGCATCGAGAGAACGAACCTGTTGATTCTATTCGTAAAGTAGAAGTGGGCGAAAAACACAGGAATCGCGATGATGAGACCGGCTGCCGTCGTAATCAGAGCCTCCGAAATTCCCAGCGCCACCATCCGCGGATTCTCAACCCCAAATCTCCCTATTGCCTCGAACGCCTTTATCATGCCTACAACGGTCCCGAAAAACCCGAGAAGCGGGGATATCTTCGCGATCGTCAAAAGATAAAGAAGCCCTTTCTCCATCTTCGAAATTTCGATATCTCCAGCGGTCTCTATGGCTCCCTCCACCTCCTCCCTGCTCTTCCTGAAATTCTTAAGCCCCGCCATTATCACCCTTCCCGCTGGACTGTTTTCTCTCTCGCACCTGGCAATCGCTTCCTCCATCTGGTTCTTGCCGAGAAGCTCGTTGATTTCCTCGACGAAATCGGACGTGTTGACCCTTATCCTGTGCAGGGCTACCAACCTTTCGATTATGATAGCGAGTGCAATAACGGATAGTGCGAGAAGGGGATACATCACCCATCCGCCTTTGACGATTAAGCTCCACATCGCTCACTCCTTTATTTGCATTCTTCAATAACGCCCATGGCACGGAGCGCACACTTCTTTGAAGTCAGCAACGCGCCACTTGGAACCAGCCCCCACGCCTGCCTCCCCCTTTATAACTCCCTTGGCATGAGGATTGTGGCACGTGCTGCACCTTATGTTTCCCTCATCATCAAGGGGAATCTTTACCAGATGCCTTCTCTCATATTCCCGTTTTCTCCTGAGCATTCTCGGAGGAAGCTTTATCAGGTGATTCACCCCGGGATGTGGGACTATATCGTGGCAAGTCCCGCATATTCCCACCTCGTCTCCTGCGAGCCGGACATTCGGGTCTCCCTCTGCGCCCGTTGGAACACCCACGTGACAGAACAGGCAGCTTTCCTCAATTATCCTCCCAAACTGGTCGATTTGCCTGTGGGGGCTCGAAAAAGCGACATCCGTATTGACGTGGCATTTGTAACAGAATTCGTCCTCGCTCGCGTATGGTCCTCCTCTCAGGAACTTCGGATTTTCCGGATCTATGGGATCATAGCAGACCTCATCGTGGCACGTCTGACAGGTCAACTTTCCCCTCCTCAAGGGATACCCCACGTAATCCATCTTCCACGTTTTCTCCGTCGAAGTGACACCCCATACATGAGGAGAAGAAGGTATTCCCTCTTTCCCGTGGCAGCGGAGGCAAAGCCCGTCTATGTCGAGGCCCGTGACGAACCTTACTTCGCCCCCCTTCCTGATTTTTCCCGCGTGACACGTAGCGCAGAAAACCTTGCTCCCGTGAGGATTCGGAACCTCCAGTTCTTCGAGAGCCTTCCTGTAATCATCTCTCATGGAAAAAACAGAGTCGTGTATCTTATGGCAGGTGTAACAGTTGAATTCACCGGCAAGTCCAGGAAGCTTGTTCTCCCTTATCAGATCCACCACTTTATCCTTGACCTTTTCCGCTGGATAATGGTGGTCCACCGTGGCAGGGTGGCAAATCCTGCAGAGCCCTTCCGGGTCGACGATGAACCTGGGCTTGCCTTTTGCGGGATTTTCATAGTGGCAAAAATTGCAGGTGAGACTCTCGTGCGAGTTGAATGTTCCCTTTCCCTCCGTGGCCGCTCCCACTCCAGTTCCGAAGGGAGTGAGCTTCCTCTCCACCGTTATACGGGGCTCCTTCCCCTCGTAAATCAACATCCAGAAATCATATTTTTCCCCCGGGTGGCAGGCGTAGCAGGCTTTTTTCAGTACGTCGTGAGGCTTGTCCTGGGACTTGATTATCCTGGTTTTGTCTATCCCCTTTATTACCTTTTCTCCGCCGGCAAGGGAAAGAGAAACCGCCGAAAACAAAACTATCAGGGTGATGAGTAATTTGAAGCTCTCTCTCATTTGGCCTACTTGGGGCACCTCTCTAGAATTCCACCGTCACGCTCCCCCCTGAGCTTCGGCTTCCCCCCTTGGATACACCGTAAACCAAACCCGCTGCCCCAAAAGCAAGCAACGTCCAGAACCACCACTTGGACGTCAATTTCTCCACCTCTCTATCGCCCTCTTCCAAAAACAGCTTTGCATTCGGGCATATCCCGACAAAAAGGGAATCCTCGAAAAGTGGTTCTATGGTCTTGATATTTACTACTTTATCACTTAACCTCAGGTTTCTAAACAGAGAATAATTTTTCTCGTTTTCCCCGGAAATCACCAGAAGCAGGTCCATTTTCAGGTATTTCCCCTCTTTCATCAGGACGGAAACGAGAGCAGCGTCCAATCCGTTTCTACGAATGAATCCTTCGGCGCTTCGTGCGGCCTCTTCGAAATCTCCTCGCGATATCGATCTCCTCAAAAAAACCGACTCGTCCGGTATGAGATTGACCTCAAACGCCACTTTGTCCCCTGGAAGCGCGAATTTCCAAAACGATCTCGTCACGTATCCGTTCTTTCTCACTTCTACTTTCAGTTTCCCGAATTCATCCCTCGTATCGATCAGAGGAGTTTTGCCGACTTCTTCTCCGTTCACGAAAACTGTAGCTCCCGACGGCGTAGAGGAAATCACCAGATCCACTCCTCCCTTCTTGAGCAGCACCAGCCTCGCAAAAGAACTGAAATCCGGGGGAAACATCTCGACAATTTCGTCGATGTCCAGGCCAAAAGCTCTAAGCCTATTTACAAGCCTTCCCGCCTGGTCTTCCTCTCCCAGTTTGAACTTTATGAAGGCGAGCAAAAGAGTCGCTTCTCGAACAATATCGAGAGAAGTTTTCGTCAACTCATACTTATATGGGACTTCCACGATTCTTTCGAGTAATCGAGCCGCTCCGCTCAGGTCGAGCACTCTAAACATCTCCCTCGCCTTCTCGAGGCTCTCCCTCCAGGAATACACGTCTGAAGGCGCTGGTTCCGGAAGATACCTCACCCCAGTTGATATTTCCCTGAATTTACCGGGCTTTTCCAGACGCAAATTTCCCAAACGCCGCAAAACATTCTCAAGTGACTGATAGACGATTTCCGGATCTTCGACTTCTTCGTCGTAGAACTTGAAAAGCACGAGGGAACGCCCCCCTTCCCCAGCAAATGCGAATGGGAAAGAGGAAAAAAGAAAACCGAAAAAAAATACCAGAGCAAGCGAACAGGCCGCGTATCTTTTGTCAGACCCTCTTGACGTAAATCTCATCCGCTATCCCTTTATCGACAGCGATCATCGTCTCCGAGAATTGAATAACGTAAGAAGGCCGCTTCTGCAGAAGCTTTATCGATGTCCCCGGCACCAGGCCCATGGCACTCAACCGCTCCAGCCTCTTTCTTTGCCGAGGCATTATGAATACTATCCTGTATTCCGATCCCACGTCACCATCGGAAAGGCGTATAACAAGAGGCACAACTTCGGTCTTGAACTTTTTACAACATTCACCTCTGGGTATCGGTTTGCCGTGCGGACAGTATGGAGGATGCCCAAGAAAAGTGCATACGGACTCAGTCACCCTATCGCTCAGGATGTGTTCGAATTTACACGCGCTGCTTTCTATGTGATGGTCTTCCAGATCGAAAAGCTGTGAGAGCAGACACTCAGCAAGCCTGTGTCGCCTTATTATCATCTCGGCCCTCTCGTGCCCCTTCTTCGTGAGAATCAGATCCTTCTCTTTCCTTTCCACAAGACCCTCTTTTACCATCTGCTCAATCAGCCCTTCCACATCCTTCTCATCAGAGCTTGAGACGATGCTGGACTCAGAGCTCTGGCCTTCCTCTTTCATCGTCCATATCAATTCGAGTATCTCGTCTATGCTGTGCTCCCTCATTTTCCGCCGCTCCCGCCGAACAGTTTTTTCAGGAGCTCGAGAATGGAAGACCTGGGTATGACGAACGAATATTTGCAGTTGGGGCAACATATCATCTTGCAGTTCTTCCCAACAGGGCACTCACGGTGGCAGCTCCTGTCTTCAGTGTTTATTTCAATACCACAGAAAGGACAACGGATAAACACTTAATGAAACCTCCTTCCCCATTAACAGGGTTTTTCATCGGTTCTCCAGGCCGAATGAACATAATAGGCTGCTCAAAAGACTATCCCAAGGAATCTGACGAGCTTGTTGAAAACGGTTCCGACCAGAAGAGCAAAGGGAAATATGAAAAGAACCATCGCCATCGCAATCTTCGCTCCTCTTTCCTTTATTATCACGAAAAGGTTGGCTATACACGGTATGAAAAGCGTTATGGTAATCAGGCTGACCATCACCTGCGTGTTGTCAAGAAGACCCGCCTTCTGCATCGCGTAGAGACCTGCCGCACCGTAGTCCCTCCTCAAAAAACCGATTATGAACGCTTCCGCTGTCTTCGGAGGAAGATCCAGAAGATTCACCACGACAGGGGCCGAAAACTTATCGACCAGCTCGAGCAGTCCGAACCTGTCAGCCACGAAAAGAACCACCGTGCCCAGTATGAACAGAGGAACAGCCTCTTTCAAATACCACTCTATTCTGGCAAGCGTCTTCACCATTATGTTTCTCGCTTCTGGAACCCTCATCGGGGGAATCTCCATTATGAAATCCGCCTCATCCCCCTTTACTATAAGAGAAGCAAGGTAACCAACAAACACGATGATCAGCACCATGAAAAGCACCCATACCACAGTAGCGAGCAACCCAATGCCGCCTAACATCCCCAGCACCACTCCAAGCTGAGCCGAGCAGGGGACTCCCAGTGCGAGGAGAAGCGTTATTATTATCCTTTCCTTTGGAGTTTCGAGAATCCTGGTCGTCAATGTCGCCATGGTATCGCAACCGAGCCCGAGAATGAGCGGCAAAATCGCCTTTCCATTGCAACCGATCTTCTTGAATATCCTGTCCACCATCACTGCAAGTCTGGGAAGATAGCCAGAGTCCTCCATTATCCCGAATCCGATGAAAAAGGTTCCAACGATTGGAAAAATGATAGCGAATGAGTAAGTGAGCGCCATGGTGATAATCCCATAGTCGCCCACGAAAAAGTCTCTCACTATGGGAAACGGAACGTAAGCATCGAACAGATTCTTGAAAAAAGGAATCACGTATCCCCCGAAAACATAACCTTCCAGGAAATCCACCATAGTGCCCGCTCCGAACTTACCCACGAAAAGATATGCCAGGTAGAGGACAGCGATCATCACGGGGACACCATACACGGGATGCATGGACAACCAGCCGAGCCTGTCGAGAAACGTGAATTTTCTCTCCGCCCTCCTTCTCCTCACCTGCTCCATTATCTTCATCACGGCCCGATGTCTGACATTGTGAATGTGGTATGAAACAGGAACTCCAACGCGCTTCTCCAGCTCCGCCCTCACCACTTCCAGCTCCTCGATCTGCTCGGGGGTGAGATTGTCTCTCAACCAACCTACGAGAGTTCTGTCCCCACTTAGAATCATCAGAGCCAGTCCTCTTTTTCCCTTGGCAACTCCGCCCCTATCAAGAACCCTTTCAACCTTCGATACGGCCTCCTCAACGTAATCTCCGTAATCTACCTTGAAAGTTCCCTCCCTGACCTGACCATAGAGCCACGCTATTCTATCAACTCCTTTTTTTCTGACAGCTACCGTCTTTATTATCGGAATTGACAATATTTCAGAAAGCTTACCGTCATCTATCTGAATTCCGTGTTTTTCCGCTTCGTCAGACATGTTCAGAATAAGGCCCAACGGAACCTCGAGCTCCATCAGCTGTATCGTTATGGGAAGTGACCTCTCCAGGTTCTTGGAATCGCACACCTGAAATACCCTGTAACTGTCCTCATGCATGAGTATGTCACGCGTCACCTTTTCGTCTTCTGACATCGGGGTAAGCGAGTTGACTCCCGGAGTATCGATGACCTGCACCCTTTTTCCACCTATCCTGGCTAGACCCTTCATCACCTCCACGGTGGTCCCTGGATAATTCGACACGGTCACGTACCTTCCAGTAACGTAGCCGAAGATTACACTCTTCCCCACATTGGGCGTTCCCACGAAGATTATCTTCTCTTCACACAAAACCTCGCTGGAGGCCTCATTCCTCCCGTGACACTGCATCTCACTCTCCCCACTCAACCCTGACACTTTTCACATGTTCCGAACAAGTGGAGGGTATGACTTTCAACTATGAAGTGATACTTCCTGGCAACCCTCTCCTGAAGCCGCTCAATCTCCGGTTCGTGAAATTCGAGGATTGTGCCGCAGGAGGTACATACCAGGTGGTCGTGATGCTGTGAAAAGGCTGTTTCAAATTTCGTGCTACCGTCACCCACATCCAGTGAAACTGCGTATCCCAGCTCTTCCAGGACTTTGAGCGTTCTGTAGACTGTAGCGTATCCTATCTCCGGATGCTTTTTCTTCACTTCCATGTACAGGTCCTCTACCGACACATGCCTGCCGCACGAGAAGAAAACTTCCATGACCTTTCTTCGCGTTTTCGAAACCTTTTTCCCGCATTCGCGCAAATCCTTCTCAACCCTTTCGATTATCCCTTCCAACTTCCTTCTCTCCTCGATTTTGCAATTGTAATATTGAAATTCGATTTCAAATTCTAACAGCTGTCAAGAAATCTGTCAAGACAAATGCCCGCGGAATCGAAAATCTCTTTGAAAATAGCTGGAAGTACACACGTAGATAAAAAAAGAGCGGGGAAAACCCCGCTCTTTTTGTCTCTTTGCGGATTCGACGTGGAAAACTCTATTTCTTCTCACCTTCGGGAAGATACTCGATTATCGCCATCTCTGCTCCGTCACCTGCTCGAAAGCCCGTCCTTATTATCCTGGTGTAACCGCCATTCCTGTTTTCGTATCTCTTCGCGAGAACGTCGAATACTTTCGCTGTGTTCTTCTTGTTCACCAGCATTGCAAACAACATACGCCTGGCGTGGGTAGTGTTTTTCTTGCCGAGCGTTATAGCCCTGTCAGCGAGCCTCCTCAGCTCCTTTGCCTTCGGCACGGTCGTGGTGATTCTCTCGTGCTCGATGAGAGAATTGAGCAGATTCCGAAGCAGCGCTTTCCTGTGAGCCGGCTTTCTTCCAAGTTTCCTGTGGTCCTTCGCGTGACGCATCGCTCACTCCTTTTAGAACTTTTTTTACTCCTCCGTGTCGGAGTCTTCTCCCTCTTTCCTGAACCTGTCAGGGTCGAAGTTCTTTATTTCCATTCCGAGAGAAAGACCCATCTCCTGCAGAACCTGCTTGATCTCGTTGAGGCTCTTGCGACCGAAATTCTTGGTCTTGAGCATCTCCTGTTCAGTCTTCTGAACCAGTTCGCCTATATACGTAATGTTAGCGTTCCTCAAGCAATTATACGCCCTAACGGACAGCTCCAGCTCGTCTATCGTCTTGTAGAGCTTCTCTTCGAGCTCCCTGTCGATACCCTCCTCGTCTTCTGGAACCTCTTCCTCCTCCTCGGGCTCCTCGAAATTTATGAATATGGAGAGCTGATCCTGGAGAATTCTCGCAGCATAGGCAACCGCATCCGCCGGCAGCACCGAGCCATCCGTCCACACTTCAAGTATCAACCTGTCGTAATCCGTCTGCTGCCCAACACGAGCATTCGTGACGTCGAAATTTACTTTCTTGATTGGCGAGAAAATGGCGTCTATCGGAATGGTGCCGATAGGCATGTCTTCTTCGAGATTCCTCTCCGCAGGAACGTAACCCTTCCCCATCTTCACGGTCATCTCAATCTTCAACCTGCCGCCTTCAAGAACTTCGGCTATGTAATGCTCCTTGTTTATCACCTCGACGTGATGGTCGCACTGGATATCCGCTGCAGTCACTTTCTTCGGACCCGTCACATCAAGGGAGATGTTTCTCGGTTCCGAGGTATCCATCTTCAGTTCGACGCCTTTGAGGTTGAGGATTATATCGGTCACATCCTCAACAACGCCCTGAATGGACGAAAATTCGTGCTGAACCCCCTCTATTCTCACTGCCGTTATCGCAGCTCCCTGAAGTGAAGAAAGAAGAATTCTTCTCAGGGCGTTTCCGAGGGTAATCCCGAATCCCCTCTCGAGGGGTTCCGCTATGAACTTTCCATAAAAGCTCGTCGCGGTTGCCGAATCTATGTCCACCCTTTTCGGCTTTATCAATTCTTTCCAATTCCTCTGGAACATATCATCCTCCAATTAGGTGCTTGAATTGTATCACCAGCAGGGGCACGAGAATTACTTGGAGTAAAGCTCCACGATGAGCTGCTCGTTGATGGGCTCGAGTATGTCTTCCCTCCTGGGCAGAGTCTTGACGACCCCCCTGTATTCCTCCCTGTAAAGCTCGAGCCAGGAGGGTATCCCCTTTCTCACCACCGTATCAAGATTCTCGTTTATCTTAACGATGTTTCTGCTCTTCTCTCTGAGTTCTACGACATCACCCGCCCTCACGAGATAAGACGGTATGTCAACCTTCCTGCCGTTAACTTTGAAGTGGCCATGACTTACGAGCTGGCGAGCTTCTCTCCTGGTCACTGCAAATCCAAGCCTGTAAACGACGTTGTCGAGCCGCCGCTCCAGGAGAATGAGAAGATTCTCACCGGTCTTCCCCTTCATCCTGTCAGCCCTGTAAAAGTAGATTCTGAACTGTTGTTCCATGATGCCGTACATCCTGCGAACTTTCTGTTTTTCCCTCAACTGGATGCCGTAATCGCTGAACTTAGGTCTTCTGTGCCCGTGCTGTCCAGGCGCGTAAGGCCTGCGCTCGAACGAACATTTGTCCGTGAAGCACCTGTCTCCTTTCAGGAAAAGCTTCAGCCCTTCCCTCCTGCAAAGTTTGCAAACAGGACCAGTATATCTACCCAAGGTCTAAACCTCCTTCAAAGTTTCTCGTTCAGACTCGTCTTCTTTTAGGTGGTCTGCAGCCGTTGTGAGGGATGGGGGAAACATCCCTTATGTAATTTATTTTCAATCCCGCCGCCTGAAGCGTCCTCAGCGCAGCCTCCCTTCCTGAGCCGGGTCCCTTGATGAATACCGCCACGCTTCGCACACCGTGCTCCATCGCTTTTTTCGCAGCATCCTCGGCAGCAACCTGAGCCGCGAACGGTGTGGATTTTCTGGAACCTCTGAATCCCATCGCTCCTGCACTCGACCAGCAGATAGTATTACCATCCATGTCCGTTATCGTGATGATGGTATTGTTGAAGGTAGCCTTTATATGGGCTATCCCCACGGGAATGTTTTTCTTTACCTTTTTCTTGCCTCTCGGTCGCCTTGCCATTTCTCCTCCACTCCGGTATGTTTATTTCTTCTTCTCTCTCTTCTTCCCTATGACGGACTTTCTCGGACCCTTTCTGGTTCTGGCGTTCGTGTGGGTCCTCTGACCTCTGACGGGCAGGCCCTTTCTGTGCCTCAACCCCCTGTAGGTACCAAGGTCCATAAGCCGCTTGATGTTCATGGCGACTTCCTTGCGGAGGTCACCTTCGACCTTGTAGTTCTTGTCTATGACTTCCCTGATTTTCGCAACCTGCTCCTCGGTCAGGTCCTTCACCTTTACCGACGGGTCCACACCGGCCTCCTCGAGCACCTTCTTGGATGTGGTGTGCCCAATCCCGTAGATATAGGTGAGTGCGATGTCGATTCTCTTCGTCTTGGGCAAATCAACGCCTGCTATTCTCGCCAATGTACCCTCCTTTTATCCCTGTCTCTGTTTGTGCTTGGGATTTTCGCATATAACTCTTACAACACCTTTCCTTTTGATTATCTTACACTTATCACATATCTTCTTAACCGACGCTCTAACCTTCATGATTTCACCTCACCCTTTGGTTCTGTAAACGATTCTCCCTCTGGACAAATCATAGGGAGAAATCTGGACTGTTACCCTGTCTCCGGGGAGAATTTTGATGAAATTCATCCTCATCTTCCCGGAAACGTGGGCGAGAATCTTCATGCCATTCTCAAGTTCTACCCTGAACATCGCATTGGGTAAAACTTCTATTACTTTGCCTTCCACCTCGATCGGTTCTTCTTTCGCCATATCCCCTCTTCAAACTTTACTTAATATCAATGCTCCATTCTCGGTGATTGCAACCGAGTGCTCGAAGTGAGCAGACCTTTTCCTGTCCCTGGTTACCACCGTCCATCCGTCCTCCAGCACTTCCACTTCATGGCTTCCCTCGTTCACCATTGGCTCTATGGCCAGCACCAATCCGGGCTGAAGCTTAATCCCCGTCCCGCGCTCTCCGAAGTTGGGAACCTGGGGATCCTCGTGGAGGCTCCTTCCTATTCCGTGACCAACGTAGTCCCTTACAACGGAGAATCCGTTTCCTTCAACGAATTCCTGAATGGCTCCCGATATATCGTAAAGCCTGTTCCCTACCCTGGCTTCATCAATACCAACGTAAAGGGCCTTTTCTGTAACTTCCATCAACCTTTTCCCTTCCTCGTCCACGCTACCAACCGGATACGTCCGGGCAGCATCACCAAAAAAATCCTCTTTTTTGAGACCAAAGTCTATGCTAACCAGGTCTCCATCTTTCAACACCTTTGATCTGCTGGGTATCCCGTGAACAACTTCCTCGTTTATCGATACGCATAGATTCGCCGGATACCCCATATACCCCTTGAAAGCCGCTATCACTCCCTTTTCCCTCACGAACTTTTCAGAGAACTCTTCAAGATCAAATGTCGTGACCCCGGGTTTTATTAATTCTTTCACCCCCTCGAAAAATTCCGCCACAAGAGCGTTGACTTCCCTCAACTTCTCTATCTCTTCCCTGCTTTTTAAAATTATCATTCTCACTGATTCAATATCGCTTCTATCCTCGAAAAGATCTCATCGATATCTCCAGATGCCTGAATGGCGTGGAAGTTTCCTCTAGATCTGTAGTAATCGATGAGAGGAGCCGTCTGCTCCTTGTAAGTCTTCAACCTGTTCTTTATCGTCTCTTCCCTGTCATCATCCCTCTGATAGAGCTCACCGCCGCATTTGTCGCAAACTCCCTCTTTGGCAGGAGGGTTGAACTTCACGTGGAACATGGCCCCGCACGACTTGCAGGTTCTTCTTCCGGAAAGTCTTTCAATCAGTTCGTCATCATCTACTTCGAGAGCAATCACGTAATTTATCGTCTTCCCAAGCTCCTCCACCACTCTGTCCAGCGCTTCTGCCTGCGGGATGGTCCTGGGAAATCCATCGAGTATGAACCCTTTATCGCAATCGGGCCTGGCAAGCCTCTCCTTCACTATACCTATGACGACCTCATCTGGAACGAGAGCACCTTTATCCATGTACTCTTTGGCCTTCTTGCCGAGCTCCGTACCCTCTTTCACCGCCTCTCTCAGCATGTCCCCCGTAGATATCTGAGGGATGCCAAACTTCTCCACGATTTTCTTCGCCTGTGTCCCCTTTCCCGCACCAGGAGGGCCCAAGAAAACGATCCCTTTCATCTCCCCTACCTCCTCGCTCTTACTCTTCCTTTTTTGAGGAACCCATCGTAATGCCTGGTTATGAGATGGGTTTCTATCTGCTGAACCGTGTCCATCGCAACTCCCACCACTATCAAGAGAGCAGTACCACCAAAGTAGAACGGTACGTTGAACTTGTTTATCAGCACGGAAGGGAGAACGCAGATTGCCGAGACGTAAAGAGCACCACCCAGCGTAATCCTTGTCAGCACCGTGTCTATATATTCAGCCGTTTTCTTCCCCGGCCTGATTCCCGGTATGTAGCCTCCGTATTTCTTGATGTTGTCTGCCACATCAACCGGGTTGAATGTGACGGCGGTGTAGAAATAACAGAAGAATATGATCAGAATCACGTAGAGAAATTCGTAAACGAACCTGCCGGGCATCAGAAACCCGGAAATGGTCTTCGTCAAAGGATGAGGTATGAAATTGGCGAGTGTAGCCGGAAAAAGCAGTATCGACGAAGCGAATATCGGCGGTATGACTCCCGCCGTGTTCACCTTGAGCGGCAGATGTGTGGACTGTCCACCGTAGACTCTTCTCCCAACTACGCGCCTCGCGTACTGAATGGGTATTCTCCTGTGAGCCCTCTCGAAGAACACGATAACCGCCACGACTATCACCATCAGTATCAACAGGAACAGAAGCAGGAACAGACTCATCTCCCCCGCCTTAACCAGCCTGAAAGTCCTGACAATCGCGCTGGGCATCCTCGCAACGATACCGGCGAATATGATGAGCGATATCCCGTTTCCTATTCCCCTTTCGGTTATTTGTTCGCCTATCCACATGATAAAGATGGTTCCCGTGGTGAGGGTCAGGACGGTCATGGCTCTGAAAGCCCACCCGGGATGATAAACTACCGATGCTCCCGTTCCAACCCTCATCCCCTCAAGACCAATGGCGATACCGAGCGCCTGTATCATGCTGAGAATGACTGTTCCGTACCTCGAGTACTGGTTTATTTTCTTCTGCCCGAGCTCTCCCTCTTTGGAAAGCCTCTCGAGAGAGGGAACCACCACGGTCAAAAG
This sequence comes from uncultured bacterium, assembly GCA_964429585.1. Classification (GTDB taxonomy): domain Bacteria; phylum Desulfobacterota; class Deferrimicrobia; order J040; family J040; genus CAYSCN01. The sequence goes on along the minus strand of CAYSCN010000010.1, from coordinate 9,364 downwards.
CTGCAAAATAATGCTAGCGCTGATGTAAGGCATGATTCCAAGTGCAAAAACCGACAGCCTCTGCAACGCGCCGCCGGAAAACATGTCGATGAGTCCGAAAAGCGTCCCCTTCTGCTGGGCGAAAAACGCTGCCAGCGCCGAGGTGTCTATTCCGGGAGTCGGTATGTGCGCTCCAAGCCTGTATATGACCAGGAACCACGCAGTGGCCAGCAGCCTTTTCCTGAGCTCCGGAACCTTTGCTATGTTCTGAAATCCGCCTATCAACTTAAATGACCTCCACGGTGCCACCCGCCGATTTGATCTTCTCCTCCGCGGACTTGGACACCTTGTCAACCCTTACCGTCAACTTCTTCGTCAGCTCACCGTTCCCCAGTATCTTTACTCCATCTCTCACGTTTTTCACGAGCCCTTTCTTCACGAGAGCGGCAATATCCACGACATCCCCATCCTCGAAGACATTGAGCCTGTCCACATTGACGATGGAGTATATCTTCCTGAACCTGTTCCGGAATCCCCGCTTGGGCAGCCTTCTCTGAAGCGGCATCTGTCCGCCCTCGAACCACGGCGGGGTCTTTCCGCCTGATCTCGCGTTTTGACCCTTGTGCCCTCTACCGCAGGTCTTACCGTGACCGGAACCCTTGCCTCGACCGACTCTTTTTCTCCTCTTCTTGGAACCTTCAGCTGGCCTCAACTCATGAAGTTCCATGGCTACCCTCTTCTCAGTTTATTTCCTCTACTTCGAGCATGAACTTTATCTTCTCGATCATGCCCCTTATTTCTGGAGTGTCTTTTCTGATCACGCTCTTGTTCGGCCTCCTAAGCCCAAGGCCATACGCAACTCTTCTCTGCTTCTCGGATTTACCAATCAAACTCTTCTTCAAGGTTATTTTGAGCTCCTTCGCCATCACTCACCCTCGCCCTTGCTCTTTTTTCTGATAGACATGATCACGCTGGGGTCCTTCATCTCGGTCAACCCCTTTATACACGCTTTCACGAGATTGTGAGGATTGTTGCTCCCGAGAGATTTGGTGAGAATGTCCTTTATGCCCGCAGCTTCGACAACAGCCCGGACAGCACCTCCGGCAATGACCCCCGTACCGGGAGAGGCCGGTTTCAGAACCACCCTGCTCGCTCCGAACTCACCTATAGTCTCATAGGGTATGGTCCCCTCGATGACGGGAACTCTCACGAGGTTCTTCTTCGCCTTTTCTATCGCTTTACGGATGGCTTCTGGTACCTCCTTGGCCTTACCCAGGCCGTATCCCACGATGCCGTTTCCGTCTCCAACCACAGCAAGAGCGCTGAAGCTGAATCTCTTCCCACCCTTGACCACCTTGGAGACCCTGCTTATGTGAATTACTTTTTCTTTTAAATCCAGACCCTCGGGATTTATTTTCTTGACCAATCCTCACGCCTCCTTTCGAGTGTTTGTCAAAATTCGAGTCCGCCTTCTCTTGCTCCTTCGGCCAAAGCGGCAACTCTTCCGTGATATTTGAACCCGTTCCTGTCGAAAACCACCTTTTTCACGCCTTTCTCGAGTGCTTTCTCAGCCAAAGCTTTTCCCACGACCTTCGCCGCTTCCACCTTCTTGAGACCTTTAACTTTGTCTCTCACGTCTTTGCTCAGAGTCGACGCAGCCACGATGGTGTGTCCTATCGAATCGTCGACGATCTGTGCGTAGATGTGTTTAGCGCTTCTGAAGACAGTCAACCTCGGCCTTTCAGAAGTTCCGAACACCCTCTTTCTTATTCTCTTCTTTCTCCTGAGTCTCATGAAAACTTTTTTATTCTTTACAGCCATCTGCTACACCTCACAGAGGATAAAGTGTTTATTTGCCAACAGTTTTACCTGCCTTCTTTATGAGTCTCTCGCCTCTGTACCTGATACCCTTGTTCTTGTAAACATCCGGTTTTCTGAAGCTCTTAATTTTCGCGGCGACGAGACCCACTTTCTCCTTGTCTATCCCGAAAACCTTAATCACCGTATTTCTCTCTTCCACCGAAATCTTCACATCATCGGGCACCTTGAATATCACGGGATGCGAATAGCCAAGCGACAGATGAAGCTCATCGCCCTTGAGCTCCGCCCTGTATCCTATCCCGTGAATCTCGAGAACCTTTTCGAATCCCTGAGAAACTCCTATCACCATGTTGTTGATCAGAGATCTAACAAGCCCCTGAAACGCCTTGCACCTCTTGTTATCGACCTTCTTCTGAACGATTATCTTGCCGTTCTCGACATTTACCACAACCTCATCGGGGATCTCCCTGGAAAGCGTCCCGAGCTTCCCCTTGACCGTTATGGAGTTCCCCTTCAACTCCACGTTCACGCCATCAGGTATCGTAACAGGTATTCTCCCTATTCTGGACATGGTAATGCTCTCCTCTCACTACCAGATTTCACAAAGAAGCTCTCCACCGATACCAAGCTCCCTGGCTTTGTCTCCCGTCAAGATTCCCCTGGAGGTGGAGAGAATGCATATTCCATAACCTCGCTTGACCTGAGGAATTTCATCCTTCCCAACATATATACGCCTGCCGGGTTTGCTCACCCTCTTCAAGCCCGAAATCGCGTACCCATACGCGGGGCTGTACTTGAGAGCAATCTTCAGAATTCCCTGCTTCCCATCTTCTATGTATTTGTAGTCCTCTATGTACCCCTCTTCTTTCAATATTGCAGCAATGGATACGAGTATCTTGCTCGAGGGGAGTTCCACCGCCTTCTTCCCAGCCATCTGGGCATTTCGGATTCTCGTGAGCATATTCGAAATGTGATCATTTATAGCCATATCTCATCACCCCTTCACCAGCTTGCTTTTCTGACACCAGGTAGTTCTCCTCGAAGAGCGAGCTCCCTCAGGCAAATCCTGCACAACCCGAATTTCCTGTAATAACCGCGTGGCCGACCGCACCTTTTGCACCTGTTTCTTTTCCTCACCTTGAACTTCGGTTCTTTTTTCATCTTTTCCAGTTGAGCTTTCCGCGCCAAGGCACCCTCCTTTTACTGGCGGAATGGCATCCCGAGCAATTTGAGAAGCCAGAAGGCTTCCTCGTCCGTTTCCGCCGTTGTCACGAATGTTATGTTCATCCCTTTTATCTTCTCGATCTTGTCGTAGTTTATTTCAGGGAATATTATCTGTTCCCTTATCCCGAGAGTATAGTTCCCCCTGCCGTCGAATCCTTTGGGGGAAATACCCCTGAAATCGCGAACCCTTGGGAGCGCCACGTTGAAGAGCTTGTCTATGAAATAGTACATTCTATCTCCTCTGAGCGTCACCTTCACCCCTATGGGCATACCCTTTCTCAACTTGAAGTTGGAGATGGACTTCTTCGCTTTGGTGACGACGGGTCTCTGACCCGTTATCAGCGCAAGCTCTTCCACCGCAGAGTCGAGCAGTTTTATGTTGTGAACCGCTTCTCCAAGCCCCATGTTGATGACGACCTTGACGAGTCTGGGAACCTCCATTACGTTGTCGTAATGGAACTTCTCCATCATCTTTTTCTTAACTTCACTGTGATAGTATTCGAGAAGTCTCGGCTTCATCTTTCACGCTCTCCTGCTATTTGGTTTTCGCCTCAATTACTTCCCCGCACTTCTTGCAGTAACGGTATTTCTCTCCGGCCTCCGTTATCCTATAACCCACACGGGTCGGCTGGTTGCACTTGTCGCACATCAGCATCACATTGGCAATGGATATGGACGCTTCCTTCTCGACTATTCCCCCCTGGGGAAAAGCCGCGCTCGGCCTGACATGCCTTTTCACCATGTTCACTTTTTCAACGACAACCCTTCTTCTCTCGGGAATGACCTTTATCACTTTCCCGATTTTCCCTCTGTCTTTACCTTTCACAACCTTTACTATGTCGTTTCTTCTGATTTTCAGCTTGGGTTTGGTCATCTCGCTCTCCCCTCAGAGAACTTCTGGTGCAAGAGATATGATCTTCATGAATTTCTTCGCCCTGAGCTCTCTCGCGACGGGGCCGAATATTCTTGTCCCTATCGGTTCACCCTGATTGTTGATGAGCACCGCAGAGTTTGTATCGAACTTGATATAAGTTCCATCCGGTCTTCTCACTTCTTTGGCAGTTCTGACCACCACCGCGCGGTAGACATCTCCCTTCTTGACCTTGCTGTTCGGAAGTGCTTCCTTGACGCTGACGACTATAACGTCGCCCAAGCTCGCATAACGCCTCTTCGTGCCACCGAGAACCTTGATGCAGTACAACTTTTTTGCACCCGAATTGTCAGCCGCATCCAGAACGGTCTGCATCTGTATCATCTTCTCACACCCCTGCTATTTGATTTCTGGCCTCGAAATTAAACGCCTGACCCTCCATCTTTTCTCTTTGGAAAGAGGTCGGGTCTCTATGATTTCCACTGTATCGCCAACCTGATACTGGTTCTGCTCGTCGTGGGCCTTGTACTTCTTGCGCCTTCTCACGTATTTTTTGTAGAGGGAGTGCATGACCAACTGCTCAACCTGGACGACGACAGTCTTGTCCATCTTATCGCTTACCACGACCCCCACTCTCGTCTTCCTGTTACCTCTTTCTTTTCTCGCCATTTATCTTCCCACCTCTACAGGTTATTTATTCTCACCCGCTCTGAGTTTCTCGTTGATGATAGTCTTCACCCGGGCAAGCTCTCTCCTCTTGTTCCTGATGATCATCTTGTTCTCGAGCTGAGTCGTATAACGCTTGATCTTCAATCTGAATACCTCTTCCTCGAGTTCCGCCTCCTTCTGACGGAGCTCTTCCAGAGTGAGTTCCCGAAGTTCTCTCGCTTTCATCGCTTACAACTCCCTCGTCACGAATTTTGTCTTGATGGGCAACTTGTGCGAAGCCCTGCGAAATGCCTCTTTCGCAACCTCTTCGGAAACCCCTTCTATTTCGTACAGAATCCTTCCGGGCTTCACTACAGCAACCCAGAACTCAGGGGACCCCTTACCCTTACCCATTCTGGTTTCTGCGGGCTTCTTCGTTATGGGCTTGTCCGGGAAAATTCTTATGAAGAGCTTTCCACCCTTCTTCACGTATCTCGTGATGGCGACTCTGGCAGCCTCTATCTGCCTCGCGGTGATCCAACCACCCTCGAGAGCCTTCATCCCGAACTCACCAAACGCGACGTAATTGCCGCTCTGAGCCTTTCCTCTGACTCTCCCCTTTTGTCTCTTTCTGTACTTGACTCTTTTGGGCGCAAGCATGACTCACTCCTGATTTATATTTCGGCTTCTTTCTGTTCGTCCCTGCCTAGGATGTCACCCTTGTATATCCACACCTTGACTCCTATGACGCCGTATGTGGTCCTCGCCACGGCATAACCGTAATCTATGTCGGCACGAATCGTCTGAAGCGGCACTCTCCCTTCCCTGTACCACTCTCTCCTCGCTATCTCCGCTCCTGCAAGCCTACCCGCAACCTGTATCTTGATACCCTTGGCCCCATATTTGAGGGCATTCATCACGGCCTTCTTCATTGCCCTCCTGTAAGCCACACGTCGCTCGATCTGCATCGCCACGTTTTCAGCTACCAGAATGGCTGAAAGCTCGGGACGCCTCACCTCGTTGACGAGGACGTTCACCTCGTTTTCGGTGAACTTCTGAACTTCTTTCCTCAAGCTGTCAATCTCGACACCTTTTTTGCCTATTACGAGTGCCGGCCTCGAGGTGTGAATGTGAATGTACATTTTCCTGGCTTTTCGCTCGATGATTATGTCGGCAATTCCCGCATGATACATCTTTTTCTTGATGTAATCCTTGATCTTCAGGTCTTCCTGAAGAAACCTCTCATAATCCTTCCTCGCGTACCAGCGGGACTTCCAATCCTTCGTGATTCCAACCCTGAAACCGTATGGATGCGTTTTCTGACCCAAAACTCCCTCCTTATTTCTCGTCGAGTATTATCGTTATGTGACTCGTGCGCCTCCTGTACATGTGCGCCCTACCCATCGCCGCCGCTCTGTATCTTTTGAGCATGGGCCCCTGGTCCACATACGCCCTTTTGATGTAAAGGTTGTCAGGGTCTATCTCGCCCGTTTGAAGAGCGTTGGCTATCGCTGAATTCAAGACCTTCTTTACTATCTTCGCAGCTTTCTTCTTCGAAAAGTTCAAGATAGAAAGCGCCGTGTTGACATCCTTTCCCCTGATCAGGTCAACGACTATCCTGACCTTGAGAGGGGATATCCTCGCATATCTGAGAACAGCTCTTGCCTCCATCGCCACGTCTCCCGATTATTTCTTTCCTCTTTTCGCCTTTCTGTCTCCCGCGTGACCGTAAAAGGTTCGCGTGGGGGCAAATTCCCCCAGCTTGTGCCCCACCATGTTTTCCGTCACGTAAACAGGTATGAACTTCCTTCCATTGTGAACGGCAAACGTAAGTCCTACCATCTCAGGTATTATCGTGGACCGGCGGGACCAGGTCTTTATGACCCTCTTGTCTCCCGTCTCCCTCGCTTTCCTCACTTTCTTGAGAAGATGGTCATCTACGAATGGCCCCTTCTTGAGCGACCTGGGCATACCCTTTCCTCCTCGTTACTTTCTTCTCTTGACGATAAACTTGTCCGAGGGTCTCTTAGACCTTCTCGTCTTGTAACCCTTCGTGGGAACTCCCCACGGGGTGACCGGATGTCTTCCACCCTTGGATTTGCCCTCGCCTCCTCCGTGAGGGTGATCCACCGGGTTCATAGCTGTTCCGCGGACCGACGGCCTCCTGCCAAGCCATCTGTTCCTTCCTGCCTTGCCTATCGTTATGTTCTCGTGTTCTATGTTCCCAACCTGACCAATCGTCGCTCTGCACTTCAAATGCACGAGCCTCACCTCACCAGAGGGGAGTTTTATATGAGCATACTTGCCTTCTTTGGCGAGTATCTGACACACCGACCCGGCGCTCCTAGCGAGCTGCCCTCCCTTTCCAATCTTCAGTTCCACGTTGTGAATGAGCGTTCCCACGGGAATGTTCTCGAGAGGGAGACAGTTCCCTGGTTTTATGTCGGCTTTGTCCGAGGAAATCACCGTATCTCCGACTGAAAGACCAAGAGGTGCTATGATGTACCTCTTCTCTCCATCGGCGTAATGAAGAAGGGCTATCCTGGCGGACCTGTTGGGGTCGTATTCTATGGAAGCCACTTTGGCGGGTATGTCGAATTTGTCCCGCTTGAAATCGATTACCCTCAGCTTTCTCTTGTGTCCACCCCCCCTGCACCAGGCCGTGATCCGTCCCATGTTGTTCCTGCCGCCGGTCTTCTTGAGAGGTTTTACGAGGGACTTCTCCGGCTTCTTCTTCGTCAGATCCTCTGTGGTGAGGACCGTCTTGAACCTGACGCCTGGTGATGTGGGCTTGAAGTGTTTGATACCCATCTTTACTCTCCAGTCCTCTCTTTATTTGTGTTCCTCAAACTCCCTCGAAGAACTCTATCTTGTCACCCTCTTTGAGCTTCACTATGGCCTTTTTCCATGAAGGAACCCTGCCAACCGACCTGCCGAGCCTCTTGACCTTTCCCGGAACTATCATCGTCTTGACAGAAATGACCCTGACATTGAAAAGTTCCTCGACGGCCTTCTTGATCTGCGGCTTGGTCGCCCTCTTGTCCACCTCGAAGACAACGTAATTTCCAAGTTCCCGCAAATCGGTTGATTTTTCGGTTATTACCGGCCGTTTTATGATGTGATACTTGTTCATCTTCCAAGCACCTCTTCTATTTTCTCAAGGGCTCCCCTGGTCAAAACGAGCTTCTCATAACACATCACGTCGTATACGTTCAACCCTTTCTGAGGAAGCACTTTGAAGTTCTTAAGATTCCTCGCCCCGAGAACCAGCTCCTTCGACGGCTCCACATCCACGATCAACGCATCGTTTATACCCAGACTCTCTGCAAACCTCAAGAATTCTTTGGTTTTGTGTGATTCGAGCTCGATTTTGTCGATCACAATGAGATTACCTTCCTGAAACTTCATCGCCAGGACGTTCTGAAGAGCCTTGCGTTTCACCTTCTTGTTGACCTTGACGCTGTAATCTCGAGGTCTGGGACCAAAAACTACTCCTCCTCCTTTCCAGAGAGGAGACCTTATCGAACCGGCTCTCGCCCTTCCTGTCCCTTTCTGCCTCCAGGGCTTTCTACCACCCCCTGAAACCTCGCTCCTCGTCTTCGTGGAAGCAGTTCCCCTTCTTCTGGCTGCAAGCTGCGCCACCACCACCGTATGAAGCAGGTGTGGTTTTATCTCCTGATCGAAGATCTGTGGATTGACTTCCTTCTCAGCCACCACGTTCTTGCTCGAATCTAGAATCTGTATCTTGCCCATCGCTCAAAACCCCACGGCTATTTTTTATCCTTTTTCTTCACCGCATCACGCAATATGACGAGGCCGTTTCTCGCACCCGGAACGGCACCTCTGACGAGAATGAGGTTTTTCTCGGGGATAACCTTCACTACTTTGAGGTTCAACACGGTAACCCGCTCGTTACCGTACCTGCCCGCCATCTTCATGTTTTTCCACACGCGAGAGGGGAAACTGCACTGACCGATGGACCCCGGCGCCCTGTGAAACATGGAACCATGAGAGCTGGGACCTCCTGCGAATCCCCATCTCTTTACGACACCCTGAAAGCCGCGTCCCTTGCTGTACCCTGTGACATCCACATACTCACCCTCGTGGAAAATATCCGCCTTGATCTCCTGTCCCACTTCGTAATTGTCCACATCCTCTATCTTCAACTCCCTCAGATAATAGAACGCCCCCTTACCAGCTTTCCGGAAGTGACCCATGAGCGGCTTGTTGACCCTATGTGCCTTTTTGGGCTTGAATCCCACCTGTATAGCGTTGTATCCGTCGCTCTCAACGGTCTTTTTCTGTATAACGTAGCAGGGACCGGCCTCGATGACGGTCACAGGAATTACGTGACCATCGCTGTCGAAAACCTGGGTCATGCCCACCTTTCTACCAACGATTCCCTTTTTCATTTCAACACCTTTCCGTTGGTTTATTAAAGTTTGATCTCAACTTCAACTCCTGCAGGCAGATCAAGCTTCATGAGAGCATCCAGCGTCGTCGGGTTCGGATCGAGTATGTCTATGAGCCTTTTGTGAGTCCTTATCTCAAACTGTTCCCTCGATTTCTTGTCGATATGAGGCGACCTGTTGACCGTGAATCTCTCGATCTTGGTCGGCAGCGGAATCGGACCCGAAACCCTGGCACCTGTTTCTTTTGCCTTGTTCACTATGTCAGCAGCAGACTTGTCGATCAACCTGTGATCGAACGCCTTTAGCTTTATCCTTATCCTCTGTGCCTGCATAGCACTCCTCACCTGTCGTTATTCTATTATTTCCGACACTACGCCGGCTCCAACGGTCCTTCCGCCTTCCCTAATCG
>CAYSCN010000009.1:69333-74626 GCA_964429585.1 uncultured bacterium | reverse complement strand
GTGCTTCGTGCTTGAAAAAATCACCTTGGATGCTGCAACCTTTCAGCGATAGAATAAGTCCTCTTGATGACCTCAGGAGGAACTCTGGTTTCCCACTTTCCCGTGGCTCTCGCGAAAACGTAGAAGGACAGGATAACAGCGAGTAGCAGCGCGGGAACGGCATAGGGAGAAATTCTCTTCCTGAACGCCTTCACCTGCAGACATCCCTCCACGGGACATACGGTCACGCAGTTTAAGCATGCAGTGCATTCTGGCGTGGACACCGATCTTTTCTCGTGAACCCTGATCTGATATGGGCAGGAATCCGTGCACTTCTCACAGCTTATACACGTATTCTCATCCCTGGTTATCCTGACGGGGGAAACGAGCGAAATCACGCCCAGAAACGCCCCATAGGGACACAGATACCTGCACCAGAAATTCTTGACGAGTATCGAAAAAACCACCAGGACAGAGAGAACTATCGCCGTGGTCTTCGACATATCCGCGAAGAAAATGAGCATCTTCGCGTCTGCGGCCACGTTGTAGGGAGACCTGATGAACGCCTCGACTTCAGAAATCGACATCTTGAAAAATATGACGTAAACGAAGAATCCGAGAAGCAGGTATTTCACGCTCATCAACAGGTGGTCAAGAACCCTCGGCATCCTCCACTTTTTCTTTATCAACCTTCCGCCGAGATTCTCGAAAATTCTCGACACCGCGCCAACCGGGCAAACCCAGGCGCAGAAACTCTTTCTGGTGAGAAACGCAGATATTATCACGGCGAGAATTATAGTCAGACCAGCGGGGTGGACGTAATCCCAGTTGCCCGTCTGAATGAAATACCTGAGCCCGAGGAGCGAGCTTATTGGAAGGAACCCCTCGACTGCAGGCGGCCTCGACACTGCAGGGGTTCCGGCAGTCACCACTCCCCTGTAAAACAGGTAGAACTCGAACCCCACGAGGACGTAGAAAAGCGTGTATACAGCCTGAACGACCCAGCGAATCGCAGGGACCTTCTCGAGCCAATCACTTCCCGCAGTGGTTCTGACTCCTTTTACGTCCGCTCCGTTCATGGCAGGAAAAATATATCACACAGCCAGGCGACGATGCTTGACCGGAGTCAAGCGAAGAAACCTCTCCCTCCAGTAGCCAGACGAACCGCCTCCTCGGGCGTTTCAGCCTTCACCACACCGGATATTTCCCAGGAGGCCAGCGACACCACCCTCTTGCCCAGCTTGAGCCCAATCGCTATCTCGCTCAGCGTCCCGTATTCTCCTCCCACAGCAATCAAAGCGTCGCAGGTATGAGCGATGATAACGTTTCTCGCGTGTCCCATGTTGGTGACGACCCGATACGTGACGTACTCGTTGGCGCCCCAGGCATCGGAACCGGGCAAAATACCTATGACGACTCCACCCGCTTCCCTCGCGCCCCTCGCGGACGCCTCCATGACGCCGCTCAGGCCTCCGTTCACGAGCACGTGACCACGGGAAGCAACCAGCCTCCCCACCTCGAGGGCAAGAGCGTACGTTTTCTCATCGACGACGCTCCCACCTATCACTCCTATCTGCATCTTCTCCCTCCCTCCGTTTTCGAGAATATTTTTCGTTTCCTCAATGTTGAAATTTTAATAGAGTAAGGGTAAATTGTCCTACGATAACCCTCCTTACGAAAAGGAGCCAGCCCATGAAGTTCAAGCTCTTTCCCCGGGAAGAAAAATTCTTCGAGCTGTTCAGGGAACAGTCGGCCAAAGTGCTCGAAGGAGCGACGCTCATGAAGGATCTCTTCCACAACTTCGAAAAGGCAGAAGAACTCGTTCCCCAAATCAAGAAGAAGGAGAGCGAGGGCGACGACATAACGCACAAAATCATCGAGATGCTCAACAGAACCTTCGTCACCCCCATCGACAGGGAAGACATTCACAATCTCGCATCGAAACTCGATGATGTCCTCGATTTCATGCAGGCCGTAGCTGAGAGACTCCTCCTCTTCAAAATCTCAGAGACTTCCGAGACAGCGAAGGAAATGAGCACTGTTCTGGTCAAGTGCGCGGAGGAAATCGTCGCCGCCATAGCACTCATACACGACCTGAGAGATTCCGACAAGATCATGGAATCGTGCATCGAGGTGAACAGGCTGGAGAACGAGGCGGACGCGCTGCTTCGAAGCGCCGTCGCGAGGCTCTTCAACGAAGTTCAAAATCCAATGGAAGTAATGAAGTGGAAGGAAATTTACGAGAACCTGGAAAACGCCGTCGACTCCTGCGAGGATGTGGCGAACATACTAGAGGGCGTGGTTCTGAAATACTCCTGAAATAACCGGAGGTCACGGTGGAACCTTCCTGGGTAATTTTCGTCGTCGTCATTCTTGCGCTCATATTCGACTTCACAAACGGCTGGAACGACAGCGCCAACGCCATTGCCACGGTCGTCTCGACACGCGTCCTGAATCCCCTCCAGGCAGTCATTCTGGCAGGAGCCCTAAACATAGCGGGCGCGTTCTTCTCGACCGCCGTCGCCAAAACCATAGGCAAAGGGATAGTTGCACCGGAGCTGATCACCCAAACGGTGGTCTGTGCGGCGCTGTTTGGGGGCATAGTCTGGAACACCGTGACGACGATGATGGGTCTTCCCATAAGCGCTTCCCACGCATTGATTGGCGGCGTGATGGGGGCAGGTATCGCCCACGGAGGAATAGCGGTTCTGAACTTCAAAACCCTGAAACTCATCTTCGAGGCAATGCTCCTCTCCCCCCTGTTCGGTTTCATATTCGGTTTCGTTTTCATGATCCCGGTAATAAGAATGTCCTTCAAAGTCCCCAGGGGAACGTCCAACAAGATGTTCAAGAGGCTCCAGCTTCTGTCCGCGTCCGTCATGGCGTTCTCACACGGAACGAGCGACGCCCAGAAGGTAATGGGAGTGATAACCCTCGCGCTCTTCTCAGGCGGCTACATCAGCTCCATCACCGTCCCTAAATGGGTAATTCTCATCTCCGCCCTCGCAATGGGACTCGGAACGGCGGTTGGCGGCTGGAACGTGATAAGGACACTCGGCGCGAGAATGATAAAAATAGAGCCCGTCCACGGGTTCGTCGCGGAAGCATCCGCTTCGATGATACTTTTGTTCACCGCCCACGTGGGCATTCCCGTCTCGACGACTCACACCATAACAGGATGCATCCTCGGAGTCGGCTCCACCAGAAGGGTCTCGGCCGTTAGGTGGGGGGTCACCAAAAAGATTCTTTACGCGTGGATATTCACGCTTCCTGGAACTGGTTTGATGAGTTTCGCGATGTACAAGCTCATCGCATTCCTTCGCTGAAAGAAAGGGGCGGGAACCCGCCCCGAAATCATACATCTACGGATGATTCCCAGAGACCGTGTATGTTGCAGTACGCGACCGCGAAGATCTTTCCGGGTTTCTTCACCTTCACCGCAGTCCTCGCGACAGGCTCAGTGTAAACGGGCCCCTGGTTCGCGCCTTCCGTGGACTCCCCGTGGGCATCGAACGTGAACTTTCCGAGATGATAAATAAATTTCTCACCATCTGCCTGGTAGTAGAGGGAAATCCACCTTATGTGATGCTCTGTGGTGTTGGGATGAGGAATCTCCTTCCCGACAGTCGCCGTAACGTGAACGGTTTCTCCATCCTTCTCGATCTCGATAGCGGGCACATGCTTCTCTGCTTTCCAGTCCGCGCTCTGGACGACATCACCTATTTTCGCCATACTACACCTCCTCCTTTTTGATTGGCTTTCTTAAACACCTTTTGCCCATTACGATGCCCCTCACTCGACGGTGGTTTCAAAAACGCGGGATGAAGACCCATCTCCTCTTACTCCACGTTCCTCTTTCCACCTGACGCCCTGCCTGGTGCCCCTCGCAGCCAGCTCGGAGTTCACCATCTCCACGAACTGACCGCTGCCAACGTTCCACTTCGGGGCGAGAAGAAACTGCGGCGGTGTGGTGCTAATCAGCCTCGCCACGGTGACATCCGGGGACAGATGCTCCAGAAAGTCGCAGACGGCTCCAAGATATTCCTGGAGTGAAGGAGTGGAAAACCTTCCCTTTCGCCACTCCTCTTCCAATCTGGTGCCGGAAACCACGTGAATGTGATTCAGTTTGACCAGCGCGGCCCCTTCTCTCGAGATCACCCGCGCTCCCTCGATGAAATTCTCCCTCGTATCACCCGGAAGCCCGTAAATCATGTGAACTCCGAACTCTATTCCCCTCTCTCTCAGCAACTTCGCCGCCCTCGTGAAATCGGCCACCGTGTGCCCCCGGTTTATCAGACCGAGAACATCGTCCGAGACGGTTTGAAGACCTAGCTCCACGGAAACGTGTGTCTTTTCCGCGAGCGAGCTCAAAACGTCCAGAACTCCTTCATCCACGCAGTCGGGCCTGGTGCCGATGACAATCCCGACGATGTCTTCGGACAAAAGTGCCGATTCGTATTTTTCCCGCAAAACCTCATAAGGCGCATACGTATTTGTGTATTTCTGGAAATAAACGAGGAAACGAGCGTTTCTGTATCGTTTCCTCTTTTTCTTCTCCCTCAGCGCATCCAGCACCTGCTGATTGATCGGGTTTTCACAGCCAATTATCCCCACCGTGAAGGCGGCATTGTTGCAGTATATGCAACCTCCCGTCCCTTTTGTTCCATCCCTGTTGGGGCACGTGAATCCCCCATCCACCATTATCTTGTATACAGGACCCCCGAACTTCTCTCTCAGGTAAGTGCCGTAATGGTTGAACCTGAACTCCACATATTCTCCCGCACGATTTTTTTTTCTATTGTATCAGAGGGCACCCGGGCTGATAGAATTATGAGAATCACCGTTCGCGAAAGGAGGGGGTATGGAGAGGGTCGAGTTCATTCTCGAAAACGACAGGATAGTAGAACTCTTCGGGATGGAGCTCGTAGAATTCGAACCCGGCAGGGTAAAACTGAAAGCGAAGGTGAAGGAGGAATTCCTGAACGCTCACAGGATAGCCCACGGGGCTTTCATATTCGCCCTGGCTGACGTGGCTTTCGCCATAACGGTAAACGCCGAAGTGGACGCAGTGGGCATTCAATGGAGCTTCAACACGTTCAGAGCCGCCATGCCGGGCGAAGTGGTGACCGCCACCTGTGAGCTTCTCCACAAAGGACGTTCTCTGATGGTTGTGGATTACGAAGTGAAAGGGGAAAGCGGAAAACTTCTGGCAAAGGGGCAGGCCACGGCACTTCCCGTACCCAAGGATAGATTCAAATAAATCCGAACCACCGAGCCGCCGAGGCGCCGAGCCTCCGAACCACCGATCATCCGA
>CAYSCN010000009.1:0-69233 GCA_964429585.1 uncultured bacterium | reverse complement strand
TAATCATCCCATCTTTATCAACGACACCCCCGCCGCTATGAGCAAAGCTCCCATAAACCGGATTTTCCCGAACCGCTCCCTGAAAAGAACTATTCCGAGGACCACCCCAAAAAGCGCGTTAACCTGCCTGGACGCCGCAGCGTAGCTCACCCTGGCGAGCCTGAGACCGAGCCTGTAGGTGAGAAACGAGCCGAATAAGATACTCCCCGCGAGCAGAATCTTCCACCAGCTGTCGGCTATCTCGGCAGTGAACTCTCCACCCTTCCCCCTTATCAGCACCTGATTGATCAGGAGAAATATGCCGAGAATCAGGTCGAGGTAATACGTGTAAGTGAAAACGTCGAACGAGTTCACGCCCTTTTTGTCCACCACTGCCCCGATCGAGTAGAAAAAGCCGGCGGCCAGAGCCAGTAAAACACCCGGTTTCCTGAGATTCTTCAGGGGATCGAGAAAACCGGAGAGCCCGAGATTTTCCATCTGAATCACGTAGGTTCCCGCGAAAACCAGAAGTATCCCCAGTGCTCCATGTGGACTTATCCTCTCTCCCAGGAAAACGAACGCCCAGAAAGGAATATAAAGAGGTCCTGTGGTTGTCAGGGGATACGCCAGTGAAACCTCCGTGGTCTCGTATGAAACGGTGAGGCAGAGGTGATACAGGGAGAAAAAAAATCCCGCCGAGATAGCTATCACGAGCAACCCAACGGGTGGAAGAGGAATTCTACCCTTCCAGAAAAGAAAAACGAGGGAAAAAAAGCCTATGGCCGAAAAGTGCATGAGAATGTTGAAGGCGAGCTTCCTGTCTGATGTCTTCAATATCACGTTCCAGAGCGAGTGGAAAAGGGCGGAAAGGATTATGAAACCGAGCGCGGCGAGCGACAAGTCAGACGTCCTCCCCAAATTCTTCGCAGGCGAAAATCAATTCCTTAACTTACGCAATCGAATTCCGATATTATATTCACTCAGGTGAGAAAACAAAGAGGTATTTCCCCGTGAGTCCGTCCAGTTTCACGAGTCTCATATCGTTTCTAAATTCGGAGTGGGGAACATCCCTGGAAGAACTCTTCTCCAAACTGCCCTCCAAACTTCTCCTGATATTCGACTGTCTTCTCGCATGCCTGTCGCTCAGGGTCAATGAAGAAGCCGGAATGGCGCGCATCGAGGGTGTGGCCGGCATGAAAGGAATATTTCCGGACGACCTCTCCGGAACCAACATCCAGTTCGACGGCCCCATTTCTCCTCCCCTGCTGGAAACAATCCTCCTATCGAAGCTCTCAGAGAAACACGCCCTGAGGGAGGATATGCCGATATTTTCACAGCCGCTCATCACACACTCGGGCCAGCTCATCGGTTCCTTTCTTTTCCTCGGAAAGTCGGTTGGCGAGCTGGAGAGCAAAAGAAACGAAATAGAAACATGTGTGGAGGTGATTTCCGCCTACCTTGAAAAGGCCATTCTCTCCAGCAAACTAAGGGAAATGGAGAAAAATCACACCATCTTTCTCGGGATGTCTTCCACGACGCCCTCCTTCGCGAGGAAGGAGCTCAGGGAAACCGTGAACAAGATCGCCGAGGTATCCGCATCCCTCTTCGAGAGCAGGTTAACCCTCCTCTACCGGAAAGAGGACGAATTCCTCAAGCTTGAAGAAGTCATGGGAACCCCAGAGCTCCGTGAGAAAATCCACACCCTGGAGTCGTTGAAGAACGTACCCATTCAGGTGAACGGAACCTTCTCGAAGGACTGGCATTTTGGCTTCACCTTCTATCAGAAAAAGCTCGAAAAGACGCTTCTCCCTCTCCTCGGGTCACTGGGGCTCGAAAAACTCATCGTAATCCCCATCTATCCTTTCGGGAAGGATGTCAACTTCATAGCCCACCTGTTCGAACCACTGGATGAAGAATATTTCAAAAAACTCACCCGGATGATCAACCCGTTCTCGGAGCTGGCTTCCGTGGCGGTGGAAAGCCAGCTGAACAAGGCGAGCCTGTTCAATACGATGGGAGAGTTGCTCGAGGAAAAAAGGAGAATTTCCTGGCTCCTGAAACTCAGCACGCTGGTGTCATCCACTCTCGACGTGAACCACGCCATGAGGCTCCTGGTGAGGGAAATACGGGAATTCTTCAGGATCTCGCGCTGCGGAATAATACTCAAAGTGGAAAAAAGCGACGAAGGAGTGCTCCTTTTCAGCTCCACGGAAAAAGAACCTTTCGTGAGGAGAGGACGCGTCTTCAGGGTTCAGGATTACCCGAACTTGTCCAGGCCTCTAATAACCAAAAAACCCCTTCTACTCAATCACGCCACAAACCACAACCTGACGCCTCACGAAAGGAAAACCCTAAAGGAGTTTTCAGCGGAGCACATACTGCTCCTTCCCGTCGTTCAGCACGGCGAGTCAGTGGGCCTCATAGTAATGGTCCAATCGAATCCGGAGAGAAAGTTCACTCCACCCGACGTGGAAATGGGAGCAGCCGTGGCCTCGCAGCTGGGCAGCACAATCCACAACGCTACCATGTTCATGAACGTGCTCAAGAGCAGAAACGAGTGGGAGCACACCTTCAACTCCATTTCGGACATGATCTTCATACTCGACAAGGACTTTCACATCGTCAACTGCAACGAGATATTTCTGGTGAGACACAGACTTTCCCGGGAAGAAACCATAGGAAAGAAGTGCTACGAGCTTTTCGGGTGCGACAAATACCCCTCCCTCGAGTGCGAACACAAAAAGTGTATGAGGGAAAAAAAACCCGTCGAGTCGTTCTACGAGAATTTCCAGGTTCCCGGCGTTTTTCGCGTGAAGGTCTCGCCCATCCTGAATGAAGCGGGTGAAGTAGAGAAAACCGTCCACCTGATACACGACATAACAAAAGAGAGAGAAATAGAGAAAAAACTGAGCGAGAGCCTGAAAAAAGCCAAGGAGACGTCCGACTACCTGGAAACGCTCCTCGACTCATCTCCAGACTGCATCATATCCGCAGACGCCAGGGGCAACATCGTCTTTCTGAACAGGGGAGCCCAGGAGCTTCTCGGATACACGGAAGAAGAGCTGGTGGGCAGGCACGTTGCTTTGGTCTACCCCTCACTGGAAGAGGCCCGGAGAGTGGGAGAAGCAATGCGTAAGAACGGTGGACGGATCAGGAACTTCAACAGCAGGTTGAAGAAAAAGGATGGAACCCTCGTGGACGTCCTCATCTCCGTCGCAACCCTGTACGACGAAAACGGGAACAAAGCGGGAACGGTGGGCATATCCAAAGACGTCTCGCAGGTTAAGAAGATGGAAGAGCACCTGAGGCAGGCCGAGAAACTCACAGCCCTTGGCAAGCTCGCCTCGGGAATCGCCCACGACTTCAACAACATCCTGACCGCCATATCGATGAGAACGGAACTCTTGAAAATGAAAGTGAAAGACGAGGAGATTCTGAAAGAGCTGGACGTCATAGAAAACGCCGCCATCAAGGGCTCCAACACGGTCGATAAACTGAAAACCTTCTACAAGAGAGACGCCCACGGGTTCAAACCCGTGAACCTGAACAGCGTCATACGGGAATCCGTGGAGATAACCTCCCCCAGGTGGAAAAACATGGCAGAATCCCGTGGAATCCACAACAGGGTCACGCTCAACCTGGATAAAAACCTGAGGATGATCGAGGGCAACGAGGGCGAACTGAAGGACGCTTTCATCAACCTGATAATAAACGCCGTCGACGCGATGCCCGATGGGGGAGAGATCACGATCAAGACATCCAGCGTCTACAACTCCGTGCGGGTGGAGTTCTCCGATACGGGCACAGGAATGTCCGAGGAAGTCAGGCAGAGGGCGTTCGAACCCTTCTTCAGCACCAAGGGAGACCGGGGAACGGGGCTTGGCCTGTCCACGGTCTACGGGATAATCACGCGACACGGGGGAACCATCGAAATAGACTCCGAACCCGGCAAGGGGACCACTTTCACAATCACGTTCCCCGTCGCGAGAGAAACGACTCACCAGGAGAAACAGGATGTCGCCACCTCGGCGGGAAGCCTCTCGGGAGTGGAAGTATTCCTGTTCGAGGACGACGACGGCATAAGAGCATCCCTCGAAGAAATACTCCGGGCAAGAGGTTGCGTCGTCCACGCCTTCGGAGATCCCGAAACGGGTCTGGAATCAGTGGAAAATTCCCTGAAGAAGGACAAAAACACAAAGAAGAAAGTCGTCATCACGGATCTGGGAATGCCCGCTGTGAACGGATTCGAAATCGCGAGAAAGACGAAGATGCTCGACAGAAAAATCCCCGTAATCATGCTGACTGGCTGGGGAAGCTTCATTGAGGCCTCCCATGCATCCCTCCACGGAGTCGACAGAATAATACCAAAACCCGTGAGAAGCGACGAGCTCATCGGAATACTTCTCGAACTCGTCTCGCAGAGGTCATGAAACATAAAAAAAAGCCACGGCATTTGGCCAAAGCAGCGTGCTTCGTTTTTTTTCTCTTCTCAAGCACAGGGATTCTCCAGGCGAAAGCAGCAGACAGGACCCTGATTCTGGCCACTCTCACCCCTTACGCCTCGTACGCGAAAATCCTGCTCGAGGGAGTTCCCGGCGTAGAAGTGAAAACCCTGATTCCTCCAGGCAGCGACCCCCACGCCTTCTCCCTTACCCCATCCACCCTCTCCCTGCTTAAAAGGGCAAAACTCGTGCTGGGAAACGGAAAAGTCGAAAATTTGATAGAAATCAGTCGATTGAGGAACGTAAACAGAAACGCCCCTTTCGTATTCACGTTCGACGAGCTGTTCGACTCGACAACTGACAAAGGTCAGGTAACCCCCCACACCTGGCTGAATCCGGAATCGGTTTCCCTGGAACTCGAGACAATAGCCGATGAACTAACCGGTCTCTTCCCCGGGGAAAAGAAAAAAATCTCCCTTAATCTCTCGAATTTCCAGGAGGCCCTGCGCAAGGTGGAGAGGAAGATAGAAGAAATTCTCTCTGGCGTCGGCAAACTTGGAGTAATCACCTACCACGACGGACTAGACGGGTTTTGCAAGAGGTTCGGAATAACGGTGGTGGGACACGCCCAGAAACGGCACGGTGTCCCACCTTCTCCCAGAGACCTGTTCTCCGTGATAAACAGGGGAAAAAAATTCGACGGCAGACTCGTGGTAATAGCCGAAACCCGATCCGGGAAAAAGACAATGGAGAAGATCGCTACTATTCTTAACTCTCCCCTTGTAACGATCAGCGTTCTGCCGCCACAGTTCGAAAAAGGGTGGGAATACGCCGAGTGGCTCGTCAAAATCGTGGAAAAAATCACAGGGCCTATTAAAATGAGAAAACCATGAGCTACACGATAAAAATCGAAAATCTCTCCGTCTCGCTCAGCGGAAAGACCATTCTCGAGGACGTGAACGTCACCATAGAATCCGGGAAACTCACCGCCATAATCGGCCCAAACGGCGCCGGAAAGACAACCCTCCTCAAGTGCATCATGGGAACGATCCCCTATCGGGGAAAGATAAAAATTCTGACTCCCGCAGGAACGGAAGTGAACGACCCCAAAATAGGATACGTCCCCCAGCATCTGGCAATCGAGCCAGGCACGCCCCTTTCGGTTTGCGAATTCCTGTCTCTGGGAACGGGGAAGCCGATTCTGCTGGGAACAGGAAGAAAGAGGAGAAAACAGCTCGAAAGCCTTCTCTACCGGGTCAGGGGTGAACACCTCATAGACAAGACACTGGCAGAACTGTCGGGAGGAGAACTTCAAAGAGTTCTTCTCGCCAGATCGCTCTCAGACAAGCCCGAGGTCCTGCTGCTCGATGAACCAGCCTCGGGTATCGACATAGCCGGCGAGGAACTCTTCTGCGAGCTGCTTGAAGACATACAGAAAGCCACCGGGAAAACGATAGTTCTCGTATCTCACGACCTCTCCGTCGTCACGAGACACGCCGACAGCGTCATATGCCTCGACAAAACCATCAAATGCTCAGGGCTCCCGGTGGAAATCATGAGCAGGGAAAACCTTCTTTCCCTCTTTGGCCCTCACTCATCGCTCTACCTCCACGGAGATGAACACGATTCAGTCTGCAGGCACGGGGGAAAAAACGGAAAGGAGGGGTCAGAGTCTTGAACCTGGATCCGGGAATATTCGAGCTGCTCAAGTTCCCCCTGGCTGAAATACTCCTTATCTGTCTTCTGTGCGGCATGCTGGGACCGTTCGTGGTCAATTACAGGATGGCTTTTTTCAGCGATGCCATTTCCCACTCCGCCTTCACAGGCGTTGCGCTGGGCCTTTTGCTGGGAATCGACCCCCTGGTGACCATCATCGCCTTCGGAATCCTGATGGGACTTCTCGTGATCTTTCTGGGAAAAAGGACCGGCGCGTCCTACGACACGATAATAGGTGTCATCTTCGCATTCTCCGTATCGATAGGAATTTTTCTGGTCTCGTCCACAAAGAACATATTCGCTAACTTCCGTTCCTTTCTTTACGGTGACATTCTCCTGGTGGGTCCAAAGGACCTGCTCATCACGGCAATCCTGTTCGCGGTCATCCTCGCCTTTCTGGTTTCTAATTTCGATAACCTGGTACTTATCGGGGTCGATGAAAGCTACGCCGAAACGAGTGTGAAAAATCTCCAGCTTCTGAAATACGCTTTCTCCTTCTTCCTCGCGCTGGTGGTAACAGTATCGATAAAGAGCGTGGGGATTCTCCTGGTTTCCGCAATCCTGATAGTCCCTGCAGCCTCGGCGAGAGTCGTGAGTCGCTCCATGACACGCATGTTCTACCTATCGATCCTATTCAGCCTGGCATCCGGACTTTTTGGAACGTACCTCTCGCTCCTCGCCAACGCATCCACCGGAGCGAGCATAGTTCTCGCCTCGTGCGGGATATTCGTGGGGGCGACTTTGG
This sequence comes from uncultured bacterium, assembly GCA_964429585.1. GTDB lineage: Bacteria > Desulfobacterota > Deferrimicrobia > J040 > J040 > CAYSCN01. The sequence continues at coordinate 62,351 of CAYSCN010000009.1, read as the reverse complement.
CGAGGGGAATATTCAGGTAGATTCGAACCACCGAGCCGCCGAGGGTTCGTGGATGCGTGGTTGCGTGGTTATCGTGGTTGCGAGAAACAACACCCCACCACCCAACTACGCAACTACTCAACCACAGACCATTTCTCCGGATATGTTTGGGACATTTGTATTTTGAATTGGCGGATTTGTAGGGTTTCGAATTTAGTGCTTCGTGCTTGAATTAAACGGGCGGTGAAAAAGTGTATTATAAATATATCCCGGAAAAGGAGGGTGAGCGTGAAAAAAGCGATAGGAGTCCTGGTGGTCGTGATACTCGCGATAGTCGCCTTCGGCGTCACGATAGCAACCTACGGCGACACAATGGTCACCGATGCGGTGAATCGCCTTCTCGCGAGAGAACTCGCGTCCGGTGGGAAAGTGGAGAGAGTCCACGTGGGGCTTTTCTCCGGCGAACTGACCATCGAAAATCTGAAAATATTTAATCCGGAGGGTTTCAACAGCAACGAGATGCTCATCCTCGGAAACGGTTTCACCAGGGTATCTCTCAGAGAGCTGATCGACAAAAAAATAAACATCGAGGAACTCAAACTCAGGGATCTGACCTTCAGGGTAGAACGCTCGGGCGTAAGAACCAACGTGACTGAAGCATTCGGGGGCAAAAAAAGGAAAAAAGCGAGCTCCCAAAAACCCCGGACCCCGGGAGAGAAAAAGCCCATCCACGTGACGATTTCTAGGATCACGATTGAAAACGTGAAATTTTTCGCCCCGAAGATAGCTGAGAAAAACCCCCTGCAGATAAAAAGGATGTCACTCGAAGGACCCTTCAGGCTCGGTCCAGAGGGAGGACTGAAAAAAATTCTCGACTCTCTGGCAAAGGAGCTTCAGAAGAAAGCCGTGAAGGAAGCGGTCAAATCCCTGAAAAATCCTGAAAAAGCAAGGGAAAAGATAGAAGAGGGACTTAAGGGCATAAAGAAACTGTTCGGGAAGTGAGCGGGAAAAGGGGTAAAACGATACGGGTCGGTTGCTCCGGCTGGTTCTACAGAGCCTGGAAGGGAGTTTTTTACCCGAACGAACTTCCCCAGTCAGGATGGTTCTCATACTACTCATCTAAATTCAACACCGTCGAGCTAAATTCCACCTTCTACAACTTCCCGAAGAAAGAAAGGGTCAGGAGGTGGCTAAAGGAAGCTCCCGATGGATTCATTTACGCCATTAAAGCCCCGAGAATCATAACACACCTGAAGAAATTCAGAGACTGCGAGGGCTACCTGAGGGAATTTTACGAGACCATCGAGATTCTCGGTGACAAACTCGGGGCAGTTTTGTTTCAACTCCCACCATCGGTGAAAAAAGATCACGATTTCATGAGGCTTCTTGCTTCCTCCCTTTCGAGCCATTTCAAAAACGCCGTGGAATTCCGCCACATCTCCTGGTTCGATGATGAAACGAGAGAAACCCTCACGGATTCGGGTATCGCGATGGTGGCAGTGAGCGCGCCAGGATTCGAGGGCATCCCCGGATACATTTTCGGGTGTCCCGAATTCTCCTATCTCAGGCTTCACGGAATTACGAAGTGGTACGCCTACGATTACAGCGACGAGGAGCTGAGAAAAATAGCAGAAGCCGTGAGAAAGTGCGAAAGCAATGAAGTGTACGTTTATTTCAACAACGACGTGGGAGCATCGGCACCCCGCAACGCGCGTAGGTTGATGGAATTTTTGAATAAACCGTGAAAAAACGAACCTCCGAACCACCGAACCTCCGCATCTGAGCACAGATGGTCCGTGGTTACGTAGATGCGTAGATGCGTGATTGCGTAAAATCAAACGCCACTACTCAACCACTCAACCACGCAATTACGAGACAACGAACCACCGAACCAGTCACTCACCTGATGATGACCTTCCCCGGCACCGTGTATTCGTTGTCGAACTCGTCCGCATCGGGGATTATCGGAATTTCAACTCTCAGCTGATACTCGCCAGGTTCCACATCCCCGGTGTTCCACGATATCGTCACCACCTGCCTTTCATCGACGCCGAAAAGATAAAGGTCAACGAGCCTGGATTCCACCACTTTCTCACCGGCTATGAGAAAAAGCTGAGCCTGGCTCATCGCCATGTCTCCCCTGTTCCTGATAGTAACCTTCACGTTCAGGGTATCGCCCCGGGCAAGCTCTGTCCTGTCCAGTTCCACCTTTTCAATCTCTATGTCGAGATAGACGTTCCCATCCCCTCCTATCCCCGCAACGGTCAGAAATCCGCCGTATGAAACCTCCGAAGTATTGATAACGAACAAAAAACCAGCCAGCACCATCACGACCATCGTAGCTATAACATTACCCCTTAGTCTCCTCATCTCATCACCCTCACCGTGCTTTTTTGACTCATATATTTAGATTAACACCGAAGGCGGGAGGTTTCCTCAAGTGTATGAGGACGGTGAGAACCACAAAAAAGGCGGTTCCCTTCAGGGAACCGCCTTTCAGTCCGATTTAGCGCTCGAGTTCGATCAGAACTTGAGCTGGAGCCTGGCGTAGGTCATGTAGAGGTCATCAGCCTCATCAGCCGTGGAGCCCGCATAGTAATCGGAGAGCGAAGCGTAGGCGCCATAGAGACCGAACGTGAGCCCCTTGGTAATCTGGTAGTTGACCTTCGCGTTGATCTCGAACGCGCTCGCTTCCTGCCCGGCCTTCCTCACAGTTCCACCGAATGGGTCAGTGTTCGCGTAATCTTTCTCCGCATCCTGCATGTAACCGACCCCTATCTTCCCGGTGAGGTCATCCGTCAGCTTCATGCTGTATCCAGCTGCCACTGCGAGAAGACCTCTTCCCTTGTTGGCGACGTCGTAAGCAAGAGCTGGCGAGGAGTTGATGTCGTCGCCGTTGGGAAGAAGAATCTGAGTGTCCATTCTGTAGTAGAAGGAAGCAGCCAGGTTGTAGTTGCTGGCGGTCAGGATGCTGTCGTAGGAGTCGTCGTTCGGGTTGTCGTCGCCGGAGACGTAGAGAAGCTCAATGAAGCCCTTGCCGGGGCCGAGCTTCGCATCGGCTCTGAGATCGGCAGCGAAACCGCCAACGTCCAGGTCCTTGGTCCCACCAAGTGCTGCCTTGTCGAAAGTTCCGAAGTTGTAGAAGAAGAACCCGCTGATCGTCGCAACGTCGAGCTTGTAGGACGCGTCAAAACCGACGTAATAGAGAGATGCTTTCCCTCTGACATCGATCTCCGCAGGTGTCCACGCAAGAGCAGGCCCTCTCTGACCAACAGGAATCGTGCCACCGCCAGTTCCTTTTTCTCTTTTATCCACATACCCGTCAGCACCAACACCATCCTTGATCAGGTAAAGGTTGAGACCGAGTTTGAAGTTTTCCACAGGCGTAAACTTACCTTCCAGGAGATAAAAATCAACGTCGTCAGCTTGAGTCCTGTCGTTTTCCCACCACTTCGCCCAGCCGAAACGGAAGGAAACGGGGTCGATCTTGTAGGTTCCGAACACCCCGGCCATATCAGCCACGCCGACAATCGTTCCAGCATAGGCATCCGTCACGTTCTGAACACCCGCGCGAAGGGCAAGAGTGGTATCGGGCACCCTGAAATCGATGTAGAGGTTCTTTGTTTCCAGATTCGTGGTGTCCGCTTCGAGAGCACCGCCAACGTTACGGCCGTTCGTATAGGCGGAACCACCCCAGTCCTGGTCGAGCTCGAAGTAAGCGATACCGGTTACGTACTCATTTCCTTTGAATTTGAATTTCAGTCTCGCCCTCTCCTCCACGAAAGACGTCGTGCTGGGATCTTTCGACAGCTGATTCTTCAAAGAGGTGTTGTACCCCTCAATGTAGCCCGCGTTCGGGCCAAAGTTTGAAACCCATCCCTTGATCCTGATGAAACCGCCAATGTCGTGCTCGGCAAAAGCCGGAAGTGTCAGAAGCACTGCCAGAGCAACTACGAGAGAAATCAGCCAAAATCTTCTCATAACTTCCCCTCCTTGAAATTTGAGTTGGTTTGATGACGCTTGCAATTAACGACGAAAACCTCGGTTTCCCTTCTATCACCCCCTCCCAGTTTAAGATGTGTATTCACCGCCTTCCTTTTTCGCCTGCGGTGCCAGAAAAAAAACCGCGTTTTTTTCTGGATAAATACCATTCGCGCAAGGGATTGTCAAGTTTTTATTCTCCATATATTAACCCTTTCCAGCTCATTCTAAAATGAAAAGCAGTAGTTTAGAGGTCTCGGCAACAGTCCCAAAAGTCGTCGTCTCCACGACCGGAGCGACAATATACTTCTTCTCCCCTACATCCATAACTGCGAAGTCCGTCATCAAATCCGACACCTTTTCGCTGGAAGCCTTTTCCACAAAGGAAATCCCGTCCCATTCCAGAACTTCTAGCTTCGACCAGTCGAATTTTCTCACGCTCTTAATCAGGGCAGGCTCGGGAGCAAATCTGACAAGCAGAAGAGGCAAACCCTGTTTTTCTCCGACCTTTACCACCCTCCCTTTCACGTAAAAATTAGTGTGTCCCTCCAGCTTCAAAGGCTCGCTCGGTATTATAAACGAGAGCAGGGCACCTGAGTAGGCCTCCTTGCTCTTGAAAAGGAGCTTTCCGTTCAAATCGAACACCTTCAGTTTCTCGTATTCGTCGAGCCACACAAGCCTTTGCTCGCCCTTGAACCTCAACGCGTTTACGTTAATGATTCCCGCCGTGAACTCACCCGACTCGGGCATCTTTATCTTTTCCTTCTCCTCGAATCCGCTCCCGTTCCAGGAAAGGACGTGAGCCCTGTCAACGTATGCAGTACCGAACCCCATCCTCTGACCTGCGAGAACCCTCTTCCCTCGGAAATCATCGAGAACGTTGAAATAATAAGGAAGTTTTTTGGCTATCACCCTGAACCTGCCATCCCTCCAGGCGAGGATGAAGCTCTGGAGGAAATCGCCGCTTTTCTCCGTTACTATCAGCTCCTCCTTCCCGTCCCCTTCCAGGTCGAAAAAGTTCAGGTTCAGGATTTCGGCACCCTTTTCCCTGTCCATGAAGTAAATCCTTCTCAGTTCCTCCCCGTCAAACCTGTATATGAAGAGCCTGTTGACCGAAGAAAATGCAACCTCAACCTTCCCGTCTCCGTCCGCCTCACCGGCGGCGACCCTTATTATCTCTCCTGGGAGCTCTCCCAGAATCTTCAGTCTCTTTATGGACCTGAATTCATCCTCTGTTTTTCCCTCAGCCGCGGCAGGTGAAGCGGAAGAAATCTCCCTGCCGGGAAGAGGTAAAGCAGCAGCCCCAGCCGGCCTTTCTTCTTTCGCATATTCTGCCTTCGCTGGAGCTCGAACTGCGAAGGCTGGAATTTTCCCTACCAGGTCGGCTGCGAGCGAGTCGAGGCCGGATATTATCCCGTTTTCGTCCTTCGCTGTCACGAACGAGCCGGCGACTTTCTTCCCAGAGGAGTCGGAAACCACCACATCGACGGAATACGCGCCGCCAAGCTTGGTAACAGTTCCCGTGACGACGTAATCGGGAGCCAGCTTCTCAAGACCCTCCCGCTCGGTCAGGAGGACCTCTTCGCCGGTCAAAGCCTGAATCCTGGATTTTAGAAGCCTGGGCACCGCCTTCAGGATGAAGGATATGTCTTCCTGAGATATACCATCGAATGGAAGTATCGCCACCTTCGCCGATGTAGCCAGAACCGAACCGGCAGAAAGAACGAGGAAAAAAACAGCCGCTGCCAGCAAAATTTGAATCCGCCTCATCACCACCCCGCCTGAGTTTCGAAAATCCGCAAATCCGGGAAATCCGTAATTGTTAAAAATTAGCACCGGACGTTTTGAAATTCAAGGAAATTCATCACCTAAGGCAACGAACCTCGGAACCGCCGAACCTCCGAGCAACCGAGCATCAGAACATCCGAAGCTCCGAACCGCCGCCGGATGTCAATCCGCCAATTCGGAATTCGGATGGCGGAGTGATGGTTCGTAGGCGCGTAATTGAGTGGCTGGGTGGTTGGGTGCTTTTTCGCAACCACGATAACCACGCAACCACGTATCCACGAACCCTCGGAGCCTCGGCGGTTCGGTGGCTCGTGATTCGTATGTTCGTCCCATCTGCGCCGTTATTTTGTGTTATATTTGTCTGAAAAATGAGAAGGGGTGAGGTATGGGCCACTTTTCCGTGAGCGTGATAGGAAAGGACAGGCCGGGCATAGTCGCCTCGGTCAGCAAGGTCCTCTATGAACTGGGATGCAACATAGAGGATTCCTCCTGCACGATTCTGGCCGGCCAGTTCGCGATGATTCTGATCGTGTTCCACGAGAAGTTCAACACCACCGAGGAGTTCGAAAAAGCCTTCGCGCAGCTAAAACTGGAGGGGCTAACCATCTCGGTCACCACGGTCAGGGACGAGGACGTCTGCCACGAGAGAGGATACAAGGGACACCCATACATTCTCTCCGTATATGGAGCAGACAGGCCTGGAATCGTGTACAGGGTCTCCACCGAGTTAGCCGCCAGGAGAGTAAACATAACGGATCTCCACACGCATCTTGTGGGCGAGAAGGAGAGACCCATTTACGTGATGATAATGGAAATAGACATTCCGGAGGAAGTCGACATGGATGAGCTTCAGGGGGTCCTGGAAGAGGTCAAGAAAGACCTGAACGTGAACATAACGCTAAAACCAATAGAAACCATGGAACTGTGAAAGAATGGCCATCAGGGAGATACTCAAATACCCGGACCCCCGGCTCAAGGAAGTCTCGCATCCAGTCGAATGGGTCACCGAAGAGATCAGCAACCTCATCGATGACCTGATAGAAACGATGTACTCATCCCCAGGCGGAGTGGGAATCGCGGCGCCCCAGGTGGGCGAGCAGAAGAGAATAATCGTGTTCGACGTCTCCAAACACAAAAAAGCCAACTCGCACCACGGGCTAACGGTCATAATCAACCCAACGATACTCTCCAGGAGGGGACGGCAGGTGGTTCGTGAGGGCTGCATGAGCGTGCCCGACTACACGGGCAACGTGGAGCGGGCGACCTGGATTCTCGTTGAGGGACTCGACAGGTTCGGCAATCAGACCGTCATCGAGGCGGAAGGCTTCGAGGCGGTGGTGATCCAGCACGAGATAGACCACCTGGATGGGATACTGTTCCTGGACAGAATAACTTCCGTGAAGGGCAATCTTTTCAGGAGAAAGGTATACAAGAAACCGGCTCAGCAAAAACAGTAATAAATTGACCAATGAGTTCGGGAGGAGGAAATGGAAAGAGTTCTCCACTTCATAGGAGGTGAAGATACAGAACCATCAGGAGGAGATTACTTCGAGACGGTAAACCCCGCCACTGGCGAGGTCCTGGCGCGCGTGGCGAGAGGAACTGGAGCAGACGTGGACAGGGCGGTGGACGCTGCCAGGACCTGCTTCGAGTCCAAAGAGTGGAAAAAGCTCTCCGGCTTTCGCAGAGGGGAACTTCTGTTCAAGCTTTCCGAGCTCATAAACAGAGAAGCGAAGCGCCTCGCAGAGCTCGAGTCGAAGGACAACGGAAAACCCTTCAAAGAAGCCCTCGCCGTGGATTTGAGGAGCACCGCCGAGTACTTCAAGTTCTTCGCGGGAGTCGCGGGCAAAATCCGCGGGAACACGATTGAAGTCCCCGGAAGATTTTTCAACTACACCCTCGTGGAGCCGCTGGGAGTTTGTGGGGCGATAATACCCTGGAACTACCCGATCCTGATGGCGGCGTGGAAAATAGCGCCGGCGCTGGCTGCGGGAAACACCGTGGTTTTGAAGCCCGCCGAACAGACTCCCATAACGGCAGTCGAGCTGGCAAAGTTGATAAAGGAGGCGGGATTCCCGGATGGTGCGGTGAACGTGGTTCAGGGATACGGTGAAGAAGCCGGAGCCGCCCTGGCAGGACACCCAGGCGTGGACAAAATCGCCTTCACAGGGTCTACCGAGACCGGAAGGTTAGTTGCGAAAGCCGCCACCGTGAATCACAAGAAGGTGACTCTAGAGCTTGGCGGAAAATCCCCCAACATAGTCTTCGAAGACGCGGACCTCGACCTGGCGGTGAAAAGGGCAGTTCCTGGCATATTCAGCAACGCCGGTCAGATGTGCGTCGCCGGCTCCAGGATACTGGTTCAGGAAAGCGTCTACGAAGAGTTCGTGGAAAAATTCGTCGAAAGGGCAAAGGCTCTGAAGGTGGGAGACCCGTTCGACGAGGACACCGTCATAGGACCTCTCATTACAGAGGAGCACAGAAGCAGAATCGAATCCTACGTGAAAGCGGGAATAGAAGAGGGAGCAAAGCTTTTGTGCGGCGGTAAGAGGCCAGATGATCCCGCGCTCTCAAGGGGATTCTACTTCCTGCCCACTGTCTTCGCCGACGCCAGAAACGACATGAAAATCGCCTGCGAGGAAATTTTCGGGCCCGTTGCCACCATAATCAAATTCAGGACGGAAGAAGAAGCAGTCGCCATAGCGAATGACTCGATATACGGTCTCGCAGCGGGTATCTGGACCAGGGACGTGGCGAAAGCCCACAGGATAACTCGGGAGCTGAAAGCCGGAACGGTCTGGGTGAACACCTACCTGCCGATGGCCCCCTCAGCCCCGTTTGGCGGCTACAAGCAGAGCGGATACGGCAGGGAAGGGGGCTTCGAGGTCATAAGAGAATACACCCAGGTCAAAAACGTGTGGGTGCAATTATAGCCACCACCGGTATTTCGGAATTCGGACTGCGGATTGCAGAATGTGGGACGTAAAATACCGAAATCTGCAATCCGAAATCCGCAATGGCGTATTTAAACAAACACCCCTATTACATTGTCTCTTCCTGCTAAACTAAAAACATGCCCCAGTGCCCCGTTTGCGAAAAAGAAGTGAGGTTTCTGTCGCGCTCGGTGGGAGAATGTTACGAGTGCGCCGTCTCCCGGCCGGACAGGACCGAGTCCAATCTGACATCCCACCGGGAAACCAGAGAGCCCTTCGGGCTTCCCGCTTACCCTCCGAGAAACAAGGGGGGAACTGTCTGCACCGGCTGCGGATCGCGCTGCGTCATAACAAAGGGAGAACCCGGTTTCTGCGGCCTGAAGAAAGCAAACGCAGACGGAACCATCTCGCACGCTGGGAAAGCGGGAGAAGGCGTCTACGAATGGTATTTCGACCCCCTCCCGACCAACTGCGTGGCCGACTGGGTCTGCGCGGGGGGAACCGGAGCTGGATTTCCGGATTATTCATACAGGGACGGGCCAGAACACGGCTACTTCAACCTCGCCGTGTTCATGGGAGCCTGTTCGCTCAACTGTCTCTTCTGTCAGAACGCCTCTTACAAGAACCTGGCGCAACGCAAACGCCCTTCTCACTCGCCGGATCACATCCCTTCCATTCTGCGAGAGGACACGGCCTGCATATGCTACTTCGGGGGCGACCCCACGCCGCAGATGGACTTCATCATCGAGGCATCACAGAGGGCTTTTGAAAACAGAAAAAGCAGAATTCTGAGAATATGCCTCGAAACCAACGGATTTCTGAGCATCGAACACCTGAAGAGGATCGCCCCACTGGTCCTCACGTCGGGAGGATGTCTGAAATTCGACCTGAAAGCGTGGTCCGACAACCTCTACGTCAAGCTGACGGGCCAGAAAAAAGCTCCCTCATTCAGAGCATTCGAAGAAGCTGCCTCGAACATCCCCGAAAGGCCCGAACCGCCACCAGTCGTGGCGTCCACTCTCCTCGTGCCGGGATATGTAGAAGCCGAAGAGGTGGGTAAAATCGCCAGGTTCATAGCTTCCCTCGACCCGAACATCCCTTATTCACTTCTCGCCTTCTACCCGAGACACGCGATGAAAGATCTTCCGAGAACGCCCAGGAAACTCGCGATGGATGCTCTCAAAGCAGCAAGGGACGCGGGGCTTTCCCGGGTGAGAATAGGAAACGCGCATCTGCTCTGGTAATTGGCGCCCATTTGATGTAAATTTCATCTCATGAATGTAAGGGACTACCTGAAAAGAACACCCATTTTCGAGGGCATAAGCCCTGAAAACCTGGAACTCGTCTCGTCGTTTTCGAAACTCGTCAAATTCCCCAGAAAAACCCTCATCTTCTCAGAAGGCGAAAAAGCAAAGGGGTTCTACGCCGTCGTCGAAGGAAAGGTCGCCGTTTTCAAGACGTCATACGAGGGGAAGGAACAGATACTCCACATAGTCGAACCGCCCCACACCTTCGCCGAGGCAGCGGTCTTCGGAGGAAACGAGTACCCCGCATCGTGCAGGACCCTCACAGACACCACGCTGGTTTTCGTCCCCAAAAAAGAGTTGCTCTCCGCCCTGAAAGAAAACCACGAGCTGAGTCTGCAAATACTCAGGTCTCTCTCCATCTGGCTCAGGCGCATGGTAGACCTGGTGGAAGATCTGACGCTTAGAGACGTGGAAGAGAGATTCATCAAATTCCTCAAAGAAACCGCAGAGAAAGAGGGAATTCCACCGGGGGACGGTCAGGTCATCAGATTCGACGTGGAAAAATCGGTAATTGCTTCCAAAATCCACGCCGCTCCAGAGACATTCTCCCGGATGTTGAAAAGGATGACAGAAAAAGGGCTCATAGAGGTGAAAGGGCCCCAGATCAAGGTTCTCGACTGGAGCATCTTCGAGGAGGTCGAATAGGATGAAACGCGCAATCCTGAGAGCCGTGGCGACCCTCATCTTCGCTACGCTCTATCTCGTCAACGCCACAGGAACATCCAGAGCGGAATTCCAGTTTCCCCTGAAGAGTCTCTCTCCCGTCACCACGCCATTCGGCGAACAGAGAATCCGAGTGGCCGTGGACTACAATCATGGAGAACGTCTCCTCTTCCAGGAGGTTGACAAGAACAGGAAAGAATTCCACCTTCCCATCATCGACGTGGCCATCGGAGTCTCGCCAAACGTGGAGCTCCTATTCTGCTACCCTTTCCTCTACATGAAACAGGACGGCCAGTCCTACGAATACGGTTCCGGGGACCTGAAAATAGGAGGCGTCTTCAGGTTTCTCACCGAAACCAGGCATCTTCCCGTTTCCGCCATAAAATTTGCGGTCAAGCTCCCCAATGCCGACGACACCAAGGAATTCGGCACGGACCAGACGGACTTCTTCGTCGGGGGAGTTTTCGAGAAGAAATTCGATAAGGTAAAGCTTCTGGTGAATACCGATTTCGCGATACTGGGTAACCCGGAGGCTACTGAAACCAAACAGGATGATGTGCTCATTTACAAGGTGGGTCTGATATTTCCGGCGGGAGAAAATACAGCCGTGGGTCTGGAGGTCGAGGGCGTCGAATTTTCCAGATACGGTAACGACAGGCTTTTCATTCGCGGGGGAATCGCCACTCCTTTCCTGGGGATACTGCTAGATGCATCCGTCGCGGCAGGTCTCACCGAAGAATCGGGCGACTTTCAGGCATCGGTGGGGTTCACCTGGAAGTTCGGGCTTGAGAGAAAGCTCCCCTCCTGCCCGAAGTGATAAAGGCTCGTCTCCGAAGCGCCTCCTGAATACGAAAAAGAACAAAAAAACCCCGGGCTTTAAGCCCGGGGTCCTATCTGGTGGTTACACCAGAAGGGGGGGATGGGGGCTTTTTGTCAGGACAACTCCTCGTAAACCTTCCCGACGAGCTTGGCAGATGGCTTCAGCGTCTTCTGTCCCTTTGTCCACTTCGCCGGACAGGCCTCGTCGGTGTGCGCGGAGAGATAGGTGTTGCAGTGGAACTTTCTGAGCAGCTCATCCGAATTCCTGCCCACGTTGAAAAAGTTCACTTCAGAGGACACGAGCCTTCCATCGGGGCTGATTATGAACGTCCCCCTCAGCGCGAGCCCGGATTCCTCGTCGTAGACCCCGAAGAGCCTGGAAATCTTCCCTGTCGGGTCGGCGCCCATTGGGAACTTGACGTTTTCCAAGAGTTTCTCGTCGTTGTGCCAGGCCAGGTGGACGTATTTGGTGTCGGTGCTTACGCTTATCACCTCTCCGTTGTTCGCCTTTATCTCGTCATACTTTTCGGCCAGATCCGCCAGCTCCGTCGGGCAAACGAAGGTGAAATCCGCGGGATAGAAGAACAAAATGGTCCACTTCTTCTGGGATTTGAGCGTAGACAGGCTGATTTCTCCGAAATCTCCCTTGACTGGGTCGTAAATCTCAATCGTGAAGTCGGGAACTTCCTGTCCAACCTTGACGGGTACGTGTTCGCTCATATTTTCCCCTCCTGTGATTATTGTTTGGTTTTGCCCTTTAGGATGCAGCTAATTGGGAATTGGTTGCAAAAATAATCACCGAACCGCCGATCATCCGAACCACCGAACTTCCGAGCCGCCGGCGATTGCTCATCTGGTAATTCGGAATTCGGATTGCAGAATGCGGAATTGATTAAATTCTAAATCCTAAGCACGAAATACAAAACAAATTCGAATACGCAGATTCAAATGACCGAAACGCAGTATAAGCTTGGTCCGTAGATACGTGGTTGTGTAGCTGCGTGATTGTGTAAAACCCGCGCAACTACCCAACTACTCAACCACTCAACTACGAACCGACTTGCGGTAAAAACGGTTCGTGGATACGTGGTTGCGTGGTTATCGTAGTTGCGAAAAACCACACCCAACCACGCAGCTACGCAACTACACAACTACGGATCATCTCTCATTCCATGTTTTGGACATTTGAATTTCGGATTTGTTTCGTGCTTCGGATTTAGAATTTCGTGCTTGATATATCGGTAGTTCGGTGGCCCGGGGCCTCGGCAAGTCTCAAGATCTGAGTTTCTTCTTGAGCGCTCTGTCCATCTCCCTCCTAGCCTCGCGCTCCTTGATGTCATCTCTCCGGTCGAACTTTCTCTTTCCCTTCGCCAGGCCAAGCTCCAGCTTCACATATCTGCCCTTGATGTAGACCTTGAGGGGAATTAGAGTGAGCCCCTTTTCCCTCGTCTTGCCGAGGAGGTAGTTTATCTCCTTTTTCTTCAACAGAAGCTTCCTGGTCCTGTCGGGGTCGACGAATCTCCTGTCGGCGTGAGTGTACGGAGTGATGTGCATGTTGTGGACGAAAACCTCGCCATCCTTCACTCTGGCGAAGCTGTCCTTTATATTCACCTTACCAAGTCGGATCGACTTGACCTCGCTCCCCTCCAGCACTATGCCAGCCTCGAAGGTCTCGAGAATCTCGAAGTCCCTTCTGGCTCTCCTGTTGACCGCTATGGTTCTTATCCTTTCCATGACTCCCAATTATACTGGAAATCCAAGAGCATCCCCACCAAACAGAGGCTTGCCGTCGACGAAAAGAGAGAGCACACGCGAGGGCTCCCCCAGCTCGAGGAGCCTCGAAAAGAGCGCCTTTTCTTTCGCGTGAAGCTCCAGCACCTGGAAATCGGCACGTTTCTCTTCTTCCAGCGTCCCGGTCACGTCGTGGAACCTCAAAATTTTCGCTCCACCCTTCGTGGCTGCCCCCAAAAGCTCGGGATAAAATTCGGACGCTTTGAGCTTTCCGTGATAGGCATCAGCCACAGCCCTCAGCTCGTCGAACATATTCAGCGTACCGCCAGAACCCCTGCTGTCCGTCCCGATGGCCAGGGGCATTCCCCCATCCATCATCTCCGAAACCGGAGGCACGGTCCCCGTCAAAAACCTGTTGGATCTAACGCAAATCACGAATCCGAACCCCTTCCTCCCGAGTTCTCCAACCTGATGGGGCGTCAGATACGTGCCGTGCACCAGCGTCGCTTTTGGCGGGAGAATCCGCGAAGCCACATCTACCAGATCGTCACCGTAAGGCTCGAAATCGTCCATATCCAGACCAAGCGGCCCGTAAATCCTGTCCTGAAGAGGACCCGAACCGTCCGAGAAAAAAGCCATCTCCTCGACCGACTCACAGAAGTGTACCTGAACGGGCAAGTCTTCTCTTGCAGCATACTCCCTCACCCACTCGAAGCATCCCCTGCCTGTGGTGTAAAGTCCATGGGGAGAAAGCCCCGGGCGGAGACGAAAGTCGCCTGCGCCCATTGCCGATATGACCTCCACCGCTCTCTCCTTAGTCTCCTCCCACCTGGCCCTAGAAAGCCCTATGACTTCCACGAAACTCCTGACTCTTTGCTCGAGCCCATCGTACTGTCCCGGAATTCCGTAGGAGATATCGCCCACAAGTGTCACACCCGACCTGGCGCATTCTTCGAGGGCGCATCTCACGTTTTTTCTCATTTCCTCGTCGGTGGCAAAAAGTCTCCACTTCATGACCTCGAGTATCCAGCCCACGAAGTCTCCGCCCCTGTCTCTCCCAACCTCGGGGATGCACAGGTGCGTGTGTGCGTTGACGAAACCCGGGAGAACGACGCACTCGGGGAGATCGACTTTCTCAAAGTCAGAAGGAGCAAACAGACGGGCTCTCGCCGCATCTCCGGAGAAGAGCACCCGCCCTTCGGAAATTATGAGCCCCCCTGGAGAGAAAACTTTCTCCGGGGAGACCACGAGGTGAGAAGCTGTCAGGAGGAAATTTCCGTTTTTCATATCACCCCCACCCTACCAGTGGAGGGAAACGCTCACGAATTCGCCACTTTGAGAGACTTGATCCTGTTTCTCTCGTCCACGAAAATCAGGGCGGGGGAGTGCTTCTTCACCTCCTCCTCGTCGTAGACGGAATAGGAGCAGATGATTATCAGGTCTCCTTTGGATACGAGCCTCGCGGCGGCGCCGTTCAGGCATATGTCTCCCTTGCCCCTCTCTCCTTTGATCACGTAGGTCGAGAACCTGGCACCGTTGGAGATGTTGTAGATGTCGACCTGCTCGTATTCCACCAGCTTAGCCGCATCCATCAGGTCTTCGTCGACCGTGATGCTCCCCTCGTAGTTAAGATCCGCATCGGTCACTGTTGCCCTGTGAATCTTGGATTTCAGCATGATCCTCTTCACTTTGGCTACCTCCCTATAACTACGTTATCTATTAGCCTCGCGGGCCCCACGATTGCAGCCACCGCGATGACCGCGGGCTTCTCTATCCTGTCTATTTTCTCCAGCGTCTCGGCGTCCCTCACCTCGACATACTGGAGCGTCACCCCTTCCTGGGCCTCTATCATCTCCCTTACGGCATTTCTTATGGTTTCTGCGTCCCTCTCTCCGTTCTCATAAAGCTCCTTTCCCGTGAAAAGAGCCCTCGATAGAATGAGGGCGCGTTCCCTCTCCTCCGGGGAAAGATATACATTTCTGGAGCTCATGGCCAGTCCATCCTTTTCCCTTATCAGCTCGCCGGGGATTATTTCCACGTCGAAGTTGAGGTCTTCCGTCATCCTCTTCAAAACGATGAGCTGCTGATAGTCCTTCTCGCCGAAAACCGCCACGTGAGGCTTCACTATGTTGAATAGCTTCGCAACAACGGTGGCAACCCCTCTGAAGTGGCCGGGCCTGAAGTCACCGCAAAGCCCTCTGGAAACCTCCGTAACTTCCACATACGTCTGATATCCCCGGGGATACATGGCTTCAACAGATGGGGAGAACAGCACGTCCACGCCCTCCGCCTCCAGCTTCTTCCTGTCGCCCTCCTCGTCCCTGGGGTAACGCTCGAAGTCCTCGCCGGGACCGAACTGAGTGGGATTCACGAATATTGAAACGACGACCACATCCGCGTGTTCCTTCGCCTTCCTGACAAGCGAAAGATGCGCCTCATGAAGATAACCCATGGTTGGAACCAGTCCTATTCTCTTCCCTTCGAAGCGGAACCTGTCCGCCAATTTCTGCATCTCTTCGGGTTCCCTCACAATTTCCATCACTTGCCCTCCAGGAAAAAGGAGTGCTCCTTGTCTGGAAACTTTCCTTCCTTGACTTCTCTGGCGAAGTCTGAAACCGCTCTTTCGATCACAGGCTTGAGATCCGCGTACCTTTTCACGAACTTCGGGGTGAAATCGAAGAAAAGGCCCAGAAGGTCGTGCATGACCAGGACCTGACCGTCGCAGTGAGGTCCCGCGCCTATGCCTATGGTCGGTATGGACAACGATTCGGTTATCTCCGCGGCGACCTCCGCAGGGATGCCCTCGAGAACAACGGAGAACGCCCCAGCCTCTTCTACCGCCTTCGCGTCCTCGAGAAGCTTCTTCCGCGCCTCTTCTTCCTTTCCCTGTATCCTGTAACCGCCCATGCGGTGAATGGATTGAGGAGTCAACCCCACATGTCCCATCACAGGTATGTCGAACGAAGTGATTCTCTCTATCGTATTGAACACGCTCACGCCCCCTTCCAGCTTCACTGCTTCGGCACCGCCTTCCTTCACCAGGAGGCAGGCGTTCTCCACAGCTCTGTCAACCGATACCTGGAAGCTCATAAAGGGCATGTCAGCCACCAGAAAGGCCCTGTTTCGCCCCCTGGCAACCGCCTGGGTATGCCTTATCATGTCCTCCATCGTGACGGGAAGAGTAGTATCGTAACCGTAGACAACGGTCCCCAGGGAATCGCCCACCAGAATGATCTCCACAAGAGGATCGAATATCTTCGCGAACGCGTATTCGTATGCCGTTATCATCACTATCTTCTCGCCTTCCGCCTTCATCCGCCTGATATCGAGAACGCTCACTTTCTTCATCGCCACCCCCTCAAAAAAAAAGCCTTCCAGACGGAAGGCTTCCCACTCAAAGCTATTCTATTATTCGTTTAACTCGGTCCTTTGAGAAGCTTCCGTCTCGGTCCAGATCACCTGGATCCAAGCGGTATGTAATGCTGGACCCCTTTCTTTATGTTTTTTATCTCTTTTATTATATGCTCAAGGTCCCTCTTCGACTCGACAAAATCTATCTCCGAGGTGTTCACCACCAGAAGCGGAGTTTCCCTGTAATGGAAGAAAAATTCATTATAAGCTTCGCTCAAAGTCTTGAGATAGTCAAGGGAAATGTTCTTTTCGAAGGGATGGCTCCTCTTTTTTATTCTCGCCAAAAGCACCTCCGGCTTCGCCTGCAGGTAGATTACCAGGTCCGGCCTGGGCACGTTGGCGCCAAGGAGCCTGTAAAGAGATTCGTAAAGCTTAAGCTCGTCCTCCTCGAGGTTGATGTAAGCGAAAATCTTGTCTTTCTGGAATATGTAATCGCTGACCACGTTCATCTCGAACAGGTTGCCCTGAAGGAGTTCTCTCTGCTGCCTGTATCTGGAAAGGAGAAAAAATATCTGGGTCTGGAAGGCGTATTTTTCCCTGTCCTCGTAGAACCTCTCGAGGAACGGGTTTTTGTCAGCCTCTTCCAGGACGAGACGGGCCTGAAAAACCTTCGCCAGGTATCTGGCGAGGGACGTCTTCCCCACGCCTATCGGGCCTTCGACCGCTATGTAGCGTGGCCTGTCCAGGATGCCGCTCTTTCCTTCCTTCTCCCTGCTCACCTTTTCCGGATTCCCCGCGGGAAGTCAGCTGGTTTCAAATTTTAATTCGCCCCTCCCCCCTTGTCCAGGCGATTTTGCCTCAGCACCTCGGCAAGTTCCACGTAACGCTCCACGGGAACCTCTTCGGCCCGGGCTCCCGGGTCCACTCCCGCAGCCAGCAAAAGCTCCCAGCCCGCCTCCGGAGCAACCCCGAGCCTCCCAAGAAAATCCTTGAGGGAATTCTTGAGAACCTTCCTCCTCTTTCCGAAGGCAGCACTCACCAGCTCCGAAAACAGTGCGAAATCGGAGATCCGCCCATCCCTCTCGGCGTCAAAGACTATTTCCAGAACGGTTGAATCCACTTCCGGAACCGGATAGAAACACGTTCTCTTGACGGGGAAGAGTTTCCTGACAGCCCCCACTGCCTGGAACAGAACCGAAAGTATTCCGTAATCCTTCCCGCCTGGAGATGCCGCCAGCCTCTCACCCACTTCCTTCTGCAGCATGATACAGCAACGGCCTATTCTCTTCCTGAGGGACAGAATCCTGAACAGAAGCGGCCCGGAAATGCTGTAAGGGAGGTTCCCCACCAGAATCACCTCACCGCGGCCCCCGAAAAAACCGAAAAGCTCATCTTCATCTATCGCCAAAAAATCGGCATGGATGATCTTTGCCCTGTCGCAAGAAAGTTTACTCCGAAGGTAATCGGCCAGCCTCGGGTCTACCTCCACCGCCACAAGAAGGGTGCAGGCATCGATCAAAAGTTCCGTCAGAGCTCCGAGGCCTGGGCCTATTTCTAGCACCTCTTTCCCGAAAACGTCACAAATGGAGACTATCTTCCTCGCCACGTTTCCGTCGGCGAGAAAATTCTGGCCCAGGGACTTCCGCGGCCTCAGACCGATATCGCGAAGGATTTTGGAAGGGTGCTCCACGTCAATATCTTATGTTAGCGTAGGCGTTCAAATCCAGCCCGGATTCAACCCCTTTATCGTAAAGCCTCTGCCCGAGATAAGCCACCATCAGAGCGTTGTCCGTGCAGAACTTCCTTTCAGGAAGGTGAAGCTCCAGACCCTCGCGCTCGCAAGCCTCCATAAGCTTCTCCCTCAACCTGGAATTTGCCGCCACGCCTCCCGCAATCGAAACCCTCCTTATTCCTCTATCGGATGCTGCAAGCAGCAGCTTGCCCACGAGAACATCCACCACCGCCTCCTGAAACGAAGCGCACACGTGCGCGATGTTTCGCCTCACCTTTTCCAAACCCTCGCTTCGCACGTAGTTGAGGACGGCCGTTTTAAGTCCGCTGAAGGAGAACTCCAGATTTTTCCCCCTCATAAACGGTCTGGGAAATTGGACGAACGACGAATCACCATCCCTGGAGAGCCTGTCTATTTCGACTCCGCCTGGATAACCCAGACCGAGCAGTTTTGCCACCTTGTCGAAAGCCTCTCCGGCAGCGTCGTCCCGAGTGTGCCCCAGGGTTATCACTTCATCGTAGTCCCTGACCTCGAACAGGACGGTATGTCCGCCTGAGACAACCAGGGAGATGAAGGGAAACTCCACCGGCGAAGTGAAGAACACCGAGAACACGTGGGCCCTGACGTGGTCCACGCCTACAATCGGCTTCCCGCCGAAGTAAGATAGCGCCTTGGCAAAGCAAAGACCCACAAGCAATGAACCTATCAGGCCTGGACCCTCGGTGACGGCTATCAGGTCGACGTCATCGAGGGAGAGCCCCGCTTCCTCCATTGCCATTCTATAAAGGGGAACTATGGACTTCAGGTGTTCCCGGGAGGCGAGTTCCGGAACCACTCCGCCAAAGCGCGAGTGGACCTTCACCTGTGAAAGCACGAAGTCAGCGAGTATCCTTCTCTCTCCGTCTATGAGAGCGACGGCGGTCTCATCGCAGGAAGACTCTATTCCAAGGGTAACCAAACGATCACCTCTACACTGAAAACTAGAAGCACGAAACCCTAAACTCAGAGAATGTTGGCTGCGAGTTCCGCCAGCTCGGAGCGTTCACCTTTCAGCAGCATTATGTGCCCCGACAGGCCTTCCTTCTTGAACTTTTCTATGACGTAGGAAAGCCCGTTACTCGTGGAATCGATGAACGGGTTGTCTATTTGATACGGGTCGCCGGTCAAGACCACCTTGGTGTTTTCACCGGCTCTCGTGAGAATCGTCTTCACCTCGTGTGGAGTCAGGTTCTGCGCCTCGTCTATGATTATGAACTGATTCGGGATCGACCTCCCTCTTATATAAGTGAGCGGTTCGATCTCCAGAATCCCCAGATTCATCAATTCGGAATATCCTCTGATTCCCTGTCTCTTCCTCGCCCTCTCTATCCCGAATAGATACTCCACATTGTCAAAGATGGGCTGCATCCACGGTTTCAGCTTCTCCTCCACATCACCGGGGAGGAATCCTATGTCCTTGCCCATGGGAAAAACAGGCCTGGACACGAGCAGCCTTCCGTAGACTCCCTCATCTGAAACCTTTCTCAAACCTGCAGCCAGAGCCAGAAGGGTCTTCCCCGTTCCCGCTTTTCCTGCCAGAGTCACCAGCTTTATCGAATCATCCATCAGCAGGGCAAACGCGAAGTGCTGTTCCTTGTTCCTGGGTTTCACTCCCCACACGCCTTCCTTGAACGAAGGAATGAGCTCAACCAGACCGGTTTTCGCCCTGAACATCCCAAGCGCGGAAGCCCCCGTCTGTATATCCTTCAACATCACGCACTGGTTCGGCAGGAATTCCTGATTTCCGAGCGAAACGGAACCTTCCCGGTAGAATCCGTCTATTACGTCTTTTGTAACGTCAACCTCTGCGTATCCAGAGTAGAGCTCCTCTATGCTTCCCACCCTGTCGCTCTCGTAATCTTCTGCCCTTATCCCAAGAGCATCCGCCTTTATCCTGAGATTGGTATCCTTGGAAACGAGTATCACCGGAGAATCGCCGTCTCTCGCCTTGACGCCCAGAGCCACCGCGAGGATTTCGTTGTCCTCCTTGCTCCCCCTGAGCTCTTTTGGCAAAAGTCGCTCTCCCTCGCCGTCGAATATAACCTTGAGCGTTCCCCCGTTGGCAGATATCTTCACTCCTTCGGAGAGACTTCCCTTCTGCCGGAAAGAATCGAGAAGCCGAAGCGCCACCCTGGCATTTCTGCCCACCATGCTAAGCTCTTTCTTGAACTTGTCGAGCTCCTCGATTACCGTTATCGGGATTATCAGGTTGTTGTCTTCGAACTTGTAAATGGAATAAGGATCGTGAAGCAGAACGTTGGTGTCGAGCACGAAGTTTTTCATCTGCCGCCTTTGCCCTCCATTTCCCTCAGTTTCAACTCTGCCTTCTTGGCCGCATCAGAAGCGGGGTATCTGGAGATGACGAGCTTGAACGCAGCCTTCGCGCTCACCGGGTCCTTCAGATTGAGGAAGCATAAGCCCTGTTTGAAGAGAGCGTCTGGAGCCTTCACGGAGTTGGGATACTTGTCTATTACCTCCTGGAACGTTATCGCCGCAGACTCGAAGTCCTTCTCCGCGTAGAAGGTCTCTCCCCTCCAGTAATAAACGTTCGGCATAAGTCTGTGGTCTTTGTAGGAGCTGGCGAATTCGTCGAGGGCTCTCCTCGCTTCCCTGAATTTACCTTCTTTTATCAGGCCGAGCGCGTAATGATATAAGTCCTCCGGGGTATCGAAGGTGCCCCTGTAAGAGGGAGTAACCTCCTTTTCCGTCGTAAAGACACTTTCCCCTTTGGGGACAGCGGGTTTTTCCGGCAATTCTCTAGCAGGAGCTGGTGACGGTCCAGCGGATATCCGACTGAGTCTTTCCTCGAGCGACTTCAGCCTCTGCTCGAGCTCAGCGAGTCTCTCGAGTTTCGCTTCCAGCTCCAGTATTTTCTTCTCGTCCTCTCCGAGGCGCTCCCCGATGGCCATCTGATCCTGCTTGAACTGATACTTGGTCTCATCGATGAAACCCTGAAAAGCGCTTATCTCACCTCTCAAAGCCTCTATGTCCGCCTTCATCGAAGCTATTTGCTTCCTTATCTCCAGTTCGGAAGCGCTCGCCACCCCTGAAGATTGACTCACGGCCTCCTCGAAGAAACGCTTTTCCTTTTCCCTCTCCGCCTTCAGGTAAGCAACTTCCTTCCTCAGTTCACGCACGTCGTCCTGAAGACGATATATCACCTCCGGGCTGACATAAGCGCACCCGGTGACAAACGATGCGAGGATTGAAAAGAGTAATAAATCCCTGAGGAAGCGCGTCATCTGCATCCTCGTTACTTGAGTATGACGAAGTGGTCTCTTCTGTTTTTCGCCCACGCCTCCTCATTGTGCCTCGGGTCGAGAGGACGCTCCTCACCGTAGCTTATCGTGTCTATCCTGCTGGGGGAAACTCCCAGGTTCACAAGATAATCCTTCGCCGCCTGGGCTCTTTTCTCTCCCAGGGCCATGTTGTATTCATTGGTTCCCCTCTCGTCACAATGCCCTTCTATCAGCAATCTCACGGAAGGGTTCTTGAGAAGATATTCGGCAAGCTTTTCGAGAATCGGCTTGGCGTCATCTCTTATGAAATATTTGTCGAAATCGAAATGTATGTCCTCGAAGGTGACTTCCTCTTGGGCAACCGCCTTTTCACCAGCCTCCTTCTCGCCCTTCGCCACCTCCACCTTCTCGGGTTTTATCACCTCTTCCTTGATTTCTTCGACCTTTTCTCCCTTTATCTCGGGTCCGGTTGTGACGACCTGAGGTTTTTCCACCTTCTCGGCTTCACCCTTGGTGGTAGACCTTTTGGCGCATGAGGCTACAAGAGTCCCCATGAATACGACCACGACAATCAACGTCAGGAGATTTCGCGCCCTCCTCATTTGACCACCTCCTCTGAATTTCTAAATTCCCTCTACCGGCGCCTCTATCAATGCCTTCCCCGAAGAGGATTTTTCCACGACGCTCTTCACGGAGGAACAGCCCGCAAATGTGTTGAATATAAGTGGAAAAAAGATTACCGCTTCTCTTTTCAGCATATGCCCCATAGGATTTTCGGGTCGTTATCTCCTCGGAGACCAGGACGGCGACCCTATGTCCTTCAAACCTCTGTATAGAAGCCTGTCTCCGAACCCCGTGACGCTGGTTATTCGCAATTCAGAATATCCTTTTTTTCTGAAAATGTAAACCACGTATCTCCCATCGGGAGAGAAGGACGGGTCCTCGCAGCTGCCGTCACCAGAAACGAGCAACCTCTGGTCCGAACCGTCTGGTTTGACCAGATAAATCGAGAACTTTCCTTCGGACATGGAGGTGTACGCAATCCAGTCCCCCCTCGGAGACCAGGACGGAGAGGTGCTGTAATAGCCCGCAAACGAGATTCTTTTAGCCCTGCCACCCCCTATCTCCTTCACGTATATCTGGGGAAAACCGGACCTGTCGGAGACGAAAGCTATTTTCTTGCCGTCCGGGGACACCGATGGAGAAACCTCTATCCCGTAACCCGAAACCACTTTCTTCAGTTTTCTCTTCCGCAAGAAGAACTGATATATGTCCACGTTGCCCGATTTCGCCAGAGTGATGAACAGAGAATCTCCTGTCGGCGAAAAACAGCCGGGAGATTTGAATCCACCGGTCCTCAAAAGCAACCTGTCTTCACCGGTCAGGAAGTTGCGAACGAATATGAAGGGTTTTCCTCTTTTGTACGAAAGATATGCGAGTTTGTAGCCATCGGGCGACCAGCGGGGGAACATGTTTATCGACCCGTTCGAGGTCACCTGTTTGAGCCTTTTGCCCGCCAGGTCGATTATGAATATTTCCTTCCCCTTTCCTTTTTTGGCGGAGAAGGCAATCTCCGTGTCGAAAACCCCGTAGCTGCCGGTGTATTGATACAAAATCTCGTTAGCGAATTTGTGCGCTATCATGTCGAAGCGCTTCGCCGGGCCTCTGTAAATCTTTCCAACTAGAAGCTTTCCCACCGCCACGTCGTAGAGCCTGAGCTCAACGACGAGTTTCTTTCCTTCCATCCTGACCTTTCCCACCACCAGGGAATCGGCTCCGATCATTCTCCAGTCAGAGAAAGAAATTCCACCCGGGGCAAAAGCTGTAGAATTTATCTCCTGCAGATAAGCATCCCTGTCGATCACGTTGAATATGGAAGAGGTCTCGAGGTCCTCACCCAGAACCTCGGCTATTTTTTTAGAAACACCCCGTGCCTCCTGATTCTCGGGGAAAAGATACGGTATCGCCACCGGTATCTTGATCCCGCCCGGCGAGTTGATATCTATGTATATGATCCCTCGAGAAGCACCGGGAAAGAAAAAGATCGACAACACCACGAAAAAAGCGACCAGTTTCCTCATTTCGACTCTCCGCGGAAGTAGTGAAATCGGAACCCTACCTCGTAGTAATCCCTTCCCTCCCTCAGGATCTCCGGCGGAACGGGAAGAGGAGAGGCCTTCTGTATCGCCCTGAGCACCGAGTCGTCGAAAAGCCTGTTTCCAGAAGGGCGCTCCAGGATTATCGACGACACATCCCCGTTGGTTTCTATTATTATCCTCACCTGAACCATCAGGTCTTCTCTGTTGTCCACAAGGGCCCTCGGAACCACCCATGCCTCCCTCACCTTCTCGTCGAGAAGGTTCAGGTAAGCTTTGATCTCAGGCGCAATGGAGAGGGTCTGAGGGGTCACACCTCTTCTTGCCAGAGGCTGCCTCGCCAGCCTTTCCGGCCGGGAAATCTCCTCCCCCGGTTCAGTTTCTTCAGCAGTCTCTTTCTCCAGCCTCTTCTCCAGCTCCTTTAGCTTCCTCTCGATTTGCGCGAGAGCCTCCTCGGCTTCCTTCCGCTTCTCCCTTTTTTTCTCCAGCTCCGAAATTCTCTCGGAAAGCTTCTTCCTCTCCCTCAAAAGGGCAAGCTTCTGGGACAGAAGAGCCATCGCCTCTCTCTCTTCCTTCATTTTTTTCTTCCTCAACGCCTCTGTCTTCCTGCGCCTGGAGACGATCCCCGTTCTCTTTTTCTTCGAACGGGCGACCACACCGCCCTTACCCCGGGCTCGCACCGCGCGGCTCAACTTTCTGGGAGACACGAGATCAACTGTATAAACGGGAGAGTAGATTATCATCGTCCTGCTCTTCAAGGATGCCAGAAACAGAGGAAGAATCAGTATCAGGTGAAAAAGAAGAGAAAGGGCGAGCATCTTTTTGAAGTCTTTGCTCAAACCCACTCCGAACACAAAGCTCACCTGCGGGGCTACCTTTCGAGGGGTTCCGTGACCATCCCCAGCTTCTCTATGCCCGCGTTTTTGATCTCGGCTATCACCTTCACCGCCAGGCCGTATGAAACGCCTCTGTCCGCCCTGAAATATACTTCTCTGTCCCTGCGGTTTTTGAATATCGCCTTCAGCTTCCTCCTCAGCTGGTTGAGTTTCACCGGCTGCTTGCCGATGAAAATCCGGCCCGACCGGTCTACGGTTACCACCACTCTCTCCGCCTTCGTTTCTATCGCCTTGGCCGCAGCCTGGGGAAGGTTGACGTCCACACCCTGCTGGAGCATGGGTGCGGCCACCATGAAGATTATGAGCAGAACGAGCATCACGTCCACAAGAGGCGTGACGTTTATCTCCGCCATGGGCCTTCTGCCGTTGCCGTTGCCCGAAATAGCCATCAGGACATCCTCTCGAGGTTTCTCTCGATGAAATTGAGAAAATCGCTGGAAAAAGATTCCATCTCGACGACTATCCTCCTGACCCGGTTGAGGAAATAATTGTAGAAAATGACCGCTGGGATAGCAGCCGCGAGACCCGCTGCAGTCGCGACGAGGGCCTCGGCGATTCCTGGAGCCACGGTCGCGAGACTCGCCGACCCCGTGACGCCTATGCCGGCGAAAGCGTTCATGATCCCCCACACGGT
The DNA here is from genome assembly GCA_964429585.1 of uncultured bacterium. Lineage (GTDB taxonomy): Bacteria > Desulfobacterota > Deferrimicrobia > J040 > J040 > CAYSCN01. Next base: position 37,163 of record CAYSCN010000009.1, on the reverse strand, counting down.
CCCAAACAGCCCTATGAATGGTGTGGTCGAACCGCAGGTAGCGAGGAAGGGAAGATACGACTCCATGTCGGACTGAACCTCGTTTATCGTCTTCTGCATGGCTCTCGATATCCCGTCGACCGGGTCGAGAGTGCTCACCACCTTGAATCCTGTCCCTCCCTCGGAGAGACTCACCACTTCCGAATCCCGCCTCGCCGCCTTTCTGAATCTCACAAGTTCCGTGTAACCCGCCTTGAAAACCTTGATCACAGGAACGTCACCGGAGCTTCTCTCGGCGTAATCCAGCAGGTGAGACAGCTGTCTCCCCTCGTAGAACAGGTCCATGAATTCCCTGTTTTTCTTCTCGATGCCGCGGTAAGTCCTGTATTTGAGGAAGACAATCGCCCACGAAACCACCGAAAAAATGAGTAGAATCAAAAGCACAGACTTCACCACGGGTCCTGAACCTGCCACATGCTTAAGGAGCCGGTTGTTCACGAGACCCGAAAAAAGGAAAAATGATGGGAAAATCACCGAAATCTGCAACATGATTAAATGCGCCTCCCGGGTCAAGCCCTGTAGAAGGGTTGAACCTCGTGTGATAAATTCATAAACGTATCCAATTATTTATATTCCATCGAAGGAGAATAATCAAGAAGTGGCAAAAGACGAAAAATTCATGGAAGAAGCAATAGTCGAAGCTCTCAAAGCCCTCGACAAAGGAGAAGTGCCTATCGGGTGCGTGGTCGTCGACCCGGGCGGAAAAATCGTCGGCAGAGGTCACAACTCTCCCATCACAGACAGAGACCCGACCGCTCACGCGGAGCTGGAAGCGCTGCGAGAAGCGTCGAAAAAGACGGGTAACTACAGGTTGCCGGGACACGCTCTTTACGTCACCATAGAACCCTGCCCCATGTGCGCAGGAGCGATAGTTCACGCCAGGATATCCAGGGTGATCTTCGGGGCAAAGGATGAAAAGGGCGGTGGAATGCTGAGCGTTTACAAAATAGGAACCGACGGGAACCTGAACCACAGAGTCGAAGTAAAATATGGGGTGCTCGAAGATAGGTGCAGGTCTATGATTCAGGATTTCTTCAGGGAAAAAAGAAAGCGTTGAACCGGAGTCGTAATGCAGGACTCAGACCCGCTCAAAAGAACAGAAATCGTAATCAGAGCCGAATCGCTCGAAAAAACCTACGGAAAAACCGTTGCTGTCAGGGACCTCTCATTCGAGGTCTACAGGGGAGAGTGCTTCGGAATCCTTGGACCCAACGGAGCCGGCAAAACCACGACGATAAAAATGATATACGGTGTGGTTCCCAAAACGAGTGGAAGGCTGGAGGTGCTCGGATTCAGCATCCCCGATCAGGTCAGAACAGCCAAGTATCACCTCGGTGTCTGCGCCCAGGAGGACAATCTCGACCCCGACCTGACCGTTGAGGAGAACCTGAGGATATATGCTTTATATTTCGACATAAAAGGAAAGGAAGCGAGGGAAAAAACGGAAGAGCTTCTCCAATTCATGGAACTGACCGAAAAAAGGCATGAGAAGGTTGTTCGCCTCTCTGGGGGGATGAAGAGAAGACTCACCCTCGCTCGATCGCTGGTGAACAATCCGGAACTTCTGATTCTCGACGAACCCACGACCGGTCTCGATCCTCAATCTAGGCACAAGATCTGGGAGAGACTCGAAGAACTCAAGAGCTCCGGGAAGACCATTCTACTCACCACGCATTACATGGAAGAAGCGGCCCACCTCTGCGACAGGATAATAATCGTGGACAACGGGACGAAAATACTCGAGGGCAACCCGAAAAAGCTCGTCGAAGAGGAGGCGGGGAGGTTCGTGATAGAAATACACGGAGTAGACGCAGACATCCGGAGCTATCTGTCCGAAATGGGCATATCCTTCGAAGTAGTCGGGCGGAGAGCCCTCATATACAACCAGGACTCGGAGAGGCTCTTTCTGACTCTCACAACGAGATTTCCTGGAACGAACGTGGCTCTGAGGATGGGGAACCTGGAAGACGTGTTCCTGAAACTCACTGGGAGGAACCTCAGGGAATGATTTTCAAGTGCCCGGACATAACTCTCCGTTTCACCAAAGTCTGGTTCAGAAACTTCACCGTCTACCGACGCACGTGGTTCATGGACTTTCTACTGCCGGTGCTCGAACCGATTTTCTACCTGCTCGCGTTCGGAGTGGGTCTGGGTGCGCTGGTACACGAGATACCCTACAAGGGGGAAAACATATCCTACGTAACCTACATCGCCCCTTCGCTCATAGCAATCAACATCATGTACCACTCGTTCTTCGAAAACACCTACGCCTCTTTCGTGAGAATGCACTACCTGAAAACTTACGACGCGATGCTCGCCACGCCTCTGTCACTAGACGAAATCATAATCGGGGAGATCCTCTGGGGCACCACCAAGGCGATGCTCGGAACCATTCTCATGGGGATGGTCATATCACTGTTCGGTCTGCTCGAGTTTCCTTCGGCACTTTTGATGATACCTCTCTCCTTCATAGGGGGAATGCTTTTCGGGGCGATGGGTATGTTCTTCACCGGGATACTGCCGACTATAGAATCGTTCAACCTTCCGGTCTTCCTGATAATCACCCCCATGTTCCTTTTCAGCGATACCTTCTTCCCCATCGATACTCTTCCCGGCTGGGCGAAGATGGTCGCGGAATTTCTTCCTCTTTATCACCTGACAAAGCTCTCGAGAGACATCTGTCTCGATCACCTCACCGCGCCGCTTCTGCGCAACCTCCTTTACCTCGTCGTGGTCTCCTTTTTTCTCACCTGGGCGGCGCTTGTGGCCTTGAGGAAGAGGCTGATAGTTTAATTCTCACGTTCATCTGCCGAATATCATAAAAAAGCGGCGAGGAAGAGGGAATGAAACGCGAAAGAAACGGTCCCACAATCGTGTCGGTCGGAGGCGGAAAGGGAGGAGTCGGGAAGAGCCTCTTCGCAGTGAACGCGGCCTGCGCGCTGGCGAAAAAAGGCACGAAAGTGGTCCTCGCCGATGCCGACCTTGGTGGAGCAAACGTTCACACCTTTTTCGGCATCACGTTGCCTGGAAAAACGCTGAAACATTTCATCAGGCGAGAAGTCGATTCGCTTGCCGAAGTCCTCATACCCTCGGGATTGAAAAACCTTTCGCTTCTCTGCGGAGCGTCTGCCCTGCTTTCCATCGCAAATCCCAATTTCGCGCAAAAAGCACGACTGATAAGGGAAATATCCCGCCTCGATGCGGACATCGTCGTGGTAGATGTGGGAGCTGGCGCGACTCTGAACAATCTCGACTTTTTCAACGCCTCCAGATGCGGCGTCATCGTTACAGCGCCCACTCCCACCGCGATTCAGAACGCGTACGGTTTCCTGAAACTATCCCTGCACAGGAAGATAATCCGGAGATTAGGAAAAGATCTGGCGTCGAAGCTCTTCCCGGATTCATCGAGTAGCTCGGTGCGGGAAATGGAGCCAAAAAAGCTCATATCCGCAATAGAAAAGGTGAACAGGGAAAAATTCGAGGAAATTTTCGAGGAAATCTCCAGCTCTTCTTATCTCGTCGTGGTAAACATGGCCTCTGAAAAGGAAGGGGAAAAAGTTTTCAAGGCGCTGGAAACCGTATCGGCTCAGTTTTTGGGACTCAAGCTCAGATACCTGGGAAACATCCCCTTCACGAGGAAAATAGAGGAATCAGTGAGGAAAATGAGGCCCTTCATTCTGAATGGGAATGCAGCTGGAGTTCAGGAAATCGAGCGTGCAGCCTGCAAGATACTGGAGCTTTCGAAGAATGGACGTGCAAAGAGGGTTGAACCGCCTCAGACGTTGGAAGAGTTCATCGAGAATCTTCCCCCTCAGGAGAAGAAAACAGCTCACCTGGTTCTAAACGACGACGTGAATCACAAGGGAATCAGGCTTCACGTTCAAACAGAGGACCTGGGTCCCGACCGGAAAGAGGTGGTAACCGTCGTATTCCGCAGCGGGGAAGTTCTCTTTTCCAAAACGACAACATATGATGAGCTGTCTGGAGAAGATTTGGACCCGACGAAAATACAGGAGAAAGTTCTCTGGCAGCACAGAGCCGTGATTTCGGGAATTCTCAAGGGAAGGCTCGACGAGAAAATAATGACGTGAGGAGAAGCATGCCTCTCAAGCGCGCCGTCATAATAGGAATGGGCAGGTTCCTGGAGGAAAGAGTGAAACCACTTCTGTCCGAGAGCGGGCTGTCTGTCATCGTCTTTCCTCCGGAAAAATCCTCCATCGGAAGGATCCCTCAACCGATAGAAGAATGTCTACTGGTCCTCTCCTCGTCTTTCCTCTCATATCTGGAAGAAGAGAGCCCCTTTGAGCTACTTTCCAAAGCCGGCGGCTTCATCATATGCGCAGACGAGCCGGAAGACTCTACCTTGAGAGGGAAACAAACCATATCTCCCACCTCCTCCGACGAGGAAATCTCCTCGCTCATTCGCGGGATTCTCTACGAAGGGGAAAACACGAGAAAATCCCCCCGTTTGTGGACGTCCATCCCGGTGGAATACGAGGTAAAAGGAATCATAAAGGTGAGCGAAATCAGCTCTCTCAGCTACTTCGGCGCGTTTATAAGGACTGTTTCGCCCCCCGAAAGAGGTGAGCGCGTCAAGGTCCGTTTCAGCATTGGAAGCCAGAAAATAGAAGCGGAAGGCCCCGTGCTGTATTCCACGAGAGTGAGTCCGTCCGGCATGATCGTGTCCGGCCCCGAGGGCAAAGAGAGAAAGGTGATCTCTTTCCCCGGATTCGCCGTCTACTTCGAAAAAATCGACGAACGAAGCGCCCGTCTGATACGGAAATACGTCGACGAGGGTTGAACTCCTCCCATTATTTCAGCAGTCCTAGGTTGGCATCTCCGGGCGGGAAGGCAGGAATTGCGAATCCTAAATCCGAAGTACAAAGCACTAAACTCGAAACGAATTCGAATATCAAAATTCTAATGACCGAAACGTGGTGTTAAAGTGGTTCGTGTTTTTGTGGTGGCGTAGTTATCGTGGATGCGTGTTTGCGTAAAATTACGCAGCCACACAACCACCCAACTACGTCAACTACCCAACTACACGAACTTCGAACCACGCGTTTCATCAGGGAAGGATTTGTTTCGAGATTCCCGGCTCACTCCCCCACCACCTGAACGATTATCTCCCTGCGGCGCGCCCTGTTGTCGAAATCAACGAAGACAACCTGCTGCCACGTGCCGAGCGAAAGACGCCCACCTATGACAGGAATAGAGACGGAGGGTTTGAGAAGCGCAGCCCTCACGTGGGAAAAGCCGTTGCCGTCTCCCCACCTTCTGTCGTGGTCGTAATGGATATCGGCGGGAGCGATTCTCTCTATCGCCTTCCTCAGGTCGTTCAAAGCTCCGCTCTCGAATTCGATCGTGGTGACAGCGCAGGTCGAGCCCACTGCGAAGACGGTGACAATCCCGTTGGAAACACCCGATTCCGACAGAACCGCTTCCACCTCTCCGGTCACGTCGTGGAAATCGCAAAACCCTCTGGTCGTGAGAGCTATTCTTCCTGTGTGAACCATTTCGCCCCCCTGAAGGATGAATTGACAACGAGCGCGATACTCTTCACCATATTTTGCATCAAATCCGGTTGAATAGGAAAAGAAACGGATTTGAAAAAACAGGCACCCATCCCGCAGTAGCGGCATCTTATGACAAACGGCATGGATATAATCAGATGAAAAAAACATTCAAAGCGGTTCTGATGGCGCTCGCCCTCGCGGGAACAGTGATACTCGGAGGATTGGACGTGAAAGGAGAAAGCGGGAAATCAAAAGAAACCGGGCTAGAAGTCGCTACTTTCGCCGGAGGGTGCTTCTGGTGCATGGAGCCTCCGTTCGACGCGACGGAGGGCGTTGTCGATACCATCGTCGGCTACACCGGAGGAACGACGAAAAACCCCACTTACGAAGAGGTATCTTCGGGAACGACCGGTCACCTGGAAGCAATTCGAGTCACCTTCGATCCGTCTGTCGTGTCATACGCCGAGCTGCTCGACGTTTTCTGGAGAAACGTGAATCCGACCGATTCCGGAGGTCAGTTCGTGGACAGGGGGCCTCAGTACAGAACAGCAATTTTTTACCACTCGGACGAACAGAAGCGGACTGCTGAGGAATCCAAGACAAAGCTCCAGAGGTCGGGCATCTTCGATTCTCCCATCGTCACAGAGATACTGCCGGCAGGCCCCTTCTACCCCGCCGAAGAATATCACCAGGACTACTACAAAAAGAACCCTCTCAGGTACAAATTTTACAGATACGGCTCAGGGAGAGATCAGTTCCTGAAGAAAATATGGAAATAGCAGGGGGGATTTACTTTCGCCCTTCTCGCAACCACGCAACCACACAAATACGCAACCTCGGGCCACGTTTAAAACGGGAGGGGGTAAACCCCTCCCCTACGACATATCATTATTTTCGGGCAAACTCCGTAGGGGCGGCGGTTCATCCCCGCCCGTTTTCAAAAATACATCATCTCCTCGCCTCATCCACTATAACTCTTATTGCCCTCGGGGGAAGCGACGAGCTTATCGAGCACCCACCCGCCAGAATGAACCTGCTATTCCCTCCGAGAGCTTTCCCTTCCCTCACGTGATTCCTGATGAACTCCAGGGTGTGTCTCGGCAGAATCGTGTGGTCGATCCCTCCCATCACGCAGCCATTTATTTTACCCTTCACGTCCGAAAGCGAAGGTCCGTGCGGTCCCCTGTCCCACCAGTTGAACACGTGGGCGGGGAGGTCTAGGCACTCGTCCATGTAAACCTTTTCTCCGTGAACATGCGCAACGTTGAAAAGCGCCTCACTCTTTATCTCCTCCAGAAGCGTTTTCGAATATGGCTTCACGAACTCGAGGAATTGCTCCCTTGACACCATCTCTTCTCCGGCGGGAATGGAAAGGAATATCCCGGCAGCTCCCTCGGCTATGGCCTTCTTGCAGTATCTGATGAGGTTCTCCGTTATTATCTCGAGCCCCCTGTGAGTCGCCACGGGCTCATCCTCCATCAGCCTCTCCAGATTCTCACCCGCCAGGGCTCTCTTGAAGGTGTGCCATGGGTCGAACACGGTATCTATGAAATAGGCCTCATCCCGGAGTTTCCTACCTACGACCCGGAGTGCCTTCAACTGCTCGGACCAGTCTGTCTTCTCAATCGTGAGAAGACAGAGTTTCTCTATGTCACCAGCGGTTTTTATTCTTTCCAGCCCATCAGGCAGAGGATAGTAGTAGTCGTTCATCACCTTGAGGAAGTCGAAGTCGTAGTGGAAGAAATAGTCGAGGGCAAGTTCCGCGAACCTCTCGCCGCTCCCGTGGTGAACCCCGAAGTGATACCATAGCGTCACTGGCGGATGTTCCACTTCCTTCCCAGCCAGTACGTCCTCGATAAGTTTTTTCTTGTTCACCGGACCCCTCCCATTGTTTTTTCAAGCACGAAGCACGAAATTCGAAACACGAAACAAGCCCGAAATTCGAATGTTCCAACCACGAAAACGATGGTTCGTAGCTGAGTGGTTGGGTGGTTGCGTCGTTACGTGGAATTTTACGCAATCACGCATCCACGCAATCACGTAATCACGGCCCACCCGCTCGCAGATGCGGCGGTTCGGTTCCTCGGTGCCTCGGTGCCTCGTTGGTTCGGCGCTTTCGCGGTTCGAAGCCACGTGGTTCGGCAATTCGACTGTCCGGCATCTCCGTTCACCGTCACCTTCCCAACACCCACTCCAGGAATTCTCCCCTCGCCCTGAGTCTTCTGAAACCCGCGAGTATCAGGTCGAATCTCGCGTTCTCTTCCTCCGTCATGGAACGGGTCAGGAGAAACTGGGCGTCTATCACATCCGAAGACGTCGCTTCGCCCTCCTTGAACCTCTCGGAAGTCATCCTGAAGTTTTCCCGCGCTTTCTCCACAGCCGCCTCCGCCACCTTAAGCTGCTCTCTCGCCTCCACGAACTTTAAATAGGCATCTTTCACCTCGAGAGAAATCAGGTCCCTGACCTTTCTTTTATCCGTCTTCAACTGCTCCGCCTCCAGCGCGGCGAGCCTCCTCTTCTGAACATCCCTGAATCCTGAGAACAGGTTCCACTTCACGCCAACTACCCCTGCGTAGACCCGCCTGTAGGGGTTCAGCTCGTTCGACTCGTAGGAAACGCTCGAGTTCAGGAATACAACGGGGAAGATCTCCGTGGTCGCCAGTTTTCTTTCTTCCTCCGACATTTTCTTCGCCAATTCCTTCAGGGAAATTTCGCTCCGTCTGGCGAGCGCCACCTTTAAGTCCTCATCCATCCCGCCAGCAAGCTCCACCTGCGGAAGGTCCTCCACTCTAAACTCATCCCCAGGAAGTTCCGTCCCAAGCTCCACCATAAGTCTCGCGAATGCCAGCTCCACCCTGTTTTTCGCAGACAAAAGTCTTCTCTCGGCTTCCTTCACGCTGACTTCCGCCTCGAGCAGGCCGGTCTTGGGAATAACACCCTCCTCGTAAAAAGCCTCAGCAACCCGGGCATGCTCCTTCGCCATCTCCAGAGCTTCAGAAGCCACCCGGGACAGGGACCTGGCTCTCAAAAGGTCCACAACCGCCCTGGCCACGGAGAAAGCCTTTTCCTCCCTGGTCAGCCTTTCACTCTCGCCGGAAAGTTTCTCCCCTATGGAAGCGATCTTATTCGCACCTTTTCTCCTGCCGAAATCGAAGACAACGTAATTCATCTCAAGACGATACCTCTGGAGGTTCTTCTCCGATATTGGCACAGGCCCTGGAAGACCGGGAATTATCGCGGAAGGCGGGTTGTCCAGGAAAACCAGCTCCCCGGACAAATCGAGAGTCGGGAAATAATACGAAAGAGCTTCCTTCTTCTTCACCAGAGCCATCTCAGAAGCCAAAAGAGCCCTCTTCACCTCCGGCGATTTTTCGATGGAAATCCTGACCAGCTCCGACAATCGCCACTCCTTTCCCATTCCGAGCTCCGGGAAAAGAGCAAAAAAGGCGAGAAAAGCGACGATAAACAACCCACTGGCCCTTCTCTTCATTCTTCGCTCCTTTTCCCCACCGCCTTCATGAAGAATTCCCACAATTTCTCCCCCTCTTCCATGAGATTCCGCTTTTCCTCGTTGTAAAGCCAAAGATATGTAATGGTATTTATCCCCCCCATCAAAATCGATGCGCCCAGCTCCGGCTCTATGGAGGAAAAATCTCCCGCTTTCACGCCCTCCTCTATGAGTCGGGACAGCATGAGAAGAAGATCTCTGTAGAGATTGTGAAACTTCTCTCCGAGCTCTGAGCGAATCTCCCACTCGAAGAGGTGCCGTTCGAACACGTAAAACCGAAACATCTCCCTGTTTCTCTCTCTCATGGCGAGAACCGAGAGAAGAAGCGCCCTCACCTTTCCAGGTGGGGTCTTTTCCTTCTCGATGCTCTGCTCTACGCATTTCCTTATCTCCTCCGCCTTTCTCTCGGCCACGGCAGCAAACAGAGCCCCCTTGCTCGGAAAGAGGGAGTAGAGAGACCTCATTCCAAGACCACAGCTTCTGGAAACATCCTCCATCGTCGTCGACGAGAATCCCTTCCTGGCAATCACCTTCTCCGCCGCATCCAGCACGAGCTTTTTTCTCTCTTCTCTCGCCAGATTCCTCACGCCCAAAACGAGCCTCCGAAAACGAGATGATTGAGAATGATTATTCTACTCCAAAAATGGGGTGATTATCACGAAAAAAAAAAGGCGGACCGTAAAAGGTCCGCCTTTTAATCAATATGGGCAGTATCAGCAGTCGAAGTAAAGCATGAACTCCACCGGGTGAGGCCTGCTGTAAAACTGAGAGACTTCGTTCTCCCTCTTGTACTGGATCCAGGTCTCGATGACGTCCGGAGTAAACACATCACCCTTGAGGAGAAACTCGTGATCCTCCTCGAGAGCCTTGAGAGCCTCTTCCAGGGAGGCCGGCGTCTGAGGAATGCCAGCCAGCTCCTCGGGGGAAAGGGAGTAGAGGTCTTTGTCCATCGGTTCGCCCGGATCGATCTTGTTGAGTATCCCGTCGAGGCCAGCCATCAACATGGCGGCAAACGCCAGATAACCGTTGCACGACGGGTCCGGAGTCCTGTACTCGATTCTCTTCGCCTTCGGGGAGGGGGAATACATGGGTATCCTCACAGCTGCGGACCTGTTTCTGCTGGAATAGGCCAGATTGACCGGAGCCTCGAATCCGGGAACGAGTCTCTTGTAAGAATTGGTGGTGGGGTTGGTGAACGCGCAGAGCGCCTTCGCGTGCTTCAGAATTCCTCCGACGTAGTAAAGAGCTATCTTGGAAAGCCCGCCGTATTCCTCACCGGCGAAAACAGGGGTATCACCCTTCCATATCGACTGGTGGGTGTGCATCCCTGAACCGTTGTCCTCGAACAGCGGCTTCGGCATGAAAGTGACCGTCTTGCCGAACCTTCTCGCCACGTTCTTGACTATGTATTTGTACCACTGGAGATTGTCGGCGCACTTCACGAGGGGAGCGTATCTCAGGTCGATCTCCGCCTGTCCGCCGCAAGCAACTTCGTGGTGCTGGCACTCGACCTTTATGCCTATGCTCTCCATCACGCGAACCATCTCATCCCTCAGATCGTGGAGGGAGTCTGTCGGAGGAACGGGGAAATACCCTTCTTTGTATCTGGGCTTGTAACCGAGGTTGGGGTTTTCCTCTCTACCGGTATTCCACTGTCCCTCGATCGAATCAATCTGATAGAAAGAGAAGCTCTTGTCACAGGCGTATCTCACGTCATCCAGTATGAAGAACTCCGCTTCCGGACCAAAGAATGCCACGTCGCCTATCCCGGTGGATTTGAGATAAGCCTCCGCCTTCCTTGCTATGTTCCTCGGATCCCTGGTGTATGGCTCCTTGGTTATGGGGTCAACCACGTTGCAGATGAAGGTGATGGTTTTCCTCTTGATGAATGGGTCAATTACAGCAGTCTCCGGATCCGGGACGACGAGCATGTCGCTGGCGTGGATCGGCTGCCAGCCCCTGATAGAGGACCCATCGAAACCGAAACCTTCCTCGAAGGACTCCTCGCTCAGCTCGTAAACGGGCACAGCGAAGTGCTGCCATATCCCGAGGAAATCGAGGAATTTCAGATCCACCATCTCCACGTTTTCTTTCTTGCAAAAATCGATGATTTCTTTCGGTGTCTTCGGCACCATGACCAATTCCTCCTTGTATGTTAGATTGCGTCTTCTCCCCTTTCGCCGGTCCTTATTCTTATGACCTCCGAGACGTCGGAAACGAAAATCTTTCCATCTCCTATTCTGCCGGTCCTCGCGGCATTCTCTATTGTCTCGAGAACCTTCTCCACCATATCATCAGTGACGATGAGCTCGAGCTTTATCTTGGGAAGGAAGTCGACCACGTATTCCGCTCCCCTGTAGAGCTCGGTGTGTCCCTTCTGTCTCCCATAGCCCTTTACTTCCACCACGGTCATGCCCTGGATCCCGATGTCGTTCAGAGCCTCCTTCACTTCGTCGAGCTTGAAAGGTTTGATGATAGCCTCGATTTTTTTCATTCTCTCACCCTCCAGAAAGTTGAAAACAATTTCCATGCCATTTGGACAATTCCAGAAGCCGAAATTCAATGATTAAATAATCTACCGAAACGTCAATGAAATTGAAACCCTATTTTGCTGTCAATGTGACGCCTCCGTCTGATATCATTTTAGAACGAGCCGACGATGCCCAATTTTTGGACATGACGGTGTCGAAAAATTAAGCAGGAGAGGTTTGAAAGATGGAAGGGATACTGAACGATTTCACCGAAAGAATGAAGAAGATATTCGGGGACGACCTGGTTTCGGTGATTCTATACGGTAGCGCGGCAGACCCGGATGAAACTCACCCGAAAGACATAAACCTGATGGTTGTAGCCCGGAACGTGGAACCGAAACACCTCACAGAATACAGGAACATAGCTCCAAAATACATCAAGAAGGGGATTCGCAACCCACTGCTTTTGGCCGAGGAATTCCTGAAAAACTCCGCCGACGTCTTTCCGATGGAATACATCGACATTTTGAAAAGGAGACGGGTACTGCACGGAGCAGACCCCTTCGACACCATAGAGGTTGATCCCAAAAATCTCAGGCACCAGATAGAATTCGAGCTCAAGGGAAAACTTCTCCTTCTCAAAAAGATTTTCCTCTCCACCTTCAACGACAGAAATCTCACAATTCCGCTGAACGAGAGCATATCCTCCATACTCGCTCTGGTCAGGGGACTTTTGATTCTTATGGGAGAAAGTCCCACGGGAGACCCGAAGAAAGACCTCGCGGCCATCGAGGAAAAAACGGGAAAAAAATTCGATGCCATAAAAGAAGTGAGAGAGCTGAGAAAGAAGGACCTCAAAACCAAAGAGCCGGTCAAACTTTATCTCCGGTATCTCGAGGAGGTGAAAGCTCTGTGCACGGTAGCAGACGAACTGGAAGAGAAAAAATGAAGAAAATCGGCATTGCGTTCCTTGGATTTCTCATCCTCGCCGCATCGCTTTCCTGGGCGAAGCCGATTCAAGTCCCCCCTCCCAGGGGATACGTGAATGACTACGCAGGCGTGATTCCCCCCGAGTGGGAAACGAAGATCGACGCGGTGATACGACAGCTTAAGAGCGTATCCGGCGCTGAAATAGGCATTCTCACCATCGACACCACGGGAGGAGTTCCCATAAGCGAATACACCTTCGCCGTCTTCGAAAAGTGGAAGGTAGGAGAAAAGGGTAAAGACAACGGCGTATTGATCGTCGTGGCGGTCAAGGACAGGCAGCTGTTCATCGCCACTGGATACGGCGCAGAATCGGTCATAACTGACGGGAAAGCGGGCGAAATAAGGGATACCCTCCTGGTACCATACTTCAGACAGGGCAAATTCGGCGAGGGGCTTTTTTACGCCACAGGGGAGATAGCGCGTCTTCTATCCGACGGAAAAGTATCCGTCCTTAAGCCCAAAGGAGTCCCGGGCAGCCCCCAGGAGCCAGCCAGGAAAGCCCCTCTCTCGAAAGGAACGGTCTTCCTCCTGATCATCATCCTCCTCGTGATTGTTTTCAGCTCCATCTCTATTTTCAGAGGTCCCTTCATCTTCTTCGGAGGGCCCTTCATCGGCGGGGGAGGATTCGGTGGAGGAGGATTCGGCGGAGGGGGGTTCGGCGGATTCGGCGGGGGAGGATTCGGCGGAGGAGGAGCCGGCGGAGGCTGGTGACACAGGCAGAAAAGCACGACTACGGCAGGAGGTCGAACATGAAAAGAGGGACAAAGATCGCAATCGCCATCGCTGCGGTGGTAGTTATCACCGGACTCTACTTCATAGGCATAAGGAACAAGCTGGTGAAGCTGGAAATAGAGGTGGAGGAGAAGTGGGCACAGGTGGAAAACGTCCTCCAGAGAAGGGCGGACCTGATACCCAACCTGGTGAACACCGTCAAGGGATACGCCGCCCACGAAAAGGAAATTTTCGAGGAGGTGGCGAACGCGAGATCGAAGCTTTTGGGTGCCAGAAACATCGGCGAAACCCTCCAGGCCAACGCCGCATTATCTTCTGCTCTCGGAAGGTTGCTGGCGATAGCCGAGAGATATCCCGACCTCAAAGCCGACAGGACATTCACGCGCCTCATGGACGAGCTGGCGGGAACCGAAAACAGGATCGCCCTCGAGAGGAAACGATACAACGAGGCTGTGAGGAGATTCAACACCGCGATCAGAGTTTTCCCGGAGAACGTGATCGCCGGGATGATGGGACTGGAGAAAAAACCATACTTCCAGGTAGAAAAAGGGAAGGAAAAAGTCCCGGTCGTGGATTTCTCGGGCGAGAAAAAATAAGAGGAACTCCCATGGGGTAACAGTCATAGTCGACGGATACAACCTAATCTTCAGCCTCGGCCTGGCAGAGGGGAACGACATCGAGGAAGGGAGGGAAACGCTCACTTCCATGCTCTCCTCTTACGGCGAGCTCAAGCGGCGCCAGGTGACGGTCGTCTTCGACGGGGCACGCCACAGCCCCGCCGGTCCCGCGGGGAAAAAATGGGTGAAAATTCTGTTCTCGAAACCACCCCAGACCGCCGATGACCTGATAGAAACGCTCGCAAGAAAGCACGGGGAAGGAGCCATCGTTGTAACCGACGACAACGAACTCGCCGGAAGAGTGGAACGGCACGGCGCGACGCGAGTCCGCGCCTCCGAGTTCGCCGAAAAGGTGTTCATGGCGCACTACGCTACGGTCAAAGGGGAGTCACCTGAAGAAATGGAAGAACGACGAAGAGAGAAAAAAGGACCCGCCAGACGGCTGCCGAAAAAACTCAGGAAACGAGCAAGGAAGCTGGAGAAACTCTGAAAATCAGGGAGACAGCTTATCCATGACCGAACGAACCTTCTGCTCCATCCTCGAATCTTTCCCCTCTCTGTAATCCACCTTGATGTAGAGAGATATGCGGGAGCAATCTTTCCTGAGCTCCTCGAAGCATTCCTTTATCACGCCGAAGACCTCGTCCCACTCCCCCTCTATCACCGTTCCCATAGGGTTGAGCTGGTTGGGGAGTCCGCTTTCCTGCACGATTTTCGTGCACCTCGCCACGAACTGGCTCAAGCTTTCGCCTTTACCTATTGGAACGATGGAAAACTCTACCATCAACATGGCTCACCTCCCCCTTCAAAAAACGCTCGAATACTTCTCCCGCAAATATCTGCCTATTCTGTCGAACGCCTCCTCTATGTTCTCCCTGCTACTTGCATATGAAAAACGAAGGTAACCCTCGCCGTTCGTGCCGAAATCCACCCCCGGGGTAACCCCAACTCCCGCTTCCTCCAGAATCTCGAAGGCGAAGCGGAACGAATCGCCCGAAAACTTCCTCACGTCCGCCATCACGTAAAACGCCCCTTTGGGTTCGCTCCTGACTTCGAAGCCCACCTCCCTGACCTTCTCCAGAACCAGCCTTCTCCTCGCATCGAACTCCTCCCGCATCTTGGATACAAAGCCGCCGCCCTTCTTCAGAGCGGCTATTCCCCCATACTGGACGAATTCGTTGGCGGAAATGAACAGGTTCTGTTGAAGCTTTTGGATCGTCCTGACGAACCTGCGAGGAGCAATGAGATACCCCAGCCTCCACCCGGTCATGGCGTAAGCCTTGGAGAAGCCGTTTAAAACGAAGGCGTTGTCCGTGAATTTCAGTATCGTCTCCTCTTCCCCTTCGTATACCAGACCGTGGTATATCTCGTCGGATACGATCGTAATGCCGAGAGAAGCGAGCTCCCTCATCTTGTCCGGTGATATGAGCGTTCCCGTCGGGTTTCCTGGGGAATTGATAATGAGAGCCCTCGTCCTCCTGTTCAGGATCTTCTTGACGGCCCACACATCGAGCTCGAAGTTTTCCCTGTCATATACGTTGACGAACCTCGGGAATCCGCCCACGAATTTGACAAAATTCGGGTAGCACGCATAGCAGGGATTCGTCAGGATCACCTCGTCGCCGGGAGACAAAACGGCAGAAAGCGCAAGGAGCAAGGCAGGTGAGGTCCCACTGGTAACCACAACCTGTTCGGGAGAAACATCGACTCCGTATTTCCCCGAATAATGCTCCGCTATCGCCTCTCTCAGAGGAAGCAATCCGAGGGAGTGAGTGTAATTCGTCTTCCCCTCTCTGAGGGCTCTGGCAGCGGCTTCTTTCACCGGCTCAGGCGTGTCGAAATCCGGCTCTCCTATCTCGAGGTGAATTATCCTTTTCCCCTCCCTTTCGAGCACGAGAGCCCTCTCCAGGATCTCCATCGCCAGAAACGGGGATATGTCTTCTCTCTTGATCAATCCAAGCTCCAGAAACTGGTTGATTCTTCTTGAAAAGCCGCTCGGGGAAAAATCTCCAGGATATTATATGGCAGATTGCCTCACGTTACCAATTGAAGTAAAATCAGCAAAAATCCAAAGGGGGTACGATGGGAACAACGGGCAAGATCCTCACTGCGTTGATTCTCGCCATAGCCCTCTCATCCCCGGTCCAAGTCCTAGCGCAGGAAAAGCTCGAATCGTCGGAAACCTGCAAGCCGTGTCATCTCCAGATTTACTACCAGTGGGCGAAATCGAGGCACGCCAGCTCCTTCACGGAACCATTTTTCAGAATGACCTTTGAAGAGATTTCGAAAGAAAATCCCGAAAACGCCAAAAAGTGCATCACCTGCCACAGCCCCACGACCCTTCTCCCGGAAGCAGGAGGGGAAAAACTCGCGAACGAAGGTGTAACATGTGACTTCTGTCACACTGTGAAAGAAGTCGATACATCCAGCGAGCTTCCCCACTTCGTCAACACGCCTGGAACGAGAAGGGGACCCGTGGAAGACGCCGACACCTCCTTTCACAGAACCGCCTTCTCCTCTCTCCACCTTGACTCCAAGTTTTGCGGGAGTTGCCACGACTACGTGAACCCCCACGGCATCAAGGTGCTCTCCACCTATTCCGAGTGGAAGGAAAGCTTCTACCGTGGAGAGGAAATTCAGTGCCAGTATTGCCACCTCCCCGAGCTGTATCGAGATCTCCAGTACCAGGAACACGAGGTCAGCACGAGACCGCCGGACCACACGATGAAGGGCGGACACTTCCCATCACAGTTGAGAGACTCGCTCAAAGGGAAAGGGGAGATAGCGTTCACGGGGAACAAAGCCATCGTGACGCTCTATCTCACGAACGACAAGTCGGGCCACATGATACCGACAGGCATTCCGACTCACAGAGTCGTCATATCGGTCGTGATCTTCGACGAGAGGGGAAACAGGCTCGGAGAAGGAGAAACGTATCTGGAGAGAGTGCTCGGAGACGGGCGAGGAAACCCCATAGAAAAGCCTGCCGACATGTTTCTAAACGCCAGGGAAGTTTTGAGCGACAACAGAGTGGGTCCCAAGGAAACCAGGAAAATCACGCTGACAATCCCTCTGAAAGGAGTCTTCGAGAAGGTTCACGGGACGGCGTCGTTGTTCTACGAGCTGCCATCCCCAGACCCGAATCTGAAGAGAGTGCGTATCAAATTCTCCGACATATCGCTCGAAGAAGAACGGTGGAACAGGACCGTTCTGGCGATTCTCCTGATAGTTCTGGTGATAACCATACTCCTGGTGGGATACGACGTGTTTCTGAGGCTGAAAAAGCGGAATTGACCCTTTCCCTATATCACTCCTTCTTCCCCAAAAATCTGTTCTCCTTTCCCTCCAGAAGTCTCCTTATGTTCTCCCTGTGCGTGTAGAACACGGTGAACGCCATGAAGAGGGCGAGGCCCACGTAATATGGAGACGGTCCCAGAAAAGCCATGAGAAGGGGGAAGAAAAACGCAGCGCTCAACGAACCCACTGAAACGTAACCCGTGAGCAACAAAGCGACGGCGAAAACAACCACCAGGATTATGGCAGACACCGGGGAAAGATACAGCACTATGCCGAACGCAGTGGCAACCCCCTTCCCTCCCCTGAATTTCAGGTATATGGGGAAAATGTGTCCCAGAAAGGCGAAGGCCGCGGTAAGCGCCAGGACAGGATAATAACCTTCAGTGAACGTGCTCCTCGCAAGAAGCAGAGGGACAAACCCTTTTGAAGCATCCAGCAGGAGCGTGATGGCACCGCCCACCTTTCCAACCGCCCTCGCCACATTCGTGGCACCGATGTTACCGGAACCCACTTTCCTTGGATCCACGCCTCCACCAAAGAGCTTCGCGATTATCAGGCCAAACGGTATAGACCCCAGCAGATACGAGAAGATGACGAATCCAGCTATCTTTCCCACATACTCGAGCTGCACCAGTCTACCTCCGTCACTCCCCTATGTCCTTCACCGGCTTCGCAACACCCGATTCGAAAGCGGCGCGCTCGACGGCTTTCGCCACTTCGCTGTGCATCTCGAGATTCAAAAGCCCCGGAACGAGCTCACCCGGCTCGGCGTATTTCGCTATGACTTTCGCAGCGGCTATTTTCATCCTGTTGTTTATCTTCTTGGCTCGAGCGTTCAGGGCCCCCCTGAACAATCCCGGAAAAGCGAGGGCGTTGTTCACCGCACGCCCGTCCGCGGCAAACGAAGCTCCCGCCTCCTTCGCATCCTGAGGCGTTATCTCCGGATAAGGATTGGAAAGAGCCAGGATCACCTGCCCCTTTTTGATCATTTCCTTCTTTATGAGACCACCCACTCCGGTCGTGCATATCACTATGTTCGACTTCTCCATGACCTCCTCTAGCGTGCTCGGGACACCTCCCCTCTCCCTGAATATTTCCACCGCCTTCTCATTGATGTCGGTTCCCAACACCTTCCTCACGCCGTAAGCTATGAGCAGCTTCGCTATTCCCATGCCGGCAGCGCCGAGCCCCACCATGCCCACGATCTCGTTCTTTATCATTATCCCAACGTACTTGCTCGCGTTGAAAAGAGCAGCCAGCACCACGACGGCGGTTCCGTGCTGGTCGTCGTGCAGAACCGGTATGTCCAGCATCTCGCTCAGTTTGTCCTCTATGTAGAAACAATCCGGAGCCTTTATGTCCTCCAACTTTATCGCGCCGAAAGTGGGTGCAATCCTCGAGACAACCCTTATCACCTCGTCGGGGTCGTGAGAATCCACGAGAATCGGGATGCCGTTTATTCCAACGAGATAATCGAAGAGCACGGCTTTGCCCTCCATAACCGGCATTCCGGCCACGGCTCCTATGTCTCCGAGCCCCAGTATCGCCGTGCCGTTGGTCACTATGGCGACGCTGTTTCCTATGGAGGTGTAGTAATAAGCGTTGTCCGGGTCTTCCTGAATCATCCTGCAAACCTTGGCGACGCCGGGAGTGTATATCTTCCTCACGGTGTTTATTCCCTCTATCGTGCAGGTGGACCTGACCCTTATCTTCCCTCCCCTGTGGAGCTCCAGCACCGGATCGATCACGTCCGAAATCACTACGCCCTCTATCTTTCCTATGGCCTCCAGGACCCTTTCGAGATGCCCCTCGTCATCGAAGAAAACCGTGAAATCCCGTATGTTGTATTCCATTCCGAAGCGAATGAGCTTTATATCACCTATGTTTCCGCCCAGTGCTCCTATGGTCGTTGCCAGCTTTCCCAGGTAGCCGGGCGCATCTTTTATCATCAACCGCAGGGTCTTCACCAGCTTGTCGGTGCCCTTTTCTATCTGCATGACGAACAACCTCCCTTCGCTCGGTTCAACTCCATTGTAAAATAAGACATGAATTTACACATATCAAGTTTATTGAGCACCGACAAAACAAGGAGGCCCCGAGGACTTTGAAGAAGACTTACCCCTTCACGGAAATCATGGGAAAACTCTCGCTCCCCGTTTTCGGAGTGGCAGGAACACACGTAATGAGATTTTTGAAAGGACTGGCGGAAGAAGGCCTGTCCCACCTGTATCACCCTTCTTCCACTGAGATTGCAGGGGGATTCGCAGCCGTCGGATACAGCAGGACCAGCGGGAAGCCCTCCCTGTGTCTACTGACACCGGGACCCGGCTTTCTGATGGGGGCAGCAGCCATCCACGAAGCTCGAATGAAGGGCACACCCGTGATCTTTCTCGTGGGGCAGGTGGCGTCGTCCCAGCTGAGAGAATGGGGGAAAGCGCTCCACGAACTCCCCGACCAGGAGGAAATGGGAAAACTGCTCGCAGCAAAGCTCATCCGGGTCGACTCTGCAGAAGAAGCGAACAGAGCGCTGCTGGAGGCCCTCGTGCACTGTGGAACCATCCCACCATCACCCGCTGTAGTGGAAATTACCGTGGACGCGCTGAAACCTCACGAGTTTACACAGCCTACTTACGCCAGCAAGGGAGACTCTTCCACGCCGCCGACTCCCGGCGTGGGAGAACTCGAAAAAGCTCTGCGCCTCGTGGAAGAGGCGAAAGCTCCCATCATATACGCCGGATACGGCTGTTTGACGCCGCCTGCAGGAAAGCTTCTCGAAGTCCTCTCCGCAAAGCTGGAAGCCCCAGTGTTCACTTCCATATCCGGGAAAGGCGCAATCCCGGACACAATTAACGGCGCAGCAGGCGTCATAACCCCGAAAGTATTGAGAGAAGTGGCCCCGAAATCCGATCTCATGATTGCGCTGGGAACGGTTCTTTCACACACCTCCACCTTCAACCGGACCGCTCCGCTTCCTGCTAGGTGCCTCCTCATCAGTCTCGAAGACAGAACGCCTTCATACACGGGAGTGGATGTGACTCACCTGAGGATGCCCGTGCTTTCTTTCCTCGAAGCCGCAGCAAAGGTCAACGCGAGCCGGGGTTCAGGGCTAGTGGAGGAGGCAGCAAAAGCCAGAAGGAAGCTCATGGAAGAAGCCGAAGCATCGTTCCCGGCAGAAATGGGATTTCTGCGCGCCATCATCGAATCCGTCCCGCAAGGCACGCCCGTTTTCACCGACCCGACCATCATCTCGTACTGGGGACGATATTTCTTCCCCGTCGCGGAACCCGGAACTTATCATTATCCATGGGGATCCAATTCCCTGGGATACGCCGTGCCGGCTGCGGCTGGTGCCTCCGCCGCAAACCCCGTCAAGAGAAAACTCGTCATCACGGGGGACGGCAACATACCCTACTGCGCGATGGAACTCGCCCTGATAAGAAACAAAAATCTGCCCATCACCATCCTGGTTTTCAGCGACAGAGGATACGGCGTGCTCAGAAAGTGGCGGGGGTGGAAGAGCACTCCTCCCATAGGCGTCGACCTCCCGGAAATGCCCCTGTCCCATATTTGCGAAGGTATCGGCATGGACTATAATAGATGCGATTCTCCGTCCGGGCTCGGTGAAGCTTTGAAAAAGTTTTTCAACGGCGGAACGGGTCCAAACCTCATCGAAGTCACGGCAGATCTGACACCACCGTGGAGCATACTGTAAGGATGATAATCTACTGTTCTGAATGTGGAGCGCAAAATTTCATCGGACCGGAACGTATGAAGGTCGTGAAGGAACACCCCCCGCTTTGCTGGGTATGTCAAAAGACTCTGCCAGTTGGAGGAGAAACCGGGGAGGCAAAACCCGAATCGAATATCTGTCAGTCCAAAATGCGGAGGCACGGAGACAGAAATGGGAAAAATTAAGGTGGCGATAGCAGGAGTTGGAAACTGCGCGAGCGCGCTCGTGCAGGGAATCGAATTCTACAGAGAAGCCAGAACGAGTGACGAAGAACAGGCATGGGGACTCATAAACACGTTCATAGGACCATACGCCCCCGACGACATTGAGATCGTGGCAGCCTTCGACATCGACAGGAGAAAGGTGGGGAAAAGATTGGGAGAGGCCATATTTGAAAAACCCAACTGCACGCCCAGGTTCTTCGAAAAACCGGTGGACACACCCGCTGTCGTCCACATGGGACCTGTTCTCGACGGGTATCCCGATCACATGAAAGACTACCCGGATGCCAGAGCCTTTCTACCAGCCGAGAGGAAGCCCGACGACGTCAAAGCAGTGCTCAGGGAATCAGGAGCAGAAATACTCGTGAACCTCCTGCCGGTCGGAGCTCAAAAAGCAACGGAGTTCTACGCGCGTGTCTGCCTGGACCTCGGAATCGCGATGGCAAACTGCATCCCCGTATTCATCGCATCCGAGCCCGGCTGGGGGAAGCTCTTCATGGAGAGAAACATCCCCATCATAGGAGACGACGTGAAGTCTCAGCTCGGAGCAACGATTCTGCACAGAGCGCTCGCGAGGCTGTTCAACGAACGGGGAGTCAAAATCAAAAGGACATACCAGTTGAATACCGGAGGCAACACCGACTTCCTGAACATGCTAAACAGAAGCAGACTCGCCTCAAAGAAGATATCCAAAACCGAATCGGTCCGATCGGTTGTGGACCACCCGCTGGAAGACGAAAACATCCATGTCGGACCTTCCGACTACGTCCCGTGGCAGGGAGACAACAAGGTCGCTTTCATCAGAATCGAAGGGGAGGGTTTCGGGAATTCACCCATCAACCTCGAAATACGCCTATCGGTTATAGATTCACCGAACAGCGCCGGGGTCATAATAGACGTAATAAGATGCCTGAAGCTGGCGCTCGACGCAGGAATCGGCGGGCCCGTCCTCGAGCCCTCATCCTATTTCATGAAGCACCCGCCCGTGCAATTCACCGACGAAGAAGCGAGGGAAGGGCTGAAAAACTTCATTGAAAACGCAGTGAAGGCCTCACAACCCGATGAAAAACCTGTATAAGTAGGTGATGGGTCATCTCCCAGGTAAACCTGGAGCAGAGGCTCTTCGCTTCGCCCTTCTTCGAACCGTGCTTCTCCAGATTGCAGACGAGCCTCTCCAGCGCCTCACCCAGGTCCCCCTCCCGCGGGGAGAAGACTTCTCCCAGCCCGTGTCGTGAAACGAACTCCCCAATATATGTCCCTCGAGGCGCGAGAAGAAGCCTTCCCCTGACCAATGCCTCGAAGCCGAATATGGAGAAGCTCTCGTAAAACGAAGGAATCGCCACCAGATCCGCGCCATCGATGACGGCGACCAGCTCTTCCCCGAAGGTGGGCGGTAGAACGCTCACCCCCTCCAGATTCTCTCCCTTCCAGCCCCCGAGAACCGCAAGTTTCAGATTGTATTTCTCTCTCACTCTATCAAAAGCCTCCATCAACCCCTTCAGGTTCTTGATCCTCTCATCTCTGCCGGAAAAAAGAATGACTATTTCGTCAGCCCCGGCTCCGAGAATCTCTCTCCCCCTTTCTCTCATATCGGGGAGGTCGAAAAACATATCGTCAATCCCTGGAGTCACGACCTCTGCTCTATCTGCAGCCCATCCGTAAAAACGCAACGAGACTTCCCTGTCCATCTCGGAAGGATATAGCACCACGTCCGCCTCCCGGTGAGCGTGGAACTCATAGAAAAGCCGCGATTGTCTGAGCCGCTCGTCATCGTATCTGGTTCCCGAAAACTCTTCCTTCACCGCCTCCAGAGTGTGATGCATGTGGACTATTGGGACCCCGAGTGTTCTCTTCAACGTAATTGCGGGGAGAACAGAGAGCCAGTAATTGGAGAAGACCACGTCGAACTCGTTTTCCTTCAACTCGAGCAGAGAACCGGTGAACTTTTCCACCCCGTTCAAATAGTCCGCGAGAGTCGGGGACTCAGGCAAACCGCAATCCACATGACGCACTTCCAGGAAATCGTGCTTGAAGGCTCTTCCCAGTCCACCGATATCCCTGGTAAACACGACCACCCTGTAGCCTGAAAGGGACAGACGCAAGGACGTCTCACGGAGGAAGCTGTTCATGCCCCCCGAAAACCCCCTCCCGAACTCCTCGAACGGGCACGTGTGATAGGAAATCACCGCGATTCTCATGGCGAGATTTCCACCCTGAAAACCCCCCTCGGATTGCCTCCAAGATCGAACTTGTACTTTTCGTCTCCTCTCAGGAAATCGTAGCGCCTCTTCCCCTCCTCGATTGCGAGGCGGATCGTCATCCCAACCAGGGTGAGCCCGGGAGAAGCCGACTTCCACGAGGGGTTGAAGCCGGAATTGTAAAGCAGGAAATCACCGTTGTAATCGAAGACCATGAGGGAAGATACGGGCTCGCCCGTCGATTTTCGCCTGAGGAAAAAAAGGCGAAGCCACCCCCTCTCCCTGAATCTTTTCACGATCTCCTGGAAAAACTTTTTTCTCATACCCTTCCAGAAGTTCGCCTTCCTCTGGTTGGACAGGCAGTGAAGACGAACGAAGTCCTCGAACGCATCGGCGAGAGACTCTTCCGAAGCGATGGCCGCATCGTCGACAATCACTCCACCGAGCTTCTCCTCGCACCTTCTCATCTTCCTGCGCAGCTCGTGCCTCTGCTTACCGGAGAGCCCGGACAGATATTCGTCAAACGACGAGGGCAGCTCGATGTAAGGAGAAACATCCGTTTCCTCCACGAAAACACGGTCAGTCTCCTCCGCAAGCCTCAAAAACACCTCACACTGAGGTGATTCACAGTTCAGGTTGTTTATGACGAATGGCAGATCGAACCTTCCCTCGGCGGCAATCCAGCCTGCAAAATCTCGAATAAACTCGTTTTCGAATCCTTTGCGTATGGCGAACCCCAGCCTGTCGGACAATGATTTCCCCCCAAGGCACACATAAGCGTCGGGAAAACTTCTCCTGTAGAACACCCCTGCCCCGATCAACTGACCATCTTTCTTACCCACTATCCCCAGCTTCTCCCTCTCGACAGAGAAGCAAAAATCCCACGCTTCCAGGTACGTGGCGGTCAAAAAAGGCGACGGCTCGAAAGACTGCTCATTGAGCTCCTCAACCAGCTCGAGCAGAGAAGAATCGAAGCGCACCACCTCGAACTCCATCATCGCTCCTCACCCTCTTCTTCCATGATTTCTATCATCGCTCTGACTATTTCGGGATCGAATTGTTTCCCCGCATTCTCGAGAAGCTCTCTTTTTATCTCCTCCCGCGTCAGCGGCTTCCTGTAGGCCCGAACCGACGACATAGCATCATACGCGTCGGCAACAGTCATTATGCGGGTAAGCAGAGGAATATCATCCCCTTTCAGCCCGTGAGGGTAGCCGCGTCCATCGTATCGCTCGTGGTGATATCTGATTATCTCTCTCGCCTCGTCGAGAAACTTGAGAGGCTTGAGCACCTCGTCACCTATGAGCGTATGCCTTTTTATATAGAGCCATTCCTCATCGTCGGGCTTGCCCGGCTTGTTCAGAATGCCCTCCGGCACGGAGATTTTGCCGATGTCGTGAAGATTGGCAGCGAGTCTGAGAGTTTCCACTTCCTTCTCCGGTATCCCCAGCTTCCTGGCAAGCCTCACGCAAAGATTGGAAACCCTCCTAGAATGACCGTACGTGTAGGAATCCTTGGCTTCGACTATCAGGATGAGAGACTCTATCATGGATATGTAAGCGTCTTTCAGGCTCGTTATCAAGTTGGCGTTCTCGAAGGCGACCGCCCCCTGGCTCGCTATTATGCTGACGAGTTCCAGGTTATCGAGCGTGAAGGGTCTGCCGCTCTTCACCAGAACGATACCAGCGTGGAGCCTGTCGAGCCTCATCACCGGAACCAGAAGCGCTCTCACATCGCCTGGAAGTCCCCAGGATTCCAGTCCGTCTTTCACGACCGTGACCCGCACGTTTCTCGAGTCCACAGTATCGTGACTGGAGAGAATTATCGCCTTGCCCAGACCCGACAGGAGACGAAGTACCTTCTTCCCGAAATCCTCTGGGGAAATGGAAACCACGTCCTGAAACGTCCCGCCCGCAATCCACTCGTCTAGAGTTATTTCTCCGCCGTTTTCCTCATCACCAGTAAAAATGAAAATCGCCCCTCCCTCGGACCCAGTATAAGTAATCGATGAATGAAGAAGCAGTTTCGAAAGGCGAGTCTTCTCGAGAGTTGTGCTTATAGATTCAGTCAGGGAAAACAACTTGGCCAGTTCTCTCAGCCTGGTGTTCTCGTCGAACAGCCTCTTTCGCTCCAGAGCCCTGGAAACGGCCATCTTCACGTAAGAAATATCGAAAGGTTTCGATATGTAGTCGTAAACACCGTATTTGACTGCGGCCTGAGCAGACTCGATGGAGGCATATCCGGTTATTATCATGAAAACCAGGTTCTTCTTTATCTTTTCCGCTTCCTTTATCAGTTCAAGGCCCGACATACCGGGCATCTTTATGTCGGTCAGAACCAGGTCAAAGTCGAAGGACTTTATCATGTCCAGCGCTTCGAACGCATCGGGGGCTATCTTCACGTGGTAACCTTCGCTCTCGAACACCTCTTTCAGAAGTGTCCTTATCGCACCTTCATCATCCACGATAAGAAGTCTTCCGGAGCTCACTCAAAACCTCCTCGCCGCGAAGGATGGGAGCCTGACCGAGACCGTTGTGCCCTTCCCGGGTTCACTCCTCACTTCGATGTCTCCTCCGTGGCGTTTCACGATGTTGTAACTTATGTAAAGCCCCAGCCCCGTTCCTTTACCGACTTCCCTGGTGCTGAAAAACGGGTCGAATATTTTCCCGATGAGTTCACGGGAAATGCCTTCCCCCGTATCCGATATTTCGAGCACCACCCACCCCGCATCTCTCATTAGCGAAATCGTAAGGGTCCCTCCATCCGGCATCGCCTCAGCAGCGTTGAGCACGATGTTCTCGATCACTCTTTTCAATCCTTCCGTTGAACCATAGACCATGCTCACATCGTCGGTGTACTTCTTCACGATATCGATGCCTATGTCCTTGAGCTGAGTCTCGAAGATAGAGAGGACCTGATCCACCAGTTCCCGTAGATTCACGTAATCCATCTCATCCAGCTTCGCGGACGAAAACTCCGTGAAGTTCGTGACTATGGATGAGCACCTCATAGCGAGATCGAGAATCGTCCTGAGGTATTCCCTGAATTTCTCGAGGGCACCCTCCGAAAGACCACCCTCATTCAAATTCTCGAGTCTTTCCATCGCATACTGGGCGTATCCCACAATGCCAGCAAGAGGGTTGTTTATTTCGTGGGCCATGCCTGAGATGAGCTTTCCCATCGCCGCCATCTTTTCGATCTCGACAATTTTCCTGTGCATCCTTTCCAGTTCCACCGTCTTTTCTCTCACTCGCTCTTCGAGTTTCTTGTTCCATTCCAGAACCTCGAGATGAGCCTCTTTCAACTCTTCATTGAGGTTCTGCAATTCCTCTCTCTTGGATTTCAGCTCGTCGATCGTCTCCTTCAACTTCACGCTCATCTCGTTCAAACGCGTCTGGAGTGCTCCTATTTCGTCTTTCCTGTCTACGTCCACAGTCACGCCTGGTCTTCCGCTCGCTATCTCGTCAGCCATCCAGGTCAGCTTCTTCACCGGCGCTACCAGCCTCCTCGCAACAAATGCGAACACGATGATGACGAGCAGGGAATACCCCGCCACCCCGCCCGCAAACGCCAGAATACTCCTCCTATAAGCAGCAATCTCCTGGGAAACATCCTGGGTGAGGAACAGAAACGCTGGCTCCTCGAATCCTATGTCGTAGGCCATAACGATCCCGCTGTGCATGTAAGGAAAACACTCGTCCTCGAAATACAGGAATTTGCCTTCTTTCAGCTGTTTCAGGTTCTCACTGTCGCCAATCATTTTTTTGAAGAAAACCATGCAGCTCTCACAACTCGTGGTCGTCACGATGGTGATTCCACCGTAGAGCAGGGTTATATCGGCTCCAACCTCTCTTTTTTGTCTCTTGAGAAATGTCTTCGTTATGGGATATATAACCCTCACCACCTTTCTGACTTCCCCGTTGGCCAGAACCGGTGCAATGGACACAACCGCGAATCTGTGTCCCCTCCGTCCTATCATCGTCAGAGAAGTTGAAGAAACACCGGAAATTCCTTTTTTGACGAGCGGGTCGTCGACCTCCTCTCCCTGGAAGACTCTGATTGTGTCGACCTGAAAATCCATCACGCGGGCGCGTTCCGTCATCATTATCTCCAGGCTCCTCAATCTCTCCACGTCGCCCGGATAAAGAGAAAGCGATTCGGAACTCGAAATGAACTGAGCAAACTGAAAGGCGAGGCTCTTTTTCGACTCGATGGCGCGGTTAAACGCTTTCATGGACTCGAGCAGGTCTTTTTTCATCCTGCTTCTCATCTGGCTCCTGGAGAAAGTAGCGAAGAAATACACAGAAACTCCCGCAGTAACGAAAAAGAGAATCACGAAAAGGAGCACGAACTTCAAAGTGAAGCTCTTCTCGATTTTTTCTCCGATGTTTCTCACAGGGTCTCCTGCATCTTTACTCCAGCCTGTTTCATCATGGAGTAAAGGTTTTTGTAGTCCTCGTCTCTGGTGGCTATGAACCCATCGGCGCCCAGGGCCCTGAGTGCCTCTTTTCCTCCTTTCTTCTCGGAAATGTGAAGGAGGAGAGATTTGAGCTCGTCTCCCAGCACGGCATAACTCTCCCTGGACAGGACCAGAGCGTTCTCGGGAACGGGTTCAGACTTAGCTATGATCTCAAACTTTGGCTTCAATGTAGGATGATTGGTGATTATCCTTTCAAAAACAAGGTCTTTGACAAAAGCAGCTTCAACCTTTCCCTCGAGAAGCACTTCCACTGCATCCTCATGCGACAGAACAGAAATCGCCTTTCCGAAAAACTCCCCCATCCTAAGTCCCCTCTGTCTCAAGAGCGTTTTCATGAACAGCTCACCCGCTGTAGTGCTCGGAACGTAAGCAACCTTTTTCCCCTTGAGATCGGCAAATTCATCTATACCCATTCCAGCCCGGGTGATGAGAATACCCCTGTACTCCGACCTGCCCGAAGTAAGTGGACGGGCTACAGGCATCACACCCAGCTCTTTCCTCAAGACTCCGTAAACGAAGCTCCCCACGAAAGCTCCATCGAGGCGCCCTTTCCTGAACTCCTCTACGAGCCTCCTGTAGGATTCGAAATGCTTGAGCCTCACCGCCAGATCCAATTCTCTTGCTATCAACTCCGCTATCTTTCTATACCTCGCTTCCTGCTTGCTCACCGTGAACTCGGGAACCACCCCCAAAGTCAACACCCCTTTTTTCACGCCTTTGCCTCTCGGCTCTATGGTATCCACCCCACTGCAGTGACACTCGCTGACCCTGATGGAAGTGGAAGCCGGGATGAGCCCAAGCGCGGCTATCCTGTGTATACCGGATGTGGAGAAAGCGTAACCTATGAGCTCGTCCACCTCTTTCGAAGCCCCTCTTTTGGCGACGAACCCTATCTCGAGAGGGATAGGGTACCTCGTATCAGGAACATTCATGAGGAAAGGCTTCATCCCCTCCACGGTGAGCGGAACCCCTCTGTAACTACCCGATATCGGCGATGAGACGACTATATAGGCTATGAATCCTCTGATTCTCCTGGTGGCTTCCACAGCAGCGCTGTTGGTCTCGGCGTAGAAAGATCTCCTTCTCGCCTTCTCGTCCAAATTCGCAGAAATGAGTTCCTCGGCGTATATCCTTGCGGAGGAGTGCGGTGGACGATCTATAACCGTAATGGGAAGGTCGTTTCCGCCCACATCCTTCCAGTTGTTGATTTTTCCCGTATAAATCCCCAGAAGCTGTTTGAGTGAGAGTTCTTTTATCCCCGCCGCCTCATCACAAACGAAAATCATCCCACCATAGGCAATCGGAACATATATTAGACCGCTCTCCGATGGCAGGTTGACCCTTTTCGAAACGACAGCAATGTCCGCTTCCCCGTTGAGCAGGTATTTCACCGAGGGGCCAGAGTGAGTCTCGATGTACCTGACCGAAAAATTCCTCTCGCCGGGCATGGACTCGAAGAACTCTTTGGCGAAGTCGATCACCTCATCGGAAACGGCAATACGAACCGTTTCACTTCCCTTCGAAGTCTCGAGAACTTCGATGCTCCCCCCCGATGTGCAGGAAGCCAGTGCAATCAGAAGAATCAAAGCAAAAAACGACAAACCCTTTTTAGATGAAAGAAACATGCTCAATCCTTCTTCCTCATCGCCCTCATAACTGCCTCGTCCTCGAGAAACCCACTGACAATATCGCTCACACAATCGGAAAGAGCTTCCTCTATCGCTTTCTCGGAAACGAATGGGGCGGAAACTTCTCTCTCCGAGCTGAATCTGCCGCTCCAGAGGAGCTCTCCGTTTTTGTCGAAGAGCCTGAAAAATATTCTTCCTCTCGCCGTGAAGTCAGCGAGCAATCCAGATCTTTTCACGGTCACGAAAAGCTCTTCCACCTCACCCTGAAGGTGATAATCCGCTTCATATTCACTCACGTAATCGGCAACATCCCTCTTCTCCTTGATCGTAATCGGAGAAAAACCGCGCTCCTTTAGCGCCTCCACCACCATCTGCGTCACCGCCACGGAAACGGGTTCCTTCAATCTGATGTCGGCCGCGGTAGTGTAGTCCACACCTGCCCTGTCGCGGTCCTCCCTGACATCGAGGAAGTCGTTCACGGTTATTCTCACGTCCTCGACCACCGGTTGCTTCCCCTTCGCGGTGGGGGAATAACGAATCGTCACAAATCTTTCCCTTGCAGGCGCACAGGAAATCACGACCGAGGCCACAAGCGCCAGAAACAGCGGGAAAAACGCATTTCTTCTACCCACAGCTCCACCTCCCTCTATACTATCCCCCGAGCAGGGGATAGAATATTATACATTCTCATTTTCTTTTCCGTGGAAAGCAGATTGAAACGTATGGTTGATAACAGGAAAATCGCCGAAGCGTTATTCCTCATAGCCGACTACCTGGAAGTCCTGGACGAGAATCCCTTCCGGGTCAGAGCCTACAGAAAAGCCGGCGATACGATCATCGCACACCCAAGACCCATCTCATCCATGAGCGAATCCGAACTCTTGAATCTTCCGGGAATAGGAAAAGATCTGGCCGGAAAAATACGTGAATTCATCGCTACGGGAAAAATCGACCAGCTCGAAAAACTGAAGAAGGAAGTGCCGGCAGGCCTCCTCGAGATGAAAAAGATCCCAGGACTCGGCCCCAAAAAAATATCCATGTTTTACAGAGAGCTGGGAATAGATTCCGTGGAATCACTCAAAAAGGCGATCGAAGACGGAAAACTCGCCAATATCCCTGGGATGAAAACAAAGACCATAGAAAACATACTGAAAGGTATCGACTTTTACCGCTCCTCTAGAGAAAGGATACCTCTTGGCGAAGCGTTCCTCATAGCTGAAGACATAAAAGAACACATCTACACTTCGGGACTGGCCAAAAGAATCGAGTTCGCAGGCTCACTTCGCAGAATGAAGGAAACGGTGGGGGATGTGGACATACTCGCTGTTTCCGACAGGGGAGACGAGCTGATACGCCACTTCGTGAACTATCCCGGTGTGACAGAGGTTCTCGCCGCCGGCGACACAAAAGGGAGCGTCCGCGTGGGAGACGAACTCCAGGTGGACTTGAGGGTCGTTCCGGAAAACTGCTTCGGCAGTGCCCTGAACTATTTTACAGGATCCAAATCACATAATGTGAGGCTCAGACAGGTAGCCAGGGAAAAGGGTCTCAAGCTGTCGGAATATGGAATCTTCAAGTTATCATCGGGAGAAATGATAGCTGGAAAAGAGGAAGAAGAAATATATTCCTCTCTGGGAATGGACTACATCCCGCCGGAACTCCGGGAAGATGCAGGCGAAGTGGAAGCGGCGATGGAAAAGAGATTGCCACAGCTGGTGACCATAAAAGACATAATGGGCGAGCTCCACCTGCACACCAACTGGAGCGACGGATTTCACACCCTCGAAGAAGTGGTGGAAATAATGAGAGAATATGGATTCAAGTATCTGGCAGTGACGGACCACTCCAGATCTCTCCGAATCGCAGGGGGCCTCTCCGAGAAGGAAGTCCTGGAGCAAAAAGAGCTCATAGACAGGCTCAACTCCAAAATCAGAGGTATCACCATACTCTCGGGGATCGAAGTCGACATCCTCAAGGAAGGAAAACTGGACCTCCCCGTGAAGGTCCTCTCCCAGCTTGATTTCGTCACCGGTTCGATCCACTCCGGTTTTCAGATGAGCCGGGAAAAAGCGACGGAGAGAATCATCCGCGCCATGGAAAGCGGCGTTGTGGACATGGTGGGACACTTGAGCGGAAGACTCTTCGGCGAAAGAAGCGGCTACGAGGTCGACCTGGAGAAGATAATCGAGAAAGCGAAAGAGCTCGACGTGATCCTGGAGCTCAATTCTCACCCCAAAAGGCTCGACATCCCGGACGTGGCGTGTAAAATGGCGAAAGATGCTGGCGTAAAGGTGGCGATAACCACCGACATGCACCACAGGGACGACCTGAAAAACCTTTTCTTCGGGATCGGAACCGCCCGGAGAGGCTGGCTCGAACCGGAAGACGTGGTGAACACCTGGGACGTAGAGCGGGTCATCGAATTCGTGAAGAACCGGAGGAGGTAAACCTCAGATGGGCTGCGCCGACGAGATAAGAGAAATGCTGTCGAGAAGCTCCTGGATCCGGAAGATGTTCGAGGAAGGAGCAAAACTGAAGGAGAAATTCGGGGAAGAAAACGTCTTCGATTTCTCCCTCGGCAACCCCTATGGGGAACCGCCAGAAGAATTCTACGAAGAGCTCTCTCGCCTAATCTCCGCTCCATCAAAAGGCGCCCACGGTTACATGGAAAACGCCGGATTCGAAGAGGTACGGGCAAGGAAAGCAGAAGAACTCACCTCCTTAACGGGCATAAAGTTCACCGCCCGTAACGTTGTAATGACCTGCGGGGCAGCCGGCGGCCTGAACGTGGTTCTGAAATCCATCCTGAATCCGGGCGACGAGGTGATAATTCTTGCTCCTTATTTCGTTGAGTACATCTTTTACATAAAAAACCACGGAGGCGTGCCGAAAATCGCACGGACTGACGGAAACTTCGATCCAGACCTGAACGTTCTGGAAGAAACGCTGACAAACAGAACCAGGGCGATAATAGTAAACACTCCAAACAACCCAACGGGCAGGGTATATGGAAGATACGTGCTCGAAGAACTCTCGCGTCTGCTGGAGGAATGGGAAGAAAAAACCGGAAATCCCGTCTATTTGATCTCGGACGAGCCATACAGAGAAATAATCTACGACACGGCGGAATTCCACCCACCGGCGCGCTACGTGAGAAACTCCTTCGTGGTCTACTCCCACTCCAAAGACCTGAACGTTCCCGGGGAAAGGATTGGTTACGCCGCTATCTCACCGGATGCAACCGACTCCGAGGAAATCTTCAGCGCCATGGTTTTCGCCAACAGGACGCTTGGCTTCGTCAATGCACCGGCCCTGATGCAAAGAGTCGCCGGAATCCTCACTGGCATCAAACCGGACCTGGCCCCTTACAGTGAAAACAGATCCTTTCTCTCCAGCCTCTTTCAGGAAATCGGAGTCGAATTTGTAAAACCAGACGGGGCCTTTTACTTCTTTCCCAAGACGCCCGGAGGGCTATCCGACGAAGAATTCGCCGAACTCGCCAGGAGCGAGAGAATCCTGATCGTGCCAGGCGGAGGTTTCGGCACGCCCGGATATTTCAGGGTCGCGTATTGCACCAGCCCTGAAATCGTGAAACGCTCGGAAGAGTCCTGGAGACGCCTGGCATCCAGGTGGGGGAAATAAATGGACATTCAAAAATTCGCCAGAGAGAACATAATCAGAATGAAGGGATATGTGCCGGGGGAACAACCTGGTGAAAAACGAGTCACAAAGCTGAACACGAACGAAAATCCTTACCCCCCCTCCCCAAGGGTTCTGGAGGCGATAAGATCCGCCGCATCCGATGAGTTGCGGCTCTACCCTCCCCCCATGGCCGACAGACTGCTTGAAGCAGCCGCTGAAGTCTACGGCGTTCCTCCCGATCATATCCTCGCTGGAAACGGGTCGGACGAACTTCTCTCCATCCTGACGAGGGTTTTCGTCGGAGAAAACGACAGGGTCGCCTATCCGATCCCAACCTACACGCTCTACGAAACCCTGTGCCGGATCCAGGGAGGATCCATCGTCGAAATCCCCTTTCCGGAAGATTTCTCGTTCCCGGAAGAGCTGCTCTCGTCCGGAGCGAAGATGATTTTCCTCGCCAACCCAAACTCTCCCTCCGGCACCGTGATCGAACCGGGAGAAATCGAGCGCGTGGCGAGGAGCTTCGACGGAGTTCTGGTGGTGGACGAAGCTTACGCCGACTTCGCAGGAGTAACGTGCATCCCCCTCGTGAAAGAATTGAAGAACGTCGTGGTTCTGAGGACATTTTCCAAGTCGTTTTCACTTGCTGGAATCCGACTCGGACTGGCCTTCGCCCACCCGGAAGTGGTCAAACAGATGGTCAAAGTGAAAGACTCATACAACGTAAACGCCCTTACACAGGCCGCGGGATTGGCAGCGCTGAAGGATGTGGAGTGGATGCGGAAGAACGTGGGAAAAATAGTGCGTACAAGGGAACGCCTATCGAGAGAACTCGAGAGAATGGGCTTTCGCGTATATCCTTCCAGGGCAAACTTCGTGCTCGCCAGAATGCCCGGTAAAAGGGTCGATTGGATCTTCGCGGAGCTGAAAAAAAGAAACATACTGGTCAGGTATTTCGATGCCCCAATGCTCGAGGAGTGCTTGAGGATCACTGTGGGCACAGACGAGGAAATCGACTCTCTCCTCAAAGAACTCGAAACGCTGGTAAAATGATTTATATGAGCAGCGACGACTGGAAATACTACGACGACGAAGATCTCTGGGAAGAAGAAGAAAGGGAAGAAGAGAACTCGGTGAAAAAGGAAATACTCTGCCCTTTCTGCGCTCGCTTCGTCGACTCTGGGTCGACGTATTGCACGTGGTGCGGAAGACCTCTCGAAAAGTGAGATCCCCATCCCATGGGTGAGATAATAAGCGCCAGCAGGAGAACAGACATCCCGGCTTTTTTCTGGCGGGAATTCACCGAAATGCTCGACAAAGGTGAGGCAATCAGCGTGAACCCTTTTTCTGGGGTCAGGAAAAAGGTCTCTCTCCTGAAAGAAGACGTGGACTGCGTCGTATTCTGGACCAAAGATCCAGCCCCAGCGTTGAAGGATCTGGAAAATCTCGAGAAAAGAGGAATCAGGAGCGTGTTCCACATCACCGTAAACTGCTTCGGGCCCGAGGTCGAAACGAGCGTTCCTCCCCTGAAACACGTTGCGAAGTCTGTTAGAGAACTCTCAAAGATATTGGGACAGGAAAGAGTGTTCTGGAGGTTTGATCCCTTGCTCCCCTGGGAAGTTCCAATGAAGACCGAGTATCGCTTTCGTAAGGTGGCAGATTTGATATCGGAACACGTATCGAGATGCTACATTGCGGTTTTCCAGCCATACAAAAAAGCAATGATTAGGATGAAACTCCGCGATAAACGAACGCCTTTGGAACCGCAGGAAGGAGTTCCTCAAACGCTCCTCACGCTTGCAGAAGAGTATCGAATTCCCTTATACTCCTGCTGCAGCCCTCCCCTGGAGAAAGCGGGAATTCCAAAGGGAGCGTGCATAGACGGCGATTATCTGGCGAAAATATTCTCCGATGATAATATAAGGAAAAAGAAAAACCCCACGCGTCCAGGATGCCTTTGCACAGACAGCAGGGACATAGGCTTCTACCGAACCTGCAGACACGGTTGTCTCTATTGCTACGCGAGGTGAAGAGGTAAACTAAAAAATGAAGAAATACGAAATACTCCCGGATGGAACCGAAACCAGGTCAGGAGATTTTCTGGCTGAGCTGAATGACAGCCAGAGGGAGGCGGTTACTCACGAAGAGGGACCTCTCCTCGTCATCGCGGGCGCTGGCTCCGGAAAAACGAGAACTCTCATATACCGTGTTGCCTATCTCGTATCGAAAGGAGTGCCCCCCGAATCGATATTGCTGCTCACGTTTACCAGGAAGGCCGCCGAAGAGATGCTCCGAAGGGCGGCTCTAATGAGTGACCCGAGATGCGAAAGGGTGACAGGTGGAACGTTTCACTCATTCGCCAACTCGATCCTGAGGAAATACGCGCATCTTATCGGATACGAGAACGCGTTCACGATTCTAGACAGATCCGACTCACAGGATTTAATAGGCTTCATAAGGGAGGAGCTTGGGTTTTCCTCCAGAACCGTGAGGTTTCCCAAAAAAGAGACAATAGCCGAGATAATCAGTAAAACCATAAACAAAGGTCTCTCTATTGAGGACACGCTGATTATAGACTTCCCCCATTTCTCTTACCTGACCGGAGAAATAGAAAGGATAGCCCTAAGATACCACGACCTGAAACGGGAAAAAAATCTGATGGATTACGACGATCTTCTCGTGAACCTGAAATCGCTTCTTCTGGAGCACCCGGACGTGAGGGAAACACTTTCCGACAGGTTCCTGTTCATAATGATAGACGAGTTCCAGGACACAAACAGAATTCAGGCCGAAATAGCATATCTGCTTGCAGACAAGCGAAGAAACATCATGGTCGTGGGGGATGACTCCCAGAGCATATACTCGTTCAGGGGAGCCGACTTCAGAAACATAATGGAATTTCCCAAAGTTTACCCCGACGCGAAGATAGTCTTCCTGGAAGAAAACTATCGCTCCACCCAGCCAATTCTGGATCTGACCAACACGATAATAAGCAGAGCTGCTGAGAAGTTTCCCAAGAACCTTTTCACTCGAAAGGAAGGCGGGAATCCGCCATGGCTCGTCGCAACTCCGGATGAACACATGCAATCGGTTTTTGTAGCCGACAAAATTCTCGAAATTCACGAGGATGGCATACCTCTCCGCGAGATCGCAGTTTTGTTCAGAGCGGCCTACCTGTCATTCGACCTGGAAATCGAGCTCGCAAAAAGAAACATCCCTTACAGAAAATTCGGAGGATTCAAGTTCATGGAAACCGCGCACGTGAAGGACGTGCTCTCGATACTCAGGCTGGTGGTAAACCCGAAAGACGAGATAAGCGCGGGACGAGCATTCCGACTCGCCGATGGTATTGGGAAAAAGAAGGCGGCTCAGCTAACCGGTATCCTCTCATCGACAGGCTCAATTGAAGAGGTCAGAAAATCGCTCATGGAGGCGAAAAGGAGTGAAGATTGCGCCAGGCTTGCAGATCTGCTCTATACTCTGACGAACAAAGATCTTCCCGTGCCGGAGATGATAGCTCACGCGGTAAATTTCTACAGACCAATAATGGAGAAGAAGTTCGACGACTTCCCGAAGAGACTGAAGGATCTGGAACAGCTGGAAATACTCGCCGAAAGATACACATCTCTGAATTCTTTTTTGACCGATGTAGTGCTCGAGCCGATCGAATCGAGCGTGTCCGATATAGCTGGAGCGGACAGAGAAACCGACTTCCTGACACTTTCCACGATTCATTCCGCCAAAGGGCTCGAGTGGCACACCGTATTCATCATCTGGGTTCTGGACGGAAAGCTTCCGACGATGAAGTCCGCAGACGACCATTACCAGCTCGAAGAAGAAAGGAGGCTTCTTTACGTTGCCACAACGAGAGCAAAGGAAAATCTTTTCCTCACCTACCCGATAAACATATATGACAGGGCAACTCAGATGGTCCTTTCCAAGCCCTCTCGGTTCATAGACGGAATACCGAGGCACATCCTGCCCAGGTATACAATTTACGAGTATCAGGAAAGATGAGCCGATACATTTTTGTCGTGTCTTCCCCGGTGTCAGAGCAAAACCCCTGGTAACGTATCCCCGGTGCCAGACCCACC
>CAYSCN010000008.1:6373-75526 GCA_964429585.1 uncultured bacterium | reverse complement strand
TGGAACCTGCTACAGCTGCCATGATGGTGTAAAAGCAACCGGTAAAGGTCCTACGCATGTGGCAAGCACAAACAACTGTGACGATTGTCACAACGTGCTGAGCTGGACGCCGGCATCTTTCGATCATTCCGGTGTTACGGGAACCTGTTCGAGCTGTCACAACGGAACCACCGCTAAAGGAAAGCCAGCCAGTCACTTCGTCACTTCGAAACCATGTGAGGATTGTCACACGACCACTGGTTGGAAGGTTGGAGTGAGATATGACCACTCTTCAGCTACTTACCCTGGTAATCACAATTCCGGTGTTTCCTGTCTCGACTGCCACAAGGGCAACAACGAGTACGCCACGTGGGAAGCACCATCTTACAAGCCAGATTGTGCTGGATGTCACGCGAGCGATTACAAAGAGGGTCCTCACAAAAAAGTTGATGACAAGACGAGAGGCATAAAAATACTTTACAGGGTGGATGAGTTGAGAGATTGTGCGGGTTCGTGCCACCAGTACTCTGACCCGTCGTTCACGACGATTATAAAGTGGAAGAGCGGCAAACATCACCCTGGTGATGGAAAATTCTAAGGAGAACTTGAAGATGAAACAGAATACAAAGGTGAGGAGTGTGCTCATAGTTTTTAGTATCCTGGCGACTTTCTTTGCCCACGTTGCGGTGGTTCGACCTCAGCCGCTGCGCAGAGAGATACTGAAGGATATATATGTGGAAAAGAGAGATGATTTTGTGAGAGTGGAGATGGAGTTCAATTTTCCCATCAGATATGTGAACCATTTTCCGCAGGATAAGGGTGATGAGCTTCGCATAAGACTCGAGCCTCTACTTTTTGAAGATACAAGGATACTATTGAGCAGGGAGTCGATAAAGATACCTTACGAAATAGAAGAAATTGTTTCAGAAATTACTTATGAAGGAGACATCCAGGGCGGCCCTTACCTGACTGTTCGTTTCAACGAAGAAGTTCGTTACAGCGTATTTCAGGGGAGCGATTTCAGGAGTCTCGTTATAGAAGTCAGAATCGGCAGGTCTGATTCCTCTTCGCCCAGCGGAAAGGAGGAATCGGGCCAGTGAAGAAATTTATATGGTTGTTTATTTTAAACATAGTAGCAATTCTATGCCTGTCCGGTAAGGGGATAGCTGGCGATAATCCGGTGGAGGGGATAGGTGTTCAGGCTGGCTCATCGGTATCGCTGATAAAAATAAAATTCAACGGATTATACCAGTACATCAAGCATAATCCTCAAAAAATGGGAGACTATTTTGAGGTCGAGCTGAAAGAGGTTATTCCAGGCTCAGCCGGCATTCGATCGCTTACCGAGAGGCAGGTAATCTCCTGGGAACCCACCGAAACTGTTCCATTGGATGAGGTGATTTACGAGATGAGAGCTGACGGCAGGGTGATTTTGTCTTTCAAGTTTACCCGTCCCGTCCGTTTTTCCATTGAAAGCGGTAATGATTTCCGCTCTCTAGTGATAAGAATCCCCACCGGGGGAGGTTTGAAGAGCGGTGTAAGAGAGATCGATAGCCTTGAAACAATTGAGAAAGAATCTGAAGCGAAGTTGAGCAAGGCGGGTTTACGAATGAAAATTAAAGACGGGGTGAAAAAGGAAAAGAGAGAAATTGACGAAGAAAAGAGCTATTTCGTGATCAACCTACTGGCTACGAGAAGGCCGCTGAAACCTGAGGATGTGCCCGTGTACCCGGAGATGAAGGGATACACAGTTTATGTGGTGCCGGTCAAATCG
Source organism: uncultured bacterium (assembly GCA_964429585.1). Lineage (GTDB taxonomy): Bacteria > Desulfobacterota > Deferrimicrobia > J040 > J040 > CAYSCN01. The sequence continues at coordinate 73,773 of CAYSCN010000008.1, read as the reverse complement.
AGAGGCAAAGTCTGGTATCAGGCCCGATTGGGTTTTTTCGAGACGTCTGAAGCTGCAAAGGCGGTCCTGAATGCAATAAAGGACAAGTTTCCTGGTCCCTGGGTGGTCAAAGCGAAAGTGGAAGATTTGAAGTTTTTGGAGAAATGGGAAGTATCCAAAAAGGGTTTTCCTCGGAATGAGAGAGCGGTGGAAGAGGTGCCAGAGCGTGAAGCAATGGAGAAGGAGGAGGTTGGAAAAAAGAGGGTTGAAGAGAAGATAAAGAGACTCGTGGAAGAAGGAAAGACCGCGATGACTGAAGGAAATTACAGGAGAGCAGTCCAGGTGTTCACTAAGGTGCTGGAATATCCCGAAAATGAATACAGGAAAGAGGCGATGGAGTTGCTCGGTCTTGCGCGGGAGAAAAACCGGCAGCTTGCTCAAGCGAGGGCGGTTTATGAGAAATATCTCGAGGAATATCCCGAAGGAGAAGACGCCGAGAGAGTCAAACAAAGATTATTAGCTATTTTGACGGCAGCTTCCAAGCCCAGAAGAAAATTGAAAGAACCAAAGGCCGGGGTGGAACAGGACAGATGGAGGAAGGAGATATTTGGAAGCTTTTCTCAATTTTACAATCGTGATGAGAGTTTTTCCGATATAGAAGGTGACACGTTGAACCTTTCGGTTTTGTCGTCAGATCTGGACCTTACAGCAAGGGGAATAAAAAAATCGAATGAAATCGGGTTCCAGTTTCTGGGGGGATATGATTGGGACTTTGTTGAATCTGACGAAAGTGAGTTCTGGGTAAGTGAACTGAATACTTATTACAAAAAGAGGAAAAAATATTCTGTCCAACTTGGAAGACACTCATACAGCAAAGGTGGGGTTTTCGGAAGAATTGACGGAGGGAATTGCTCTGTCAAACTCTCCCGGTATGTGGATGTTAATATTGTTGGAGGGTTTCCTGTAGATAGTTCGAGTAATGGTTTAGATTCTGACAGGTGGTTTTATGGGGTAAATTTGGATTTGGGGCCGATGGGGAAACGACTGGACGTAAATTTATATTTCATAGATCAAAGAGTCGATTCGATTGTAGACAGGAGAGCGCTGGGTTTTGAGTCACGTTTCTTTTTCCCCGGGATGTCGTTTTTTTCTTTGGTGGATTACGATGTATCGTATGAGACAACGAATATTATCCTTTTTGTTGGTAACAAGGTATTCAGAGATGGGTCCACGATTCACTTTTCTGTTGACTATAGGAGGAGCCCGATACTTACGACGAGCAATGCGTTGCAGGGACAGAATGTTGAGACGATATCTGAGCTTTTGGTGACCAGGAGTGAAGAAGAAGTGAAACAATTGGCTTTGGATAGGACGCCTATCTTCAGGTCGGGTTCCATGGGTGGGTCGTTGACGGTGAATGAAAAGATTCAGTTGAGTTTGGATTTGACTGTTTCTGAATTGACAGGGACGCCTGCTTCTGGGGGAGTTGAAGCGCAGCCCGGAACGGGAGCAGAGTATTTTGCTCTTTTTCAGGTGGTTGGAAGTAATCTTATAAAAACGGGAGATATCGCCATTCTCGGGTTATCGTACTCACATCAGAGCTCCTCGGATAGAGGTTCTGTAAGCATAAACACACGGTATCCCCTGAACGATTCGTGGAGGTTGAATCCTAAAATTAGGGGAGATTACAGTTGGGACGACTCGGATGGTAGCGAGGAGTATACGTTAACCGGCTCGGTTCGTGTTGATGTCAGAATTAAGAGGCGTGCCACCATCGAGCTCGAAGTGGGAGGAGAGTGGAGGGCGAATAGAATTTCCGGTCTGAATGAGCGTAGCACTGGATATTTCGTTACAGCTGGATATAGGATCAATTTTTGAACCTGTTTTTTTGGGGACTTTTCGGGACTGTCTCAAAAACTATGGACATTTGATTTTCCCTCGCGGCAGCTTCCCCTCGAATAGAATGGGTACCTTGGCGTCAATTCTAATGGTGTACCCGCTCTGTCCCCATTTTCATTTGCTCTGACACCATTCAGGGAAATTCCCAGGTGGGGCTGGTACTGCCGATTCCTTATGGTTTGACTTTTGAGGGGGGTTCAGTGTAGAAAAATATAAAAAGGGGTTTTATTTTCGGTGAAAAAGGACAGAGAAAGTATGTTGAGGGAAGATTTTTAGACCCACACGGGGTGGGGCTTTTTCATAATCGTAAAGGATAATTTGCAGCGATTATGTGGAGAAAAGCATTTCCACGGGTGAGGGAGTCTTTTTTACATTTGCTCGAGAGGGGGGAGCTCGAAAGTTACGCGGATTCCATTTCGAATGAGGGTATTGCGTGGTGGTTCAACATGGATACACCCACCATACTAATACACCTCGTTCCGTTTCAAAGCACTGAGCCGATGAAATTGCCGAAAAGAGTTCAATTTCTGATAGATGCCACCAGGCCTGTGATTTCCCATGAGAAAATGGATTATTATTTCCGAAAATTCCTTGAACAGGGCGATATCGAGGCCGCTGCGTCGGCTTCAGGTGCTGGGGTGGCATCCGTGTGGGACAGCGGTCACGATATGGAGAGGTATGAGATATGGCGGGAGAGGATAAGGGAGCTGCTTGAACGCACAGACTCCCTTTCCCCTCTTGCGGTGGCGTCGTTGAAAGGATTCATCGCTCTAATGGAGCTTACTGGAGGAGAGAGCATCGAGCACGCATACCGGGCGTATCTAAATCAGAGAATCTGGGCTGAGAAAGCCAAGTCAACGCCGCTTCTGATCTATTTTTCGGCGGCGAGTGCATATTGCCTCACCTGGATGGGCAGGTTTTCTGAGGCCGAAATACTGGTAAAGGAAGCCCGCCCCCTGTGCGAAATGCCAGAGAGCAATCTCGCAGTCAATGTATATTTCAAGATTATGGAGGGACACTTCCGCTACCTGAAAGGGGAAACAGAAAAGGCGGAGGAAATTTTGAGGGAAATCACGTCGCTTCCGTATTTCGAAAACCTTCCCATTCCCGCGTGTTTGATGGCTCTGGGACATCTTTTGCTTTGTGTGGCGAGAAGAGGCGATGAGGATGAAGTAGAAAAGGTGGCGGATACCCTTAGAAGATGGACGATTCCAGAGAGAAATTACTTTCATCACGCGTACAGTCTTTACAGCCTGGGAACGGCTTATCTCATGATAAATAGACCGAGACTCGCTTTGGCCTGTGGGAAAGAGGCCGAAGAGAGGGCGAGGTTGAGCGGGAGCCGGTTCATATCTCAGATTCCACCTTTAATAATAGGACAAGCCCTTTCGGATTTAGGAATGTACGATGAAGCAGAAGAAGTTTTCGGCGAGTGGTTGGAAAGATGGATCGAAAGCGGATTCATGCTTCTCGCCTCTTCATGTGCGCTGGAACTGGCTGGTCTCCATTTGAAGAAGCGGGGGATTGAGAGAGCGAGGGAGTTTGTCGAGAAGGCACGTGAGCTTGTTCCGAAAGGGGAGCTGGAGGTTTGCCTGAACAGATCCCAAAGTTTTGCCAGAAACATCCGAGCGGCACTTTCTGATGTAGAACTGGATGGGCATGTGGAGATTTTGAAGAATCGAGATGAGTATCCCGTGCAAATAAAAACATTTGGGGAGCTTCGCATAAAGATTGGCGACAGAATGGTTCACGACAAAGACTGGAAGGGCGGAAAGACAAAATTACTGCTCAAAGCGTTGATAGTTTTCGGTGGAGCGAGGGTGCCCTATTCGTTGCTCCAGGATATACTTTGGCCGGATTCGGATGGAGATGTGGCAGAAAATAATCTTAAAGTTGTCATTTCAAGGTTGAGGAGGATAGGTGACAACCCTGAGAGGGGGGGGATTAACTGGATTATGGTCAAGAACAAGAAGGTCTCGCTTTCAAGAGCGTTTTGCTTTGTGGATTCATTGATTTTCGGCGAGGTGATAGACAGGGCTTTCAGGGGTAGGCCCAACATATCTCTCGTGAAGGAGGCTCTCGACCTGTATGAAGACGATTTTCTGCCGAAGGACGATTCCGATGCTTGGATAATAAGGCACAGAGAAAAACTGAAGGATAAGTTTGTAAGTGGCGTATTTCTTTTTTCAAACGCAGTGAAAAATATTGGAGAAACCGATGTGGCGATTCCATACCTGTTGAAAGCCATAGAAAAAGACAGCGTCAACGAGGAGCTATACGCGTATTTGATGGAGCTGTATCTGGAACTTGGTTTCCCTGCGAGAGCTGCCCGAATTTACAGAAGGGCGGAGACAGAGTTGAAAAGAGAACTGGGAGTGGAGCCAGGTAAGGTTTTACGTGATCTCGCCAGAAGAGCCGGTATATCCAGTAAATAGAGTTTTCCCTCCATTAATCGAGTGTGAACTTTTTATAAATTGCTTCTCCGTTATAATTTCAGTCCATTGGGTACTCCATTGATAAACCTTTTGTCCGCCGGTAGTTTGGGTAAGTTCGCCTCGAATTTTTCGATTTCCCATGGTTGACTTACCAAGCGGAGGGCAGGAGAGGATTCGATGCGAATTTTTTTCTTGATTTTGAGTCCCACCATGATAATATATGATTAATTGCTCATATGTTCATATGTTTTTGTTTGATCTCTTTATCAAAGGAGGGCGACGTGACAGAGAAAGAGGCGTGCGGTATAGGGTGTTCCTCTTGTAGCGTTGATGTTTCGGAGGAGCTCGGGAGTGATTGGAAAAGGAAAACGGCAATAACGATAATAGCCGGTGCAATTCCACTTGCGATAGGTTTGTATTTAGAATTTTTCACTGACAAGCATATACTGGCTCAGGTGCTTTTTTTCATCTCCGCGGTTTTGACCGGATTCAACATAGGCAAAAAGGGCATATATTCCCTGATTTTCGATAGAAGGCTGAGCATCGATTTCTTGATTTTCATCGCGGCTTTGGGCAGTTTTCTCATTGGTCACGGCGAGGAGGGAGCTGCTGTAGTCATTCTCTTTTTCATAGCTGAATCCCTGGAAGAATACGCAGCGGACAGGGCTAGGAAATCGGTTGCTTCCCTTTTGAAGCTCGCGCCTGAGACTGCGGTAGTGAGGAGAAACGGGGAAGAAGTTGCGGTCCACACCCACGAGGTTGAAATTGGGGATATCGTTATCGTCAAGCCCGGCGACAAGATACCTCTTGATGGAATCGTGGTAAAGGGTTTTTCGTCCGTAAATCAGGCTCCAATAACGGGAGAGAGCGTGCCCGTTTCGAAGCGCGAAGGGGACCGGGTGTTTGCAGGGACCATAAACGAGGAGGGATACCTCGAAATCGAGGTCGACAGAAAATCAGAGGAGTCGACTCTCTCGAAGATAGTGAAGCTCGTGGAGGAGGCCCAGGGGAGAAAGTCGAAGACAGAGGTTTTCGTCGATAGATTTGCGAGATACTACACGCCGGTGGTTATCGGACTTGCCGTCCTCGTAATGACGGTTCCCACCCTCGCGTTTGGGTTGCCTTTCAAAGTGTGGTTTTACAGGGCTCTGGTTCTTCTCGTCGTTTCCTGTCCATGTGCGCTTGCGATATCTACTCCGGTCTCCATGGTATCCGCTCTGACATCGGCAGCGAGAAATGGCGTGTTGATCAAAGGAGGTAACTTCATAGAGGAAATGAGGAACATGAAAGTTTTGGTGTTCGACAAAACAGGGACTCTTACCGAGGGAAAGCTCGAGGTGACAGATGTTGTTCCTCTCAACAACTACACGGAATCCGAATTGATAAAAATCGCTGCCTCGCTCGAATCCATGTCGGGGCATCCGATAGCGGAGGCGATTGTGAGGAAGGCAGCAGAGGAAGGTGTTGGCGCTCTCGAGGTCACCGAGTTTCGCTCCGTGGCGGGTCAGGGGCTGCAAGGCCAAATAGAGGGAAACCTGTTTTTCGCGGGGAACAGGGCATTTTTAGAGGAGAAGGGGATAGATTATCCTCTGGATGTCATCGAGGGACTGGAGAGAGAAGGTAAGACTGTCGTATTGATTGGGCACGACGATCGTGTTGTGGGCACAATCGCTCTCATGGACAGGATAAGGGACAATTCGCTGGAGACCGTGAAGAGGTTGAAGGAAGCTGGAGTGAAAACGGTGATGCTCACAGGGGATAACCAGCAGGTCGCTGCGGCTGTGGCGAGCAAACTTGGGATAGACGAGTATTACGCAGAGCTGCTTCCGGAAGACAAGGTGAGAATCGTGGAAGAGCTTCTCGAAACGAATGAGCACGTGGTGATGGTTGGAGACGGTGTAAACGATGCACCAGCTCTCGCAAGGGCGCACGTGGGTATAGCCATGGGGGTTGTTGGCTCGGATGTGGCTATCGAGACAGCCGACATAGCGCTCATGCACGATAACCTGTCGGGAATCGTCTACCTTCTCGAACTCAGCAGGAAAACCATGTCGGTGGTCAAGCAGAATGTGTTCGCTTCCATTCTAATAAAAGGCTCGTTCGCCGTGCTGGCATTTCCCGGGATAATAACCCTCTGGCTCGCTGTTGCGGTGGGTGACATGGGGCTCAGCCTGGCGGTCATATTGAACGCTCTCAGAATAGGTAAAATGAAGTGGCGGAATCTAACAGTGTAGTCCATCAATTGACTCGAACCGATATGCTGCGCAATGCATCTCATAGTTGTATGAAAAAGGAAGGATGATTCAAATGGGCAATCAAATGATGGCAGGCGGAATGGGTGGAGTGATGATGGTAATAGGGTTGCTTTTCTGGGCGCTGATAATAGCCGGTGTGGTCTTGCTTATTCTGTGGCTCGTTCAGAAGGGCGGAGGCTTAAGGAATATAAAGGACGATGAGACGCCGCTCCAGATACTGGAGAAAAGGTATGCAAGAGGGGAAATTACCAGGTCACAATTCGAGGAAATGAAAAACGACCTGGTAGTGAAGAAAAATAATTGAGCCCCTTCGGTTTCATCGACCCTAGGTGTGGTGAGGTTGGTAAAGAGGCAGATGTATCCTGAACTCGGTTCCCTTGCCCACCTGTGACCGGACCTCGATTTCTCCTTTGTGCTTTTCTACTATCAATTTCACGACCCACAGGCCGATTCCCGTTCCTTCTTCTCCTTTGGTGGTAAAAAAGGGTTCAAATATTTGATCTAGTTTATCTTCCTCTATTCCACAACCGGTGTCTTTGATCCAGAGACATGCCTTTTGTTTTTTTCTGTTGACGCTTGTTCCAATTTCGATGACTTTCTGTCCCGAAGATTCCATCGCGTGCACAGCGTTGATGAGGAGGTTGACAAGGACCTGTTTCATCAGGTCGGAAGAGGCGTATATCAAAGGTCCCTCTGGCGAAAGATTGAGATTGATTTCTATATCCTTGAGAATTCCACTCATGATAAGGTTCTCTGTCACCATTTCCACTGTAAGATTGAGCGATACGGCTTCTTTTTTGATGGAGGGCGCTTTTCCCAGAAGGGAAAATCTCCTGACCACGTCTTCAAGATGTTCCAGGGACTTGATGAGATTAAGGATGAACTTCTGCGTTTCTGCATCCTGGCATTTTTTCTCGATCAACTCGATATATCCCCGGCATACCGTTAGTGCTTCGTTGATTTCGATTGCCATTGCTTCCGATAAGAGGCCGATTGCTGCCCTTTGCTCCACGAGCGATAGCTGGTCAAGCCTGTCGCCAACTTCTTCTATTAATTCCAGACAAAGCTCGACTTCCCCCTCATCGGAGAGGACCGGGATGTTTCGTATATTAACGATGAACTTCCTTCCATCCTGGCCGGTGTGGGTGTGGGTAAGGGAGACGGGCCGTTTTTTTCTCAGCGCTTCTTTCATTGGGCACTGAAAATCGAGGGTTTCACTGCAAGGGCTTTCTGTATTGTGCAGAATCTGGTAGCATTTTTTCCCGACCACTTCACGTTTCCTCAAGTTGCGTTTCAGCAGGAAAGCTCTGCTTGTTGCCATGATGGTGAAATCTTTCGGGTCGATAGCGAGGACTTCTATGTTTATGTGCTCGAGAATCGTTCTATAGTCCAGCATTACGGCACCTCCAGTAGGGTTTTCTCAGGGTGATTCCCGGAGGCATCAAAAGACCTTTTAATAATACATATCGGAGAATTGAAATATTTTATAAAGTCTGTCTTTATGGAGAATCATAAAGCACAGGGGGATATAGCAGAGGATTGGTTGACTTCTATGTGTAAGCGGGGTGCTTTTACTGGGTGAGATGGGTGGAGAAAAAAGGGGGGCAGGAGAAGCCCCCCTCTGGATTTTCACTTACCAGCGTGCCTCCGCATTTCTTCAGCAAGGGAGCGGATTTCTGCCAGGTCGGTTTTCATGGCGCTCCAGCCATACCAGAGAGCGTAATCGGGGTTCATGTGGAACGTTCCCTGGAAGGCTCTCATCCTGTGCTTGAGGAACATTTTAAACAGGACCTGCTCGATTGGGGTCGGCGCATCGTGGAAAGTGAGGAGGTCTGGATAAGCGTAGGCGTAGTTGTCTGGTTTTTTGAGTATCCCGTCCTTGTAGAGGTCTGCGACTATCCGTATTGCTTCAGCCATGAGGGCGTCGACGTTTTTGATCAACTCGTCGCCCTTCTCCAGCTCTCCGCGGGCGAACTTCTCGGAATGACACTGCGTACAGGCCTTTACCATTTTCTCCCGCTCCTTCTGCCAGGACGCTTCATCGAGCCTTGCGACGTCCGCCGCCTTGACCAGGTCGAGTCTACCCGTTGGATTTCCGTTGGGATCCAGGACACCAAGCCCTTTGAGGATGGTGACTCTGTCATCCGCCCACTTCTTGTCCTCTGGAAGCGGGAGACGGACCGCGAGGAAACCCCACGCTGTTCTGACTTCGTGGTCACCATTCTGCATATGACACGTCTGACATGTCGGTGCAGCGGCATCTTTAGGAATTATTCCCTTCTGTTTGAGGGTGTACCTGACGCCATGCTTGGATGAGGAATACATCTCCCACTGCGGGTGGTCGAAACCCATGTGGCACGTCTGGCATGCTTCTGGACTACGGGCTTCTTCGACAGAGAAGAGATGCCTCGTGTGGCAGGCATCGCAAGAGGCGACGCCGAATGCGTAGCCGTCTTCTTTGAGTTTCCGGATTTCCTCCTCGCTTTTTAGACCGATTTTGTGGCAACCGCCGCATCCTTTCTTTCCTTCAATGAGGGCCATCGGCTGGTAATGGGTGGTGGGCATCGATTTCATGGCTACCCAGGCCTTCGCGTGCTTGCCCGCTGTGAACTGCTTCACCTGCTCGTCGTGGCACTCGGCACAGGTGTTTGGAGTTGGAAGAGATGCTTTTTCCACGTCCTCTCTGGAATTGTGCGCGCTTCCGTGGCACGTGTCACAGGACACGTCTTCCCCGGAGTGTTTCGAGAGCTTCCAATCGGAAACTATCCCGGGGGTGACTTTCTCGTGACAGGTTACACAGTCGGACGCCTTTGCAACTCCTCCGGTCAGGATGAATGCGCCGAGCAAAAAAGCGGTGCCCAGAAGTAGAACCTTTCGCATGCTGCCCTCCTTTTTTGTTTATTTCACCTTAATTTAATATTTTATGCACCTGTTTTTTGAATTGACCGAGATCAAACCAAAACATATTTTTTTTCGGTACAGGTTTTCATCTTCGATCGGAAATGTTCTCCTCTCCGAAGAAGATGAAAATCTAGGTGTCTTTTTAGCGGTTTACAGGTTTTGTTTTCCGGTTCGTAGGATGTTTCTTATATCGACATTTTCAGGTGAGAATTTAATGCGTTGTGCATGGTATACACATAATATGGTGAGGATGATATTACTGGGGGTTCGGTCGTGAGATGCTCAGATATAAAGTTCCCGATGGGAGGGCATATGGGACATGGCACTGGGAAGGGAGAGAGGTTGAGGCTCTTAGTTAGTTCCTGCCTTCTGGGCAACCGGGTCAGGTACGACGGGGGTCACAAGTTCGACCCGTTCGTGGCCGAATTTCTGAGGAGATTCTTCGATCTGGTTCCTGTATGCCCTGAATTCGAATGCGGGATGTCCGTGCCGAGGGAACCCGTAAGGCTCGTCCTGAGCGACGGAGAGATGAGAGTGAAGGGAATCGAGACGGGAAACGACTACACTCCCAGGATTACTAACTGGGCAAGGAAAAAAATTACATCGCTGTGTGATGATGACGTTTACGGATTTATCTTGAAAACCAAGTCCCCGAGCTGCGGAGTGAGGAACATCCCTGTGTTCGATGACAGTGGGTGCCTCGTGGAAGAAAATGGGAGAGGGCTTTTTACTTCGATGGTCCTTGAGTGCCTTCCGAACTTTCCGGTTGCCGACGAGGAAGAATTACTCGACCCCGATCGGAGAGAAGCATTCTTCGACAGAGTTTTCGTTTTCGCATCGTTCGGAAGGTTGAGGAAAGATATTTCTCTTGGGGCACTGGTCAATTTTTTGGACGTCCACGACCTGCTGTTTTACGCGTATGACCCGGATGTCTTGAGACAGATGAGGAGAATGCTCGACGATTACGTTCGGGAACAATCGGGCACCTTGGAAGAGCTTGCCGAGGGAATCAGGAAGCTCGTGGATGGGATTTTCGATAAGGGGGTGACTGGCTCAGGGAAAAGGAGTGCTCTTGAAAAGGCGCTTTCGGTACTGAGCAACCGCATTTCTTCCGAAGAAGCAGTCAGAGTGGAGAGACTCATAGAAAGATACTCGGATGGAAGTTACCCTTTTCAGTTTCCCGCTTACGTGATTCGATTTTTGGCGGAGTCGAACAAAGATGAATATGTGACCAAACAATTTTTTCTTGATCCCAAGAGGCTGGTTCTATTGTGAGCAACCTCACCTTCCAAGATTTCACCCGTATCCGTTTGATCTGGTGACACTTAAGCCTTAGGCGGTTAAAATATCTTTTCATGAATAGATACAGAACGGGCATCTTCTACCACCCGTCTTTTTCCAGGCGCAGTTATCTCACAGTGGGGGCTCGTCTCGCTGACTTTCCCGCAGCTCTCGATGGTGTTCTTCGCAGCGGCAGAGTCAGGATGTACGAGTCTCCTCCCGTGTCGAGAGAGCTCGTGTTGAGGGTTCACACTCCGGCTCTCATAGAGGGAGTAAAGATGGACCCTCTGTGTTCAACGGCCTGGCACTCCGCTGGTGGCGTCGTCGCTGCGGGAGAAAAGGTCGTCGAGGGGGATGTCGAGAACGCTTTTGCCTTCATAGGCGCAGGGGGGCATCATTCCGGAAGGAGCTATTTTGGAGGGTATTGCTGCTTCAATGACGTGGCGCTCTGTGTGGTTAACCTTCGGGAGAAATACGGTGTCAGGAGATTTGCTGTGCTCGATACGGATGCTCACCATGGGGATGGCACCAGAGACATATTTGCGACAGACAAGGATTTTCTTCACGTGTGCGTGTGCGGAGGTGATTACGAGTCTTCAGACGGGACGAAAGTGGATCTTCCGTATCCGTCGCTTTGGAACGGTAAGGACGAGGGCTCGATGAATGAAAGATACGTGAAACTCGTGAAAGAAAACTTTCCTCCCCGGGTGGAGCGGTTCGAGCCGGAGTTGATATTCTGGTATTTCGGGTTCGATACGCATGCCGGGGATTACGGGGACATAGGGCTGACCGCGCCGTGTTACTTCGCGATTGCGGAAATGATGGTAGAACTTGCAGAGAGAGTTTGTGAAGGGAGGCTTGTGGTTGTTCTGGGAGGTGGTTCCCACACGCACCTGGCCACGAGGCTCATCCCGCCGATAATAGAAATACTAGCTGGAATGAAAGCAAAAGAGTGAGGGAAGAGTTTCCTCTTTACTGAGGTAATGAAGTAGCTTTTCTGGAGGTTTCGATGACGGGTGCTTCCCCATATTTCCTGATGGTTATGGCAATATTCGTGGCCGTTTTGTTCCTTGGCGTTGCCATTTATCTGATCAGGAAGTATTTCGACGATAGGACCAGAAGGACGGAAGAGGATTCGGTGGTTTTCCAGGTGCTGAAGACCATGCAGGAAGAGATATCCTCATTGAGGGAGAAGCAGATCGAAGAGGCCGTCAGGCTTCAGAAGGACATTCGAGAGTCGATGATGGAATCTCAGCGGATACTGTCTGAAGGTTTAAACTCGGGGATGCAGCTGGTGGTGAAAAACCTCGCGGAGGTTTCGAGGAATCTCACGGAGCAGCTTCAGAAGTCGCAGAAATTGCTGAACGAACAGCTAGGAATTGCTCAAAAGAACATAAGTGAGCAGCTTGAGGGAACGGTCAGGATAATCAGCGACGTGAGGACGACTCTCGGAGCGCTGGAAGAGCAGGCGAGGAGAATGAAAGAGCTCGGTGAGGATGTGTCGAAATTGCAGGAGATATTGAAGTCTCCGAAGCTCAGAGGAAGCGTGGGTGAGGTGATGCTCGAGGATATGTTGAGGCAGATGCTGCCGCAGGAAAACTACGAGTTCCAGTATCGTTTCAGGAGCGGTGAGAAGGTGGATGCCATAATCAAGTTGGGCGGAAACATAATACCAATCGACTCCAAGTTTCCGCTCGAGAGCTTTTCCAGACTTACGTCTGCGACCGAGGAGTCTGAAAAGAAAAAATTCAGGAGGGAATTCATACAGACGGTAAAGAAGAGAATAGACGAGATTGCAGACAGATACATAAAGCCAGAAGAGGGAACTTACGATTTCGCGCTGATGTATATTCCCGCCGAGAACGTCTATTACGAGATCATACTCAGGCGTGACGAGAACGATGTGGCTCATGAGGACCTTTATTCGTATGCCGTGAGGAGGAGAGTAGTTCCTGTATCACCAAACAGTTTTTACGCGTACCTCGTGGCTATAGCCTTCGGTCTCAAAGGGTTTAAGATAGAGAAGGAAGCGATCGAGATGAGAGGAAGGATGGAAGAGTTGCAGAGGAGCATTGCCGGGTTTCTCGAAACTTTTGGAGGGCTTGGAAGGAACCTTGACCTCGCTTCGAGGAAATACGAGGAGGCCAGGCGTAAGCTGCAGAAAGTGGAGACTCAGCTCGAGTTGATAACCGGCGTGAGTGGCGAGGTTACTGAAGGGGAATGACGTATAATCTACTTGTGAGGTAATGCGAGGTGTCCAGCATCAGGTTCTCTCGTAATTCCGATATTAGCATTCGACTGGTGGGGTGGTTGCCATGCCTAAACTCGTAGTCCTGGACGTTGATGGAACGCTGACTAAAGTCAGGAGTTCCTGGCAATACGTGCACGAGAGGCTCGGCATATGGACCGGGCAGGCGGAAAAATACCAGGAGATGTTCAGGAGAGGTGAGATATCTTACAGGGAATTTTGCGAGCTCGACGCCAGGCTCTGGAGAGGAATCCCGCTGAAAGACGTATTGAGGATAATCGATGAGATAGAATACCGGGAAGGAATCGAGGAGTTCTTTTCATTCCTGAAAGACGACGGCAGAAAGTTTGCGCTGGTTTCAACGGGGTTGAGCTTCCTCGTGGAAAAGATTAGAGAAGAGTTCGATTTGGAATTCGCATTTTCGAATCGGCTGGTGCACGATGGGAGTGTGCTCACGGGGGAGGTGGAAGTTTGCGTGGACTGGCACGAAAAACCTCAAATAGTCAGGAGACTCAAGTCGGATCTCGGCATCAAAAGAGAAGAAGTGGTGGTCTTGGGCGACAGCGACGGGGATTTGGAAATGTTCGACGCGGCGGGTTTGAGGATTGCCGTGGAGCCCACCTCTCGTGAGCTGGAGAGGAAGGCGGATTTTGTGCTGGAAGACGGTAATCTGATAAAAGGAGTGGAAATAATCAGAGAAAGGTTCGGCAATCGTGTATAAAAACGTATCACTCATAGTGGACAAAAAAGACGAGGGTAAGAGGCTGGATGCTTTTTTGAAGGAGAAGTTTCCGGACGTGACCCGAAGCGCCATAAGACGTGCGTTCGTTGAGAGAGCAATACTCGTGAACGGGAGGGAGGCGAGAAAGGGAGAGAATCTCAGGGAAGGCGACAAGATCACCGTGATCAGGCTTCAGAGCAGAACAGACATCAAATACTGGCCCAATTTTCTTTACGGCCCCAAGGTGATTTACAGGGACGAGCACGTGGCTGCGCTATACAAGCCTCCTTTCATGCACACGCTGCCTGCGCACTACGCCGAGAAGGACACCCTAGCAAATTATGCAGCGTATATGTTCGCTCCCGATTTTGACGACGAGTTCATGAGACCTCCCAGGTTTCTCTCTCGTCTGGACTATGAGACGAGCGGTCTGGTGCTCATGGGCAGAACGGATTCCGCTTTGGAGGCCCTCAAGCTGGCCCAGGATGAGGGGAGAATCCTTAAAACCTACATATTTTTGACCCACTCTTCACTGGATGGAGAAGTGAGGGTTACGAACAAGATCATAACGACAGGCGGTGCCAGGGTTAAGGTTTCGAGTAACGAGCACTTTGAGGACGAAAACTATCACACGATATTCATTCCGGAAAAAAAGCTCGAGGGGTTGACGCTCGTAAGAGCAGTCATCAGGAAAGGGAGAATGCATCAAATAAGGGCTCATGCCGCTTTTGCGGGATTACCGATCCTGGGAGACGAGAAATATGGGGGAAAGGTGATCCCTCCTATGAAGGAGTTACCCATAAGGCCTCTTTTGCACTCGGCGGCGATAGAGTTCGTTCACCCCGATGGGAACGTGAAGATGACCATCAACTGTCCATATCCGGAGGATCTCTATCGGGTGCTGTCTCACTTTCAAGGCTTTTCAGATAAGTCTCGATAGCTTCGTCTATCGAGAGAAACCTTTCCACATCTTTTTTCATCCTGTCCAGCTTCTGAAAATATTCGCGATCGAGTTTCTCGAGCGCTTTCTGAAGCTCTTCATCATACGGAAAATTTAGATCGGATGTATCATCCCGCGGAGGTCGAGATTTCGCCATCTACTCTTCCTCTTTTCCGGTTTTTTCGCCGATTCCAAGCTCTTCAGAGAGCATCCTCGTGAGCTCTTCCAGCCGTTTCTCGTCCTGAGGAAGTTCCTTTTTGTATTTCTCGTAAAGTTTTAAGTCTTCCGGGGGGATTATTCTGTTTCTGAATGGGTTTATGGCGAGGTTGCGCTTGTTTTCCACGGATTCAATCAACTCTTTTTTGGCTTCTATCTGAGCTTTCAGTATCTCTAATTCTTTTCTGATTTCGTCGAGGTTTTTCCCCAGGGTGGTGGATTTTGCCCCGGGTTCTTCTCCGGTTGCCGGGGAGACCACGGGGGATGGTTCTTCGTAAGTGTTTATTTCCGGGAGTTTGGGTTTTTCAGCCTTGTTCTTGTACTTCTCTGGGATGTTCATCAAGCTGTCGGTGTAATGGATGACGCCGTTTTCATCTACCCAGCGATATATTTCGGCTCGACCATTTTTGGAGGGAAGTGTGCATAGTATCATCACTAGCAGGACCAGGCAAAGAGACGCGACTTTGTTTCCTTTACGCATGTTTATTGTCGTGCTACTTGTATATGAAAATATTCAGGGTTATCACGATGGTTCCCGCTACGAGCAGTCCAAACGGTATCCAGAAAGAAAGGTCCATGACCGCCTCCTGTTTACATATCAAAATCCATAAATTACTATAATAACATACCATTTTTTTTCAAGGGAAAACACTGAGGTACACATGAAAAGAGAGCAGAAAGGCAAGGCGCTGGCTTTCTTCATTATTTTCGCCGTCCTCCTCAACTGGCCGGTTCTCAGAATTTTCGAAGGAGCCGGGACTGTACTGGGGATTCCCGTCAGCATTTTTTTCATAACCCTTCTGTGGGTTCTCACTATAATGGCCGCTTATTCTCTTTCAAGGAGAAAAGAATAGTCCTGGGTCATGAAGGGACCGTTTTCGGAAATAACCGTCATACTGGTCATAACCCTTTACTTCTTTCTTCTTTCTTTAATAGCGAGCCTTGGCGAGCGGTATTTTCACTATTTCAGGAGCAAGGGGTGGGATAGATACATATACGTCCTCGCTGCCGGGGTATACTGCACGTCCTGGACGTTCTACGGGTGCATAGGGAACTGCGCGCACAGCGGTTACACCTTCCTCGCGCTATTCATAGGCCCGTCGATTTTCGCGCTGACATGGTGGGTGTTTCTGAGGAAAGTTATACGCGTTTGCAGGGAGTTCAGCGTGACATCAGTCCCCGACCTCCTTAGTATCAGATACGGCAGATCAAGTATGATAGGTATAGTTTCCACGCTTTTCCTGCTCGTGGCGATCGTTCCCTATATTGCCCTTCAGCTCCGCGCAATCAGGATAACCCTCGATCTCATCGGCGGCGCTTCGGTGCTCAGGGATTACGTGAGTCCCACGTTCCTGATCACGGTGTATCTCGCCATTTTCGCGCTGGCGTTCGGGGGAAGGTATCTCGACCTCGCCAAAAGGCAGGGAGGGATTCTGTCGGCTATCGCCTTCGAATCGGTTGTGAAGATTCTGATATTCCTCGTCGCCGGTGCGTTCATAGTTTTCTCCGTTTCTGGTGGGCTGACAAAAGTTTACTCGAAGGCTCTGGAGAGCCCAGAGCTTTCGGCTTTGCTCAACCTGTCGACTTCACCGGGAAGTGCCTACGGCAGATGGATGGCATTCATGTTGATAGCGGTGTTCGACGTGGTCATTCTTCCGAGGCAGTTTCACGTCCTGGTCGTTCAGAATACCGACGAGAAACACGTGAAGACTCTCATGTGGATGTTTCCACTATATATGCTTATCATCAACGCGTTCGTGATACCGGTAGCTCTTTCGGGCAGGTTGCTGGGCCTTTCTCCAGAGATGGGGGACAGGTACATACTTTCGATTCCCCTGATGATGGGAAAGAAACTGCTGAGTCTCTTCGTTTTTCTGGGCGGTTTCTCCGCTGCCACGGCGATGGTAATAGTTTCCACCATCGCCCTGGGAAAAATGCTGGCGAACAACATATTCTTTCCGATCATTCTTAGGCTCAGGAAAGAATCCCAGACATATCAACAGCTCCTGTTCACAGCCAGGGTGTCGATGCTGCTCGTCATATTTCTCGGTTACCTCTACACGGTGGGAATGTCCAGGCAGTCGGTTCTCATGGAGATAGGACTGATCTCGTTTGCCGGGGTCGCACAATTTGGTCCGGCAACCTTCGGTGCGTTTCTGTTCAGGAGGGGGAACAAGCCTGGGGTGCTGAGCGGACTCACCGTGGGATTCGGAATATGGTTCATGACGCTGGTCATTCCCGCGCTCGTCAAGGCCGGATTGATTGGCAGTGAGGTGATGACCAGGGGAGTCTTTGGAATATCCGCCCTGAAACCTCACGACCTCTTCAACACCGGTGTTCTCGATCCAGTCACGGGGGGGATAGTCTGGAGCCTCTTCTTCAACGCGGCAACGTATGTGGTCGTCTCGTATTTGACGGAACAAAAGGAAGAGGAGGTTCGTATCGCATCGTACTTCGTGAATCCCGAGAGGGAAAGTGAGCCAGTGGAGGAAGAGCTTGAGAGAGAATCGCATCATTACGTGTCGCTATCGGATTTGAGCGAGATAGTCGAGAGATATGCCGGGAAAGAGAAGGTTCACGAAGTCGATCATCTAGTGAGGGAGATAAAAGAGATAAGAGCAAAATATGGCTCGGGTAGCTTCCGGAAGGCTGGATACACGCTTCAGAGCAGAATCGAGAGGATATTGACAGGTGCGATAGGCCCTGTGGCGGCAAAGGGAGTCATGAGAGACCTTCTGCCGCTGACAGTGGATGAAGCAAAGGGATTGCTCCAGTCTTACAGGGAAATGGAGAGGAGTCTCAGGGTTGCTCGTGAGAGGGTGGTCCACCAGGAAGAGGAAATAAGGGCAAAGGAGAGGTTCCTCGCTTCGCTTGTGAGGAGCATCGACGACGGGATCGTTTCCACTGATCTTCGAGGCAGGATTACCGATCTCAACGAGGGGGCTCTGAGGTTGATCAGAGGGAAGGAATCTGACCTGACAGGAAAGGAGTTCTGGAGCCTGCTGAAAGACTCCGAATTCGGCGAGTTGAAAAACGTGATAAGGACAACGACTGCGAGACAGGGGAGCTGGAGGGGAGAGGTGACAATCTTGAGGAAAGACGGGTCAGAATGTCCCGTGCTCCTTTCATCTTCGAGAATCATAGATGATGGGGGCAGGGTTTCCGGCTTCGTGTTTTCGCTCAAGGATATGGAGGAGTTCAAGAAGATGCAGGTGCGGCTGATTCAGAGCGAGAAGCTGGCGTCTCTGGGCCAGATGGCGGCCGGTGTCGCTCACGAGATAAGGAATCCGCTGGGGTCCATAAGGATGTGCTTGAAGCTGTTGAAAGAGGACGGCGTTGGGCGCGAGGTTCAGGATCTGCTGGAAAATATAGAGGAAGCGATAACATCAATGGAAACGATAGTCAACGAGTTGCTCGACTACACAAGGGACATAAAACTCCAGGTCGACGAGTTCAACGTTGCGGACGTGTTGCGGGGGGCTCTGGCGCAGTTGGAGGAACAAATTAAAGAGAAGAGGATAAAGGTCGAGATGCTCGATGGGATACATCCGGTATACGCCAAGCTGGATGGAGTGAGAATGAAGCAGGTTTTCGTGAATTTGATCAAGAACGCGATAGACTCGGTTCCGGCTGGTGAGGGAAGGGTGCTCATATTCCTCGAAGAGAACCACGATCAGGTCATAGTAACCATAGAGGACAATGGGGAGGGTATGGACGAGGAGAGGTTGAAAAACGCTTTCCAGCCGTTTTTCACGACCAAGGCTCAGGGAGTTGGGCTTGGACTTCCCATAGTAAAGCGTATAATAGAGCTTCACGGTGGTGAGGTGAGTCTTGAAAGCAGCCCCGGTGAGGGAACCAGGGTCAGGGTGATTGTTCCCAAATCTTTTTACATGTTCTAAGGTGGCGATATGAGGAAGGTTCTGCTGGTAGATGACGAGGTCATATTCGTAAAACCTCTTGCCCGCAACATAGAAAAGGCGGGTTACGAGGTGGATGTCGCTTTCTCGGCCGAGGACGCCATAAACAAGCTCAAGGAGGACGAGTTCGATCTGGTTTTGACAGACGTGAGAATGCCCGGGGTATCCGGGATAGATTTCACGTCGTGGGTGAAAAAGGAGTTCCCGGATCTTCCGGTCATAGTGATGACCGCTTATGGGAGCATAAAAACTGCGGTTTCTGCGATGAAAGCCGGCGCCGAGGACTACGTTTTGAAACCCTTCGATCCGGAGGAGATAATCCTGCTCATCGGAAGAGCTATTGAGTTCAGTGAGCTCAAGGCGGAGAAAAGAGCGCGCGCGGAGAGATCTCAGGACCAGTTCAAGAGGAGTTCGCTGCTTGTCGCCGAGAGCCCTCAAATGAAGAGGATACTGGAGCAGGTGGAGGAGCTGAAAGATGTCGACACCACCGTTCTCATAACTGGAGAGACCGGAACGGGGAAGCAGCTTCTGGCGAAGACCATTCACTACACCGGTGTTAGAAGAGACAAACCCTTCGTGGAAGTCAACTGTGCGGCTCTTCCTGAGACTCTCTTCGAGTCGGAGTTGTTTGGATTCACCAGAGGGGCGTTCACGGGAGCATCGAGGGACAAGAAGGGGCTCATTCAGCTTGCTCACGGGGGAACAATTTTTCTGGACGAAGTCGGAGAGGTCCCGCTTTCCTCACAGGCGAAGCTGTTGAGGGCTATTCAGGACAAAAAATTTATGAGGATAGGCGGAACGAGGGAGATAGAGGTAGACGTGCGTATCATAGCCGCGACGAACAAGGATCTGGAGGAGGAGGTGGAAAAGGGCAGATTCAGGAGGGATCTTTATTACCGCCTGAACGTTTATCCGATTCACATCCCCCCGCTGAGGGAGAGGAAGGAGGATATCGCGCCGCTCGCTGAGCTTTTTCTAGAATCGTGCGCCCGGAAGATGGGGAAAAAGATAAAGGGACTTTCGAAAGAGTCCATTAGAATAATAGAAAACTACGACTGGCCAGGAAACGTGAGGGAACTTCAGAACGTGATAGAGAGAGCGGTGATTTCCTGCAGAGGAGAGATTCTCGACAACATAGGAGATTTCATTTCCCCCAATTCTACAAGGGATGAGTTTCCGCTTAATCTAGACGCTCCGTTCAGAGAGGCGAAGGAGATGGTGGTTTCGTATTTCGAGAGGAAATACCTGGAGCACGCGTTGAGGAAGGCGGGAGGCAAGCTCTCGGAGGCTGCCAGGCTGGCTGGGATGGACAATAAGAACTTTTTCGAGAAAATGAAAAAGTACAACATGTCCTTGAAGGATTTCAAGTGACCGGGCGCCTTTGGTAAATTTACCAAAAATATCACCATTAGAGTTGGTATTTTCACCAAAGCTTCTTGATGGGTATCTTACTGTCTATTTTTTCCACTGAATGATGACAATCTATAAAACGGTTTTTATCTCTTAGAACATCGAGGTGTTCTGTAACAATAAAACGTTTTAAAAAACGCGTTGAGCCATCAGAGGAAACAATATATTGGGAAATTGAGGATAAATATAACGTATTTTTACTGGCACGGGGATTGTAATAGAAGAATACACACAATACATGTGCGAGGAGAAGGGGAATGGCACTTCTAAGTCTTCAGGACATCCATCTCGCCTTCGGGGGTGTTAAGGCAATCAACGGGGTGAGCATCGAGATTGAGGAAGGAACCATTCACGCCATCATAGGACCCAACGGGGCAGGGAAAACTTCCATATTCAACGTGATAAGTGGTGTATACAGACCGCAGAAGGGCAAGGTCATCTATGAGGACAGGGAAATCACCGGGATGAAGCCTCACAAGGTTGCGGCCCTTGGAATCGCGCGGACATTTCAGAACATCGCCCTGTTCAGGGGAATGACCGTCCTGGACAACCTGATGATGGGCAGGCACGTTCACATGAAGAAGGGTTTTCTGTCGAATGGCCTTTACTGGTTTGGCACTGAGCAGGAGGAGATTGAGAACAGGAGGATGGTGGAAGACATAATAGACTTCCTCGAGATTGAAAATATCAGGAAAAAAATCGTCGGGACCCTTCCATATGGTCTTCAGAAGAGAGTCGAGCTTGGTAGAGCCCTGGCTCTCAAGCCCAGAATTCTCCTTCTCGACGAGCCGATGGCGGGAATGAACCTGGAAGAAAAGGAAGACATGGCCAGGTACATAATAGACATAAACGAGGAGTGGGGGATCACGGTTCTTTTGATAGAACACGATATGGGCGTGGTCATGGACATAAGCCATACGGTTTCCGTTCTCGATTTCGGCATCAAGATAGCGGAAGGTGAACCGATGGAAGTGGCGAATGACCCGCACGTCATTCGCGCCTACATAGGGGAGGAGGATGATTTCCTGAGAGAAATGGAGGCGAAACTACAATGACGGTGAACGTAAACGAGATTCTCAAGGAACACGACACTTTCCCGAAACTTTTGAGGTACCAGGCGAAGCGCCTGGGAGACAGGAAAGTCGCGTTGAGAGAGAAGGAATTTGGAATCTGGCAGGAGTACACGTGGAAGGAGTATTACACGAGAGTCAAGCACTTCGCTCTTGGGCTCATAAGCCTGGGGCTCAAAAAGGGTGACAAGGTTTCGATAATTGGCGACAATCGCCCCGAATGGGTCATGGCCGAGCTCGCTGCTCAATCCGTTGGAGCGGTTCCGCTGGGAATATATCAGGACTCTACTTTGAAGGAAGTTGCTTACGTTATCGATCATTCCGACTCCACGTTCGTGGTGGCCGAGGACCAGGAACAGGTCGACAAAGTGCTGGACATGATGGATCAGCTTCCAAAGGTGAAATACGTCATATACACCGATCCAAGGGGAATGAGGAACTACAATCAGCCATTCCTTCTGGATTTCAAAGAGGTGGAACTTTTCGGAAGAGAACTGGAGGCGAAAGAACCCGATCTGTTCGACAAGATGGTGGATGAGACTTCATGGGAAGATCTGGCCCTTATATGCTACACCTCTGGTACCACGGGTTTCCCCAAAGGCGCTCTTCTATCTTACAGGAACATGCTCTCCATGGCGAAGAACCTGAATGAAGTAGACCCGAAGAGGGAAGACGACGATTTCGTCTCTTTTCTACCGCTTGCCTGGATAGGTGAGCAGATGATGTCTGTTTCCAGCGCACTTCTCATCGGATTTACGGTCAACTTCCCGGAGGAGCCGGAAACTGTCCAGGAAAACATAAGAGAGATAGGACCACACGTGATGTTCTCTCCCCCGAGAATATGGGAGAACATGAATTCCACCGTCCAGGTGAAGATACTCGACGCCACGCCGTTCAAGAGATTCATGTACAATCTAATGCTCCCCATAGGTTATCAGTACGCTGATTACAAGTTTCAGAAGAAAACTCCTCCGTTGAGCCTGAAGATAAAATACAAGCTCGCTTACTGGCTGCTTTTCAGGGCATTGAAGGACAGGCTTGGGCTGTTGAGAATCAGGACGGCATACACCGGCGGAGCGGCGCTTGGTCCCGACGTGTTCCGGTTTTTCCACGCCATTGGCGTCAACCTTAAACAAATATACGGGCAGACGGAAATATCCGGTATATCCTGCGTCCACAGGGACGACGACATCAATTTCGACTCGGTGGGAAAACCGATACCGGAGACCGAGATAAAAATTTCGGAGAGGGGAGAGATACTGTCCAGGAGTCCATCTGTTTTCATCGGTTATTACAAGAACGACGAGGCTACGAAGGAGACGCTCGAAGGAGGCTGGTTGCACTCCGGTGACGCGGGCTACTTCACCGAGGATGGTCATCTGATAGTTATAGACAGGCTCAAGGACGTGATGGTGCTGAACAATGGGACGAGGTTCTCGCCCCAGTTCATCGAGAACAAACTCAAGTTTTCTCCCTATGTCAAGGAGGCGGTTTGTCTCGGGCACGGAAGGGATTACATAGCCGCAATGATATGCATCGATTATCCGAACGTGGGTAAGTGGGCTGAGACGAGAAAAATTGGTTATACAACCTACACCGACCTCGCCTCGAAGAAAGAGGTTTACGACATGATGGAGGAAGAGGTGAGGAAGGTGAACGACACCCTCCCCGAGGAATCACGAATAAGGAAGTTCGTGCTCCTATACAAGGAGCTGGATGCGGACGACGACGAGCTGACCAGGACCAGGAAAGTCAGGAGGAAGTTCGTCGAGGAAAGATACAAAAAGGTTATAGAGGCCATGTATTCGGATGCGGAGGATATATACATCGAGGCCACGATCAAATACCAGGACGGAAAAGAGTCCCACATAAAGACGACCATGATCATCAAAGACCTAATGAAGGAGGACGACTCAGGTGGACTACTTCGTACAGCTAATAATTAGTGGGTTGGTCATCGGTAGCATATACGCTCTGGTGGCTCTTGGATTTACGGTGATTTACAAGGCGACGAGAGTCGTGAACTTCGCTCAGGGCGAGCTTCTGATGTTCGGCGCGTACGTCTGTTACGCGATGGTGGTTCAATTGAAGATTCCATTTGTGGCGGCTCTTCTGATCACTTTGGGGTTTTCGATCATTCTCGCTCTGCTCATTGAGAGGCTCGTTCTAAGGCCGATGATCGGAGAACCAATCATATCCATAATAATGGTCACGATAGGCCTTGCTCTCGTTTTGTCTTCTTTTGTGAAGGCGGTCTGGGGAACCCAGATAAGGGTCTACTCTCCGAAGCTTTTCCCCCAAACGACGGTGAACGTGGGGGGTATCCCGGTTTCCCAGGAATTCATCTGGTGTTTCGTGCTTTCCGCGGTCCTTCTGGTTCTGTTCTCGCTCTTCTTCAAGTATTCGAGAGCGGGCATAGCGATGAGGGCGACGGCATTTTCCAACCAGGTGGCGCAGTCGATGGGAATTTCGGTCAAGTGGATATTTGCTCTTTCATGGGCGATAGCCACTGTCGTTTCAGCTCTGGGCGGAGTGCTCATAGGCAATATAAACGGCATCAACATTCAGCTCTCCCACTTCGGGCTCAAGGTGTTTCCCGCGGTCATACTCGGCGGTCTCGATTCGATTCTCGGAGCGACTCTAGGAGGGTTGATAATCGGGCTTTTGGAAAATCTGTGCGACGGATTTTTCAAACTGTATCTAAACATTAGCGGGGTGAAAGAGGTCGCTCCTTACATAATCCTCGTGATTATCCTGATGATCAAGCCGTACGGTCTCTTCGGGACCGAGGAAATCGAGAGAGTATAGGAGGAATATTCAGATGCACTACTGCGGCGATTACAGGACCAGTTATAGAGAGGACAGCAGGATATTCCAGACCAATTTCGTGAGATTCTGGATGGCGCTTTTCTTTGCCTTCATGATAGTCCTGCCTTTCATTTCCACCAATTACATTCTATCGCTCGTCATTCAGATATTGATAGCTGTCATCGGCTCGGTTGGATTGAACCTTCTGACAGGATTTACTGGGCAGATATCCCTTGGGCACGGGGCGTTTCTCGGTGTCGGAGCGTATACTTCCGGAATAATAACTGTGAAGCTTGGCCTGCCATTCTGGCTGGCACTTCCATGCGCGGGCTTGATGGCAGCCTTGATTGGAATGTTCGTCGGCATTCCCTCCCTGAGACTGAAGGGACTCTACCTCGCCATAGCGACGCTCGCTTCGCAGTTCATCCTCGAGTGGATATTCCTCAGATGGGAGCCAGTCACGGGCGGTTCCTACGGAATGATACTCGACAGGCCGGCGATTGGCTCCTTCGTATTCGACGCGGACAAATACTATTATTTCATCGTTCTCGCCGTGACGGTTGCGGCCGTTCTTTTCGCCACCAACCTGGTGAGGACGAGAACAGGCAGGGCGTTCATGGCTGTGAGAGACCATTACATCTCGGCCGAAATCATGGGGATAGACATATTCAGGTATAAACTTCTGGCGTTTGGGATTTCTTCATTCTACGCGGGCGTGGCGGGCGCGCTGATGGGGCATTATCTCATGTTCATATCCTCGGAGCAGTTCACCATTCTCGTGTCGATTCAGTATCTCGCGATGATTATCATAGGTGGGCTCGGGAGCATTCTCGGTTCGATATACGGTGCCATATTCATGGTTCTTCTTCCCGAGGTTCTCACCATCATCACGTCCAAACTTTCGTGGATCTACCCCAACATTTCAGATTTCATACTCTCGATTCAGGACGGCGTTTTCGGGCTAATCATTATCCTGTTCCTCGTCTTCGAGCCCGATGGCATAGCGCACCGCTGGAATCTCATCAAGGCTTACTGGAAACTTTATCCGTTCTCCTATTAAAAGAGGAAGGGGGGTGAGACGGGGGAATGATGAGAAAGATGGGAGACAGGGCAATCAAAAAAAACAGAAAGGAGGAGGTTATGAGAAGGATTCTGTCGGTTCTTATTGCTTTGGTTTTCACTATTGGATTCATCGCTGGGGGAACAGCATTCGCTGCCGATAAGATTCTCATCGGACATCTGGCTGACCTGACCGGTCCGACATCTGCTGTCGGCAAACCCTACGCCGAGGGAGTCAAGGCGGCAGCCAAGTACATCAACGAGCACGGTGGCATCAACGGGAAGATGATAGACCTTCGCACTGTCGACTACGCCTATGACAAGAACAAGGCGATAACCCAGTACAAGAAGTTCGTTCAGCAGGGAGTCATCGCCATTCAGGGATGGGGCACCGGAGACACCGAGGCTCTCACGAAGTTCGTGGCAAAGGACAAGATACCTTACATGTCCGCTTCTTACTCTGCGCACCTGACCGACCCGAAGAAGTCTCCCTACAACTTCTTCATCGCTGCTGACTACACCACGCAGCTTCGGGCTGGATTGAAGTTTTTGAAGGACAACTGGAAAGAGAGCAGACCTCCGAAGATAGCGTTCATCTATCCCAACCACCCCTATGGTCTCGCTCCCATCAAGGGCGGAAAAGAGTATGCCAAGGAGCTCGGCTTCGAGATCGTCGGAGACGAGATCGTCGAACTGAGGGCCATCGAGGCGACCTCCCAGCTTCTCTCCATAAAGGAGAAGGGCGCGGACTTCGCGTGGATCGGAGGAACGACGCCTTCGACAGCGGTCATCCTGAAGGATGCGAGGAAGCTCGGACTCAAGACCAAGTTCCTGATCAACATCTGGGGCAATGATGAGAATCTTCTCAAGCTGGCCGAGGGGGCCCAGAACGGCAGGGCGTTTGGTCTTCAGGCTGCCGCGGTTTACGGAGACGATGTGCCCGGTATGAAGCCCATACTCGAAGTAACCAAGGGCAAGCATCAGATGACACACTTCATAAGAGGCTGGGTCTCCATGATGGTCATGGCTGAGGCCCTCAAAAGAGCCGACAAGGCCGGTGAGCTGAACGGTCCTGGAATCAAGAAGGCCCTCGAGTCGCTCAGGAATTTCGATACTGGTGGACTCACGGCTCCGATCACTTACACGCCGGATGACCATCGTCCCAATATGTCGGCTAAAATTTACAAGTACGAAAACGACAAGATGGTCTACGTCACAACGATAGAGCTTCCCAGAAAGAAGGAGTGGCTCGGGTACTGATTGAGAACAAGAGGGGGGCACTGCCCCCCCTCTTTCCTCTATTGCGGCAATTCGGAGTGCGGAGACCAGGTGATATTTTTTCCTCAGTCCGAATTGCCAGTATGGAGAAAAACTGTAGAGGAGTCGGACATGCTCAAGGTCAACAACATCGAGGTCGTTTACAATGAGGTGATATTAGTCCTCAAAGGGCTTTCCCTTCAGGTGGAAGAGGGAAAGATCGTGGCTTTGCTGGGAGCCAATGGAGCTGGTAAGAGCACTACTCTCAAGGCTATTTCTGGTCTTTTGAAAGCCGAGGAA
This sequence comes from uncultured bacterium, assembly GCA_964429585.1. Taxonomy (GTDB): domain Bacteria; phylum Desulfobacterota; class Deferrimicrobia; order J040; family J040; genus CAYSCN01. Next base: position 47,077 of record CAYSCN010000008.1, on the reverse strand, counting down.
GGGGAAGTCACCGATGGAGACATATACTTTGGGGACGAGAGGATCGATGGGAAGGAACCCGAAGAAATAGTGAGGCTCGGAATATTCCAGGTCATGGAAGGAAGAAGAGTATTCGAAGACCTGACGGTGGAAGAAAATCTGATCTGTGGAAGTTACACCAGGAAGGACAAGAAAGGGATCAAGGAGGACTTCGAGAAGGTCTACCACTATTTCCCGCGGCTGAAGGAGAGGAGGAAGCAGCTGGCTGGATACTTGAGCGGCGGTGAACAACAGATGCTCGCGATCGGGAGAGCCCTGATGGCAAGGCCTCAGCTTATGCTCCTGGACGAACCTTCGCTTGGGCTGTCTCCACTCCTGGTTAAGGAGATATTTGAGATAATCAGGGACATAAACAAGAAAGAAGGGACAACGATACTTTTGGTGGAACAGAACGCTAGAATAGCTCTGTCCATAGCCGATTACGGTTACATAATGGAGAACGGGAAAATAGTTCTCGATGGAGAGGCGGACAAACTAAGAGAAAACGAAGACGTGAAGGAGTTCTACCTGGGGCTGACTGAAGTCGGTTCCAGGAAGAGTTACAGGGACGTCAAGCATTACAAGAGAAGGAAAAGGTGGCTCTCTTAAACCGGTATGGATTTCCCATCAGAACAGGAGGTCGAGATGTTTGACAGGAAGAGCGGGTTCTACGACAGGGATGTAGAGACCATGTCTCCCGAAGAGAGGGTCGATTTTGAAAAGAAGATATTGAAGGAAGCGGTCGAGACGGCGTATCTGAAATCGCCGTATATGAGAAAGAAATTTGAGGACGCTGGAGTCGATCCCGAAAGCGTAAAAACGAGAGAGGATCTGGAGAAGATACCCATAACTAGAAAATCAGAATTCAGGAGGATACAGGAAAAAGACCTTCCCTTTGGTGGACTCGTGGGAGTGGACATTTCTGAACTCAAAAGAGTATACGTATCTCCAGGGCCGATTTACGACCCCCAGGGCAGGGAAGAAGACCACTGGAGATGGGGAAAAGTATTCTATGCAGCTGGGTTCAGGAAGGGCGATCTGGTCCAGAACACTTTCATGTATCACATGACACCTGCAGGGCTTATGTTCGATGAGGCGCTGACGAGTCTTGGGTGCACTGTCATCCCGGCTGGTGTGGGAAACACGGAGATGCAGGTTCAGATAATGAGGGAACTTCCCGTCACAGGTTACGTTGGGACTCCGTCTTTTTTGATGACGATACTCAAGAAGGCTGAGGAAATGGGAATGAGCGTCGAAGAGGAGCTTTCATTGCAGGTGGCTCTCGTTACCGCGGAGAAGCTTCCTGAATCGATGAGGAAGGAGTTTCTGGACAAATACGGCGTAGTCGTCAGGCAGTGTTATGGAACAGCCGATGTGGGGGCTCTCGGATACGAGTGCTATCACGCTGACGGGATGCACGTTCCTGATGAAATAATACTCGAGATTGTCGACCCGGAGACGGGGAAGCAGCTTCCCGACGGAGAAATGGGAGAGGTGGTGGTTACCATAAGGAGCAATGTGTACCCTCTCGTCAGATTCGGCACGGGAGACCTGTCCATAATCAGGGATGTGAAGTGTCCGTGTGGACGAACGTCGAAGAAACTGGCCGGGTGGCTTGGGAGAGTAGACCAGGTGACGAAGATAAAGGGGATGTTCGTTCATCCCGGACAGGTGCAGAGCCTCGAGGCTAAATTTGATGAAGTGGATTTGATACAGATAGCGGTATACAGAGAAGGGCACGAGGACAGGATGGTCATACAGGCGGTTTTAAAAGAGGGGGTGACTGCTGGTGACTCTCTTAAAGAGGATATTGAGGGTGCTGCCAGAGAAGTTCTCAAACTGAGAGGTGAGGTTGTCTTTGTTTCCAGGAGTGAGGTAACCGAGCCTGAGAAGAAGGTTGTTGATAGGAGAAAGTGGGATTGAGTTGCACGAGGGACTGAATCTTCGGTCATCCAGTTGGGAAGGTTTACGGGAGGAAATAACCTTCGGCAAGTTCAGTTTTTACTTCTCCCGTACTATAATTTTCATTCATACTTAGTGATTTATTATGTAGGGGCGGGATTTACTCCCGCCCGTATCATGTTTTCCATTGAACATTGCTTACGATTTCCGACTTGCGAATATCGACTAGCAACTCACGAAAATTTCCCACAGTCGATGGTCGGAAGTCGATAAACGAGGGACAGAGGGGTTTAACAACATATTTACTTTATTAATTAAAAGGAGGAAAACATGAATCCCGGCGAACTTGCAGCAGTCCTCGAAAAATATCTTCGGACGGAGACATTCCCTCTGGGAATCAAGATGTTCACATCGGCGGAGGAGTTGCCCGAGAAGGTGAGAATACCCTCGAAACATCTCGCGACGCGGATAGCCATCTGTCAGGGAGTTTCTATCGCCAGAAGATACGGGTGGACCGTGGCGATGGGGAGAGAGGATGTTGCGTGTCCAGTTGCCAAGGCGGTGTTTGGGTTCGAGGAAATGCTGGATTTCTTCACCGGCGGGAAGCTCGCGGTTGGAATGTATACCGACAACGAAGAGGCGGGAAAGAGGTTCGAGGAGGTGGTGGAGAAGTTCGATTTCGGTGAGTACAGCCACATGGTGGTTGGTCCGCTCTCCAGACTCTCGTTTGAGCCCGACACGGTTCTCGTTTACGGAAATTCTGCCCAGGTGTTGAGGCTTTTGAATGCATCCCTGTTCAAAAGAGGCGGGTCACTGACATGTGATTTTTCCGGTAGGGGAGATTGTTCAGACATAGCTATCAAGGGGAAAAAGAAAGATCAACCGCAGGTGATTCTGCCGTGTTATGGTGACAGGGTTTTCGGGATGACAGGTGACCACGAGATGGCGTTCACGTTCCCGTTCAGAATGGCCGATGAGATAGCTGAAGGTCTTGAGAAGACCCACAAGATGGGCGTCAGATACCCGATACCCCAGTACCTGAGGTTTGAGCCGCAGTTCCCGGCAACTTACCAGGAGCTCGAGAAAATGTGGGAGGAGAGAAGAGGCGGGTGATGGCGACCGATCTGAGTAGGATCCGAACCGCCGAGGCTCCAAAACTCCGGTCCGTGGTTATTGTGGTTGTGTGGTTGTGTATTTATCTCAGATACGCAACTACGGTAATTACGTAACGACGAACCAGTTGTTTTAAGTGGGGAAGAGGGGGTTTCAGGGGGAGAATCCCCCTGAAGTGAAGCCGGTGGTGATAAGCAATGCCTGGGGAATGAGAAGGTCTTTTGTGGGATAAAAACAGGCTCTGACGTTCTGCAGGTAGAAGAGCCTATATCAAGCACGAAATACTAAATTCGAAGCACGAAACAACAAATCCGCCCCTTGCGAAACACGTGGCTCGTGGATGCGTATTCGCGCAGTTTAACGGAGGTAGGCGAATACATTGACAGCTTTACAACTTATTTGAGGTGATGGAATTGGGTTACGAACTCGTTCCCAAAGAGGAAATAACGAACAGAATCCAGCGATTCAGGGAGCTCCTCGCCGAAAATGGTATAGACGTAGCAGTAATCGTTCAGAGCGCGGATCTCTTCTACTTCACCGGTATTGTTCAGCAGGGAATACTCCTCGTATTCGCAGATGATGAACCGATTTTCTTCGTCAGGAAGAGCTTTGACAGAGCGCGTAGGGAGACGCCTCTATCGCGAGTTGAAGAGATCTCCTCTCCATCGGATATTCCTTCACGAATAGGAAACGAGTCCACATCGGGCAGAGTGGTTGGTTTCGAAATGGACGTTATTCCGGCCTGGCTTTTGGGCAGGTTGTCCGAGATACTTTCACCGTCCAGTGTGATGGATATAACTCACCTGATTCGAACAGCCAGGGCCGTGAAGAGCGAATACGAGATCAGGAAGATGAAAGAATCGGGGAAAAGACTGGTCTCTCTCGTGGAAAAGGCGAAGGAAGTCATTCGAGAAGGTGTATCGGAAGTGGAGGTTGCTGGGAGGATAGTCGATTTTGCGTTATCAAACGGGCACGGTGGAATCATAAAAATGAGAAACTGGAATCAGGATTTGACGGTTGCCCACGTTCTCTCGGGGGAGAACGGCTCGGTGGAGACTTTTACGGATACTCCTCTGGGAGGGAAGGGGTTGCATACCGGATTTCCTTTTGGCCCGTCAGAGAGGAGGATCGAGAGAGGAGAGCCGGTGATAGTGGACGTTATGTGGGTTCACGAGGGGTATACGACGGACATGACGCGGGTGTTTTCTGTTGGAGGAATAAAGGACGAGAAACTACTCGAGGCACACGACCTGGCGATTGAAATAATTAGAAGCATCGAGAAGATGCTGGTTCCTGGTTCTGGCACGAGACTGATTTACGAAGAGGCGGTTTCCTTGGCTGAGAAAAACGGTTTTAGTGAATATTTCATGGGATATGGGAAAAACAGAGTCAAGTTCGTCGGACACGGCATAGGGATAGAGGTCGATGAGTATCCGTTTTTTGCAGAGAAGCTGGACTTCCTCCTGGAGGAGGGGATGACCGTGGCGATAGAGCCGAAGTTCGTCTTTCCCGGTAAAGGGGCTGTGGGTGTTGAAAACACCTACCTGATTACAAGAGAGGGGCCTGAAAATTTGACGAAGTTAGATGAGAAGATTATCATTCTCTGAAGTTCCATTAGATGTTCACATGCAGGTTGTTCGACGCGGGCTCATACATTACTTGTCAGTATAATAGGTAAGAATTACTCGGAGGTGAGTGATATGCCGCGTTTGCTCGAAAGAGACGAAGCAGTACTGATGGTCATAGACGTTCAGGAGAAACTCGCTCCTGCCATGGACCCGGATATTTTTCCGGAGGCTTTGAGAAACATGAAGATTCTCATTCAGACTGCTCAAATACTCGATGTTCCAATAATACTCACGGAGCAATACCCGAAAGGGCTTGGCGCGACGTTGCCTGAACTTAAGGAGCTGATTGAGAACAAGGAATTTGAATATTTCGAAAAGATGACCTTCTGCTGCATAAGGGACAAAAACATCCTGGAAGCCATATCCAGGAAGGGGAGAAAGCAGATAATTCTGTGCGGGGTCGAAGCGCACGTGTGTGTGTATCAGACCGGGATTGACCTCCTGCAGGCCGGATACGAAGTATACATAGTAAGCGATGCCGTGTGCTCGAGAAGGAAGGAGAACAAGGAAATAGGGGTGAGGAGCCTCGTCGATGCGGGGGCTGTAGAGCTTCCAACGGAAACGGTTGGATTTTCTCTCCTCAAGGTGGCCGGGACGCCGGAGTTCAAAGAATTCGCGAAACTCATCAAATGAAGAAGAAGGTATAGAATTGCCCGTAGCAGTCGACTCCAGATTAGAGTTGTTGAGTTCCTTTGCCATCAAGGCGGGTTCAGAGATTGCCCTGTGGATATCTCCGAGAGATGTCGTTGTAGATGAAAGAGTCATTTGGAAATGTCGATACGGTTGTCCCGGGTATTCCTATTTTCTCGTGTGCCCTCCTTTCACGATTCCGCCGCTTGAGTTCGAACGCAACCTCGTGAAATACGAGAGGATACTCCTTCTCAGGACCAGGCCCGAGGACATAAACAGGGTTGTGGTTGCCGTGGAGAGAAAAGCGCTGTCACTGGGGTTTCACCTATCATTCGGGCTGAAGGGTGGTCCATGCAAGTTGTGCGACGAATGTGTCACTTTTGGAGAGAGGTGCCGAAAGCCCGAAGAAGCGCGTCCTTCGATGGAGGGAGTGGGCATAGACGTTTTCGCTACGCTTAAAAATGCGGGGATTGACGAAAGCATCGCGATGGGCGATACGGATTACAGGTTTTACGGTATGGTGCTCGTATGTTGAGAAATCGCAGGTTGTGGGAGATTTTGATCCTCTCAGTGATTCTTGTTCTGTCAGTCTTTTTGCTGACCGGAGTTTCCACGTCTTCGGAGCTCCTGGAGAGAAGGGGCTTCAGAATAGAAAGGATTTCTTATCATCCCGTAGGACTGGGCGAGGAACTGGGCAAAGCTGTGAGTAACATGCTTTTCACGCGGTTGTCTCGATATTTCGATCCCGCCGGCAGTGACCCGCTCAGAATTTTCCTGGATGTAACGAAAATTGGGAAGGAGTATTCCCTTGACGGATACGTGGAAGACCTCCGTGGCAGGAGGAGTTATTTTGCCATCACTGTGGTCGGTGAGGGGGAGATAGCTCGAGGCCTGAGTGATGTATCGAACGTTGCATCCAGGTTTGCATACGCAGAGATAACACCTGGAAAGAATGTCGTTCCCAGGCGAACTGTTTCGGTTTCAGGGAAGAAGGAACGGTTCAAATCCATGGAAGCATTGAGGAAGTATCTGCCTAGAGGCCGAGTAACCTATCACTCTGGTGGAAGGGGTGATTACAGGTTTCTCGCCGGTGGGGATATGGATCTGGATGGAGAGGACGAGGTCGTTGGAGCGAATGACGACAGGGTAGATATCTGGAAAGTGGGAGACGAGGGAGGAGTGAAAGTCCGGTCTTTTTCTCTCCCGCCGGGGGTTGAAGTCAGCGGGCTTGAATGCGCTGATCTCGACAGGGATATGAGACAGGAAGCCCTCGTGAATATTGATACCGGGCAAGGGGCGAGGTGGCTGCTGGTAGATTTTGATGAAGAGAAAAGCGAATACGTAAAATACGAGGGGGAAGGGTGGATCGGAGTTTACGATCACCCGCGGAAGGGTGTTGTTGGATGGAGCGTCGATGAGAAGGGGAAATTGTTCTTTTTCCTCATGAAGAACGGGACCAAAAAAATCGTTGATGAGGGCAAGATATCCTTTTCGATTTCGTTCGACTCGGAGAAGAAAGCGGTTTACTGGGATGGAAAGAGTTTCCGGGTAGTATACGCAAGTGATGGGAGAATATGGGAGAAAAATCCTGAGAACGCTTTTATGTTCGAGGGGAAGGTTTTGAAGCTTAAGGCTTATGACCTGGATGGTGACGGTTCTCAAGAACTGATTGTGGTCGCAAGCAAGATTGTGAGGGGGACTTTTTTCGAATCTTTGAGGCTCGAGAGAGGAACGTCTGTTATCGTACTCAAGTTGTCGGGAAAAGGTTTTGAAGAGGTTTACAAATATGAGAACGATGATGTTATCCCGGGTGGTTTCTACGTGCGCTTCCAGCCCGATTCTGAAAGATACAGATTCATCCTTTTGTCGCTTGTCGGAAGCGAATTTGCCCCCAGGTCCATGGAATGGCGGAAGGTTATTGTCAGGTGAAATATGCTTTGACAAACATGTAATATCAGGTAAAATATAAGTTTAGTCGGTGGCGGTGTAGCTCAGTTGGTTAGAGCAAGCGGCTCATATCCGCTGTGTCCGGGGTTCGAATCCCTGCACCGCCACCATTTTTAATACCTTCTATTTTTATAATTTCGTAAAATTTGACAATATTTGGCAATATACATTGACTGAGTTGGCCCTCCTTCATAAAATAATTAAATACCCTTGTTGAGAAAATATTTACATACAAGCTGCGATATATCGTTTGATAACTGGCAAAAAAGAATCATATTTTCTTTTCCGTCCATCTAAGGGGGGGATAAGTTGAGAAATGAAAGTTGAGAAGCTAATAGAGGAGCTCTATATATTGCGTGAAAGGGAGAAATATTACAGGTCGTTGTTACACGAGATAAGAACGCCTCTTGGGACAATTAAAAATTACATTTACATAGTTACCGAAGAAATGAAGAAGTATGGAGGAGGACGGAGGAAAACGGATGTTGCCCTTGAAAATTTGAGAGCCATTTATGAGGAAGTCAAGAGAATTGAGGAGACAATAGATGAGTTTTCATTCGGTGGCGGGTTCAACTGGAATGGACGCGAAATAGCCATTCTGGAGGAAGAGGCACGGTTCATGGAAAACATCTACAGAAAGATAGCGGAGTCGAAAGGGGTTGCTTTTGGTGTGGCTGTGGGGAATGGCAGAACACCGCTTTCTATTTCCCGCTCTTCTCTCAGACAGGTTTTGTCGAATCTTGTTTCAAATGCCTGTGATGCAACTTCGAGCGGAGGCTGGATAGAGGTGAGGGCGAAGTCGGACGGAAAATTGGCCCGAATTGAAGTTGAAGATTCAGGTGGCGGCTTGAGCAGTGACCTGAGAGGCAGGCTCTTCGAGGAACCTGTGCCCTCCAAAAAAGGGGAGGGAAGAGGGTTCGGGCTGTGGATATGCCGGAACATAGTCGACGCTGCAGGCGGAGAAATAGCTTACGAAGAAGGGAATGAAGGGGCGATTTTCAGGGTAATCATACCTGTTGAGGGGGAGAGTTGATGAGAAGGACGACTGTCGTGATAGTTGAGGACGATGAGAAGTTTCTCGAGTCGCTGGCGAAAATCGTGGCGTCAAAAGGGTTTAATGTGGAAAAATTCATAAATCCGGGAGATGCTTACGATTTCATAAAGAAAAAAAGAAAAAGTATTATCATGATAACTGATATAAACTTCAACGGTGAGTCCGGTCTCGATCTTCTGGGGAAGGTTGGCAGGACCAGACCCGATATTCCTGTTATAGTCATCACAGGTTATGCGACACTCGAGTCGGCAGTTAGAGCCCTCAAGCTCGGAGCGTATGACTTCATCATGAAGCCGTTTGAGCCAGAGATCATTCTGCATTCTCTTAGAAGAGCCTATGAGAAGCTACGAGCCGAGAGACAGAGAAAGGAAAACGAGAGAAAGCTTAAGAAGCTCGTCAAGGAGCTGGAGGAAAAGAACCGAGAGGTGGAGAAACTATCGTCATTCAAGTCTTTCATGATTTCCACGGCAAGCCATGACCTGAAAACCCTTTTGACGGTTCTGAACGGGTATCATCAGATGATAGGGGAATCATGCAGCCACAAGCTTACAGAAGACGAGATGAGCATATTTGTGGAAGGAAGAAGGTGTCTAAAGAGAGCACTTGTGATGATTGAGTCTTTCCTGGACTATCATGCCGTGGAACAGGGGACGATAAATCTCAACTCCACGACATTCGACATAGGAGAGCTGATAGACGAATGCATAGACTTTCTGGCTCCTTACGTGGAGATGAAGAACATAAAAATCAGGAGGACGAATGTTTCGGACAAAGTGCTCGTCTACGCGGATAGACTGAAAGTAGGGCAGATTCTCGACAACCTGATGGTGAATTCAATAAAATTTTCACCTGCGGGTTCGGAAATAGTGGTGTCTGTTTCTCATGCTGAAAATGGAAAAGCGTTGATTTCGGTTTCAGACAAGGGATGTGGTATGCCAAAGGAAAAAATAAGAGAGATTCTCACGAGTGACCCGATGATATTCAAGAGGGAGGGGATAGGAACTGTCGGGCTGGGGCTTTCCATATGCAAGAAACTGGTGGAAGTTCAAAACGGCGAGCTCGCGATAGAAAGCGAGCCCGGAAAAGGGACGACTGTGTCTTTCACCATTCCCGTTCCGTGACCGAATAAATCTGACGAAAAAGCAATAGTGAGTAAAATATTACCCAATACGTGTAAGATATTATCAATGTAATTATTTCTATATCATTGTGAATTAATATTGCTATTTGGATAAATTTTTTTCCCCTTTGATTACAGTAAGATAAAAATTTTTAAAATATGGGTGATGTTTTTCGTTTCTTGGCACAGGAATTGATACTATTATAATCACACGACAAAGGAGGGAGAATTTTTGGGGAACAAAGTTCTTTTGATAGATGATGACCCTTCATTCCTCAACATGACGAAGAGATTTCTTCTTCAGCATGGAATGAACGTGGTTGTTTCGACGACCAAGTTAGAGGCAGAAACGACTTTCTTCGAGGAAAAGCCTGATATCGTGATACTCGATATTTTTCTTCCTGACGGGAATGGCATCGACCTGATACCTATTTTCTTGAATGGGAACAGATACGTCCCGATAGTTTTGATTTCCGCTCAATCTGAAATCGAAGAGGCTGTGAGAGCGATGAAGCTTGGGGCCACAGATTACCTGAAAAAGCCGTTCGAATACGATGAGCTACTGGTCAGGATACACAGGGCGATAAACGTGGTGGGAGACAAGAGAGAACTGGAAGAGTTGAAAACATTGACGGACCCGGAAAACGAATACAACCTCGTTTTTTCTCGCTATGAGTCAATGAAGAAGATAAAGGCGATAGTGGATCAGGTGGCCGGTACCGACATAACGGTTCTGATTACCGGAGAGAGTGGAACTGGTAAGGACCTTGTCGCGAGGGCTATCCACAAGTTGTCCAGGAGATCCGACAAAAAATTCGTTAAAGTCAATTGTGCTGCAATACCTTATAATCTTCTGGAAAGTGAGCTTTTCGGGTACGAAAAAGGCGCGTTCACGAGCGCTTACAAAAAAAAGAGAGGGAAGTTCGAGATTGCCTCAATGGGGACTATATTCCTCGATGAGATATCCGAGATGCCTATCAGAATACAGTCGAAATTGCTCCAGGTCGTTCAGGACGGGGTGTTTTCGCCTGTGGGTAGCGAAAGAGACGTCAAAGTGGACGTTCGTATCGTGAGCGCGACAAACAGAGACTTACAAGAAGCGGTAAGAGAAGGGAATTTCAGAGAAGATCTCTATTTCCGCCTGAATGTCGTCAACATACACCTTCCACCTCTGAGAGAGAGGAAGGAAGACATTCCTCTGCTTGTCGATTATTTCCTGAAGAAATACTCTTTCATGTACAACAAGGAGGGACAAGTTATATCCGATTCTCTCATCAACAGCTTCTTGGAATATTCGTGGCCCGGGAATATCAGAGAGCTCGAAAATTACGTTAAGCGCATAGTCATTATGGGTTCTGAGTCCGTTGCTTTCACGGAGCTTATGAAAAAAAGCACCGAAGAGAAGTTTTACGCTTCAGCGAGGGGTGCAGGATCTGCCGGTGGAAGCGCAGCTGTGAGAATTGAAAGGGAAATTTCGAGGCCGGGGAACGGTGGGAGTTTTCAGGACATAGATTTCCTGATAAAGAACATCGATCTCGCTTCGGGCAAAGTTCCTTTGAAGGAAATATCACGTTCTGCCTCCAGGAGAGCAGAGCGACTGGTTATCGAAAAGGTTTTGAACCACGTGCGCTGGAACAGAAGAAAAGCGGCGAAGATTCTGGATATTTCTTACAAAGCACTCCTTTACAAGATGAAAGAGTGCGGTATTGTCGAGGACGCCTGAGCGGTCCTCGAAACAAACTGAGAGTTGCTAACCATTTGTTTTTAAAGGGGAATATAAATTTCCCCGTGGCGGTAGCCTATAAATTGGAGGAAGCACATGCCCTATTATCTTGTTTTCACAAAGCCCAAGGAAGAGCTGAAAGTTGTGAAGAACCTCACTGAGGGAAAGATTAATTGTTATCTCCCGCTTTTGAAGAAAACCACGATACGTAGAAACGCCGTTTTCACGGTTATTGAACCGTTGTTTCCGAGATACATTTTTGTAGAGACAGAACTTGAGAAAAATTATCACAAAATCAAGTACACAAGGGGAGTTGGTGGGTTCATAGACTTCGGCTCGGGACCTGTCGAGGTGGAACCTGAGATAGTAAAGCATATAAGAGACAGGGAAAGAGACGGGTTCATACACATGGTTAACAAGAAACGAAGGTTCACCAGAAATGAGAGGATCGCAATAAAAAGAGGGATGTTCAAGGATCTAGAGGTCGTTTTTGAAGGGTATCTCTCTGGAGATGAGAGGGTAACGCTTCTTCTGAATAGCGTTTCCGCCAACATCAAGCTGAACATTCCAAAATATTACCTCTGATTGTTTCCACGGTCGGGGGCGAAGGGAGTAAGGATGAAAAGCTACAAAGGGAAATTTTTTATGAAAATCGTGTTCATCGTGGCGGGGTTTATGGTGCTGGCCGCCTGTCGTGTGACAACGCCCATACAAAAAGAGCCGGTTTCTGCTAAGGAAAAAGGGAAACGTGCTATGATTGAAAGAAGCGGTGCTGGTAATTCCGATGACACCGAACCTTACAGAATCAGCCCTGGCGACGTACTTCACATTTCTGTCTGGAACAATGAAGAGTTGACTCAGGATGTTACAGTCAGGCCTGATGGTAAGATTTCCCTTCCGCTCATTCAGGACGTAACCGCATCCGGATTTACAACCGAGGAGCTTCGAAAGTTGATAGAAGTAAGATTGAAGGAGTTCATCATTGAACCCGTTGTCACTGTGGTGGTCAAGGAGGTCAACTATCCTAAGTTTTACATCATGGGTGAGGTGGCCAAGCCTGGGATGTATATTCTTAAAGAAAAAATTTCCCTCCTTCAGGCGATTTCTATGGCGGGGGGGTTCACGGTGTTTGCGTCTCCGTCAAAAATAGTTCTAATCCGGTCGAATGGATCGTATCAAAAGAAAATGGATATCGATTACTACAAAATTGTAAAGTCTCGTGAGTTGAGTCAGAACGTCTACCTCAAGCCGGGCGATATAATAATAATTCCGTGAAAAGGATTCCAAATTGGTCAGAAAAAAAGTAACTTTTTGTTTGGTTGGGGTGTTTTTTCTCGTTTTCTTCAACGTGGGTTCGGCTGTTTCATATGACTCGAAGATAACACCATCGATTTCGGTGAGTTTGAACTGGTCGGACAACATAGAAAGCGAAAGAAATCCGGGAAAAGAAGACGTGTTTACAGTGGTCAAGCCCGTACTACGAGTGGACGTTACAGGAAAAAGAGACGCTCTATATTTGGTGGGTTCGGTAACGGGGGAATACTACACGAAAAATGAACATCTAAACGGAGTAGCCAATTCAAGTGACGTATCCGTTAGATATGACAGGGATTTCACGGACAGACTCGGCGCTTCGTTCAAGACGACCTACGTTTTCACACCTGGCCTTGGGATTTCCGAAACAGTTCCCCTGGAGAGCGCCACGGGGAGTCAGACCGAAATCACCAGGCGGAGCGACCACTACACTCTTTCTGGTGAGTCGTCGATTACTTTCAAAATGTCACCGAGATTGACACTGTTTGCAACGGGGATGTATACGACACTTCAATACAGTGAAGATGTAGGGGTATCGGATTCAAAGACGCAAAGTTTTTCTGGCAGGGTTACGTATTCCGGAACGGAAAGGTTCAAGGAAGGACTGTCGTTCGGGTACTCCACAACCGATTACGACGATGGAATCGACACCGACACTTACACGGCCTCATTATTCTTGAATTATATGTATTCACCTTCGGTTACCTATATACTGACCACTGGAGTTACGAGATTGCTTGAGGAGAGCAACAAGTCGACCACGGAGTTTTCAGGGAGTATTGCCACGGAAATCACACCTTCAGAAAAGAGTTTTCTCAGAGTTTCAGCGTGGCGTTATTTCTCTGGGGGAGGAATCTTCGGGAGGACAACAAAGACGGATGGGTTTGCAGCCACTTACAAGTGGATTTCCAGGAAGGTATCCTTTCTCATGAGAGGCAGTTTGAGGAAGCACAGGTCGCTGGACAGTACCGAGGACCTGCTTTTGACGTATTTCAACGTCAGAGTTGAATACATGCTCATGAAGACCCTATCAGTTTTCATCTCAGGAGTCAGATCGGAGCAGGACGCTAAAACGGACATAGGGAGCGACATAACTATCAACAGCGTGGCCATTGGGTTTGTGCTAATGAAGACATATTGATGCTGTGGAAATCGAGACCCACCAACTGGCAACGAGGCCTTTATCAGTTCCAATAAAAGTAAAATAATTATTTCTGCTGAGCAAATTTTTCCCCATTTTAATTAGATAATTCTATAAATTACCGTCTATTCCAAGAGCTCATCGAACCTAACCCGAGAACGACAAAAAAACAGAAGGTTATCCGTAAAGAGACGTAATACCTTGTGGCATGTAAATTGTTTGAAAGATAAATAGGATTTTTTCATAAAAAAAATATAAGAAATCAGCTCAGCAATTCCTTTTGAGGAGGTGGTTCAGTGTTTTCTTCTATAATCGAGGTCACAAAAAAGAATGGAAAGTGCGTTGACGGAATCCTGAGCGAGGAAGAGTTCCATAAGGCACTGTTGAAGGAGAGAGAGAGATCGGATAGGACGGGGTTGCCTTTTTCGCTGATCGAAATAATCCCAGAGGATGGCCAGGAGGAGAAAAAAGCGTCCGAACTAATCAAGTATTTGAGGGAAAGGATGAGGGTTACAGACGAACTTGGGTTCATGGAAGAGGGCACCATAATAGGGCTCCTACTTCCTCACACACCGGTGGATGGAGCCTGGAACCTGTTGAGCAGCATAACGGAGTTTTGTTCGCAGAAGGACATAAGGATCGGATATCGGCTTTACTCATATCCAGATAGATGGTGGAACACCACTGACATGAGGGACAGGAGAAAGCCATTTCACCTTCCATCTCTGAAAAGAAAAAGTGGAGGGGTTTTCTCCAGGTTCACATCGTCTCCGTTGCCTTTCTGGAAAAGGGCAATAGATGTTTTTGTTTCCCTCGTTGTGATGTCAGTCTTGTTTCCCTTTTTCCTGTTATACGCCCTGTATCTGCGCATGGTCTCACCGGGGCCTGTGATTTTTAAGCAGGAAAGGGTGGGATACATGGGAGAAATTTTCACCATGTACAAGCTCAGAACCATGCACATCGGTGCTCCTCAGGAAGTTCACAAAGAGTATCTGAGAACATTGATAAAGAGCGAAAAACCGATGGAAAAGCTGGACGAGAAAAAGGATGAAAGGGTGATTCCGCTGTGCGGAATCGTGAGAAAGCTGGGTATAGACGAGTTGCCTCAGTTGATAAATGTGCTCAGAGGGGAGATGAGCCTTGTGGGACCGAGGCCGTGCATTCCCTACGAGTTCGAGGAGTTCGACCAGTGGCAGAAGAAAAGGGTGGAGATGGTTCCAGGGCTGACCGGGTTGTGGCAGGTGAACGGGAAAAACAAAACCACATTCAAAGAAATGATAAGGCTGGACATAAGATATGGCGCGAAAATATCGATGGTCAGGGATTTTTTCATAATGCTAAAAACATTTCCTGTATTGATGGAACAAGCCACGGGGAAGATTCGATCCAGGAGAAGGAGGGAATATGTCGAAAATTATTAAAGTAGGCGTCATCGGGTGCGGTTACTGGGGTCCCAATCTTACGAGGAATTTCAGGTTCCATGACAACTGTGAAGTCAAGTGGGTCTGTGATTTGAGCGAGGAGAGGCTTGCTTATATCAAGAAACTTTACCCCGAAGTGAAGACCACGAAAAACGTCGATGACGTTACTGGAGATCCGGAAGTGGATGCGGTGGCCATTGCAACGCCTGTCAGGACCCATCATGAGATTGCCATGAAGGCCCTCCACGCCGGAAAACATACCTTCGTGGAAAAACCGATGGCCCGCTCGGTGAAAGAGTGCGAGGAGATGGTTGAGGTTGCCGAGGACAGAAACCTCGTTTTGATGGTGGGGCACACATTCATATATTCTGCTCCTGTCAGGAGAATCAAGGAGATAGTCGAATCTGGAGACCTGGGGGAGATCTACTATGTCAGCTCCAGGAGGCTCAATCTCGGTCTTTTCCAGGAGGACATCAACGTCACGTGGGACCTCGCGCCGCATTGCATTTCAATAATTCTGTACATTCTCAACATCCCGCCCAAAACGGTCAACTGTCAGGGGAAGGCACACATTACGAAGGGAATCGAAGATGTCACCAACATGACGATCGACTTCCCGAATGGAGGATTCGCAACGGTGCACAGCAGCTGGCTTGATCCGAATAAGGTCAGGGAGATGGTCTTCGTGGGAAGTAAAAGAATGCTAGTTTACAATGATACGGAGCCTCTCGAAAAGATAAAAATTTACGACAAAAGGGTCGAGAGACCGCCGCACTACGATACTTTCGCTGAATTTCATTATTCTTACCATTACGGCGACATGTACATTCCCTACGTAAAACAGATCGAGCCCTTGAAGGTCGAGACAGGACACTTTCTGGAGTGTATCGAAAAGAGACAGAGGCCAATTACAAGCGGTTATGAGGGAATGGAGGTTGTTAGAATTCTGGAAGCGGCAACCATATCTCTGAAAAGCGGCGGCTCTAGAGTAGAACTCCTTCCCAACAAATTGGCTTTTGTCAGATGAATATCTAAGTTTGATATCACAAAAACAACAGAAACAGGGGGAACCCATGGCTCAGGATGTTATGAACACGTGCCGTATTGCGCCCGATGTAAAACTCGGAGAAAACGTGAAAATTTACGCATTTGTCAATCTATATGGGTGTGAGATAGGCGACAACACCAAGATCGGCACCTTCGTGGAAATACAGAAAAACGCATGCATCGGGAAAAACTGCAAGATCTCGAGCCACACGTTCATATGCGAGGGCGTAAAGATCGAAGACGGTGTATTTGTTGGTCACAACGTCACTTTCATAAACGATCTCTATCCGAGGGCCACGACAGAGGATGGAAAGCTCCAAACCGAGGAAGATTGGGTGTGTATCCCTACCGTCGTGAAAAAGGGCGCTTCCATCGGTTCGAGCGCAACCATACTGGCCGGGGTGACAATAGGTGAGGGCGCGATTGTGGGAGCCGGCAGCGTGGTTACGAGAGACGTGCCACCCCGAACTGTTGTCGTGGGAAATCCGGCCAGAGTACTCAGAAAACTAGACGAGGTGAAAAAATGAAAGTGCCATTTTTAGATCTAAAGACACAGTACGAATCTATCAGAGAAGAAATCAACGAAGCTCTCGAAGGTGTTTTCGAGAAGACAGCATTTGCAGGAGGGCCTTTTGTCGAGAAATTCGAGGAAGAGTTTGCGGCGTATTGTGGAACCAAATATGCCATTGGGGTCGGCAGCGGGACGGAAGCTCTGTGGCTCGCTCTTCTCGCCATAGGGGTTGGGCCAGGGGATGAAGTCATAACAGTGCCGAATACTTTTATTGCCACGGCGGAGGCGATTTCGTTTTGTGGCGCAAAGCCTGTATTCGTGGATGTTCTGGAGGACACCTACAACATCGATCCGCAACAGATTGAAGCCATGATCACCGAACGGACTAAGGCTATAATACCGGTTCACCTTTTTGGTCAGATGGCGGATATGGACCTCGTTATGGAGATAGCGAAGAAATATGGTCTATTCGTGATCGAGGATGCCGCCCAATCACACGGTGCCGTTTACAAGGGTAGGAAGGCGGGCTCGATAGGAGATGTCGGATGTTTCAGTTTTTATCCCGGGAAAAATCTGGGTGCTTACGGCGAAGCGGGTGCCGTTGTGACCGACAATCCGGAGATAGATAGAAAGATTCGGATGCTGAGGGACCACGGCCAGTCGCGTAAATACAAACACGACTTCATAGGGTGGAACGGCAGAATGGATGGGATTCAGGCGGCAGTTCTTTCAGTCAAACTGAAGTACCTCGACGAGTACAACAAATCACGGAGGGTGGTCGCCGATCTTTACAACGACTTGCTGGGTGATGCGGAGGGAATCGTCACGCCAGTTGAGGCAGACTACGGAACTCATGTATATCACCTCTACGTCATCAGAGTGAAGAAGAGGGATCAGTTGATAGAAGCTCTTCGGGAGAAAGGGATATATTGTGGGATTCACTATCCCGTTCCAATTCACCTTCAGGATGCTTACGGGTTTCTCGGATATGAAAAGGGCAGTTTCCCCGTTGCGGAAAGCAGCGCGGAAGAGTTCGTTTCGCTGCCGATATACCCGGAGATTTCGGTCAAGCAAATTGAATACACCGCTGATGCGGTGAAAAGATTATTATTGGCATTTGTCTGACGACTTTTCATCCTTTTTCCCTTTACATCATGTATATCCTCAAAAAGAAAAAACATCCGCCGGACAGACCCAGGGCTGTGTTGATCGGCCTCGAGTTCATGCAATGCCTCCAGGCGGCTCGCATTCTGGCATCTCGTGGTGTGCCCGTGATTGCAATCTCCAACGTGCGGGGACATTACAATTGCACGACCCGGGTATGCGAGAAAATCGTTGTCGCGAATACTGAGGACGATTCTCTGATAGACACTCTCATTGAGATAGGGAAGGGGCTGGATGTGAAAGGTGTCTTGTATCCATGCCATGACCTGAATGTGCTCATAGTGTCTCGACACCGCGCTCGCCTCGAAGAGTATTATCACGTCCTTCTGCCCGAACATGAGATGGTAGTGACCATGATAGACAAGGTGCGATTTTACAGGTTTGCGGCAGAGAAAGGGCTTCCCATACCGGAAACGCATTTTGTCGAGAGTATAAAGGATGTAGAGAGAATTTCCCGGAATATTTCGTATCCATGTTTTCTGAAGCCTTCATATCGTACGCCTGAGTGGAGCGCGTTCACTGAGCAAAAGGCTTTCAAGGTAGAAGGCCCGGATGAATTGTTGAACCTGTATCGAGAGTACAGTCCTTACGCGGAGCAAATGATAGTGCAGCAGTACGTTGAAGGTGACGAAACGGACCATTACACGTGTAACTGTTATTTCGACAAGGAAGGCCGCCCCCTTGTTACTTTTGTCAGCAAAAAAGTCAGGCAGTGGCCACCGAAGACGGGTCAGGCGTGTCTTGCAGTCGAGTGTGAAAACGATGTGGTCAGGCAAGAAACTATTCGTCTGTTCGAGTTGATAAATGGAAGAGGTTTCGGTTATTTGGAGATGAAATTCGACAGAAGGACGGGCAAGTATTACATCATCGAACCCAATATAGGGCGTCCCACGGGTCGCTCCGCAACGGCGGAAAAAAGTGGAGTCGAATTTCTTTACTCCATGTATTGTGACCTGACGGGGCTACCTCTCCCGAAAAACCTGGAGCAGAAATACAACGGCGTAAAGTGGATACACATTTATCAGGACCTCAGGTCGTCGTATTATTACTGGAGGCGGGGAGAATTGAATTTTATTCAGTGGTTGAGAAGCATAAGAGGAAAAAAGGCTTATGCCATTTTTTCCCTCTCCGACCCGGGGCCTTTCTTCGTTGGGGTGCTTCAGGAAATCAGAAACCTGGCTTTTAGGAAACTCAAAAGAGGAGCTCTTTTGCTCATGACCAGAAACGGCCTGATGTCGGAATGAGACAAAAGGCTCGTCATACAAGGCCTTACCGTGGGGCGCCGTCTTTCCTTCTCCGGAGACCTTCAACAGGTAATATCATTCAAAAGGAAGATGCGATGATTCACATAATAAACCCACTTGAATACCCGGGTTGGGATGAGTTCGTATTGGCTCATCCTAACGCGACCATTTTTCACTCGACCAACTGGGTAAAAGTCCTCAAGAAGACTTACGGTTACGAACCCGTCTATTTCACGTTAAGTTCGAATGAAGGTGTATCCGTTTTTCCAGTAATGGAAGTCAACAGTCCAGTAACCGGGCTCAGAGGGGTCTCGCTTCCATTCGCAGATTATTGCGAACCGCTCCTTTACGATGATTCAGAATTTGAAGAGCTCTACAGGGAGATAGTCGAGCATGGGAGAAGAAGAAATTGGAAATACGTCCTTTTCAAGATGATTGGCGAGCATGGCGGCTGGGGGGAGCCTTCTGCCCGCTACTTCAGGCATGTGCTCACGCTCGACGGAGATGAGGGTGAGGTCCTAAAAAATTTCAGAAGCAGCACGAAACGAAACATAAAGAAGGCCGAGAAAGAAGGAGTCGAGGCAAGGATTTACAGGAGTCTGGATTCACTTAGAGAGTTTTATCGACTTTATTGTATGACAAGGAAGCTCGTGCAGAACCTTCCGCCTTATCCCTGGAAATTCATTCTAAGCGAGTATGAGCAGATAATTTCAAAAGGATTGGGGTTTGTGGTTCTGGCTTCTATAAATGGGAGGAACGTGGCTGGTGGTATTTTTTACAATTTTGGAGGTAATGTGCTTTATCGATATGGTGCATCGGATAGAAATTACCTGCATTTGCGTCCCAACAACCTGGTAATGTGGGAAGCCATAAAGTGGTCCATAGAAAACAGATACAGGACTTTCTGTTTCGGTTCTACAGACTTCGACAATGATGGTTTGAGGCAGTTTAAAAGGGGCTGGGGGACAGAAGAGATATCGATAAACTACTACAAGCTCGACATCAAGGAAGAATCTTTCAAGGAGTATTATCCTAGAGCCGGTCTGGTGGCCAGGAAGGTTTTCAGGAAAACTCCGATGTTTCTGCTCAAAATGGCAGGAGCTTTACTTTACAAACATTTAGGGTAATTATAGTGCTGAAATGGTTGAATGAAATGTCACTAACCTCCGGATATTAAAACATATCATTTGTTTCAAGTGAAAGCTCTGGTATGGAGGAGGATCTGGAAATGAATTTCGGTAATGGATAGATTTGGATTTTGAGTATTTCAAATAAACGTGGGGAAGCGACAGGTTGGCTTGATGACTTCAATTTCGGGTAAAATTCCGGCATACGTGTTGTCGACGCATACAGTGGGGCTTGGTGTCATAAGGTCGCTGGGGGAGCACGATATACCAATAGTTTCCGTGTGTTACGATGAAATGGATATGGGACATTTCTCGAAGTATGTTACGAAAAGCTATTTTACAGGCGACCCGAGAACAGAAGAACTCGATTTCATAAACGGGTTGAAGGCAATTGCCAGGGAAAACGGGGAAGGTATATTGTTTCCATGTGATGATGCGACTGTTCTGGCTGTCTCCAATTTTAGGGAAGAACTGTCGGATTTCTTCATCCTTGACTCTCGTGAATGGAGTGTGAAGGAGAGATTACTCAACAAGAGAGAAATGTATAAATTGGCAGAATCAAATGGAATACCGATTCCGAGAACGATAACTCTGGATTCCATAGAGAACGTGGAAAAGGTGCGTGAACTAAAATTTCCGTTAATAATCAAGCCGGTATTCAGTCACAAGTATGTTGATGCACTCGATAGGAAATTGACGATGGTTTTCACCTCAGATGAGCTTAAGGCTGAGATAGATAGGGCTGAAAGGCTTGGACTGGAGGTGATGGTGCAGGAGTACATTCCGGGAGATGATGCGGAGGGAATAAATTACAACGTGCTTTTCATAGATGGGGCGCCCTTAAAATGCATGACTTCCAGGAAAATGAGGATGATGCCCAGGGAATTTGGAGTCCCGGCGGTAGTCAGAAAATGCAAAGACGTGAGCGAAGTGCGTGATTCGGTCGATTCTTTATTGAAAAACGTAAATTATGAGGGGTACGTTTGCGCCGAGTTCAAGAATGATAAGAGAACCGGCACTTATAAACTTATGGAGATAAATCCCAGATTCAATCGGTCGATATATCTTTCCACCAGGTGTGGAATCAATTTTCCCGCGTTATATTACTTTTCATTCTTCAACAGAAAGAAGATGGTGTCGATGGCGAGAGAGAGCAAGCAGATAAAGGGAGATACATACTGGGTGGATGAGTTCAAGGATTTGCATTACATATTGAAATACAAGGGAATCGGCTTTGTTTCGAAGAGTTTTTTGACCCCATACTTTCAAAGCAGGGTTTTCTCCGTTTTCAGCATCGGGGATATAGTTCCATTCATAATGAGAGTTTTTAAATTGATTAGATCTGGAATCAAAAAATTTGCATCTCGCCTTCATCATTCCCGCCATGAAGGCTGAAATGAGAAAACACGTTTCTATTGTGGTGTTTCCTGTGGAACTAATATCGATTCCAGAGTGTTACTAGATGATGAAATTTATGTTCATGGATAGAAGGAGGAAATTGTGAAGAATACGGGAAAGCCGGGAGCCCTGATCCTGGGCGGAGACTTTCAGGGGCTCGGCGTGATAAGGAGCCTCTCGGAGCAAGGGGTTCAGGTTTTTCTGGTAGAGTATGAATGGTCTATTTCGAGGTATTCCCGCTACGTCAGAAGGAGAGCGTTCAAAAGGGACCTTCTTTCAGGGGGGCGCTTCGCGGAGTACCTGATAGAGCTGGCGAAGGAGGAAAAGCTCGAAGGCTGGGTCGTCTACCCGAATAACGACGAGATTGTAAAGGAGCTGTCGGTCAACAGGGAAGAGTTGGGGAAATACTATCGGATACCCGTTCCGCCCTGGGATGTGGTAAGGAAATTCTACGTGAAAAAAGAAGCCTACGAGGTCGCGGAAAAGCTGTCAATACCCATCCCGAGGATGTACAGGGGGAAAGGTATAGAAGATATCCTGTCTCAGGAGCCTCGCTTTCCTCTCGTTTTGAAGCCTAGCTTCAAGGAGAATTACTTCCCCAGGACCAGGAAGAAGGCCGTCAGAGTAGATACCAGGAAAGAGTTGATCGAGGAATTCAGGAAAATGTCCGAATTTGTTGAGCCGGAATTGATAGTTGTTCAGGAAATGATAGAGGGGGGCCCCAAGAACCTTTACTCATACGTTGTCTTGTTTGATGGTGAGAGGGTAGTGGCTGGAATGGCGGCGAGGAGAAGTCGACAGCACCCTATGGATTTCGGGCAGGCCACCACATTTGCGGAGTCGGTCAACCTCCCCGAAATTGGGGAAATGGCATCTGCCCTTTTGAAGGAAATAGGTTATTTCGGGCTCGCCGAGGTGGAGTTCATGAGGGATGAAAAAGACGGGTGTTTCAAATTCATCGAAATCAACGGCCGGCCCTGGGGTTGGCACACCCTTGCCAAGGCATCGGGGTTGAATCTGCCGTATCTTCTTTTCAGGTTGATGGTAGGAGAACCTGTGCAAAATGGACTGAGACCCGAGATAGGGGTGAAGTGGGTCAGGTGGATAACCGATGTGCCTACGGTTGCGAAGGAGATAATATCTGGAAGGATGAGTATTTCCGAATATATAGAATCCCTGAAAGGTAAAAGGGAATACGCGGTGTTTTCGATGAAAGATCCTCTTCCTTTTTTGATGGAATACGTGATGATTCCTTATCTGTGGTGGAGGAGGGGATTTTGAAAAATGCTTTTCTTGGTAATTTATTGAATAACGGGAGACGGATATGATGGTCTATTTCTTCGCTTTTTTGGTGCCTCTTCTGATTTTCATACCCCTGGGGAATAAGTGGGAGTTGAAGATGAAAATCGTCGTTCTCTGGTCCATTGTCATGGGTCTTGTTTCGGCGTATTTTTCATTTGCCCTTGGAAAATATCTCTCGGTGGGAGAACCGATACTTCAGGTCTCCGCAGGGGTTTTCGTGGCTGTTGCGATAACCGGCGCTTTTACGCTTCTGTTTTTTTTCCGGGACCCAGAGCGGGTTCCTCCTGAAGGGGAGGGACAGATTATTTCTCCTGCCGATGGGACGGTTTTGTATGTAAAAGAGATAAAAAGCGGAGAATTCCCATTTGCGGTCAAGAAGGGGAAAAAGATACCGCTTGTTGAGTTCATTCACGAGAATCTTATTCCCGATTCGGGGATTCACATAGGGATAGGTATGAACCTGTTGAACGTTCACGTAAACAGAGTTCCCATTCCAGGAAGAGTGAGAATGCTGAAGAGGATTCAGGGTGGATTCTTCTCCCTGAAGAAAAAGGAATCCCTCCTTGAAAACGAGAGGGTCCTGACTATTATCCAGAATGGAGACCTCGAGGTTGGCGTGGTGCAGATAGCGTCCAGGCTGGTCAGGAGAATATGCTCCTACGTCGAGGAAGGAGAAGAAGTCGTTGCCGGTCAGAAGCTTGGAATGATTCGTTTCGGCTCTCAGGTTGATGTTTTGATTCCTCATAGGCCTGGCCTGGTTTCCACTGTGGGGCCCGGGGACGAAGTAAAAGCTGGAGAATCTGTCATCGCTGTGTATTGAGAAAAGGCTCGCCGGTATTTCTAGGTAATGCCATTTGTCCTTACCTAACAAGGTGTTAAGTTGAATAAATTAAAGAAATACATTTACTACCGGTTCAAGCCGATCATCCCCCGATTCATACAGATTTACGTGAGGAGATCGCTGGTCAGGAGAAAGATGGAGCTGTGCGAAGAGATATGGCCGATAGATGAGAGAGCGGGTGATCCCCCTGAGGGGTGGGGAGGCTGGCCTGATGGAAAGCAATTCGCATTGGTGTTGACGCACGACGTGGATACTGGTAGAGGCCTCGAAAGGACATTGAGGCTAGCCGAGCTCGAGAAGAAATTGGGGTTCAAATCTTCGTTCAACTTTGTTCCGGAAAAATATAACACGCCGGAATCACTGAGAAAGCGTTTGGAAGAGATGGGTTTTGAGGTAGGTGTGCACGGGCTTAATCACGATGGAAAGCTTTTCAGCTCATGGAAGATATTCCAGGAACGTGCCGGAAAAATCAATCGTTACATCAGTGATTGGGGCGCTGTGGGGTTTCGGTCGCCGGCGATGCATCACAACCTCGAGTGGATTGGCGAATTGTGTATAGAGTACGATTCTTCGACTTTCGACACCGACCCTTTCGAGCCGCAACCAGATGGGGTATCGACCATATTTCCTTTCTACGTGGAGAGGAGTCGTCCGGGTAAAGGATATGTTGAATTGCCATACACTTTACCACAGGATTTTACGCTGTTTGTCCTGATGGGGGAAAAAGACTTCCGCATATGGAGGAGGAAGCTGGAATGGATTTCGGACAAAGGTGGGATGGCACTGCTCAACACGCACCCCGATTACATGAGTTTCGATGGTGAGCGGGGAAGAGAAGAATATCCGGTCGAAATATACGAGGAATTCTTGGTTTACGCCCGTGAGAGGTTCGGGGGTATGTTCTGGAATCCACTTCCCAGGGAAGTTGCCAGATTTTGGAAAGATCACGTAAAAAAGGAGGTTTTTAAATGAGAATAAACGTTTACGGCATGGGCTACGTGGGATGTGTGTCCGCTGCGTGCCTGGCCAAAAAAGGCCACCATGTGACGGGTATCGACATAGATGAAGAGAAAGTTTCGATAATAAATTCGGGTAGAAGTCCAATCGTGGAAGAGGGTCTCGAGGAGCTGATAGGTGATGTGGTGGCGTCTGGAAATCTGAGAGCAACTACAGATGAAATCCCGGGCGCTGACGTGTCCTTCGTCTGCGTGGGAACTCCCAGCAGGGAAAATGGAAGTCTTGATCTCAGGCATATTCAAAAAGTCGCGAGTGATATCGGTGAGGCCCTGTCCCGGAACTCGTCATATCACGTGGTTATCGTCAGGAGTACCGTTTTGCCGGGAACAACAGAGAACGTAATAGTGCCGATACTGGAGAAAACTTCGGGCAAGAAAGCTGGAGTCGATTTCGGCGTCTGCATGAATCCCGAATTTATGAGAGAGGGTTCATCCATCCACGATTTTTACAATCCGCCGTTCACCGTTATAGGGGAGCTGGACGAGAAAAGTGGTGACGTGGTGGAAAAGCTTTATGGCGAGATAAAGGCTGAGCTCGTGAGAACTGAGATAAAGGTTGCGGAACTAATCAAGTACGCCTGCAATCTCTTTCACGCTTTGAAAATATCATTCGCGAATGAAATAGGAAACATTTGTAAGAAGCTCGGGATAAATAGCCATGAGGTAATGGATATATTTTGCAAGGACAGAAAGTTGAATATATCGGGATATTATCTCAGGCCGGGATTTGCTTTTGGGGGATCCTGCCTGCCCAAGGACCTGAGAGCGGTCCTTTATCTGGCCAAGGAAATAGACCTGGAGATTCCGCTTTTGCAATCGATTCTCCCGGCGAACAGGAGACAGATAGACGTGGCTTTTGACCTGATCAGAAAAAATGGGGGGAAGAAGGTTGGGATATGCGGTTTGAGTTTTAAGTCTGGGACGGATGATTTGAGAGAGAGCCCCCTCGTCGAGCTCACTGAGAGGCTCATTGGCAAAGGCTACGACGTCAAGATTTACGATCCTGAAGTTTCTCTCGCGAGAATAAGGGGTGCAAATAGACGGTATATCGTAGAAGTCATACCACATATTTCAAGTTTATTGAAAAATAGTGTGTCGGAAGCATTCGATAACGTTGATATTATCGTGATAGGAAAGAGAAATGACGAGGTGGTGGAATACATCAAGCACAACGGAAGGGACCTCCAGGTGATAGATTTGATAAACGTGAAACTAGAGGATGTGAACTCCCTCGCTGGATACGAGGGCATATGCTGGTGAATCCATGAGTTTTTCAAATTTGTGTTCTGTTGCAGGTATTTTGCAAATGCAGGTGGACAAATTCGATAAATATTTTTGAGGGAAGGGTGGTATAGATGAAGAAAGTTTGCATTATCAGGCATAGACGTTATCCCTCGGATGTGCGCGTTAGGAAAGAGGCACTCGCCCTGGCAGCCAAGGGATACGAAGTCGATGTTATTTGCCTCGGTCGACCTGGAGACCAGAAGGTGGAGTTCGATAAAGGGGTCAACATCTATCGCCTTCTCCTCAAGAGAAAAAGAGGGGGGGTTCTCAGGTATCTAGCTGATTATCTGACGTTTTTCACCTTGGTCAAGATCAAACTGTGCAGATTACACTTCAAGAAGAGATACGATTACATTCAGGTGAACACCCTTCCGGATTTTCTCGTCTTTGTCACTTTGATACCCAAGCTGATGGGAGCCAGGGTAGTACTGGATTTGCACGAGCCTGCTCCCGAGCTCTTCGGATATCTGTTCGGAATTGAAAATGGTTTCGCCCAGAGGGTTCTCAAATTCATCGAGCAGGCGAGTATCAGGTATGCGGATCACGCAATCACCGTCACAGAAGAGCTCAAGAGAACATATGTGGAGAGAGGGGCCCTTCCGTCGAAAATTTCCGTGATACTGAACGTTCCAAACCTGGAATTCAACCCTGACAGATTCAGGGAATATTACGAAAAGAAGGAGAGGAACGAATTCGCTCTCATATGCCACGGCACAATCGTCAAAAGATATGGACAGGAATACGCCATAAGGGCTGTAGAAATTCTCAAAGACAGAATCCCCAATATTCGTCTGGATATACTGGGCGTGGGGGAATACGAGGAGGAGTTAAAGAAGCTCGTAAAAAGGTTGAAGCTCGAAAAATACGTTTTTTTCCACGGATGGATACCGTACGAAGAGATGATCGCGATGCTGGCACGGGCGGATTTGGGAGTGGTTCCGGTAGTCCGAAATGCGTATTCGGACCTTGTCCACACCAACAAGATGTTTGAGTTGATCTCAATGAGGAAGCCGGTGGTGATTACCCGGACGAGGGCGGTGGAGGAATTTTTCGGCTCCGATGATTCCTGTTTGAAATACTTCGAATCCGAGAACGTTGAAGACCTGGCTCGTTGCATTTACGAGCTGTATCTGGACCCGAAGAAAAGGGAAACCATGGTCAGGAACGCGTACGAAAAGTTCGAGAAGGTTCGGTGGGAAATAATGAAAGAGGAGTACTGCAGTCTCTTTGTTTGAGGGATATTTGGCTCTGATGAATAGAATCATCAACTCGAGAAACAAGATGGTGTGGGTCGTTCTCTCCGTGGCTGGAGGGATTGGGATCGGTTTGATGTTATTCATGGCATTTAGAACGTTATCAAACATATATGCCACGCTTTTTGCTGGACTTCTTATGGTTCCCTTTGCCATGTTCATGTGGGGCAACGGAAAATCTGCATTGCTAATCGTACTCACCACTTTCCTTCCCATAACTCTCGACAAAACCATTGGAGACACTGGACACCTCGGAGGAGCGCCAGGGTACATTGTTTCAGCGTTCGATATCGTTCTGGTGACTCTTTATTTCATGTGGATACTAGAGATGGTCAGAGAGAGAAAGTTCAAAATAAGGTTCAATCCCCTTGTCACTGCCTCATTTGTTTTTCTCATAACAAGCGGGCTCGTTTCCATGATATTCGCGCGAATGCCTTCACTGAGTCTTTACGAACTTATAGAGATTTTTAAAATGTATCTGGCTTTTCTCTACATATCCAACAACGTAAGAAGTCGAAAGGAGCTGGATCTTGTCGTTACAGTTCTGATAGTAGGTTTGGCCTTCGAGGGTTTTCTCGGGTTTCTTCAGCACAGGTTCAGCGAACCCTTCTGGCCAACATTTATGGGAGGGGCAGGCTGGATCGGGTCAAGAGTCAAGGG
The DNA here is from genome assembly GCA_964429585.1 of uncultured bacterium. Taxonomy (GTDB): domain Bacteria; phylum Desulfobacterota; class Deferrimicrobia; order J040; family J040; genus CAYSCN01. The sequence goes on along the minus strand of CAYSCN010000008.1, from coordinate 19,219 downwards.
AACCTGGATGTCGTCGAACGATTTCTCGTGGTATCTCACATTCGTGATGCCGGTATCCTTCGGTCTTTTGTTTTCCAGCATAAAGGGTCGTTACAAGTTGCTCTGCATTGTCGCTTTTGTTTTGGGCGGTGGGGCTCTAATATGGACCCGTTCTAGAGGAGGCTGGTTGAGTTTTGCCTTTTCGCTCGTATTCGTTATGTTCATGATGCTCATGAAAATGAAGGGAAAACAAAAGATTATGAGAGTATTTTTAGCGTTTTTCGTTACATTTTTGCTCGTTTCTCCGTTGTATCCGAAGCTATACACGAAAGTGTACAGCAGGGTATTTGGGAACGACCGGGGATCGGCTGAATCGAGGCTCCCACAATTCAAGATGGCTATTGACATGATGCTTGATAATCCTGTTACGGGGGTTGGGTTGAACAACTATACAGAGGTAATGAAAGATTACGACATCACAGAGGAGGGAATAGAGACCATAACTCGATTTCCGGTTCATAACATATATCTTCACGTGGGCGCAGAATTGGGTGTAGTCGGTCTTTTGGCATTTGTGACGTTTCTTATGGTGATTTTTCTGGAAGGTTTCAGGCAGGCTATTGTAGGAGATTCGTATTCGTCATACCTTGTGGTCGGAATGCTTGGAGGAGTAGTGGCTTTTCTTCTACACGGTGTGGTGGATACGGCCTCCCTCGGTAACAAGCTTTTCCTGTTCGTGTGGTTTTACCTGGGCTTGATCTCGTCGATACGCTATTTCCACTCATGTGAATCGTCTTCCCTCAGAGGGGTTTCGACGTGATTTTAAGATGTAATGTAAAGAAAGAAAGGAATTGAGAAAAAGCGATGAGGGTCCTCGTTGTAACCAACATGTATCCCAGTGAAAAAATGCCTTTTTACGGGATTTTCATAAAGGAACAGGTTGAATCTCTCAGGGAACTGGGTGTGAACGTTGATGTTTTTTTCATAAATGGAAAGGCGAACAGGTTCAACTACATTAAGGAAGTCCCGAGATTGTGCGGGGTTTTGAGAGAAAACCGATTCGATGTGATTCATCTCCACCATACTTACTGTGTTTTTGTTACCTATTTGGCAAAGAAATTGACAGGGGACGATGCCCCCGTGGTTCTCACGTTGCATGAAGGAGAGGCTTATTCCAGGAATGTTTACAGGAGGAAAGGTGATGTGCTGAAAAGGTTTGTGTATTCCAGAAGGCTCAAAAGGACTGCGCTGGAAATGGTGGACCACGTAATCACCGTTCATGAAGACCTGGTCAGGGTTCTCGATTTCAGAGGTAGATTTGTCACGATCCCGTGTGGGGTTGACCTCGATCTGTTCAGGCCCATCGAGAGAAAGATAGCGAGGAAGCTTCTGGGCTTGCCGGGTCGAAAGAAAATTGTGTTCTTTCCCGCTTCTCCGAGAAACAGAAACAAGGGATATGAAATTCTGGAAAAGGCGATAGATCTGATACAGGAAGAGATTCTCCTCGTTACGGCCGGAAACATCCTCCATGAAGAAATCCCTATTTACATGGCTGCAGCAGATGTGGTGGTTCAACTGTCGGAGTATGAAGCTTCTCCAATGGTGCTCAAGGAAGCGATGGCTGTCAACGTTCCGGTTGTCTTCACGGATGTGGGGGATGCAAGGTTTGTTGTCGGAGACACGGAAGGTTGTTTCATAACGGAAAGAGTAGTTGCCGATGTTGCGAGAAATCTCAAATTGGCACTGGATATGAACGGAAAATCGGCGGGTAGAAGCCGAATAATGGAGGCTGGACTTTCCCTGCGGGATGTGGGGCAGAAGGTTGTGTCCGAATACGAGAGGATGAGGAAAATCCGTCTGTGTGCATCATGAAATCCCGGTTTTATCACAAAGAAAGTTTACCCGAAAGAGAAGTCATATGACGCCTGTCAGGAGGATAGCGATCAACACGGGAGCGTCTTTTTTGACGCAGATCTCCACTCCTCTAAGCTCCTTCGTCCTGGTTTTCTTCATAGCGAGAATTCTTGGACCAACTGGTCTCGGGTCTTATTCATCCGCTTTTTCCCTTCTGTTCATTTTTCAGGCGTTTGTTTCCCTCGGATACACCTATCTGATCACCAGAGAGGTGTCGCAGGACAGGTCGAAAGCTGGTCGTTTGCTGACGAATGCGACGTTGATAGGAGTGTTTTTCTCCCTCGTTTTTGCCGGGGTCATGTACGGCGTCATTTACGCCGTTACTGAGAAAACCGAGACGATTCGTTCCGCTCAGATACTCAGTTTGTCACTGATACCGTACTCAGTTAGTCTGGTCGCCAATTCCGTATGCAGGGGGTTTGAGCGTTTTGAGTACATAACGGTATCCAAGGTAGCTGGAAACGGATTCAAGGTCGTGGCAGGAACCGCGCTGCTCGTGATGGGATACGGCTTGGTGCCACTTATGGTGGTTATTCTGCTCTCGCACTTGCTGAGCGCATTCATCAGCCTCCACTTCGCGTTGAGGTGCATAGGGAAAACTTCTCAGGAGTCGTTTGGTCTCGACCTTACATTCTGCAAATGGATTCTTTTGAACACGTCTGTTTTCGCCTTGATAATAATCGTGAGCACCATTCGTCTCAATATAGACATGCTCATTCTAAACAGGATGATGGGTGAGAACGAGGTCGGCATATACAGCGCTGGTTACAGACTGACGAATCTTTTCAAAATGGGTATAAGTTGCTATTTGCTCGCCATCCAGCCGGTTATATTCAGGGTTTTCGTCACCTCGCGAAAAAAGTTCCGGGAGATATGCCTCGAGTCGATAAGGTATCTTTTCATAATATTCATACCCATAGGAATAGTTACAATGATACTCGGTAGAAAATTTATCCTTCTGATATTCAGCGAGAAATTTCTCCCTTCGGTCGCCGTCCTCTCGATTCTAATTTGGACCCTGCTTCTATTCGGTCTCAACCAGATATTCGCGAATATGCTAGTGTCGGGAAAGAAACAGAAAATAAATCTTTGGGCGAATTTGATTTCGATGTTTTTGAACATAGGACTCAACATCTTACTGATACCCAGATACAAATATGTGGGCGTGGCTATTTCGAGCGTAGCCTCCGCATTCGCCACATTTGCGTTCCAGTACTGGTACGTGTCTAAATACTTTTTCCGGGTCAACTTCTTCCGGATATACCTCAAGCCTCTGGTTGCGGCAGGGCTCATGGGAGTCTTCACCATGTACTTCAGGAAGGCGAACATGTTTCTGGTTCTGCCCATGAGCGGATTGATATTTTTCGCGATGCTTTTCATTCTCGGTGAATTTACCGCGAGGGACAGGGAAATGCTGAGGAGGTTGTGGGCGGGGGAGAGTGACCCGGAACCGTCAGGTTGATTCGGAGCAAGGAAGATTTGGGAAATCCGGTGGTTGAAGTGAGAGATTTTCGTTGAAAATCAATAAATATGCAGGAGAATATAAAAATATGCGAGTTTTGATGCTGGCCTTTTCGAATATCGAATACACGCTCGAACTGTCCGAGGCGCTGAGCAGAAAAGTGGAATTGATGTTGATGATTCCAGAAAAGCAGGCTCAGAGATTCGGGAATGTTATCCACCCCGAAGTCAAGCTGAAGCCGTTCAAGAGATCGCGTATGCGGTATCCTGTAAATCTCCTGCAGATGTGGAGAATAGTTAAGGAAATAGAGAGGTTTTCACCCGATGTGATACACATACAGAGGGGGGATCCCTGGTTCAACATTTTTTTGCCGTATTTGAGAAAGTATCCGCTCGTCACCACGATTCACGACGTGGAGCTTCACATAGGTGACGAGGAATCCAAAAAAATATCCGTTTTCACTCACAAATTGGCGATTCGGCTGGCAGATCAAATAATAGTGCACGGGCAGAAACTCAAGGAGCAGATGCTGGAGAGGGTAGCAAAGCCACCTGAAGATATAAACGTCATTTACAGAGGAATAAATTCCATTTACACAAGATATATTAAGGACGAGATTGAAGAAGACGAGGGAAATATCCTGTTTTTCGGCAGAATATGGGAATACAAGGGATTGCAATATCTTATAGAAGCAGAGCCCCTGATAACCGAGGCAGTTCCAAATGCCAAAATAGTGATAGCTGGTAGAGGCGAGGACATGTCCCGGTACTTGAAAATGATGGTCAATAAAGATCGTTTTGTCGTTTACAACGACTACATATCGAATGAAACGGTGGCAAGATTGTTTCAGGAGGCGAGTATCGTGGCGCTTCCTTACATAGAAGCTTCGCAGAGCGGAGTCCTTCCCCTTGCATATGCTTTCAGGAAACCAGTTGTGGTGACGGAGGTGGGGAGCCTTCCGGAAGTGGTCGACCACGGAGAAACGGGATACGTCGTTCCCCCCAGGGACAGTGTCAAACTCGCCGAGGCTATAATCGACCTTCTCCGGGACCGTGAAAAAAGGATGGCAATGGGAGAGAAAGCTTTTGAAAAGGCGATTGGAGATCTGTCTTGGGACAGCATTGCAGAAAACACTGTAAATATCTATCGAAAGGCTCTTTCGAACGGGAAAGAGAAATTTGCCTGATTTTGTAACAGAAAAGAAATTATAGATAGAGGATTTTACGAAAAATATGGGTTTAAACAGGAATGGAAAAAGAATTTCGGTGTTGTTGGCCGGTTTGCTGACAGCGGTGTTATTGACCGTTTACTTCTTTTATTTTGCCCCAATAAGAAAAATAAATGCGCTCTATCATAATACATACGATACCACCGTATCTGTTTCGCTCAGGAAATTTCCGTTTCCCTACAGAGCGGCTCTCGCCATTTCGAACGATGCGGACAACACGGAGACGCTCGATGAATTTATCCAGATACATAAATTTCTCAACAGTTCGGAGATGACGAGCGTGGGAAGGGGGGTGAATCTCGAGATTGGAGACAGTTTCCTTCCTTTCGAGCCTGCTTCGGGGGCCATTTCGTATTTTGGTGGAGACGGGAAGATCGTGAGAGTAATCGACGAATTCATCAGGGAGGGCACGATCGATATCATACACTCGTACGGGAAGAAACCTGGCCTGTCTCGAATGGATGCGTTCAGAATGATCAGCGAGCTCAGGAGGAAGGGGCTGAAGTTAGAGGTGTGGGTGGATCACGACAGGTCGCCGAGCAATATGGGGGACGATGTGACGTTTGGAACAGGAGATCATCCGGGTTCCTCCACTTATCATGCAGACATGACCATAAAGTATGGGATCAGGTTCGCCTGGTTGGGTAGGGTAACTATGGTAATCGGCCAGGCAACACCCATTGGGTTCGAAACCTTTGCTTCCATTTACGACCCTGTTCACCCTTTTTACTCATTGTTGAATATAGCCAAAGAGGTGGCCAAGAACGTGCTCGGTATTCTGGGTAGCAGGAAGTACGCGCTTCATGGAACAAACGATCTGGTTCAGGTCCGAGAGCTCGACGATGGGCAGAAGATTTTTGAATTCATGAGGTTCGACAACTACTGGCGTGGGGTTGGAACGGGAGCTACCAACAGGAGGCTTGCCTATGTGTTATCGGAGAGGACTCTCGAACGTCTGAAAAAAGTTGGGGGCTTCTCGATTGTATATACACACCTGGGTAAGAACGACGATTGCGAAGGTTACATGTGTCCTGAAACGATCAAGGCACTTCGCAGGTTGGCGAGGGAATACAGGAGAGGAGATATCTACGTTGCAAAAACTTCGAGTCTTTTGAATTATTACGTGGCCCGAAGATATCTGAAATGGGACTTTCAATTGGCCGATGAAGAGGTTACGATACACATACGGGGGATCGAAGATCCAGTTTCAGGATTCAGGCCGCCCAGAGTCGGAGTGCTGGCCGGGATGACGTTCTATGTTCCGGAGGGGAAGAGGGTGAGAATCTTCGTAGGAGAAGAGGAGTTGAAAACCTTCGTTGAAAACCCGCCCGATTACACTGGCAGGAGGAGTGTAATGATACCACTTGATGTAAAGTGAGGAAGCCCGAAGCGGTGAATATGACAATTTTGATATGGTTATTTCATTAATGAAATAACACTCGACCCGGAAAAACGGGAAATTCGAGGAAACTATCGTAAATTGGCAGATAAAGGGGAGACTAACCCGGTGGCATGTAAATTGCGGAGAAAGGAAATTGAAATGATCGTTCGAAAAATAAACATAATCTTATTTGCTTTTCTGCTTTTGACAGCGATGACAGTGAGCGCACTGGCTCTTGACGTTACAGCAAACAGCTGTTCCGAGGCTGACGTCCAAAGCGCCGTGGATAAGGTAATTTCCGGAGGGGGAGGCACTGTTTATATCCCTGCCGGCAATTGCACGTGGACAAACGGTGTTGTACTCAACACGGGTCCCGACGTGGACGTCAGAATCATCGGTGCTGGACAGGGGCAGACCGTGATAACCGATTTTTACCTTAAGGTACCGACATCAGGATCGAACCTCGTCGAGCTCGCCTACATGTCGATAGACGGTGCTTCAAGGACGAGAAATATCACAAGTGAGCCCCTGAGACCAGCGAGCGGCCCCGGAAAAGAATTGAACTGGCATCACCTGACTATCTCAGGGAGAGGACCTATCGTTCTTCTGGAGGGTTGGTACGGGGTCGTTCATCACAGTGTTTTCAAGTGCCGGAGCGGGGAGTATGGCTTTTACGTACACGGTTTCGGTAATTATGACAAAACTCGTCCCCCAATGGGAACAAGGAACGCGCTGTTTTTCGAAGACAATGTTTTCGATGGTTGTTACCATTCCATATCTGGCTTTTGCAATTCCAAGATTGTTTTTCGCAAGAATACGATTAGAAATGCATCTCTTTGTGTCGATGTACATGGGCCGAGTTATGACTATTGTAAGTATGCCGACCCTGTTGGAACTCCGCATGGTGGCAGGCTCTTCGAGCATTATAACAATGTATACGAGAGCACAAATGTATGTGGAGCTCTCATCCGATCGGGTTCAGGGATTTCCACCGGAAACGTGTACGAGTTCAAAAATGGGTGGATCTACTTCGGTCTCATGATCGATGGGGGCGCAGGGAGCGGAGGCTGTGGCGACTGTTCTCACGTTCTCGATTACCCATGTACTAACGGTGTGTGTGAGGGACCCCAGGACTTCTGGGTTTGGGGTGAAACAGGGTGCGGCAGCAACTGCTTCGGAACTTACTATGATACCTGTAGTGGGTGCATAAGGGAAGGAGTGGAATATTTCCTCCGTGCTCCGACAGTAAAGGATGATGGATTCACCTGGACTCCGTTTCAGTATCCACACCCGCTTGTTACGGGAGGGTCTACGGGGAAGACCCCAAGTCCCCCTCAAAACCTGAAAATCGTGCAGTAATGGATGTCCTGATTGGGGAAACAGTGATTTTTAGAAAAGTCTTCATGTTTTCCGCGATCATTTTGTGCCTGGTGTTTTTGATGGTCGCCAGTGGTGATGCTGCCGAGTACTACGTCTCAGTCTCTGGTAGCGACAGTAATGACGGGTCCATCAGTGCTCCCTGGCGGACCATACAGTACGGAGTCGACAGGTTGAATCCGGGAGACACGCTGAACGTGATGGGGGGGACATACAGCGAGATCGTTTCCATAAACCGTTCCGGCACAACTGGAAGTTATATTGCAGTCCAGGCCTATCAGGGACAGAAGGTGATCATAGATGGAGGTGGCAAAACTGGCTGGGGCGCAATATTGAGCATCCGTGGGCAGGATTACGTCAGGATAAAGGGCCTGGAAATAAGGAACAACAGCTCCGGCTGGGGGATTCTAATAGAACATGAAGAGGGCAATACGAGTAATCCCGCTACTTTTGTTGAGTTGATAGGGCTCGAGGTTCACGATACGGGGGGAGAAGGGATACAGTTGAGAGGTAACGTCAACAACATACTCGTCGAAAACTGCGTGGTCCACGATACGAGCACGTATTCGGGAATTGATGTTTACCAGTGGGATGGTGGGAGACCAAACCACGTTACGATAAGAGGATGCACGACTTACAATTCCCCCAGCTTTGCCGGGATAGCCAGCGAGCAGGCAGATTTTCTTCTGGTAGAAAGGAATACTTCATACGGAAACGGTTTGGGCATAGATATAGGGAGTGGTGATAAGAATATCATCAGGTATAACAATGTATACAATTGCGGCACTGGTATAGCGCTGAGTTCGAATGAGGATTCTCAGGTGTATGGCAACACCATTCACGATATTTCTGATGAAGCAATTTACAGTTACTACTGGATTCTCCACGGTGAAGGTCATGCCAGGAACAGGTGGTATGGAAACGTGATATACAACGCCGGATTTGGGATATTCGAAAGCAATGCGAAGCCCGGATACGGTTCAGGACCTTCAAGTGATCATATGTATTATAGTAATCTTTTTTACAATATTGGGTCTCACGGCAGTTACAGAGCACCCTTTTATTTCAGCGGCGTTACTGGTGTGAAGTTTTACAACAACACTTTATATATGAATTCGGATTATGACGGTCCTCATTTGGTCAATGATTCGTCGAACGCGGAGCTGTTGAACAACATAATCGTGGTGAGCGGGAATGCATCACCAGTTGTAATAGATACCTCATCTTCAATCGGGACGACTGTGGATTACAACTGCTACTTTAATCGGTCTGGTGCCGTGTCGGGACCGGGGACTCATTCAATCACTGGTGATCCCCAATTTGTGGACCCTGTAAGTGGAAATTTCCGACTTTTGGCGACGAGCCCCTGTATTGATGCCGGAATGTTTGCAGCTTCCTACCTGGAGAAAGACCTCGAGGGAAAGCCAAGGTGCGATGAACCGGCCAAAGTAAACAGGGGAGCGGGTACAATAACCTATCTGGATGTAGGCGCATACGAATATCCTTGCGGAGTGAAGACCCCTAGCCCGCCCAAAAATCTGAGAATAGAGTAGCCAGTTAAAAGATATCAGCCTTTCGCGGTATCTTTCCTGCCTGAATATTTTTCGTCATGCTACAGGATGTTAATCCGATGAGAAAGTTGTAAAACAAAAATTGATTTCTATGATATTGCCGTTCGTTACATCGATCAATAGATAACAAAAGATAACAAGGAGAACCCGGAATGAAAATTCTGAAAGAGGATCAGAAACTTGAAAAGAAAACCAGTGATGGACGGGAAGTCGTGAACGTTGAGGGGGCAACGAGGAATTTGTTCACTTATTCGGCGCCTCACTCATTTGTGGCCGAGCAGTTCAGAATCATGAGGTTCGGCCTGCTTCGCCAGATAAAGAGAAAGGGAATGAGATCCATCCTGGTGACGAGCACTATGCCACAAGAGGGAAAGACCTTCGTGGCGTCCAACCTCGCGGTCTCCATTGCACCAGAAATTGAAAAGGAGACGGTTTTGGTAGACTTCGATCTGAGGAAACCCTCGATACACGAAGTGTTTGGCCTTGGAAGGCAGGCGAAGGGGTTGTCCTCTTTTTTTGAAGAGGGTCTTCCCCTCACGGATGTGATGTTGAAAACGAACATACCCAATCTATCGATCATTCCTTCTGGTCCTGTATCTGATAGAGACAGCGTGTACATCACCACCCGAAAGATGACTGCTCTGAGGGACGCAATCAATTCGATCAATCAGGAGTACTTTTTCATCATAGATGCTGGTCCAGCGTGTATAATTGCCGATCCGCTGGTGATATCTGATGTTGCCGATGGGATCATCCTCGTTGTAAAGGCCGGGCACACCAAAAAAAGCGTCGTGGAGAACTCGGTTAAACTCATCGGCAAGGAGAAAATAGCCGGAGTGGTCCTGAACTATTCCGAATCCAATCCAGACGTGTATCGCGACTATCACAGGTATTACTCGAAATACTAAAAAGTCGACACAAGAGCGCTCTAGCGTAAACAATGAAATCTGGAGGATATAAGATGAGTTACGAAGAACACGACAAGGATATACTTTCTACTTTTATAAGTATCGTAAAGACGAGAAAGCTGGTTTTTCTCGCAGGGATGCTGAGTGTTCTGTTGACCTGTGCCGTCGGATTATACTTGTTTCCCTTGAAATACAAGGCGCAGGCGAAAATAGTGATAAATCTTCCGGCAATTCCCAAAAATGTGATGCCCTATCTAACAGACCTCAGAAACAGGAGCGTATTCCTGAAAAACCAGAGGGAGATCCTGCGAAGCAGGAAAATATGCGAACAGGTCGTAAAAGAACTCAAGCTCGATGAATCCTCAAAGGAACTCTCCCTGGTCGAGAAGATAAAGAAGGCTCTTTTCAAAACGGATATAAATCCGGTGGAGAGCGCGATTGACGATTTGCTCAAGGCAACGAGCGTCAAAATTTTGAGAGGCACCAATATCATACAGATAAGTGCGCGTGCGTCATCTTCGGTAAAGGCAGCGAATATTGTGAATACATTCATCAAGAAGTACATAAACGAGGTGAACACCAATCTCTCTGTAAAAACCCAGAACGCCTACAATTTTGTCGAAGCCAAGCTGAAAGCTTCTCTTAAACAATTGAAAGAGGCTCAAAAAGCGCTTGGAGAATTTTACAAAAGAGAGAACGTCGTCTCTCCGACTTCTATAGAGGAGGCAGTGAGCGAACAGAAGAAGAAAATACAGGAATATGAGGCAAAATATGATGAGATAGACGGGAAGTTGAAGAAAATTGATTATCAGCTGGCAACCGGGAATTATGAGTTCACCCCTATGTCTTCTGCCAGCGATGAGAACAAGACCCAGGAATCGAGTCTCGTGAAGAAACTGGAGAAGGACCTCAATGAGCTTCGAGCGGAGCTGAATAATGCCAGGAGGACTCACACTGACAAACATCCGTATGTGGTTGCCTTGCGAGTGCAGGTGGAAAAACTCGAGAAGAGGCTCGAAGATGCAAGGGCTAATTCGCCGAAGTCCCTGGTGAGCGACAATCGACGTGAAAAGAGCATAGAGAGCCAGAAAGAATTTCTTGAATCGATGAAACGGAAATTGCTGACGGAGAAGAGGGATATATCCGAAAAGATCGACGAGGCGAAAGGGAAACTAAACAGAATAATGGAGAGCCTCTCCGAGTTGAATAGGCTCACTCAGGAGATAGAGAGCAGGGAGAGGGAAGTCCGCAGTCTCCGCGAGCAGCTTGGCAGGGCCAGTATCCTGAAAGTCAACAATACGAGAGGTGATGGATATATCAAAGTGATCGATGCAGCGTATCCCCCCGACTTCCCGGAAATAAAGAAACTCGTGATATTTTCGGGGGTTGGTCTCATAGTGAGCGTATTTTTCGGTGTTGGCCTGGCGTTTATTGCCGAATACTTTGATGATTCAATAAGGCGCAGGGAAGAGATCGAGAAAGATCTGGGCCTCACCGTGTTAGGGGAACTACCCGTGATTACACGAAAAATGAAAAGCGCGATGAGAAAGGGTTACTCGCGTTAGCCCTTGGGATCGAGGTGGAAGAACCGGGATTGATATTGCTGCAGCAGGTGATTGTGCTGCTTCCGTGTGGTATTGCTGAATCCCTGCCCTGGCTAACATTTTACAAACGCTGTGAAATATATTTTATTCAATGTATAAATATTTTCTCCCCCGTGTGTCGTTTGCAGGTTATAGTCTAAAAAAATCTTAAAAAACGAATAGATGTGAAGACAATGCAGCAAGCGTGAAGGTATAATACTTGCTATTTTCTTTATATAAAATGAAATAAATTGACATTCCAATATATAATTTAATCTCATATGTGAAAATATGCCAAATGGGAGTAGATGATGGAAAATGAGGTGGGGGTGAGAGGTTGCTGTGATTTTGTAAAAAGGTTCGTATGTGTAATTTTAGTCGCTTTCGTATTTCTTGCGGTCTCTCGTGATTCCTTTGGGGGGACGAGGATATCAAACCTAATAAGAGTCATAGACACTTCAACATTCAACCCTCCGAGCCCGGACCCGGCCGGGGTCACCTACAACGATTTCACAAACACTCTCTTTTTCAGCGACTCTGAAGTAAACGAGATGAAGATTTTTACCGGCGTGAACGTGTTCGAAATCACACTGACTGGAACTATTCTGGATACGTTTTCGACCACTTCTTTCTCCAATGAGCCCACGGATATAGCCTACAATCCATTCAACAGCCACCTTTTCTTCAGTGATGATGACAAGAGAAAAGTGTTCGAGGTTGATCCTGGTCCAGATGGGCTCTATGACACGGAAGACGATGTGATAACATCGATTAGCACAGCCGCATTTGGGTCTTATGACCCAGAGGGCATAGCGTTCGACAGCTGGAGGGGAGTCCTCTACGTCATCGATGGTACGGGAGCGAAAGTTTACATTGTTGATCCCGGGAAAAACGGTCTTTTCGATGGTGTGCCGTCTACTGGAGATGATAACGTTTCAAGCTTTGATACTGAGTCGTTCGGAATTTCAGACCCTGAGGGGATTGCGTTCGATCTGGACTTTGGTTACCTGTACATCGTTGGAAAGCCAAGCAATGTGGTTGCTCACGTGACCCCAGAAGGTACCCTGGTGAGGCTAATTGATATATCGGCTGCAAATCCTATAAAACCTGCGGGAATATCTTACGCACCCTCAAGCTACGACCAATATACCATGAGCGTTTACATCACGGATCGGGGAGTCGACAACAACCAGGATCCGAATGAGAATGACGGAAAAATTTACGAAATGTCGCTTCCTTACGTGACTCCGGGAAACAATCCTCCTGTGGTTTCCGCCGGTCCAGATTTTACCGTGTATCTTCCGGATGATGGCGTTTTGAACGGTGATGTTCAGGACGATGGCATACCAAATCCTTCCGGGGTGGAATCTGTCGAGTGGTCGGTTCTGAGCGGTCCGGGAACGGTAACGTTCGCTGACCCTTCCGCAGTGGATACGACGGCGA
>CAYSCN010000008.1:0-6273 GCA_964429585.1 uncultured bacterium | reverse complement strand
TGGCCGAGTCGTATGACGGGACATCCAAGGGAGCACCCCTTCTGCACGTGGAATACATACCATAGAGAGAAGGTATGAAAATGGAAAGTAGTTGGAGTGGAGGATGTACTCCGCGGGGAGTAGTGGAGTATGACATAAACGGTATAGTCGGAGTCCGTGTTGTCGAACCAGCACCGTGGGATATCGAGATGGTAGATGCACAGCTTGGTCCATTCAGGTCTAATCTTGAAAAAGAGCCGGACATCATCATAGAGTTCAGGAAAAAAAGACAACAGATTGGGCTAAAATTCCTCGGACTTGACGCTGCAGGCTTTTTAGGGGATGAATTTTTCGTTTTCGATAGAAGAGGCTTGAAAGCGAGCATACCCTTTCAGGAGATAGGAAACAGGTGCACCATCACATGTGAAAGCGGCATCAGCTCGATTCCATTTCTCGAGGAGATTATAAACTTCACCCTGTTGAAGAAGGAATATATCCCGATACACGCATCCGCTTTCGTGTATGAGGGCGCCGGTGTTCTGGTAACCGGTTGGAAAAAAGGTGGTAAAACCGAAGCGCTACTTTCTTTCGCAAAAGATGGTGCTTATTATCTCGGTGACGAGTGGGTAATTTTGTCTCCGGAAAATAAAAAGATGTATGGGTTTCCGGTACAGATATGCATCTGGGACTGGCAATTCAAGTATATCGGAGAGATGTTGCCAAAAGTATCACTCGAGAAAAAATTGATTTTTACGTTTACGCGAATTCTGAACAGTATCCATGAAAAATTCGGGAAAGGAAAACTGGGAAACCTGTTCCCCTTCAAATATGTCGAGAGGGCGCTGCCTGCATTGAATCGTCAGTTGAACATCAGAGTATTTCCCGAGGAAATTTTCGGTGACAGGCTGGTAAAGGAGGCAACGCTCGATAAGATCTTCTTCATGATGTGCCATGATTCCGAGGAGATTTTGGTCGAGCCTTACGATTTAACAGAAGTAATTGATCGCGTCGTTCAGTCGAATACTCACGAGCAGATGCTTTTCTGGGAATATTACAACGCGTTCAGATTTGCTTTTCCGAAAAAGAGAAACGAATTTCTGGAACGGTCCTGTTCTATAATGGAAGGGCTGTTGCGGAGCGCTCTGCTGAACGGGGTCGAAACCTACCGTGTGCTTAGACCCTATCCCGTCTCTTTTCCCGAACTTTTCAAAGCCATGCAGCCTGCGTGCAGTGCCGGTGGGGCTGGTGCTTGCGAAGCAGTTGGCTTCAAACCATCTGATCGTTATTAGAGTAACCTCCGTACAAAGAGCTGAAGGGTGGGAGAATGGATATAGCGTTGTTGGGTATAGATGGCGCCGGAAAGAGCACTGTGGCGCGGCGTCTAATGGAGAAGCTCCCATATAGGGTGAAATACATTTATATGGGGTGGTGGATAGGTTCGAGCAACGTTACGTTGCCTACTTCGCGCCTCGTTCATTTTCTTAGAGGGAAAGGCAGGAAACAGCCAAACAAAAGACCGAATGGGTCGGCTCCGCCGGGTAGAAGTAATTTCTATTATTTTGCCAGGCTGATAAATAACCTGGCTGAAGAATGGTACAGGCAGTTTGTTTCCTGGCTGTATCAGTGTTTCGGGTATATTGTCCTCTATGACCGTCACTTTGTATTCGAGTATGTCCTGAGATATCCCGAGGTTCACAAAAAACACAGAAGGTTGCCTCATCGGATCCACATATGGTTGTTGAACAGGATTTATCCAGTACCCGACATCGTGATATTTCTGGATATCCCCCCAGATGTTGCGAAAACCCGGAAAAACGAGGATCCCATCGATTATCTGGAATGGCAGAGAAATGAATTGATAAACCACGGGAAAAGATTCGAGCAATTCGTCATTGTTGACGGACTACGCCCTATTGAAGAAGTGTGTGATGAAATTGTCGGATATATTATGGAGTTCAAAACAAAAAGGAAAAAAATCTGCGTGAAGTAGAGTCCAGGGAAGTTCATTTCTTTGTTTTCCATCTCAAGACCTCGCCATATGGCGAGCCCACCTGATTTTTTCTGAAAGTCGCTCTTCATCAAAATTTGAAAAAACAGATTCTCTGCCTAAGCGAAGGAAAGCTCTCAGAACGTTTTGCTCACTTCGTTGGAGAACCCGCTTTCGATCCCAGAGGAATTGTATGCGGTGACTGCGAAATAGTACGTTCCGGAAGTCAAGTTGCTCAGTGTAAACGTGGTAACGTTCCCGACATCGATGGAATAAGAATAAGAACCGGGTGAGTTCCCGTAGTATACTCTGTAACCTGCAAGGTCGGTGAGTGGTGTGCCGTCGGTATTCGTCGTGGGTGGGTCCCAGGAAAGAGTGACGCTGAATGTTGGAGGAGGAGAGCTTGTCCCGTTTCCTGTCAGGAAGACCGTGGTGATTTGAGTGTCTGGATCACTGGAAGTGATATCGATTGTACCCGAGAATGATCCGGTGGCGGTGGGGTAGAACGTTGCCTCGAGAGTGCAGGAACCTCCGGGGGAGAGAATCGGGCTTGTTGTGCCGCAGGGACTGGAGCCCCCATTCAAGTCCAGCGGAAACACGAAAGGATCGCTCGAGGATATGTCAGATATAGAAAGGTCGGCGGATCCAACATTCGAAATTGTTATTTCAACGGGGACACCGTAGCTGTCTACAGTTACATCACCGAAGTCGTGGGACGAAGGGTAGACTGATATGTTGGGGACGGGGGCCTGGACGCTTTCACCATGAAGGGGGATGGAGAATTCTGGCGTGTCGGGGTCGTTTGAAACGATCTTCAGGTCCGACTGATAGCTTCCCGGGATGTCGGGAGAAAACGAAACCTGGATGGTTCTGCTCTGGTTGGGAGGAATGGTGGCCGGGAGTGCTCCGAGAGGATTGCTCCCGGAGTTTAGGTCGACGACGTATTCGGTAGAACCTGTTGTCACGGAGGTGATGAGCAGGTCGGAACTCCCGGTATTGGAGATGGTGATGATTTTCGTGTCCGACGAGCCTACGGTTATCCTGCCGAAGTCACAGGATGATGGGGTGATTGTTATGTTCTGAGTAGTGTATACCGATCCTCCTCCTTGGTTGTTGCCGCTTGATGTATTGTCGGAGCTTGTCCCGCCGCATCCGGAAAGAACGAGGAATGTCGTCAGGATTCCTATTCCAAGGAGCTGGAATTTTATCTTTCTCGTAAGGTTTTTCCCCATCAAATACCTCGTTTCTTGGTCGTTTTCCTTGGTCTACTTTTTTTGAATCAATATGCGTGCCACAGGGTAGACGTATGTAACTATATGATTATTGAAGGAAATTTTATGTAATGGGTTTGTATGGAGTTACATTAATGTAACGAGTAATAAAAAAATTGTAAGTGGTGGAACTACAAGGATTAATTAAAATAATGCATTTATCTGAGGAGGGGATGGGGGAGATGAAAAAAAAATTTTTTCGAAATGGAAAGAAGTTTATAATTGGATTGCATGTTCGAATATCTCAAAAAGCTTTGAGTAGAAGCAAGTACGACATACTGGCGACTGAAGGGGATTGTATTGTCACTGCGACTCGGTCACAAGTGTCTTGAAAAAATCGTGCTGTTTTCGCTTTGTCTTCAGCTCGTCCTTTTATCAATGATTCCTGTTGCGAGGGGAGCCAGGGTAGAAGTGGCTTTGCTGGTACTTGAAACGGATTTGTCCAGAGGAATCTATCCGAGTTCAGATCCTGCCGGTATAACTTATATCAAGAACCTGGGGCTTTTGTGGATATGTGACTCTGAGATAGATGAAACTTCCGAGTTTGAGGGGGTAAATATTTTTGAAGTCACGTTGACAGGTGCAATGCGTGGGGTATACAGCACGATCACATATTCGCAGGAACCTACGGGTATAGATTTCGACCCGGAGAGAAAAAGGATGTTTGTAACCGACGACGATTTGGGAAAGATTTTCGAGGTTACCCCTGGCAAAGATGGTGTCCTGAATACGAAGGACGATTTGATTACTTTCATCAATACGAAAAGCTTCTCGAGTCATGATCCGGAAGATGTCGCATACGACCCACAAAGTGGAGCGTTGTTCATTGTCGACGGGGAGTCCAATTCAATAATAAAAATCTTACCGGGAATCAACGGGGTTTTCGATGGATCTCCGCCAGAGGGTGACGATCTGGTCAAGAAATACAGCACAGATAGTTTCGGTTTGATGGATCCAGAAGGTATAACCGTGGACACTGAAAATGGGCTGCTGTATGTCGTAGGGAAGCCGGCGAACGTTCTTTTTCATATAACTAAATCGGGAGAACTGGTAAGGCAGATCGATATTTCCGCCGCACATCCTGTCAAACCCGCAGGAATCACTTATGCTCCTAGCTCCGTCAAAAAGGGTGTGAATGATGTGTACATAGTCGACCGGGGACTCGACAACAACTTTACGAAAAACTTGAAGAAGATTATGGATGGGAAATTATATGAATTCTACGTTCCTCCCCTGCATCCGAAATGATGTGCCTGGTTATTTCTCACATTGAGAGGAATGAGGTGTTTTGGGGGATCGATTACGGTGTGGTCACGCATTTGGCGCTCCCGGAATCCGTGAACGACTTCCCCTGGATCGGGATGAATTCCCACTCGTAGCTGTCGGAATGAAGTGTCAGTTTCAATACACCGTGCGTCTTGTTGTTTCTGATCTCGCTGTTGGGCTTGATGGTTCCGAAAGAGTAGAGATCACCGCCACCTGTTCCCACGACGAACTCGCGTATGCCACGGCCAGGGTCAGGGTTTCCGTATGGGTCCTGGGGGGCAAAGCGCTCGTAGGTGTGATCGTGGCCATTCAAAACGATATCGACGCCGGCGTTGTATAGTATCTGCCAGAAGTCTCTCATCTCTGGGTTGTTTCCATGTGTGCCGGATGAGAATAGAGGTTTGTGCCAGTACGCAAGTGTGCAGGTTGCTGGATTCGCAGCCAGATCCGCCTGAAGCCATTGCCCCTGTGGAGAGTTCGCGCCGCAACCGCCGACTTCAGTGCATTCGCTATTCAGGACGATGATGTGCCAGCTGCCCACGTTGTAACTGTAGTACCCTTTGCTGGGATCTCCTGCTGCCGATCCAAAATAATTGAAATAGCCGGAAGCGTTGGAGGTGTGGTATTCGTGGTTTCCAGGAGCCGGTCTGGTACGCGATTTGTGCCGTCCCCAAGTCGGATCGTAACAGTTGAGAAAGTCGTTTGTTGTCCCATCTGGATAAGCGTTATCTCCAAGGGTGAAAACTATCCCGTCGATGTTATCCAGGAGTTTTGCCGTCTCATCGTCGGCTTGAGAATAGCAAAGTGCGATGTCACCGGCACCGACGAGTACATTGGACTCCGCAACAACAGTGATTGTCACGCTGGAAGCTCCTATCAGTCCTCCGCTGTCTGTCACCGAGGCCGTGATGGTGTGTGTTCCTGGAGAGAGGGTGGAAATCGTGAAACTTCCTCCTGTTCCTATGTTTCCGTCGATGGAGGAGCTCCAGGAGAGATTCGCCGTGATATCTCCGTCCTCTGAGTCGGTTGCCGTCCCCGTGAAAGTGATCGGGTCACCCTGGTTGAAACTGGCGCCGTTGGCAGGACTGGTGATCTGAACCGTGGGATTGGAGTTGGAAGGGGAAGGTGTAGTGAAAACCTGTAATTCGCCGTAGGTGGTTCCGTCAATGTTCGAAGCCGCCAGCCTGTAGTAGTACTTGGTTTGTGGGGAAAGCCCCGTGATATCTGCGGATACCGGCTGAGACGACGTGCCCGCCCCGACGGACTGTGGGGAAGTAGAGTTCGAGAGGTTCGAGGAGCTGGTTCCCCACTCGAACCACGCCTGGGTGTCCAGCCCATTGGGGTTGACCGAGCCGTTGAGGGTGGCGCTATCGGTAGTGACGTTGGTGGCCGATGAAGTCGTGACAATTGGAAGGCTGGGAACGTTTCTCACAGTGATATTCACAGAATCAGGCGCGCTGTCGGAGAGCCCGTCGTTGACGACAAGCTGAAACGTGAGAGTAACGTCCGAAGTTACCGAGGGTGCGACGAATGTGGGAGATGGTGACGTTGCATCCGAAAGAGTGACCGAAGGTCCGGATGTCTGAGTCCACAGATATGTGATTGGGTCCCCGTCCGGGTCGTAGCTGCCCGTGCCGTCCAGCGTCACAGTGGACCCTTCGTCTACTGTCTGGTCTGAACCGGCGTTTGCAACAGGTGGATTTTGACTGGACCCTGCAACAACAGTGATTGTCACGCTGGAAGCTCCTATCAGTCCTCCGCTGTCTGTCA
>CAYSCN010000007.1:0-80668 GCA_964429585.1 uncultured bacterium | reverse complement strand
AGAGAAATGGTCCGTAGTTGTGTAGTTGCGTAGCTGCGTGGTTGGGTGTGGTTTTTCGCAACTACGATAACTACCCAACCACAAAACCACGAACCACGTTCACTCCACGTTTCGGTCATTTGAGTTTAAATATTTGAATTTGTTTAGGATTTCGTGCTTAGAATTTCGGATTTGTTATGCGCTGCTTTGTGTGGAAAATTCTCTTCTCACCTGCTGGCGCAGTTTTCTGTCCGTCAAGAACCTGAATCCCGTGTAGGCGAGCAGTATTGCTCCTTCCAGCGCTCCTTCGAATCCTTTTTCAGTAACCGTTGCTTCCCTGAATTCATTGGTGTGGATCTCTACTTTTTTCCCGGATGAGATGGGTACCAGCGGCTGAATCGCAGGGACCACCAGGGAGACGTTTCCGATGTCGGAGGAGCCGAGGTTTTTGTCCTTCGGGGCATCGTCTTCTTCGAGCCCGAGTTTCCTCATCCCTTCCCTGTAGGTTTCCGCCAGGGTTTGATTTATTTTCATGGCTTGTAAAGTGTAAGAAACCCTTCTTGCAGTAACTCTGCAACCGGTGGCCTTGGCTGCGCCTCTCGCGCACGCCACGATCTTCCTGGTTAGCTCTTCCAGGTCGTCGGCATTTTTCGCTCTCAGGTAAAAGTAGGCGTCCGTCCTGTCAGGAATGATGTTGGGTGCTGTTCCACCGTTCGTTATCACGCCGTGAAGCCTCAATCCTTCGGGAAGCTGCTGTCTCAACAGGCCTACGGACGAAAAGAAGAGTATCATTGCGTCGAGGGCATTCACGCCGTGCTCGGGATAAGCGGACGCGTGTGCCGCCTTTCCGTGGAAGGTAAAGGTCATTTTTCTCATGGCGAGGTAACCTTTGTCCACGATTCTCCTGGACGAGGGGTGCACCATCATGGCGGCGTCCACATCGTCGAACAATCCTGTTTCGGCCATTTTTGCCTTCCCGTATCCTTTTTCCTCTGCGGGCGTGCCGAAAACGATAACGGTTCCACTCTTGTTCTTTTCCCTCAGGACTTTTGCGAGCAGAATACCTGCGGCGACAGAAGCCGCTGCAACCACGTTGTGCCCGCATGCGTGTCCGAGGCCCGGCAGCGCGTCCATCTCTGCCAGGTATGCGACGGATGGTCTCTCTTTTCTAACGGATAGAGAGGCTTTGAATGCGGTGGGAAGACCCGGGAGCGGTCTTTTTATTCTGAAGCCGTGTTCGTCGAGTATCCTGGATAGAAAAAGTGAGGTCTTCCGCTCTTTGAGCGCTTCTTCGGGATTTTCATACATTGTTATTATTATGCGTTTCAAAAGCGGTGTTATTTCTTTGGCGAGTAAACGGAGTCTGTCTATGATTTCATCCGACATTCTTTCACCTCTCTCCGGTTGGGATATAATACCACAGAAGCCGGGGGGAGCTTTCGTGGACAGGTGGAAGCTGCTCAGGATGAGAGTGAACAGAAGATTGGTCGACCCGATATCGGGATTCCTTTTCATGAAGGGAAGCATGGGGCTCTCCTATGACGAGATCACTCTGTCTGAAGATCAGGAGCTTTCAAAGGTAGAGTTCGACGAATACGTTGACATCAAGGCATACTTCCCTCTCGACTTCGACTTGAGGGGTATGCTCCCGGACCTCAAGAGGTTCGTGGCTTCCGTTGCTCCCATGAGCGATTCGTTTGCGGTCGACACCGTCGAGATCGAGGATTTCGGGTGGACCGAGAAGTGGAAGGAGTTTTTCCGACCAGTCAGGGTGGGGGAGAAGGTCATAGTCATGCCCTCATGGGAGAGGGTGGATGCAATTGAAGACGAGATTCTCATAGTTATCGATCCGGGGGAAGCTTTCGGAACCGGTTCCCACGAGACGACCAGGCTCTGTATTGAGATGATTGAAAAGGCCTTTTCCGAGAGGAAGTTCGAGAGGTGCATAGATGTTGGATGCGGAACCGGTATCCTCGCCATCTTGATGGCCAAGCTGGGAGCGAAAGAGGTGATCGCGCACGACATCGACGTGAAGGCTGTTGAAATCACGGAGAAGAACGCGAGGGTGAACGAAGTCGATGGTGTCGTCTCCGCCACTACCGTTCCCCTCCCGAGGCTGGGAGGAGGATTCGATCTTGCCGTGGCAAACATTCTCGCCGAGGTTCTTGTCGAGATGTGTGAGGAGTTTCGGCGGAGCATGAAATTGGGAGGACTCCTGATATTGTCCGGTATCCTGAGAGACAGGCTCGACTGGGTGGCCGGGGAATTCCGCAGGGAAGGGTTCGAGGAGGAGAGCAGGAAAACCCTCGGTCTCTGGGGAGCGATCACGCTCAGGAAGGTGTGAGATGCGTCTTTTCCACGTCGAGACCGGTTGCATAAAAGGGGATACAGTGGTCATTCGTGGAGAAGAGGCGAGGCACATGAGGACGGTTTTGAGGCTCGGAAGAGGAGATCATTTCAAGGCGTTCGACGACGAGGGGAACGTCTATCTGATGAGGATAGTGGAGGAAACAAGCAGAGAGATACTGGCCAGGGTGGTCCTGAAAGAGGGGAAACGACCGGAACCAGCAGTCAGGGTGTTCCTCGGTGTGGGAATCCCAAAGGGAGATCGTTTCGATTACGTTCTTCAAAAAGCCACGGAGCTTGGTGTTTGGGAGATAGTTCCTTTTGTCTCTTCCCGCGTGCAGGTGAAGATACCGAAAGAGAGAGCCAAAGCGAAGCTCGAAAGGTGGAAAAGAATCGTTCTCGAGGCTGTGAAGCAGTGTGGGAACACGAACGTACCGGAGATTCCGGGAATTTACACTTATTCCCAGGCACTCGAGCACATGCGGGAATGTGACCTGAAAGTGATACTCTTCGAGCGGACCTTCGCCTTTACACTGAAGAAAGTCCTCTCAGGGGTGGAGGTTCCTCGAAGTGCCGCGCTTCTTGTTGGACCGGAGGGGGGGTTTTCAGAAGACGAGGTGGAGAGGGCGGAAGAATTTGGGTTCGTGAGAGCAGGTCTGGGCAGGAACGTCCTGAGAGTCGAGACTGCGGCTGTTGCTGCCCTTGCGATGGTTCAGTATCACTTCGATAACCTTTGAGGGGGAGAGATATTGGAGACTGAACGCGAAAGAATCGAAGACGGCGAACTCGAGCCGGCAGGTTTCTGGATAAGATTCTTCGCTCACCTGCTGGATATATTGATACTGGTTACCCTCGTCAACATCGTTTATTTGCTGGATAGATACGGGGCGTCGCGCGGTTTCTGGGAGCCTATGCAGGTTACTGGCTCTGCCGGGATGACCAGGGGCGTCGACTTCATCACTCTGGTGAGGTCGATGTTCTACCTGGGAATTTACCCCGTGTATTACATCACGTTCCACTACCTCGGGGGGCAAACGCCGGGCAAACGCGCTTTCTCCATACGTGTGGTCGATCTGGACGGGAGCGACATAACGCTCTTTCAGTCTGCTGTCAGATGGGTGGGATACCTGGTGTGCGATTTTACCTTCGGTCTGGGTTATCTGATGATTCCGTTTTCCAGGTTGAAACGTGGGCTGCACGACATGATGGCCCGGACCAGGGTGGTTTACTGGACATGATTGAATTCTTCGAGAATTCGAGACCCGTCGTGATTGCACACAGGGGTTACTCCGGTCTGGCGACTGAAAATACCAAAAAAGCAATAGAAGCGGCAATGGCGTGCGGGGCTCACGCTGTGGAGCTCGACGTTCGCTGCACCTCGGATGGTGAGCTTGTCATATTCCACGATGAAGACACCACAAGGCTTGCAGGAGTCAAGTGGAAGGTGGAAGAGGAGACTTACGAACGGCTTATCGAACTCGAGCTCCCGGGAGGGCAGAGGATTTTGAGCCTGCAGGATGCGCTGGAGCTGGTAGGCGGCAGGATTCCGATCAACCTGGAGCTGAAAGGGGGAGGGACAGGAGAGAAAGTTCTCCGCCTGCTTGCCGGGACGAACTACCAGGGGAAGGTTATTCTCTCTTCCTTTCTCGCAGGTGAAATTACGCGCGTGCGAGAACTTTCCCCCCGTATAAATTTGTCTCTTCTCGCCAGCAGGCCGGGGAAGAAAGACCTGACGCTTGCACGTGAGCTCCGGTGTGTTTCCCTGAACGTCAGCAGGAGGGGGGTGACTCCCGGGCTGGTTGAGAGAGCTCACGGCCTTGGACTTTTCATCCTCGTTTACACAGTGAACGATGAGAGCGAGTTTCTTCGGCTTTTAAAGATGGGAGTCGATGGATTCTTTACCAACTATCCCGGGGAGATGCTCAGGTGGAGGGAGAAAACGATAGGATGAAATTCGACGTTGTAGTGATAGGTGGGGGGGCTACGGGTGCGGGAGTATTCCTCGAGCTTGCAAGGAGGGGAATCAGGGTAGCCCTGTTCGAGAAGGGCGACTTTTCTTCTGGCACCACTTCGAAGTCGTCCCGTCTGATACACGGTGGGATACGTTATCTAGAGCACTTCCACTTCGATCTCGTCTACGAGTCGCTTAAAGAGAGGGAGTGGATAGGACTACACTTTGGCCACCTGGTGAACCCTCTTGATATTCACATTCCCATATACAGTCACAGCAGGAGGCACCCGGCGATTGTCGCGATTGGAGTGCTTCTTTACGATTTCATGGCGGGTAAGAGGCGAATAGGCAGAAGCAGGGTGTATATGAAAGCTGCTTCTATCCCCCGGGAGCTCGAGATGACGAGGAAAGAGCTAAGGGGGCTGTTCACTTTTACGGATTACCAGATACTGCTTCCGGAGAGACTGGTGCTTGCAAACATTCTGGAAGGGATGAACCTGGGAGGGGAGGCTTTCAACTACGCGCGGGTCGAGTCCTTGAAATTCGAGGAAAACGAGGTCAGGCTCGAAATAGTGAGGGGTGGTGAGAAATTCGAAGTCCGGGCCGAGGTGGTGGTCAATGCCGCAGGTCCGTGGGCGGACGAGGTGAGGCGTAAAGGAATGCTTGGGGGGAGGCTCCTTCGCCCGACGAAGGGAGTTCACCTCGAGGTTGAGAGGGTGAGTGAAGAGGCGTTTTTCGTGGAATCCGGCAGAGACAGGAGACTTTTTTTCGTGCTTCCTTTCCTCGGCCACACTCTCGTTGGAACCACTGATACCGATTTCGACGGTTCACCCGATGAAGTGGAGGTTCTGGGTGAGGACGTGGATTACCTGCTTCAGGGCTTGAGAATCATATTCCCGGATAAACTTGCCAGGGGAGTCAGGATATTCGGTGGGTTTGCCGGAGTCAGGCCGCTTTTGCGCGTTCCGGGGAAGCCGGCGTCGGCCGTGCCAAGGAGGCACAGAATAGTCGTCGAGGGTAGGGGGGAAAGGCTCGTTTCCATCGTGGGGGGCAAGCTCACCACTTACCGAAGAATGGCGGAAGACTGTGTCTCGAAGATTTTATCGATACACGGGTCAAGGCTGAAGACGGAGAGGGCGCAACCCTATCCGTTTGAAGGCGATGGGGGAGACACGGAGGCATATCTCAGTCACATCGAGGGCGAGTTCGGTGTGACTCCTGCTGTGGCCTGCGCGCTGTTCAGGGCCTACGGCAGGAAGGCCCATCATGTGCTCTCGTTTGCAGGGAGCGATCGCGATTTGAGGGAAGTCGTTTTCGAAGAGACGGGAGAAATACCGCTTCAAATCGTATACGGCTTCGAGAGGGAAATGTGCCGCTCTCTGGAGGATGTGGTCCTGAGGAGAATGATGCTCGGAAAGACCCCGACGAAGGGTATGAACGAGCTGGAGATGCTCAAGAAGATCCTCATATCACACCTCGGAAAGTCCCCGGGTGAGTCACGGGACATGGTGAAAGCTTACGCCTGCTTCGTGGAGGACAATTTTCGCGTGACGAGTTTGCAAAGTTCCGTTAAATGATAGAATTAAAAATCGATAATACTGATGAATAAGCTCGTCTCCCGGGTTGTCTCAGGTAGTGGAAAGGAGAGCCAAATGATCAGAAAAGTGTTCAGGGTAAAATCGATAGTCCTTCTGGCAATTGCCGTGTTCGCATTCACGGCGCCATCTCTCTGGGGAGAGGCGTTCGCCCTTAGGACTCTCAACAAGGGCGACCAGGTGAAGGACTACGAGCTGACGCTCCTCGATGGGAGTAAGAAAAAGCTCTCCGAACTAATGGGAGAAAAAGGCATCCTCGTTGTATTCTGGGCGACCTGGAGCGATCGTTCCAGAGACCTCCTTTCCTTCATGAAAGACAGGCTGGTGAGTGACTTCAAAGAGAAAGGAATCGAGTTCCTGGCGATAAACGTGGAGCATCAGGACATTTCTGGTGAGACCCTGGAACAGATAAAGAGTTTTTACCAGAGTTTGAACATGCCCTTTCCGACGGCGATAGACGAGGGGCTTGTGCTCTTCGACGAGTTTGGAGTGGTGGCGAATCCCACGACGGTGTTGATATCTAAAGATTTCAAAGTGGTGGATGCGTTTCCTGGTTTCCCGTCGGTGGCGAAAGACGAAATTCCGGGAATGCTAAGGAGTTTTCTCGGCATAAAAGAAGAGAAGAAACCGGAAGAGGTTCAGTATCTGATAGCCAAAAAACCAAAGAATCACGCTCTTCTCTACTACAATCTCGGCAAGACTCTATTCAAACGTTACGTTTCCCTGAAGGATGAGCTCAAAAGAGTCCCCAAAAGAGTGATAGCCAAGCTCGATGAGGCATCGAAAAGGGACCCTTCCTTTTACGGACCATACATGCTGAAGGCGATCATATATCACAAGGCGGGAGAGGAGGAAGCCAGAGACGAGGTTCTCAAAAAAATCGATGAGATGAACTTCACGGAGCACGTGGAAAGGAGGGACCTCGCGTACATGTTCTTCCTCCTGGGGATGTTCGACAGGTCTGAGGAACTTCTCGATGGGTTGAAGAAGGAGATTCCCGGGGAGCCCACGCTTCACCTGTTGGACGCGATGCTCGCTGAAGTTAAAGGGGACGAGAATGCGGGGAAGCTCTTCCTATCGCTTCTGGAGGAGAAACTGCCGTTCGACATTTCTTCTCACGTGGATCCAGAAAGCGGGAAAATAGTCCCCGAGGAACAGAAGGATAAGATCCTCCGTTACTTCGCCGAGAAGGTGCTCGGAATTTCCAAGAAGTAGGGCTAATTCTCTTCGAGGAGCCGAAGCACATTTTCCGCCAGTTGCTCCGGCGCAAGGCCAAGCTCGCGGTATAGATCATCCGGCTTTCCGGAGCCTCCGTATGTGGATACGCCGAGCTTTGCAAATCTGACGGGACCTAAGGAAAGTGTCGCTATTGCTTCTCCAACTATGGATCCCAGACCGGTGTTCACGTTGTGGTCCTCGTAAGTTATGACAACGCCGGTTCTGACCCCGTCTTCGAGGGCATCCCTGTCCAGTTCCAGTGGTGTCGAAACATTGTAGATTTTGATCAGGATTCCCTTTTCCCTCAGCAATTCCCACGCCTTTATCGCTCGATGGAGCATCGCTCCGTATGTGTAGACGGTGGCAGCGTTTCCGTCTCTGACGAGATCGGCTTTACCGGGAGTGAATCTGTAGCTTCCGCCGAAAAGCGGTGTCCCGTCTTCCCGACAGATGACAGGAACCTTAGACCTGCCCATTCCGACCATGAAGTTCCCCTTTTCACGTGCCACGAATCGTATTGCCCTGTCGGTCTGGTTGGGGTCGGCGGGTATTATCACGCGGAAGCCAAAGATGTTTCTCAGAAGGCCTATGTAATCGATACACTGATGGGTTTTCCCGTCTTCCCCCACGTCTATTCCCAGGTGTGTGCATATCAGTTTCAGGTTGGTTTCGTTTATGTCGTTTAGCCTGTGCTGGTTGTATGTTTCGCATATCCCGAAGACGCCGAAATCGGCGAAGAAGGTGAGAACTCCCGTGGTGGAGAGGGCACCGGCAGTAACCGCCGTGTGGTGTTCCTGTATGCCCGCTTCGAAGAACCTGTGAGGGCAGATTTTCGAGAATTTCTCAGTTTTCACCGAGCCCGCCAGGTCGCAGTCGAAAACGGCTATCGGTGTCTCGGTTCCGCAAGAGTTTATCTCCGCGATATCTATCAGGGCATTCCCGAAGGCGCTCCTGTTGTCCGTCTTTTCGTTCCCCTCGTATGTGCGAGGTTCTCCCACGTCGATTCTTATCTTGATTTCCGGGCGCTTCGGAGGGATATAGGATGGGGAGTTCTTTTCCCTCATTTCCCTGTAGTGAGCAAGTCTGTTTTCGACGCCGAGCTCCTCTATTGCTTTTGCGAAAAGCTCCTCGGGTAGTGCCTTGCCGTGATACTCGTGCTTATTTTCCATGAAAGAGACGCCTTTGCCCATGGTCGTATGAGCGATGATTGCGTAAGGCGATGTGCTGTCCGATACCGCGGTGTGAAGGGCTTCGTAGATTTCCGAAACATCGTGCCCGTCGACTTCCAGCACTTTCCACCCGTCGGCTCTGAACTCCTCCTTTATGTTCTGAGGCATCACGTCGGATATGTTGCCGGAAATCTGGAGGCGGTTGTAGTCGATTATCGCCGTCAGGTTGTTGAGACCGTATTTGACGGCGAAGCGCCGTGCTTCCGATATCTGGCCCTTTTGCTGTTCTCCGTCACCCATCACCACGAAGACGTTTACATCTCTCTCGAAGCACCTGGCGGATATGGCGAACGCGCAGCCAGCAGACAGTCCCTGACCGAGGTTGCCGGTGGACCATTCTATCCCCGGGAGATTTCTCTCGATGTGGCCTTCGAAGGGAGAGCCTGCCTTCCTGAAGAAAGCTATTGCTTCGTCAATCGGGAAGAAACCGAGTCTCCCCAGTGCTGCGTATACGCCCGGAGATGTGTGGCCATGGCTCACGACGATTCTATCCCTCTCCTCGTTGAAAGGGTTGTCTGGAGAGATCCTGGCCAGCAGAAAAAGAGTCATGAAGATTTCTATGGAGGACATCGACCCTCCCGGGTGCCCCGATCCAGCGAGCGTGGTCATGTGGAGAATGTCTCCTCTCGCGGTCCTGCAGTAGTCTTCGATCAGCCTTTTCACTCCGTCGTCGAGGGTCTGCGCCTTGAATCCCCTGTAAAGAGCAAGGTTCATTTCACTTCTCCCTGTGTTCTTATGTGAGTTAAATTGAAAACTCTCCCATGATGGGGGAAAACGACTCACTGTATATATCACATCGCGATCGAAAATTACAGAGGAATGTGCCTCCGAGCGCGTGATGCCGGGAGGTCCGGATAGGCTGTTGACGATTTCTCCACACGTCCTTGACCTTCCGGAAATTATTGTGAGAACATATATTTGCCGTGATTAAATAAGGTTTTGTTGAATATAACAGCGTATATAGGAGGTGCTGGAAATGTCGAGAAGGGGCTCCATATTGCTGCTGGTGATAATGCTTTCTTTCCTGATGGTTTCATGCGGTCCCCAGATTCAGACAACGGTCCAGACCGGCGGCCCCACAGCAGGAGAGGTGATAAGGTATCAGGGGCCGAAGGCCAGAATCGCTGTTGCCAGGTTCGATTGTAAGGCAGCGAAGTGCACCGGAGCGATAGGTGATGGGGTCGCGGACATGCTGAGCACCGCTCTTTTCAAGACCGGCAGGTTCATCGTGCTCGAGCGCGGCGAGGGGCTTAGGGAGATTCAAAAAGAACTCAGGCTTGGTCAGAGCGGGTACGTGAATCAGCGTCAGGCGCCGGAGATGGGGCTAATGGAAGGAGCCGACATTCTCGTTATAGGCTCGATAACCGCGTTCGAGCCGGAGGCATCCGGCATAGGTGGCGGAGGTATCGTCGTTCCCTTTGGGGTGCCCCTGATCGGGGGAGCCGTGGTCAAGAAGAAAGAGGCATACATCGCTGCGGATATCCGGCTGGTTGACGTGAGGACGGGGAGAATAATAAATGCGACGACCGTCGAGGGTAAGGCTTCTTCCTGGAAGGCTGGCGGCGGAGCCGGATTCGTTCTCGGCACGGTCGCGCTCGCTGGTGGGCTCGGGGGTTACAGGAATACGCCCATGGAAAAAGCAGTGAGGGTGATGCTCGAAAGCGCGATAAACGAGATAGCGAAACTGGTACCCGAGAATTATTACAGGTATTCGGCCGAGGGAACTCCCGTTCAGGGGACGAACGCACCTGCCCCGCAACCGCAAGGATCGCCATCCGCCGAGATTCGCGGTGGCGCAACGGGAGGAGCGATAATAGGAGGTGGTGGATTCAGGCCGGGCAAGGAGGTTGTGTTCTCGGAGGACTTCTCCGGGTACGAGATAGGGGACATACCCGGGAGCTTGACGGTCAAGAGAGGCCAGGTTGAAGTCGCTGAGTACAGCGGCAAGAAGTGGCTTCGCTTCCTTTCAAATGGGCTCGTTGTGAGACGGGTGGACTTGACGAGGGATTTCTCGATCCAGTTCAAAGTGTTCAAACCCAAGGGCTTTCCGTACATTCACCTGAAGCTCGGCACGAATGAGTCCTCACCGGACGACTTCGGCTGGGGTACGGACATGTTCTGGAAGGGCAATCGCTTGACCGCTTATCAGGCAAAGCCCGGTACCGTACACACTTTTGCCGTGACGCAGAAAAAAGGAAGGATAAGGATCTACGTTGACGGTCACATGGTCGTTAACGAGCCGGCCGTGACCCCTGTCGGCAGAACGGTTCCGAACAGGGATGGCTTCCTTTTCAAAACGGATTACGTAAACGTCTCCGCGGGAGAGGAGGTTCTGATTTCCGACATAAAGGTGGCTTACTACTGAGAGGGTTGAGCGACTTGGAGTTCTGATGGGAAGTGGAGACCTGTACGATATCACTATAATAGGGGGAGGCCCGGTTGGCCTCTTTGGCGCTTACTATGGGGGTTTGAGGGGGGCCAGGACGAAGATAATAGAGGCGACCGACCGGCTGGGCGGTCGCCTCATTCATCTCTACCCGGAAAAAGAGATATTCGACGTGATGGGTTACCCGAAGATCCAGGCGCGGGATCTCGTGGAAAAGCTTATCGAGCAGGCTTCTCAATATGATCCGTCGATCTGCCTCGACGAGAAGGTGGAAGATCTGAAGGTGCTCGGCGAGTGCCTGGTCAGGCTTCGCACCAACAGGGGAGAACATTACACGAAGACGGTCGTGGTTGCGGCAGGAGTGGGAGCGTTCGTTCCCAGGACACTCGATTTGCCGAACCTCAAGGATCTCGAAGGGAAGGGTATCTACTACTACTTGAGGGACTTCGAGTCTCTTAAGGGGAAGAGGGTCCTGATTATAGGCGGGGGAAACGCTGCGGTGGACTGGGCGCTTTCGCTTCAAGGGACGGCTTCGAAAATAATTCTCGCTCACAGGATGCCCAGGTTTTCGGCTCACGAAGCGATGGTGAGCAAGTTGCTGGAGTCAGAGGTAGAAGTCAGGTATCCTTACATGGAACTCAAGGAAATTATCGGCAGTGAGAGGGTTGAGGGCGCGGTCCTCTACAACAACAAGAGCGGGAAAGAAGAGATAATCGGCGTCGATGCTATCGTGATTTCGATAGGGATGATAACCAATCTGGGCCCCATAAGGGAGTGGGGTTTGGAAATAGAGGGGACGGGGATTAGGGTCAATCCCGACATGTCCACGTCGCTTCCCCTTGTCTACGCGGCAGGAGACATCGTGAGGTATCCGGGGAAAGTCTATTTGATTTCCACCGGAGCGGGGGAAGTGTCCGTGGCGGTTAATTCTGCAAAGGATTACATCAATTCCGTAGAGGAAGGCCAGGGGTAGACGCAACTCCTGAGTGTTATTAAGTTCTTTTCAAGAAAATCCGATATATACAGTGAAATTCACCCTGGAGGCTCCATGATGGAGAAAGTCACGACTGTTTTGTGCGTGGACGACGAGGAGTCGATACTGAAATCTTTGAGAAGGACTCTCGGGTCCGAGGGGTTCGATGTCATAACCGCTGCGGACGGAAGGAAGGCCGTAGAGACACTCCTCAAGGAAAAGGTGGCGGTCATCATAACCGACCAGAGGATGCCCGGGATGACGGGAACGGAGGTCCTCGAGAAAGTGAAGGAACTGTCTCCAGACACGGTGAGGATTCTCCTCACGGGGTATGCGGATATAAAGGCGGTCGTGGACGCCATAAACAGGGGAGAGGTGTGGCGATATATCACCAAACCCTGGGAGAACGAGGAGCTGGTTGCGACTGTCAGGCAGGCGGTTGAACACTACAATCTCGTGAACGAAAACAGGGAGCTATTCGAGACGGTCAAACGCCAGAACGAAGAGTTGAAGGAACTGAACGAGAATCTCGAAAAGAAGGTTCAGGAAAGGACCGAGGAGATAAGACGGAAGAACCAGGTGCTCAAGAGCCTCTACGAGGAGCTGGACAAAACTTTCATGGATTTCATCTCGATCTTTTCCAACCTTCTCGAGCTCAGAGATACCCGCGAAGCCTCTCATTCGAGGCTCGTAGCGAAGATGGCGGTGGAAATCGGCACTGATATGGGGCTCAAAGGAGAGGTGTTGAACGATCTCGAAGTCGCCGGGCTTCTCCACGATGTTGGTAAGGTTCTCCTTCCTGAGTCGGTGATGATGAAACACCCCGTGGACATGTCCGACGAGGAAATGGCTCTATACAGGAGGCACCCGCAATACGGGGCGGGAATTCTTTCGGGGATGAAGAGGCTGTCCAGGGTTGCCACCTTCATTCGACATCACCATGAGCTATATGATGGGTCCGGTTTCCCCGATTCCCTGAAGGGCATAGACATTCCGCTGGGGGCGAGGATACTTTCCGTTGCGAACACGATATCCAACCACCTGGATGTCAGCGGACGGGGGGAGGCTCACTCCATAGAGAAGACCGTCAGTTACCTGGAACACAGGAAGGGGACCTTTTTCGATCCTTCTGTGGTGGATTCGGCAGTCAGGGTTCTGACTCTCAAGAGAGATGAAATGTCGAAGAGGGATGTGGTTTCTCTCAGAGTGGACGAAATCAGGCCTGGCATGAAGCTCGCGTGCGATCTCTACACGCGGGGAGGGATTTTGCTCGCTCCTGAAGG
Organism: uncultured bacterium; assembly: GCA_964429585.1. Classification (GTDB taxonomy): domain Bacteria; phylum Desulfobacterota; class Deferrimicrobia; order J040; family J040; genus CAYSCN01. Next base: position 67,708 of record CAYSCN010000007.1, on the reverse strand, counting down.
GAAACTGCTCGATGAGGAGATGGTGAACAAGATAAGGAGTTTCAACGAGATAGATCCGGTCACCAGGGAAGTGCTCGTTTTCGCCGAGAGTCAGAGCGGTCTCGCCTGATTTGTGCTTTGGCTTCAAAAGGAATAGGCGATTTTCTTCGCTTCTTCGACAGCTTTCTCTAGAGTGGCGAGAGCTACTTCTTCTCCTCTTGATAGGGTGGGTTCGATAAGAAACGTTCCGGCGACTTCAATACCCATGAATCCGAGTACGAGCTCCAGGTAAGGTTTCTGGAAGTCGAACGACTCTCCGCCGGTTCCCTCTCCGTATTCGCCTCCGCGGGCGAGAAAAAGAACCGCTTTTTTTCCGGTGAGAAGACCTTTGTACCCCTCATCAGGCGTGAAGGAGAACGTGAAACCCGGTTGAACAACGGTGTCGATGTATTGTTTCAACCTGAAAGGGATGCTGAAATTCCACATGGGCGAGGAGATCACGTATCTGTCGGCGCTTTTGAAGCGGTCTATCTCCCGTGTGATCCGTTCCCACGCCTTTTTTTCCTCCTCCGAATGGGGAAGACCCTTCATTATTTTGTATTTTCCCGACGCTGCCACTCCGTTGAAGAAGGGGATGTCTTCCTGCCAGATATCGATGGTTTCAGTGACGACCTCAGGATGAATCTTAGTATATTCGTTTATGAACTCCCGCGCTGCTCTTGACGAAACCGACCTTCCCCCCATCGGGCTGGAGTCGATGTGAATGAGTTTCATGTCTCCCTCCTTCTGAAATGAAAGCTCGTTCAGCATACCATATAAATGAGATGCCCCCTGTTGTTTTAAAGTTCCGTTTTCACCCTGTTTTTTGGTGCAAAAAATAAAACACTGTGTCTTTTTTTCTCCTTGACAAACCGCCCCCTGTCGTTATAACAAGTTTTAGTCTTTCTGACTTATCCACCTGATAGAGGTGTGAAAAAAACCTATCTGGAGGGGGTTTATTATGGAAGGAGTGCTCAAGTTACTTCCCCTGCTCGGCATTCTGGGTATGGTCATCGCAGTGGTGAACTATTTCTCGGTGAAAAAATACAATCCGGGAAATGAGAAAATGGTTGCGATCGCCGAGAAGATTCACCTCGGCGCGATGGTTTTTTTGAGGCGTGAGTATTCGGTCATAGCCATATTCATGGCTGTGGTCTTCATCGCTCTTGCGACAGCGCTCAGCTTCTGGACTGGTCTTGCATACCTTACGGGCGCTTTCTGCTCGATGCTGGCCGGGTGGTTCGGAATGGAGGCGGCGACAAGGACGAGCAACAGAGCCTGTCAGGGTGCGAAAGATGGAGGCGCTCCTCTTGCTCTTTACATCGCTTTCCTGGGCGGATCCGTGATGGGTCTTTCGGTTGCGTCTTTGGGCGTCATCGGACTCGGCTTCTGGTTTGTAGCCCTCAAGAGCAATCCCACCCAGGCTCCCTTGATTATCAACGGCTTCGCCATGGGGGCCTCGAGCATAGCTCTTTTCGCCCGCGTGGGCGGAGGGATTTATACGAAGAGCGCCGACGTTGGAGCTGACCTGGTCGGAAAGGTGGAAGCAGGAATCCCCGAAGATGACCCGAGGAACCCGGGCGTCATAGCGGACAACGTGGGCGACAACGTGGGCGACACAGCGGGGATGGGCGCCGACCTGTTCGAATCTTATGTGGGTTCGGTCATCGCCGCGATGGCGATTGGCGCAGGCATGGCGGCTCCTATGAAGTACATGTCTCTGCCGCTTATCCTCATCGGCGTGGGGCTGATATCTTCTATAATTGGAGTGTTTTCCATGGGTACCCTCAAGAAGATGGAGCCCCAGACGGCTCTCAGAAACGCTACCTATGTGTCCGGGATCATTTTCATCATTGGAGCGTTCATCACTGTCAAGTGGATCATAGGCTCCCTCGGACCCTTCTGGGCTGTCCTGGCCGGGCTGATAAGCGGTATCTTGATTGGTGTCGAGAGCGAGTACTACACTTCCATGGCTCCCATCAAGAGGATAGCAGAGGCTAGCGAGTCCGGTCCCGCGACTAACATAATCACGGGCCTGGCAGTCGGTTTCAAGAGCACGATTCTCCCGATCATTACAATAGCCCTTGCCATATACGTCGCGTACAAGGCGACTGGGCTTTATGGCATCGCCCTTGCTGGTGTGGGAATGCTCGCCACGATAGGCATAGTCATGTCCACCGACTCTTACGGGCCAATCGCGGACAACGCGGGCGGAATCGCGGAGATGAGCGGTGCTGGCCCGGAGATAAGGAAAATAACCGACAAGCTGGACGCTCTCGGCAACACCACGGCGGCAATCGGTAAGGGCTTCGCGATCGGTTCCGCCGCTCTCACCGCTCTGGCTCTTTTCTCCGCGTATCAGCACACAGTCGGTCTGGAAAAGATCGACCTCACCAGCTCAACAACTATTATAGGACTTCTGCTCGGCGCCATGATGCCGTTTTTGATTGCTGCGCTGACGATGGAGGCGGTTGGAAGGGCTGCAGGACAGATGGTGGTCGAGATAAGGAGGCAGTTCAGGGAGATCCCCGGGCTGCTCGAAGGCAAGGCGGAGCCGGAGATCGACAAGTGCATCGACATAGTCACGAAGGGTGCTCTCAAAGAGATGATTGCACCTGGCGTAATAGCGGTTGTGGCACCTTTGATAATTGGATTTGGTCTGGGAGCGGAGGCGCTTGGTGGGTTCCTGGCTGGTGCTACCGTCACCGGAGTTCTCTTGGGAATAATGATGGCGAACGGCGGTGGCGCATGGGACAACGCCAAGAAATACATCGAGGAAGGTCATCACGGAGGAAAGGGGTCGGAAGCTCACAAGGCTGCGGTTGTTGGAGATACTGTCGGTGACCCCTTCAAGGACACTTCGGGCCCTTCGATGAACATACTCATCAAGCTGATGGCGGTCGTTTCGCTGGTGTTTGCGCCCCTGATTGGTAAGTTCTAACAGAGTATTGCTGGAGAATGAGAAGCCCCGCCGGATTCGGCGGGGCTTTCTTTACATTGAAAAAAACCTGCAGAGGTCAGAGCCTTTTGCGGCACCCTGGTGCCACCCAGTTTCAGTTCCCCCACCGGGTGGTCCTTTTCGGCCTTACGCCCTTAATCACCCCAAGAGGGGTGACGCGATGCTCGCCTCCGCAGGTTGTTTTTTCCATCTGTTTTTCATTGTACAGATTCTTTTCCACCCGGTCAATGAATGAGGCGGATAGTCGGTAAATCCGAAATTCGGGCATTGAACTCTAAACAAATCCGAAACGCGAATCTCGAGTAGTGACGACGAGACGCCAGCTGGGATTGAATTTGGGAAATTCGAGTTTGATTCGTATTTCGAATTTAGAGTTTTGTGCTTTTTAGAAAAAGGGGTTGATAATTTCCCCCGATGATGATATAAATTTCACTTCCGTGAAGACGAGATAGGGAAAGACTGTGCGGTTGGCTGGTGGGCGTTAACCCTTGACAAGTGAGGTTTTATGGATAGTGATGGTAGACATACCATCAGAGTGAGTACGAGGGGAGGTGGGATTTGAAGGCCTGGTGCCGGTCCCCTTCCGCGTAAAATTCCACCTCCCTGAAAATATAAAAAGGGGAGGTGAGACCCATGGGTAACGCACTGGGAAGACACATTCTGCTCGAACTCTCTGGATGTTCCTACGCTCTCCTCAACGATGTGGAATACATAAGAGAAAGCCTTCTGACTGCGGCTGAGAAAGCCAAGGTCACCATCATTTCCGACAGCTTCAACACTTTCAATCCACACGGTGTATCCGGAATGGTAATCATTGCTGAGTCGCACATCTCCATACACACGTGGCCCGAGTACGGGTATGCAGCCATCGATATTTTTACCTGTGGGGACACCGCTCTCCCCGAAAGAGCCGTTGAGTATCTAATCGAGGCTTTCAAGCCAGAGGAATACAGGACCTACGTTGTGAAGAGAGGTATACTCAAGGAGAATGTTCCCACTGCCGATTGTCATATAGAAACGACAAGGAGGGCTTACGTTGCAGGATCGACAGTTTAACCTATGGGCTATAGAATACGATTCGCCGTTTGAGATTCATTCCCACGCGCTGAAAGAGATCTACGCCTCCAGAAAGACCCGGTATCAGAAGATGGACGTGGCGATTACCGGAGGTTACGGGAAGGCCCTGCTTTTAGACGGGAGAATCCAGTCATGCGAGAGGGACGAATACATATATCATGAGGCGCTCGTTCACCCTCCCATGATAGCGGGACCCGCGCCCGAAAAGGTTCTGATCATCGGGGGTGGAGAAGGCGCCACGTTGCGGGAAGTTCTGAGGTATCCCACGGTCAAGAAAGCGGTGATGGTGGACATAGACCGGGAAGTCGTGGAGGCGTGCAGGGAATTTCTCCCGGAATTTCACAGAGGTTCCTTCGATGACGAGAGGACCGAGCTCATATTCGGCGACGGGCGGGAATTCGTGAAGAATTCTCCCGAGAAGTTCGATGTGGTGATAATTGATATCCCGGAACCAGTGGGTGGTGGGCCGGCTTACCTGCTCTACACGATTGAGTTTTACGAGCTGGTGAAAAACGTCCTGACCGATGGCGGACGGGTGGTGACCCAGGCATGCACCACTTCCCTGACAACGATAGATCTCTTTTCCGTTATATGCAAGACCATGGAAAATGCATTTGGGAAGTCATGGCCTTATCACTGCTACGTGCCTTCATATGCTCAGACCTGGGGTTTTTCCCTTTGTGCCCTGGGAGAGAGCGACGTTTTCTCTCTCGATGTGGATCGCCGTCTGTCCGAATATGGAGTGAAGGGTCTCCGTTTCTACGACCAGGTGACGCACACGGGAATATTCAGCCTCCCGAAGGATATAAGGGAAATACTCTCGAGGGAAGAAAGGCTATTCACGGATGACAACCCACCGGTCCTCCCCTACTGATGGAAATGGTAGCCCCGGCGTGTTGGTCACCAGAATTTACCTCATCAGGCACGGTGGGGTCGAGCCGGAGAAAACCGGTCAGTTCATAGGTCAGCTCGACCTTCCTCTATCCCGGGAGGGAGAGAGGCGCATCCGCAGTTTGCTTCCTTTTTTCGAGGGGGAAAAAGTGGATCGTATTTACTCCTCCCCGCTCAACAGGGCTCTTGTGTCCGCGCAAATTTTCTCGAGTCACCTGGGCGTCAAGCTGATTCAGAAGGATACCCTGAAGGAAATAAACCTGGGCGAGTTCGAAGGCAAGACCTTCGAGGAGATTTCCTCGGAGGCCCCCGAGCTGGCTGAGGAGATGATGAGAGACCCGGTCAGGTTCGTCTACCCGGGAGGGGAGTCCTTCGCTTCCCTGGCGGACAGAGCTTACAGGATTTTCTGGGAGATTGCCACCAGGTCCGAGGGTGCCGCATCACTGGTATTCACTCACGGGGGTGTGATAAGGACTCTCGTCGCCTCGCTTTTGGGGATGGTTCCCGAGGGTATATTCAAGCTGGACGTGGACCCCGCGGGAGTGACTCTGTTCGAAGTTGTGGGGAAGTTTCCCAGACTAAAGTTTTTCAATCTGGCTCCGAGGTGATGCGATGGAGAGGAAAGGTGGGAGAAAGCCGCTTGAATTGAGGAAGGTTTCGGTCAAAAAGGGAGTTCAAAAATATGCCGAGGGTTCCGTCCTCATAGCTTTCGGTGAGACGAAGGTTATTTGCGCCGCGAGCGTGGAAGAAAAGGTCCCACCCTTTCTCAGAGGGACGGGCAAGGGCTGGGTCACGGCGGAATATGCTCTTTTGCCAAGGTCCACCGAGGTGAGAACGCAGCGCGATTCGAGGAACGGAAGAATACCTGGGAGGAGCCAGGAAATTCAAAGGTTGATCGGGCGTTCCTTGAGGGCGGTTGTAGATTTCGAGGCACTCGGGGAGAGACAGATAACCGTGGATTGCGATGTCCTTCAGGCGGATGGAGGGACGCGCACGGCTGCAATAACAGGAGGGTTCATCGCGCTGGCGCTGGCTGTGAAGAAGCTTCTCAAGGCAAAAGTGATAGAGACCAATCCGATTAGAGACTTTGTGGCTGCAGTGAGCGTTGGGATAGTCGATGGGGAAGTTCTGCTGGACTTGAATTTCGAGGAGGATTCGAGAGCCGAGGTTGACATGAACGTGGTCATGACCGGAAACGGGAAGTTCGTTGAAGTCCAGGGGACTGCAGAAGGAGAGCCTTTTTCGAAGAGCGAGCTAATAAAGATGCTGGATGCCGCCAGAAAAGGAATAGGAGAGCTGGTGGAAATTCAAAAGAAAGTCATCGGAAAGCTCCTGTGACGGGAAGATGAGGAAGATCGAGGAGATCGTAGTAGCTACTGCAAATCAGGGGAAGGTAAGAGAGCTTGTGAGCATTCTCGAAGAGATTGCTCCCCTGAGGGTGTTGTCTCTCGCCGATTTCCCGGGAATAGAGCCGCCGGAAGAAACCGGGGAAACATTCAGGGACAACGCCGTCCTCAAAGCCGTTTATTATTCGAAGTTGACGGGGATGCCCTGCATTGCGGAGGACTCGGGGCTGGTGGTCGATGCCCTGGGCGGAGCCCCCGGGATCTATTCGTCACGATACGCTGGGCCTGGTGCTACAGACGAGGAGAATATGGACAGGCTCCTCATCGAGCTCTCTGGGAGGCCGGAACCGTGGAATGCACGCTTCGTTTGCTATGCCGCCTGCGTTAGAGACGGGGAAGTGCTCGCTGAGGCGGAAGGGACCCTAGAAGGGAGAATCATTCCGGAAAAAAGAGGTGCGTATGGTTTCGGATACGATCCGGTTTTCTACCTGGAGGAGTTTGGAAAGACTGTTGCGGAGATATCGCTCGAAGAGAAAAACGCAATCAGCCACAGAAGAAAGGCATTCCAGAAGCTTTTTGGCACTCTCAGGGAGAAAGGGCTTCTGTGAATGGAATTCAACGCGGCATTCGAATATCCCTCATTTTCCTAGAGTATTGGTAAAATAAAAATAACATTCTGTTCATTTCAGCCGAATAATATAATTTGCAATAGTTAGAATAATAATGCTATGCGCTACATTAAATTGAGTTAGTATATGATTGTATGAGCAGAATTCATTCATCACGCGTAGTCATCAGGCTCCTCTGGACTCTGGTCCCAATTGCGCTCATATGGGGCGTCTTGTTTTTCGTTTCGGTTTCGCCAGCCTCTACCGGTAAGAATGGAGGCGAGATTCTCATCGGTCTCTCTCTCGGGTTGACGGGAAAGTATTCAGAAATGTCCAGGATGCAGTTGAAGGGCTTTCTCCTCTGGGAGGAGATGGTCAACGAAACAGGGGGGGTGCTCGGCAAAAAAGTAAAGTTGTTGATCGAGGATGACGAAAGCGAACCGAAGAAGGCGGTGGCGATTTACAGGGATTTCATAACCAGAAGGAAAGTGGACTTTCTCTTCGCTCCGTATTCGAGCGAGATAACGGGGGCGGTGATGCCTCTCGTGGATGAGAATGGATATTTTCTGCTCGCCTCCGGCGCTTCTTCCGATGAGTTGTGGAGGAGAGGATATAAGGGACTTTTTGGAGTATATGTTCCAGCCAGCAAATACGCTGTAGGATTCCTCGAACTGGTTGCGCTCGAGGGGCTAAAGACGATTGCGGTTATTTACGCCGACGACAGTTTTTCGAGAAGCGCCGGGATGGGAGCCGTCAAGTGGGCTCGCAGGTTCGGTTTGAAGGATGTCTACACAAGGGAGTTCAAAAAGGGAACCATGGATCTCACTGGAATCGTGGAGGAGCTCAAGGATATTCGGCCTGATGCAGTGATACTGTGCGGTCACTTCCTGGAATCTGTAAGATTCAAAAGGGCGATGATCGAGGGGAAGTGGCAGCCCATGGCTTTTTTCGCAACGGTTGGTCCCGTGGTGCCAGATTACGTTAAAGTTCTTAAGGACGATGCGGAGCTTACGTTTTCGGCGTCTCAGTGGGAATATAGCGAGGGGAAGAACTACCCCGGGGGGCGCGAATTCTGGAACAGATTTCTCGACAGATGGGAAGAAGAACCGAATTACCACGCTGCCTGTGCCTTTGCTGCGGGGGAGATATTGAAGAAAGCTGTTGAAGTTGCGGGCACTTTGGACAGAGCGGCGGTGATAAGGACCATCTATTCGCTGGACGCCATGACTATCATAGGTCGCTTCGGGGTGGATTCCACGGGCATGCAGGTTAGGCATATTCCGTTCACCATTCAGATACAGGGTGGAAAAAGAGTTGTCGTATGGCCCGAGGACATGGCTGAGGGGAAGCCCGTTTTTTCCGTCAGGCGAAGTGAAGCCCCATCTTCGGGAGATTAGTTGGATGAAGGGAATTGTCTTCAAAAGGCTTCCATTCAGGGTGCTCGTGCCGACATTCCTCGTCCTGCTTTTCATCTGGGGCACCGTTTACGCCCTTTTCTATCCCCAGTTCAAGAGATTCATAATAGGCCAGGTAACCGAACGCCTGGTCTGGGAAATGAGGGAGATTTGCCTGGAATGCGACGATGAGTATGCTAGCCTTCTCACTTCCGGGATGGCCTTCGACGAGGTCAGAGTCAGGATTGGGCAGGGAATGGTCCAGGGCAAAATGGAAGACTTTTTGAGGGACTGGGGGAGCCAGGGGTTCATATACGATTACTCCAAAGGCAAAGTGGTCTTTTCCGCCTGGATGCCTCCTGATCTGGATGTTAAAACGGTTTTGTCGATCCCCATGGGGAAGGTTACGCGCATTCCTTCCGGGAGTGGAGAGTATTTCGGTTACAGGAAGCGGTTCACGCCGTGGAATTGGGATCTGGTGATCTTAAAGAGCGTTGATCCGTATTATCGGATTTTGGAGAGAGTCAATCGGTTGTTCGTTGGTGCGGGCTTCGTGCTGCTTATGGCTTTTTTGACTCTCGCCGGCATTCTGCAGGTTGCGGTCGAGCGCCCGATAAAAATGATAATAGGGGCTCTCAGGAGGGGAGAACCTCCCGATTACGGAGGGACGTTCGAGTTCGAATACCTGAGCGATTTTCTGAGGGATAAGATACTTTCCCTGAACGATGCTCTCGGGAAGATAGAGGCTCTCGTTTCAGCGATCCCCGATGGACTGGTGGTCGTTACCAGTGCCGGTGAGATTTCCGATGCGAGAATACCCGGCGCGTTGGGGGACCTTTTCGTTGAGCAACCGGAAGTAGGAGGGAGGCTCGAGACCGTTCTCCAGGAGAAAGCGAGAGACCGGATTAAGGAGTTGGTGGAGCTTGCGAGGGTGGAGGGTGGAGTTCGGGTGTGTGAAGTGGAACTGACCGACGACGGGGGCGTCGGGAAGTTCATAGAGGTGAGGGCGGCGCTCGCTGGTGAGGACAGTGTTCTCTTGCTTTTGCGCGACATCACGAAGAGGAAGATGCTCGAGAGGGAGCTGGCTCAGGCGGAGGAAAAGTTTCGCACTGTGATCGAGAATGCTCTGGTTGGGACTTATATCATTCAGAGGGGGCGTATAACTTACGCTAATCCTGAGATGTGTCGGATTTTCGGGTATTCCTTCGAAGAGTTGATGGCTCTTAAGGACCACACACAGCTGGTGTATGAGGAGGACAGAGCTCTTGTGCGACATAACATAAGGAAGAGGTTGAAGGGGGAAGTTGAGAGCACTCACTACGAGTTTCGGGGCGTGCGAAAGGATGGGAGGGTGATTTGCCTGGAAGCCTTTGGCTCGTTTGCAGTCATAGGGGGCGTTCCATCAGTGGTGGGCATGCTGATAGACGTGACGGAGAAGAAAGAGGCCGAAAAGCGCATCAGAGAAGCAGAGGCCAGATACAGGAAGCTCTTTATGGATTCTCTCGACGTCGTTTTCGAAGTGACGCCGGAGGGGAAAGTGCTGGAGATGAACCCTGCGGGTCTGAAACTCTTCGGGTTCGAGGATGTGGAGGAGATCTCTGACAGAGGCGTCATGAGAGAGACGTGCGCTTCGCCCGAAGACTGGGATGAATTCCTAGAGGAAATTCGGGCCAGGGGATACGTTGTGAACTGGGAAGGTGTTATGAGGCGCAGGGACGGGGCGCTGATTCAGGTCGTCATAACTGCCACGGGGGTAAAGAACGAGAAGGGGGAACTCTCGGCGATAAGGGGGATTTTGAGGGACGTGACGGAGCTTCGGAGTCTCGAACGCCAGCTGCTCCATTCTCAGAAAATGGAAGCCGTGGGAAGGCTGGCAGGGGGTATCGCCCACGACATAAACAATTACCTCAGCGCGATTCTGGGGTTTTGCGAGATGGTTCGCCTGAAGCACGGTGAGAGCGAGGCGGTAGCGAGGAACATGGACAAGGCGATAGACTCCATCATGAAAGCATCCTCGCTCATAAAGCAGCTTCTCGCCTTCAGCAGGAAGCAGCCCATGAAGCCGAAGGTGATAGATCTCAACGGAACCATAGAGGGGCTTGGCGATATGCTCGACAGGCTGATTGGGGATGACGTTGAGCTTTTGCTGGACCTCGCTGAAGAGCTGTGCCCGGTCAGGGTGGATCCGGCGCAGATGGAGCAGGTTCTGGTGAATCTGCTCGTGAACGCCAGGGACGCGATGCCCCATGGAGGGAAAGTGGTGATCAAATCAGAGATCGTTGTTCCGGAGGAGAAGGAGCGAAAAGTTCTCGGAGAGGGAAGGTTCGTGTGTTTGAGTGTTTCCGACACGGGGATAGGTATCCCCGAGGAGATAAAGGACAGGATTTTCGACCCGTTTTTCACCACTAAGGGGAAGGACAAGGGTAGCGGTCTTGGTCTCTCTACCGTTTACGGGATAATCGAGCAGTCGGGGGGGAAAATATTCGTGGAAAGCCAGGTGGGCGCCGGAACCACGTTCAGGATATACTTGCCTTTTGCCGGTGAAGATCAGGTCATGGAGGAGGAGCTGGAAGAGAAAAAGCCCGTGCCTTCTGGACTTACGGGCAATATTGTTCTCGTGGATGACAACGACGACGTGAGAGAGTCTCTGGAGGCTCTCCTTTCTGCGATGGGTTTCGTGGTTCACGCTTATCCTTCCGGATATGAGGCCGTCGACGCCGTGAGAAAGGGAACACCCGTGGATTTGCTCGTCACGGATCTGATGATGCCTGGGATGAACGGGTGGGCGGTGGCGAAGGAAATGAAGAAACTTATACCGGGACTGAAGGTACTGTTCATCTCCGGTTATACCGGCGGGGTGAAAGAAGGCGACCTCGAGGAGGGGGAGGTTCACTTCATGGAAAAACCATTTTCCGCCCGTGAACTTTCGATGAAAGTAATGGAGCTTCTCTCATGACGGGCAAAAGGGCTGGGGAACTCAGCGCTCTTCTTTCACGTGCTCCAGTCCCTGCTCGAAGAGCACCCGGATGTGTTCGTCGTCGAGGGAATAGTAGACAACTCTTCCCTCCTTCCTGTATCTGACCAGGTTCAAATTTCTCAGGACGCGAAGCTGATGTGATATGGCGGACTGAGACATGCCCAGAAGGGCTGCAAGGTCGCAGACGCACATTTCCTCGTGAAGGAGGGAAAAAAGTATCTTGACTCTCGTGGGGTCGCCCATGGCACGGAAGGTAGAGCTGAGCAGTGTGAAGGTTTCTTCGCTCTTGAAGTGGGTTCTCACCCGTTCAACCCGATCCCTGTGAATTACCGTTTCGTCGCAGACAGGCTCTACTTTTTTCAAATTACCCTCCTTTTGAGATGTTCGTTCGTGCGCCGTCGACTCGCATTCTCTTTTATTTAGGTTATAACTCCTGCCTGTTGGTGTAAAGTTGCGTTAAATTGTTGATGTTTTTTCTTTAACAATTATACTGTATGTAGTAAACCGACTGACTGGTTTAAAGGAGATGTACATGGGAAGGAAAGGGAGCAGTTCCAGAGAGAGGATTTTGAAGGTCGCGAGGAAGTTGATAAACGAAAGGGGCATCACCGGCACGTCCCTGAGAGACCTGGAGGAAGAGTCCCGGTTGAGCAGGGGAAGCATCTATTATTTTTACAAGAGCAAAGAGGAGCTGGGAAAGAACGTTCTTCAAATGGCCAGGAACGATTTCTTCGAGTTTCTGGAAGAATCGTTGTCTGGCGACAGTGCATATGAGAAGCTTAAAAATCACTTCAGCGGGGTGGTAGGGAGGCAGCTTTCGAGACGTTTCGTGGGAGGATGCATATTCGGGAACACCGCGATCGAGATGAGCGACAGAAACGATGATTTCCGCCTGTTCGTTAGAGACGTGTTCGAGGAGTGGCGCGCGCGTCTCGAGGAGGTTCTCAGAGAAGGGAAGGTCTCAGGAGAGTTCAGAAGCGATTTCGACGAAAGAGAGGTGTCACGGCTTCTCGTGGCCGCGATCGAAGGAGGGATAATGTTGACCAAAACTGAGAAAGCGGCCGAACCTCTGGAGGACGTCCTGAATTCGGTGCTCGCGCTCCTGGGAAGGGAAGGTCAGTAAGGGGGAGTTTATAGCCCGCCCTCCTGGTCCGGGAAGGAGGGCTCGTGAAGATATCAATTGGGGGGTGAGTCATGAATAGATGCCCGTTGTCGCCCAGGGAAATAAGACCCGTCTTCATAGGGGAGAAAGCTCCACTTGAGGCGCTGGTTGTGGAGGATGGTGAGCAGGTGACTCTGGAGAAGGTCCTGGGGGGAAAACACAACATCGTGGTTTTCTACAGGGGTGGCTGGTGACCTTATTGCCGTGCTCAGCTGGTCGAGCTGAGCAGTTTGAAGGACGAAATCGAAAAGCTGGGATACAGTCTCGTTGGAATAACGCCGGATAGGCCCGAGAAGATAGAAGAGTTGAAGAGAAAGATAACGGTGTCTTTCCCGCTTCTCTCGGACAGCGATGTAAGCGCTGCTTCGTCTTTCGGGGTGGCTTTCGTGGTCGACGAGAAGGGACTCGATGCGTTCCGAAAATTCGGAATAGATCTCGAAGAAGCGTCAGGCAGGACGCACCACGTACTTCCGGTGCCGTCGGTTTTCATTGTGGATAATGAAGGAATCGTCAGGTTCGAATATGTGCAGCCTGATTATCGATACAGGATAGACCCTGAATTGCTCCTCGCGGCGGCGAGAATTTCCCTGAAGAAACCTCAGATCAAGAGGCTTTGATTGGTTTCGGCGTCGAGGTGGTTCTCGCGAGAGGGTCAGGTATTTCTCGGGTTTTTTGAGGAATGACCGCTCGCGTGATGGGGGGACTTTTTTTTGAATTTTCTTTTTACGGATTGCCGGAAGGTGCGATGAAGAATATGACGCGGGAAAAATCGAAATTCAGGTTTTTGAAGTTTTTGCTTCTCATGGTGTTCCTGGTGGTTGTCTCCGAAATATTTTTGATCGAGTTTTTGAAGGATCTATTCCCCTCAGTATTTGCGTCCGCGACGTTCTGGCTTGTGGATGCCCTGGTGGTTGGAGCCCTGACCGGTGTGGCATTGTATTTTGGATTCGTAAAACCTAACCTGGAGTTGAAGGAAAAGCTGGAAAGCGAAAGGGACAGGGTAGAGAGCCTCTCTTCGCTGGGAAAGGTTGTTTTCTACTGCGGACGCGTCGAAGTTGGTAAAAAAGGTGCGTGGGAACCGGTGATTACTTTCGTCAGCAGTTCTATAGAGGAAGTATTTGGATACAAAAGGGAGGAGATCTCGGCGGATTTCCGGTGGTGGCTCGAGCGAGTCCACCCTGAGGATAGGGATAGGGCGGTAAGGGAAGCTTACTGCGTTTTCGAGAAAGGCTTTGTGGATCAGGTGTACAGGTTCGAGGATTCCAGGGGTGAATATCAATGGGTCAGGGACAGGTTGACTGTGGTGAGGGGGCCTGGCGGAAAACCAGTCGAAATCAGGGGCCTCTGGATAGTCGTGACGGATCAGGTCTTGAGCGAGGAGTCGCATCGCAAAAGAAGCAGACAGCTCGAAGCGCTCCTTGAGGCGAGCAGGAGAATAAACAGCAACATAGAAATCAGGGAAATACTCAGGAGCCTGGTGGAGTCGGCTCTTTCCCTGATAGACGGTTCCGCCGGAGGTGCGGGGTTGGTTGTGGGGGACAGAGTGGTTTTTTCTGAGTACGTTCAAAAGGGAAGATATCACATGGTGAATTATTCGTTCGGGCCGGGGGAGGGAATACCCGGGTGGGTCATGGTTAACAAGAAGCCTTACGTGACCAACGATGCCGCTTCAGATCTCCTGGTGGTTAGGAAAATTCAAGAGAAACTCGGTTTCAGGAACGCGATCGACGTCCCCATTCTCGGCAGGGAAGGTAACCTTCTCGGGTGCTTCGAGATCCACGACAAGAGAGGAGGCAGAGATTTCACAGATGAGGACGTAAGGATGCTCACGGCTCTGGCAGACAGTGCCGCTGTGGCCATTCAGAATGCCCTGATGGTCGGCAGAATTAGAGAGAGCGCAGAGGTTCACAGACGCCTCTACACGGCGGTGGAGCAGGCAGGAGAAATGATTGTGATTACTTCGCCTGACGGAACGATTCAGTACGTGAACCCTACGTTCGAGAGAGTGACGGGCTACAGGAAGGATGAGGCGGTGGGGGAAAACCCGAGAATTCTCAAAAGCGGAGTTCACGGGCAGGAATTTTACGAGGAGCTCTGGAACACCATTACCTCGGGCAAGACGTGGTCCGGGCGTTTCGTCAACAGAAGAAAGGATGGAACCATTTACCAGGAAGAGGCGGTGATTTCACCGGTTTTCGGTGAGGATGGGGAAATTATAAATTTCGTTGCGGTAAAGAAAGATATAACGGAAAAGGTGAACCTGGAGAATCAGCTCAGGCAGTCGCAGAAGATGGAAGCGGTTGGTCGTCTGGCGGGCGGGATCGCACACGACATCAACAACTATCTGGCGGCACTCACCGGATACGCGGAAATTATAAAGATGAAGTATCGGGATGACTCCTTCATACAGGAAAAGACCGGGAAGATGCTGGAGACCATTTTCAAATCTTCGGAACTCATAACCCAGCTACTTGCCTTCAGCAGGAAACAGCCCTCCGAACCGAGGATAGTGAACCCGAATAAATTGCTCACCAGATTGAAGAGCATGCTGGCGAGGCTGATAGGGGAGAGGATAGAATTCCATTTCTACCCGGCGCCGGATTTGTGGAACGTGAAGATAGATCCCCTTCACCTGGAGCAGGTCGTGGTCAACCTGGTGGTAAACGCTCGGGATGCGATGCCCGAGGGAGGAAGGTTGCTAATAGAGACCAAGAACGTGGTTTTCGATGATGATTACCTCAGAAGAAGGCCCATCGTCAAATCCGGTGAATACGTCATGATAGCCGTGTCGGATACGGGTGTGGGCATTCCACCGGAAATTCAGGAGAAGATTTTCGAGCCGTTTTTCACCACGAAGGGGAGGGAAACAGGAAGCGGTCTCGGCCTTTCGACCGTATACGGTATCGTGAGACAAAATGAAGGCTACATCTGGGTTTACAGCGAGCCCGGGAGGGGAGCCACGTTCAAAGTTTATTTCCCCAGGTGCGAGGAGGGTGAACCCGATGAAGACCTCGACGTTAGAGATGGGGAGGTTGCTGTTTTGAAGGGTGTGAGGGTCCTGTATGTAGAGGACAACGAGGTGGTGAGGGAGGCGACGGCGGATTTTCTGCGTCAGGCGGGGTGTGAAGTGGTGTCGGCGGTGGACGGAAGGGATGCTCTCGCGAAGGTGGGTAAGGAGGGTGTGGAATTCGACGTTTTGATAACGGATGTGGTGATGCCCGGGCTGAGCGGCAGGGAACTGGCGGATTCGTTGAAGAAGGAAAGACCGAATCTGAAAGTTCTGTTCACCACGGGTTACAGCGATGAAGTAGTCGTAAAATACGGGGTATCGGGGAAGAGCGAGGCGATTCTCAAGAAGCCGTTTCGGGGTGCCGAGCTCATCGAGAAGATAAAAGCGCTTCAGGACGACTCGAATTCTGCTTCATAGCCCTCGTTTTTTATTGCTTCGATGACGGCTTCCGGGTCGGGATTTCCTTCCACGCGGGCACACTTCTCCTGGAGAGATACCGTTGCGGAAGTAACGCCCGGAACTGCAAGCAGAGCTCGCGTAACAGCCCTAACGCAGTGCTCGCAGCTCATTCCGATTATCTTGACCTTCAATGCGTTTCCCTCATGTTTGATACTTCAATATTATCACAGCTGGAAGCTGTTTAGCGCCTCTTCGATTCTCGCATCTGATTTTTCGAGGGATCTTAAGAAGCTCTTCTCATCCAGCGAGAGTTTTTCGAACGGGAGTTTAATTATTTTCTCGACTATTGCTTCCCGCGGCTCATCGTTTGCCATGCACTTTGCGGTTGTGTTCCCTACTATCAGCGTTTCCACCAGAAGTTTGGTTTCGTCGTCTTCCACCGGTAACTTTCCTTCCCAGCCGTTCTCGTCGCGGAAGTGGTGCAGGCGGATGACGTCGGAGTAAAGAGCGGGGAATTTCCATTCCCTGCAGGCGAATGACCCTGCCCCGGCGTGATCCACACCGAAGACCTCCCTTTCGACTTCGACGTGGAGGGCTCCGTCACGTTTCATGGCCTCGTTGAACGAGTCGATTTTTTGGGGGAAGAGGATGAAAAGGACGATTTTTCCCACGTCATGCAAAAGGCCCGCGATGAACGCCTGGTCTCTCAGATGGGTGTCTTCGTCCGAAAGCAACGTTTCCATGATCACCGCCGTGTGAAGGCTGTGGACCCACAGGTTTCTGGGATCGAGCCCTGGTACTTTCTTTTTGAATATTTCCACGAGTCCGGCGGTGATCGCGATGTTTCTGACGGTGGTCAGCCCGAGGAGGGTGATCGCCCTGGGGATGGTGTCAACTTTTCCGGACAACCCGTAGAAGCTCGAGTTCGCCAGCTTGAGCACGCGGGATGCGAGCCCCAGATCCCTCTCGATCAGGTCTCCCACTTCCATGAGGGAAACGCTGTCGTCCTCGAGCGCTCTGTTGAGCTCGAGCACGCTCTCGGGCAGCGAGGGCAGATCGCCGAGTCTCCTCAAGAACTTTTCAAAGTCTTTTTCCTGCATTTCTCTGGATGCCATTATATGTTATTTTACCACATATCATATGGTATAAACGGTTTTCAAAAAAATATTTCATCTTTTTACAAATACAAACACTCCTCTTTTTGACGGGTCGAGTCTGTAGAACCTTTTGAGCGCGTCGATTTTGCTGTCATCGAGGGTGGTCCCCTTGCGCAGAAGAAGGAGCCCCGTTCCGCTCACCACGTCTTTCGCCAGTATCATTCCCGGTCTCAGACTGTCGGGATTCAGCTCCAGTTCGATCATATCTGTTTCGGGTTCCAGGTCGGAGTAGACTTCCTTTATCTTCTCCTCCAGGACGCCGTAAAAGTCCGGGTCGAATTTTCTATAGAGGTTTTCTTTCACTCTATTGAGCGAAAGCTGTATCGAGTTTTTTCCTTCCCAGCGGTTCACTTCCCAGTCCACGAAATCCGCGAGGGAAATCACCCTCGCGCCAACAGGTATGTTCTTCCCCTTGAGCCCGTCGGGAAAGCCGCTCCCGTCGTAATTTTCGTGGTGGTGTCTGATCAAAACGCCGGCGTCTCTCAGATCCTCTATTATGTCGATTGCTGCCTGTCCTCTCACGGGGTGCTTTTTGTATTCCTCCATTTCTTCGTCCGACAGCTGGCTCACGTCCTTCTGGAGCATCAGATCCGGCATTCCTATCTTCCCTATGTCGTGTAAAAGCGCTGCTATTCTTATGGTTTCGACCTCCTCCTCGGAGAGCCCGAGAGATTTCGACAGCAGGCACGATAGCTCCGCAACCTTGCGGGAGTGGTCCTTCACTGCGGCGTTTCTAAGCTCCAGGAGGGAAGAGAACGCTTCTATGGAGTTTTTGAAGTTTCTCTCGATACGCTCTTTAAGCGCCAGAAGCGCTTCATTTTTCTTCTTCAGCTCTTCCGTCTGCTCCTGGACTCTTTTCTCTAGCTCGGTGTTCCACTTCTTGAGCTCTTCGTTCTGCCTGTTTATTATGCCGATCAGTCGGCGGTTTTCCATCACCAGGCAATACCTGGAGGCCGCTTCCTTTATCAGCTGTAGCATTTCTTCGTCTTTCCACGGCTTGGAGACGTATCTGTACGCGCCGCCTCTGTTGATGGCGTCGATCGCGGCATTTATGTCCGCGTATCCGGTCAGAATGATCCTCACGGCGTATGGGTTGATTTCGCGTGCCTTTTCGAGAAAGTCCACTCCCGACAGGCCGGGCATCCGCTGGTCCGAGACTATGACTCCTATGTCTTTTTCTTCTTTCAGGATGCGCAGTCCCTCCTCTCCGGACGTGGCCGTGAACACTTCGTATTCCTCGTCCATCATGAGCCTGCGCAGAGCCTTCAGAATGTTCTCCTCGTCGTCGACGAAGAGAATTTTCACCGTTATCTTTTCTTTCAAAGCCGATATGTCTTCAGCGAGCTGCCTGTTCATGTGTTATGCTCCTCTCTTCTTCCCTCACCAGGCGCGTGAAGATTTCCACCAGCTTCGGATCGAGAACCGACCCTTTGAGTTCCTGGAGAATACCTAGACCTTCTTCGGTCGTCATCGCTCCCTGGTAGGGGCGTTCCGTGGTCAGGGCGTCGAACACGTCTGCCACTGCCACTATCCTGGCTTCTTCCGGGATTTCCGTGCCCTTGAGTCCTTCCGGATAACCTCTGCCGTCGAACTGCTC
This sequence comes from uncultured bacterium, assembly GCA_964429585.1. GTDB lineage: Bacteria > Desulfobacterota > Deferrimicrobia > J040 > J040 > CAYSCN01. The sequence goes on along the minus strand of CAYSCN010000007.1, from coordinate 49,113 downwards.
ATGGTGGTAAAGAATCACGTTGCAGGTTATCTCAGGAAGGGAGGCCTGCCTCGCCACTTCGACTCCCCATCTGGGGTGGTTTCTTATCAGTTTTATCTCCTCTTCTCTCAGCTTTCTCCTGGCGTTTAGAATCGTTTCCGGGACGCCTATTTTTCCGCAGTCGTGGAGCCATGCGCCGTATTTCAGCTCTCTCTGCTGCTCGCTCGTGTATCCCAGTTCTCTCGAGATCATCAGGGAATAGGTTGCGACCCTGTCGCAATGGCCTCTCGTGTAGGGGTCCTTGAGCTCTATTGTTTGAGCCAGCGACAGGAGCTTGGCTTCGTCTCCGCTCTTCAGCGTCTTTATTAGGTTGAACCTTTCGATGCCTTCCAGGACGGTTTTTACGAGCTCCTCGTCGTTCCAGGGTTTGACGATGAAGCGGAATACTTCGCCCCTGTTTATGGCGTCTATTGCGACTTTCAAATCGGCATGTCCAGTCATCAGGATTCGAGCCGTGTCGGGGAACCGGTCCTTGAATATAGAGAGCACTTCGATACCCTTCATCCCCGGCATCATCTGGTCGCAGATTATGACAGCGAATTCCCTATCCTCGGCGAGCGCGAGCGCTTCTTCACCACTTTGGGCAGGGAAGACTTCAGCCGGTATTTCACGTAGCAGGCGCCTCACGGCGCTCAGGACCGGTTTTTCGTCGTCCACTATGAGCACGAAATGCCTCTCAAACACGGGTGACCTCCCTGATGAGAACCAGGATCGTCCCTTCCTGTCCATCGGGGAGTGACATGATTTTGCCTCGCACAGATATGGTTTCCCCGCCCAAGTTTACCGTTGTTTCCAGTGTGCTCCCGAGCGAAAGGGTTTTGGCGAATTCCTTTATGGGTTCCGGAAGCGCCTTTTCGCTGGGGTCACCCAGACCACCGAAACCGTGCTTCGTGAGCACATCCACGGCGTCGCTGTTGGCGGCCACTATCAAACCTTCGTTATCTATTCCGATCACGCCGACCGGCAGGGAATCGAGTATTTTCTGGCTGCGCTCAAGGACCATGTTTCTGAATCTGAGCTCTTCGGTTCGTTCCTCCACGAGCTTTTCAAGGTTTGCGTTCAGCTCGGAGAGTTCTTTGTTCTTCTTCTTGAGTTCGTCTGTCAGGCGTGTGTTTTCACGCTGGAGAAAATACTTCTCGAGGGCGTTTGAGACAGTGACTTTGAGCTCATCGTCGTTCCAGGGTTTGGGCACGAATTTGTATATTTGCCCCTCGTTTATCGCCGATACCACGGACGCCGTGTCCGCGTAGCCGGAAAGAACTATCCTCACGGTTTCCGGCCATTTTTCGCAGACCTTCTTGAGGAAGTCCACTCCGTTCATTCCGGGCATTCTGTAGTCGGAGATGACCACCTGGACTGGGTGTTCGTCTTCGAGAATAGACAGTCCCTCTTCACCGGAGAGCGCGGTCAGTATCTCGTAGTCCTCGTCGAGGAACACCCTTATCAATGCTTTGAGGACGTTTTTCTCGTCGTCCACGCACAGAATCTTTATGGGTTCCGGGTAGCTCATCTTCCATCCACGACGGGTATTCTTATCGTGAAGGTGGTTCCTTCACCGACTTTGCTTTCGACCATGATGTCACCGTTGTGCTTTTTGATGATGTCATACGATATGGAAAGTCCAAGTCCGGTTCCCTTTCCGACTTCCTTGGTGGTGAAGAAGGGTTCGAATATCCTGTTTATGATGTCCTCGGGGATTCCGCAGCCTGTATCGGATATCTGAACATATATGTTTCCATCCTCGTGCCAGGTCTTCACGGTGATGACGCCGTCTTTTTCTATGGCGTGTGCCGCGTTCACCAGGATGTTCATGAAGACCTGATTCAGCTGTTGCGGGTAGCACTTCGTCTGTGGCAGTTCCCCGTAGTCGCGGATCAGTTTCGCCTTGTACTTTATCTCGTTCCAGACGATGTTTATGGTACTTTCGAGGCACTCGTTGATGTCGGCGTGTTTCATCTCCGCTTCGTCGACTCTCGAGAAGCTCTTCAGGTCCTGGACGATTTTTCTTACCCTCGCCGCTCCTTCCAGAGACTCTTCGATGAGGTCTTTCAAATCGTCCAGGATGATGTCTATCTTCAGCTTTTTCTTCAGCTCTTTCACTTTGTTGGCCAGCTCTTCGTTCCCTGCAGAGGAGATCGTATCGATCAATTCGGAGGTGAATTCCACTATCCTGTCGGCGTACTTCCTGAGTGTTCCCAGGTTGCTCGATATGAACCCCATGGGGTTGTTGATTTCGTGGGCGACGCCTGCGGCCAGCTGCCCTATCGATGCCATCTTGTCCTGCTGAAGTATCTGAGCTTGCGTCCTCTTGAGTTCCTCGTAAGCCTTCTCAAGCTCCTGATGGGCTTTTTTCAGTTCCGTCGTGTCGTGGAGGGTTACTACCTTCCCTCGTATGGAAGGGTCGTGTGAGTCTTTGTACGGGTAGACCCTGAGGACGAACCACTTGCCCGTTTCTTCGTGGTAAAGCTCCTTCGACTCGCCGTATGTGACTCCGGTCGCGGGGATGTGTGTGTCGAGGAGTTCTTCCAGGTTTTTGCCGATAACTTCGCAGAAATCTTTTCCCATGTAGTTTAATGCCGCCCTGTTGCACCTGATTATGTTGTCGTCTTCGTCGGTGAGGAAGATCAGATCCTCCACGCAATCCATGGTTCTTTCCCACTCTTTTTTCGCCTTCTCAACCAGGCGAAAAAGCTTCTGGAGTTCCTCGTGCTTCTGCTGGAGGGCGGCTTTTGCTCTCTTCAGTTCGTCCCGTTCCTTTCTGAGCTCCTCTTCGAGCTTTTTCTTGACGGATATGTCCCGTATTATGGGTGTGAGGTAAATGTTCCCGTTTTCTTCCCACTGGGCTATGGAGATTTCAAGGGGGAATCTTTCTCCCGATTTTCTGACCCCCACGACATCGACTACTTTGCCGACGAGAGGAATTTCTTCACCTTCCGCAATTTTGGTCAGCAGGTTTTTGTGGAGGTTTCTCTTCTCTTCGGGGATCAGAATCAGGAAATCTTTGCCGAGTATCTCTTCTTCAGCGTATCCGAATATTTTTTGGGCCCCAAAGTTCCAGAAGATGATCTTCCCCGAGATGTCGATGGTTAAAATGGCATCGTGGGCGCACTCGGCGATCTTCCTGAATCTTTCTTCGCTCTCTTTCAGCGCTTCTTCTGCTTCAACCACGTCGGTGACGTCCATGAGAGCGCCGTCGACGAATAGCAATTTTCCGTCGGGCCCGTAGGAGAAGAGTCTTCTGTCTTCCACCCATCGGACATCGCCGTTTTTGTGGATGATTCTGTAGCGGGTGGTGAGCGTTTTTTCTCTGTTTTTCACTGCTTCCCGGTAACGATTCAACAACCACTTCTGGTCTTCCGGGTGGATCAGGCTTTTCCATATGAGTCTTCCGCTGGTGAACTCAGATGGAGCATATCCGGTTATCGATTCCACGGCTTTTCCTGCCACGCTCAGGGTCCAGTCCCGGTATCCTCTGTAAATGAAAACGGGCAGGTTGTTTATGAGGGATAGAAGGGTTTCCCCGTTTATGGTCGAGACCATGTCGAGATCCTCCAGATTTCTGCGTTGCACGACCACTGCTGCCTCCGGCTGCTGGTGGAGTATTACTGAATTTTCATATCGGATAAACTTGGCGAAAAGTTGAACCCAAGAAAAAGTTGTTAATCCGTGCGCGATGGAATAAAATCCATTAACCGTTCAGAGAGGGTATTGCAGGTAGATAGGGAGGGTTGAGATGCTCAGGTTTCGAATTTTGAAGGACGAAAGCGGCCAGGACGTATACGAAATCGATTCGGACGGGTTCGAGGTTCTTCACAATCCGATTCTGAACAAGGGGGCTGCCTTCACACATGAGGAGAGGAGGTTGTTCAAGATCGACGGATTCCTCCCTCCGGCCGTGTCCACGCTGGAACAGCAGGTGGAGCGGAGTTACGAGAACTTCACCTGCAAACCGTCCGACATCGAGAAATACATTTTCCTGCGTTCTCTCCAGGACAGGAACGAGACGCTCTTCTACGCGCTTTTGTTGAAGCATCTGGAAGAGATGATACCGATAGTCTACACCCCAACAGTCGGCCAGGCGTGCGAACAGTACAGCCACATATTCCGGTTCACCCGGGGGATATTTCTCTCTCCCCTTAACATTGACAGGGTCGATGAAATTTTCTCATCCCTTCCATACAGGAACATAGAAATGATCGTGGTGACGGATTCGGAAGGTATTCTCGGAATCGGAGACCAGGGGATAGGCGGGATGGGAATTCCCATAGGGAAGCTTTCGCTCTACACGGCGGGAGCGGGAATACACCCTGCCAACTGTCTCCCCGTCACGCTGGATGTGGGGACTAACAACGAAAAGCTGCTGAACGATCCCCTCTATTTGGGTATCAGGTCGAAGAGGTTAAGAGGAGAGGAATACTTCGAGTTCATAGACAAGTTCGTGAAAGCGGTGAAGAAACATTTTCCCGGCGCGGTCGTTCAGTGGGAGGATTTCAGCAAGGGCAACGCCTTTGCGATACTGGACAAATACAGGGAGGAAGTGCCGTCGTTCAACGACGACATACAGGGAACAGGGGCGGTGACTCTCGCCGGGATAATGAGTGCGCTCAGAATAACTGGTGGAAAGCTCTCCGATCAGACGTTCGTCATTTATGGTGCGGGTGCAGGCGGCATCGGAGTGGCGAGGCAGATATTCAAGGGTCTTCTTATGGATGGGCTCGACGAGGAAAGCGCGAAAGAGCGCATTTTCGTTCTGGACAGCAGGGGAGTGATATACGAGGGAAGAGCCGGAGTGGATGAATACAAGAGGGAGTTCGCCAGGAAGTCCGGTTTTGCCGATGGCTGGAACGTCTCCGACCCGACTAAGGTCACTCTTTTGGATGCAGTGAGAAATGCCAGGCCCACGGTTTTGATCGGACTCTCCGGCGTGCCGGGGTCTTTTTCCGAAGAGATCGTAAAGGCCATGTATGAAAACTGTGATAACCCGATAATATTTCCTCTATCCAATCCGACCAGCAACTCCGAGGCCAGACCTGCGGACATCTACGAGTGGACGGGTGGGAACGCTGTAGTCGCCACCGGCAGTCCCTTCCCGGACGTGAGCTTCAAGGGGAAAGTCTTCAAGGTGGGGCAGGGGAACAACGTGTTCATCTTCCCGGGAGTTGGACTCGGTGCCCTTGCGGTGAAGGCGGAAGTGATAACCGACGAGATGTTCACCGAAGCGGCTGGTACGCTGGCGGAGCTGGTTTCGGATTTCAGGCTGAACCTCAAGTGCGTCTATCCAGCCATAACGGACCTTAGAGAGGTTTGCAAGAAGATCGCTGTTGCTGTTGCCAGGAAGGCGATCGAGCAGAAAGTGGCTGCGAAGCCGGTCGTTCCCGAGCTTCTGGAGGAGACCATATCCAGAAAGATGTGGACCCCCAGTTACGCCAGGTACACGAGAGGAGCGGGGGATCTGTAGTTCCCGGTGTCGGTTCTTTCAGGTTTTGCGTGGGCGAGAAATCGACTATCGAATTTCGGCTTGCGACTGGAGACCGTCGAGAAATCCTCGAAATTCGGAAGTCGGAAGACGTGAGTTGGGGAAACCGGCTTGTGGTTACGTGATTACGTATTTGGGTGTTTGCGTAAAAATCACGGAACTGCCCAAACACACAACCACGCAATCACGGTAATTACGGACCAGTTTTTTATAATTTGAGTAACCAATCGGTGTCAGCACAACTCTTCCTGTCAAATATCCGACGGAGATAACCCGGATTTTGCGTCAAAACACCGACGGGCGGGAAAGTTTTCTCTCTTTGGTTATTAGGCTGGCTTTTTCTAACTTGCTGATTTTTTAGTCAGATTTACTCTCAGCACTCATTTTTTCACGTTTGGCACGTTTTTTTCTTTACCTGACGTGTGTCCGGGGAGAGGTCGTCCCCGCGATTATCCCAAAGCAGTTGTTCTGGCCGACTTAAGGAGAGAGGTTTAGATGAACGGAATGGGAGGAGTTTTATCGTCGGGGAACGGCGGCGGCATGTCCGTCATGGATGCTAACCTGGTGGGAAATTCAGAAGTCTTCAGAAAAATCTTCGATCTCATCGAGAGAGTATCCGATTCGGATTCGACTGTGCTCATCCTGGGTGAAAGCGGGACCGGGAAGGAACTCGTGGCGAGGGCCATACACGAGAGGAGTGGGAGGAGAGACAGACCATTCATACCCGTCAATTGCGGAGCCATCCCGGAGGGGCTCATGGAAGCGGAGTTCTTCGGTCACGAGAAGGGGGCATTCACCGGGGCTACAGAGAGACGGCAGGGCAGGTTCGAACTCGCCGATGGAGGAACCATCTTTCTGGACGAAGTGAGCGAAATGCCTTCTTATCTCCAGGTCAAGTTACTGAGGGTGATACAGGAGAAGGCCTTCGAAAGAGTGGGTGGAGCTAAGACGTTGAAGGTAGACGTCAGAATAATCGCAGCCACGAACAGGAACCTGGAGGAGGAAGTCAGGCAGGGCAGGTTCAGGGAAGACCTCTTCTATCGACTGAACGTGATACCCATCGAAATACCTCCTTTGAGAGAAAGGCGAGAGGATATCCCCCTGCTCTGCGAACACTTCATTCACAGGTTCAGCAGGAAGCACGGCAGGGAACCTGTGAAGCTTTCGGATGAGGTGATGGACGTTTTCATGAACTACTCCTGGCCGGGCAACGTGAGAGAGCTGGAGAACACCATCGAGAGGCTAACAGTCCTCAAGGGAGGAAGTTTGATAGTTCCTTATGATTTGCCGAGAAAAATGCTGGGAGGGAAGATTCCCGAAGTGGCTGGTGTTGAGGAGGAAGTGAATCCGATTAATGGAATAGACTTGGAATACGCCGTCAGGGAATACGAGAAGAGGCTGATACTCAATGCTCTTTCGATTTGCAACAACGTCAAGAGTCGGGCGGCGAAGTATCTGAATATAAACAGAACCACTCTGATTCAGAAGATGAAGAGGCTGGGATTGGAGATGTAGTCCATTTACGGTTTTACTGACTGAATTCTCAATTCTCATCGGTCCTGGGTTGAATTCCCCTAAAGTTTGCGTATCTTCTGACCGATATTATTCGTCGAGTGGTTCTGGATTCTTCCGCGGAAGAGGCGGGAAGGAGGTGAGGAAGCGGAAAGCCTCGAGTCAGGAACGCGGAGGGTCAGGACCGCTGGGATAGGGCAGGATGCCCGAAAAAAAACTTTTCAAGGAGGAAAAGTCATGGCACTGGTAATCAACACCAACCTTGCGTCACTTACCATTCAGAGACAGCTTTCTCTCAACACACTTCGCCTCAACAAGTCGATTGAGAGGCTCTCCTCTGGTTTGAGGATCAACCACGCGGCAGACGACGCGGCAGGGCTCGCCATTTCTGAAAAATTGGGAGCCCATGTGAGAAGCATCAACCAGGCGGTCAGAAACGCCCAGGACGGCATTTCCCTCATTCAGACCGCTGAGGGCGCCCTTGCTGAAATAGGCAACATACTGGCGCGCATGAGGGAACTGGCGGAAGAGGCTGCGAACGGCACGCTGGGTGATTCCGAGAGGTCCGCGCTCGACAACGAGTTCCAGCAGCTCATAAGCGAGATAGACCGTATCGCAAGCGTTACCGAATTTAACGGCACAAAGCTTATAGACGGTTCTCAGTCTGCAAGCGGGATAACCCTCCAGGTTGGATTCCAGAACACCTCCAATGACAGGATAACGGTTCTGAGCGGAGTGGCCGCAACGAACTCGTCTAATTTGAGCCTCAACGGAACCACGATTTCGGTTGCCTCGAGCGCTCAGTCCGTCCTCGACGTGATAGACAGCGCCATCTCCACGGTTGCCCAGCGGAGAGGTACTCTCGGCGCTGTCCAGAACAGGCTGGAGATAACCATATCGAACCTGAGGGTTGCGTCAGAAAACCTCACTGCCGCGAGGTCCCGAATAAGGGATGCGGACTTCGCCTACGAGACTGCGGAGTTCACAAAGGTCCAGATACTGGTTCAGTCCGGAACCGCGGTGCTCGCTCAGGCGAACGTCCTGCCACAGACGGCGCTTCAACTCCTCAGGTAATCGAGGGAAAAGGGGGGATATCCCCCCTTTTGTCTTTTTTGAAGGGGTGTTCCCATGAGCGTCGATAGGATAGGCAGCGGAGTAATCGCGAGGCAAGTGATTCTTGCCACACGTGATGGAAGCAAAAGGAGAGAGGCTGTTTCTGGCCGGTCTGACGTGAGCGGGGCGGAGAAGCGAAGAACGGAGCAGAATAAAACGGAGGATCTCGTCAAGGAGCGCGAAAATGAGAAAGCTTCGGTTCCGAGCTCTCTGGAGAGAATCTTGAGAAGGGACCTGCAGCTTGAGGTTGAAGAGGAGCTTCATATGGTTGTCGCCAAGATAGTTGACCCGGAAAGTGGAGAGGTCGTCAGGCAGATTCCGCCCGAGGAGATGGTGAGGATTTACAAAAGGTTGAAGGAGATGATGCCCGAGCTCAGAGTGGAATGCAAGGTGAAGAAGGAGGCCTAAATGCCGGTTTTCAGCGTGTCTGGAATTACATCGGGAATAGATTTCAACCAGCTGATCGAGCAGCTCATGCAGATAGAGCGCCAGCCGATCACCAGGCTGGAGAACAAGAAGAACGAATACAACCAGAAGGTGTCCGCCTATTCGGAACTCTCCACGAAGCTTTCCAATCTTATGAGCGCGCTGGAGAGTCTGAAGACGACCTCTTCGTTTTATGTCAGGAGCGCATCCTCCGATGACACCACTGTTGTCGAAGCAACGGCATCTTCGGGCGCATCTCCCGGAAATTACACGATAAACATTACTCAGCTTGCTCAGTCCCACAAGATAGCGTCGGATGCCGTGGCAAATCTCACCGATCCTATAAGCTCGACGAGCGGCAATTTCAGCTTCTACGTGGGAAGCGGAGCTACAGTCACCGTTCAGGTCACCGCCTCAACCACCCTATCAGATTTGAAGGACGCGATAAATCAGGCAACCGACGATGTGGAAGCTACCATCGTCAACGTGGGCGGAAGCACTCCCTACAGGCTCATTCTCACGGCGACCAACTCTGGTGCCTCGAACAGCATCGTGATAACCGAAAACGTAACCAATCTGGGATTTCCGACTGGACCGGTTACAGGAGGTCTCACCCTCGAGTCCGCTCAGGACGCTCAGTTCACCGTGGATGGTCTTCCTGTCACAAAAACCACCAACGTGGTATCTGACGTTATTGAAGGAGTCACCCTGACTCTGAAAGACGTGGGAACGGCAGATGTCACAGTTACCAATGACGTTGAGACGATGAAGAATCAGATTGTAGAGTTCGTGAACGCTTACAACGAGGTGGTCAATTACGTGAACAGCCAGTCTACGTACGACACGGAGACCCACCAGGGCGGCCCCTTTGTAGGGGAGTCGACACCGCGCAACATCCTGAACCGCCTGAGAAGCCTGATAACCGGGGCTGTCACAGGGCAGCCGGATGACATGAAAGTGCTTGCCCAGGCAGGAATAACCACCAACAGGGATGGGACTCTATCCATTGATTACACCGATCTAGACGATAAGCTGACTTCGGACCTTTCGGATCTCGCCGCTTTCTTCACCGACAGCGCGAACGGGTTCGCCGTTAACATGTACGATTATCTCGACAACGTCACCGACTCCATAGATGGGTCGATAGCGATAAGGCAGAAGGGGTTGAACGATCTGATAGATGATACTCAGGACCAGATCCGGAAGCTCGAAGCGAGGCTCGAGGAAACCGAGTTCAGGTTGCGGATGCAGTTTACGAACCTCGAAGTCCTGCTCAATGGACTCAGAGCTCAGGGCTCCTATCTGACGAGTCTCACAGGAATTGGCGGTCAATAATTTTTAAGGGGAGGAAATAAATGAAAGGCGTCGATGAATACAGGAAGAACGAGGTTGCCAGCTCGGATTCGATAAGGATAATAACGCTCCTTCTGGAAGGAGCTGTGAATTTTATAAAACTCGCTGAGAAGAAGCTCGAGGAGGGCGATGTAGCCGGCAAGGGGTATTTCATAAGCCGTGCGACTGCTGTAGTGGCTGAGCTCTCGAGCGCCCTTGATATGGAGAAGGGCATGGAAATTGCTGCTAACTTGAAGAGGCTGTACGATTTCGTCATAGACAGGCTCGTGGACGGCAACATAAAAAACGATGCGAAAGCGCTTGAAGAAGCGTGCAGGGTGATGGAGATAATAGCCGAAGGGTGGAAGGACATGGAGAAGCAGGGCGCATCTTTGGTTCCTCAGGGAGAAACTCGGGTTGAAATGGGGATAAGGATATGACAGTGGTTCAGGAGTTGAAAAATCTTGCGCTCCGGCAGAAAGAAGCGCTGCTGTCGGGGAGGATTTCAGAAGCCCTCGAGCTTATGGAGGAGAGAGAGAGGCTCATAGACAGGTTGAGAAAAATGGGCTCTAAAGTTCACAAAGTTGACACCGATCGGGCATCTGAGCGTCACGGAGTTGACATCGAGGGGGATGAATTGCTATTGCATGAGGAAGTCTTGGAGGAAGTGCTCGCCATAGACGGCGAGATGATGGAAATGATTTCCACCAACCTTGCCATTTTGAAGTCCAACATGGACGAGGTTTCCAGAGCCAGGAATCTAATCAGGAGATCCCGCCGCAAAACATCCAGCAGAAGGTCAGGAAAGCTGAACATATCGGCGTAATCTGGCAGGGATTTTGCTCTCACGGTTGAGAAAGTGTTTGTCGGGGGAGACTTATGTCTCTGGACCGAGTCTCGTTCAAAGTGGTTAAATCGAAAACCGGCGTGGATTCGCTAGTCGCCATTCTTCCTGATGGAAGCGAAAGGGTTATACACAGCCTCTTCGACCCGGTTGGAGAAGGAAAGAGATTCGCGGAGAGAGTTTCCGCCCAGGAAGATGAGATTGTACTAGTTCTTGGTGTAGGAATGGGATATCACGTGGCGTCCCTCGCAGAAAGGTTGCCCTCGAATCAGATTGTTGCAGCGTGTCCGCTCGTGGGTATGAGGGAACTCAGAAGGGAAGCCAGGCTCCATCAGAATTTTCCTGACAACGTTCTCCTCCTCGAGGGACTGTCTCCCAAGGATGTGGTGGCGAAAGTGCTTGGTGTTAGGGTGAGGAAAGGCATGCCGGCGATAAAAGTGTTTTCATATCTCCCCATCAGGCAAATCCATCCGGAATTTTTTGAGGAGGTTGAGCGTCTTCTGGGGAGCGGTGCGAAGGTAAACGTGCGGGATAAACTTACGTACCCGAAGTTTCAAAGCGAAAAACTGACCGTTCTATTGCTGGATTTTCCTTATTTCGTCGTTCGGGAGGTAAAGAAGGCTTTTATGCGCCTTGGACACCGGGTGGTTTCGGTGCCTTGCACCAAAGGTGATTCAACCAGCATGGTATTACAGAGAGTTGCGAAGGCGGTCCTGGAGTATAGGCCGGATTTTCTGTTCTCCGTGAATCACTTGGGGTTTGATGAGGAGGGGGAACTCACGAGCTTTCTCGAATCCATAGGTCTTCCCGCAGCGGTCTGGTACGTCGATAGTCCGGAGATAATAGTGTCACCACATAAAGGAAACGTCTCCGAGATTTGCACCATTTTTCTCTGGGATTACGCGTACCGACGGATGATGCGACGTTTAGGTTACAGAGAGATCCAGTTTTTGCCGCTTGCCACCGATGAGTCGGTTTTTTCTCCTAAGAAGGGAAAAAGGTTTACGACAGGGGCTTCTGTCCGTGTCGGATTCGTGGGTAGCTCCAACAGGATAGATCTTAAAGAAGCGATGGAGATACTTTCACCATCCTCCAGGGAGGTGATAGAGGAGTGTTCCAGGGTGTTACTGCGGAGGTTCCTGGCGGAAGAGGGGTCTCTCTACGAGTCGGTGGAGAAGTATTTTCCGGATTGGGCAAAGAAGGAAATTGAAGGGTTGTGTGGAATTGAAAAAGCGAGGTTTGTGGAATCCGTGTTATGGAAGTCCTCTCAGATTTACAGGATCCAGTGTTTTTCGGCACTTCAGGGCTTTGATTTGGTGATACGCGGCGATGAGGGCTGGAAAGATCTTTTAAACGGGGGTTTTTCTATTGAAGGGCCTCTGAGTTATTACGACGAACTGCCCGCTTTCTACCGCAGTTGCTGCGTGAACCTCAACTTCACAAGCCTTCAGATGCCTTCCGGGGCGAATCAGAGGGTGTTCGACGTTCCGGCATGCGGGGGGTTTCTCGTAACGGATTACAGGGAATCCCTGTGGGAACTCTTTGATGTGCGCAAGGAGGTGGTGGTTTTCAGGTCGGTGGATGAACTTCGCGACATTGTAAGATACTACCTTTCTCATGAAAAAGAGCGTGAATTGGTGTCAAAAAGAGCGAGAGAAAGGGTTTATAAGGAACATACTTATACTTTGAGAATGAGGAGGATTTGCGAGGTTTTGAAAAAGACTTCTGCAAAGTTGGGAGTATGAGGTTGTAGAATCCATAGTTCACCTGCGCAAGGGGAAATGCCTTTTTGTTTCCTCTATTGTAAGTAACGACAACTGTTTGGCAGAGAAGGGGAATTGTGTGACGTGGAAGTGGGCGTTATCCCAATGAGTTCAGGACCATTGGTTAAAGAGGTAATCTATTGCTTCTGCCTCTTTCGATTCGTGTGAGGCAATTTCCTGTTCCAAGCAGAAGATGCCGAGACATTTGGCTAAGACCAGTGCGAAAATTCTGAATAGATGCCGGGAGAATTCGCTTTTATTCCAGCTTTTTCGTTTCTCCTGCTTTTCAGAAAAAGCTACAAAACTGTGTAACTGATCTACGAAATCTCTGAGATAAATGTTCTCTTTCAAGTTAGTGCTGTATGATGAGGGGTTTTTCACCTTTTCGCGTGCGAGTTCCAGAAATTTTTTTAGCTCCGTGTAATCAGGGTTATCTGCTGCTCTTTCTGTGAAGGGGACTGATTCGAAATATTTTTTTAAGGAATTCAGGAAAGAGGCGGGTGAGATATATTCCTCTGGGGTTGAGGCAACAGAAAGTGAGATAATTTCGAGAAGATGGATCGCGTCAACGATAATTTTTTCAAAGGATATTTTGTTCCTGATGAAATGAAATAAGGGAAGTTTTTGTGATTTTCGGACTTTTTTAAATTCTTCTTTTAAAACAATGAGTGCGCTTGGTGGGGGTTTTATTACTCCAGTGGAATTAATTACGCCGATGGAGAGCCCGCTCAATAGCGCTTTTTTCAACCCGTTTTCCCATCCCAATAAGGGGAATACATCGGAATGTATGATTATTTCCCTTTTAAAGCAGCAGACCAATGGATCAATTTTGTTTATAATTTTTTGTAAAGCAATTCCCCATATTTCGAAGCTTATTTGGTTGTATGATGTGCCTTCTAAACACAGAATCCTGTCAGTATTTACAGTTTCTTTCTTGGACTGTTCTTTTAACCAGAGAGAGAACAGATCGTCTTTATTGGGGAAAGATTTACATGTTGTTGCAGAAATTTCCGTATGATTGATGAAAGGGACGAGCATGTTGTAAAGCCAGAATTCATTTACAGGCTCAAAAGGTTCGTTCATCATAAGCAGATATTTTCCAGTGAGGGATTCTATTGAATTGAGCGGTTGACCGGTAATGACAATCTCCACATTCGGGACCTTCTTTTGCTTTGTTATTTTTTCTTTGATTTTTTTAGCATCGTAGCTGCTGGATTGGATGAGAACGGTAACGTTGTCTAAGAAGTCTCTTGGTCTATTACTGCAAACAAGGGGAAACTCGATCGACCTAATGAAAGTTTCCGCTTCAAGAGATGATATCGCCTTTTCTTGAGCTTTCAGAATCCATGATGTCCCCTCTGCGTACTTACGGTAACGGGAGTAGATAATCTTCGCCGTCTTCAAGAAATCGCGTCGTTTTTTCTCGGTTATCGTATCTCCCCCTGCTCTTCTCCTGTATTCGCAGGTTACTTTTGGTATGTGTTTGAAAGTGTATATCCGTGATAACCTTATCCAGAAGTCCCAGTCTTCGTGGGTTTCCAATGATTCGTCGAAGAATCCAACTTTCTGGATACATGCTTTATCATGGATTACAGAGAGGGTGGGGAAAAAGTTTAAAACGAGAAGCATTTCGGCGTCGAATTCGTATGAGTAAAGTAAGGACTTAGAATATGTTATATATTTCCCCCCTTTTTTAGTCTGTAGGGCGCAGTATGCGTCTGTATAAGCGACTTTGTACTCGCTGCTTTCAAGGAAGTTTACGAGCGTTTCTACGTGATCCCGGTAAAATATATCGTCGTCATCCAAGTATGCTAAGTACTTCCCTCTTGCTTTCTTGATCCCTGTATTTCTTGCAGCTCCGGGACCTCGTCGTGTGGGGTGTTTCACGTATGTGATTGGAATAGTGCCTTTTACGCTTTCCAGAAGGTTTGCTACTTCTTCACCTCCATCGTTAACGACTATTATCTCAATGTTAGGGTATGTTTGAGAAATTACACTCCCAATGGCAGAGAGCAGATCATCTGGCCTGTTACGGGTTGGGATTATAACGGAAACCAATGGAGTTTCTTTTTCCTTCATCTGTGCCTCTGTGTGTTGAAGATTAGAACATTTTAATAATAGAAGGAAAAAAAATGCTTTTCAAATGATTTCCTCTTTGAAGGAGTTGGAACAAGTAGGTCAATATAATGACACGTTTCGTGATTATAGATGTCACTGGGTTGACATCATGTGGATATCCGTTTTTGCCTCATATTTAAAAATGTTGTAATTACCTGATTTTTCAAAGAGAAAGCCTCCTTTTATTGATGGCATGTGTCTTGCTATCTCTCCAGGTGTTTGTTTTTCACCCAGGTTAGGGAGGTTCGGAAAAGTGATAATTTCAAGGACGCCAGTTAGGCTCAGTTTTTTTGGTGGTGGGACTGATTATAGGGAGTATTTTGAAAGAAAAAGAGGAGCAGTTCTCGGGACCACGATTGATAAGTACGTGTACGTTAGTGTTAATAGGTTAAGCGAATTTTTTGAATATAAGATAAGGGTTGGATATTCGAGGGCGGAACTTGTTAAGAATGTGGAAGACATAATACATCCAAGTGTCAGAGAAACACTAAAATACAAGAAAATGAATGGAAATTTGGATATTCACATTTTTGCGGACCTGCCAGCGAGGACGGGGCTCGGCTCTTCTTCGGCGTTTACCGTGGGATTGCTTAACGCACTCTACGCTCTCGAGGGGAAGATTGTATCCAAGCAGAGACTCGCGGAGGAGGCAATTTTCATTGAGCAAAAACTTATCGGGGAAAACGTTGGTTGTCAGGACCAGTTTCACGCCGCTTTTGGAGGATTGAATTTGATCGAATTCCACAAGAAAGGCATAGATGTAAGGCCCGTAATTATATCCAGGGAAAAGTATGAGTATTTTAACGATTGTCTTTTGGTTTTTTACACGGGATTGACCAGATATGCGAGTGAGATAGCAAAGGAGCAGGTTGAAAATACTAAAAATAAATCTTTGGACAATTATCTCGACAGAATGTACCAGATGGTTTTCGAAGCGGAGAAAATAATTTCAGACTGTTCGCCAGAGGAGATGGTGAAATTTCTTGGTGAGTTGCTACATGAGAGTTGGGGATTGAAGAAGCGTTTTTCTCGAAACATATCAAATGGCTTGATAAATGAGGCATATAGCGTTGCACTGGAAGCGGGGGCTTATGGAGGTAAGGTAGCCGGTGCTGGTGGAGGAGGGTTCCTATTTTTTCTCGTGCCCCCGGAAAAGAAGATGAAAGTTAGGGAGGCTCTAAAGAAATTTCTGGAAGTCAAATTTAAGTTCGAGAACGAGGGATCCAAGATTATTTACTTGAGGCTTTAAAGGATATGAACAAGGTAGAAGCGATAATACTTGCTGGAGGAAGAGGCACGAGGTTAAGAAGTATAACGGGTGAGCTGCCCAAACCCCTTGCTCCTATAGGAGGGAGACCTTTTCTTGATTTAATGCTTGTTAGAATGAGGCGTTTCTCCCGTTTTCGAAGAGTTGTTCTGTCGGTGGGTTACGGAGCGGACAAAATAATTGAAAGATACAAAGGCAAAGGGATCGAAGAATTCGGTTTTGACATAGAGTTCGCCGAAGAAAAGGACCTCCTCGATACAGGTGGCGCGGTAAGGTTTGCGATGGAATTCGTCGAGGGAGAGGAATTTTTCGTGTTAAACGGAGATACTTTTGTGGATCTGGATTTTGGGGAGTTATGGGATTTTCATAAAAGTCATGGAGGAAATTGGACAGTGCTCGTAAAAGAAGTGGAAGAAGGGAAAAGGTACGGAGTCGTTGATTTCGACTCTTCGGGCAGGGTGAAGGGGTTTGTTGAAAAAGAGGAGGGTTGTGGAAGATGTTTCATAAATGCTGGAGTTTACATTTTCAGTAAATGCTTGTTTGAGAGAGTTCCTATTGGTTCAAAAGTCTCACTGGAAAGGGATTTGCTCCCCAGTTTTATAAAGGAAAAGGGGTATGTTTTTCCCTTCAGCGGTTTATTTTTTGACATAGGCACGCCTGAAAGTTATTTGATGGCAAGTAAAATCATAGGAGAGTTTTGTGATGAGTAAAGAAAAAATACTTGTCACTGGTGGGGCTGGATATATCGGTTCCGTTTTGGTCCCGATTTTGCTGAAAGAAGGGTACTCAGTCACTGTTCTGGATAACTTGATGTATTTTCAGAATTCATTGCTCGGTTGTTGCCATTATAAGAATTTTAAGTTTGTGAAAGGAGATATACGGGATGAATCTTTGATTAATTCCTTGATCCGTGAACATGACGTTGTAATACCACTTGCTGCAATAGTCGGTGCTCCCGCGTGTAAGGCAAATCTGGAAGTGGCGAGACAAATCAACGTTGACGCCCATCTCATGATGTTAAAAAAGATCTCTCCTTCACAGATGGTAATTTTTCCCACAACAAATAGTGGTTATGGAATCGGCGAAAAGGATAAATATTGTACGGAAGAATCTCCATTAAGACCCGTTTCAGAGTATGGGAAGATGAAGGTGATGGTGGAAAAGGCGTTTCTTGATAAAGGAAATGCCATCACTTTCCGGCTTGCTACTGTTTTTGGAATGAGCCCGAGAATGCGGTTGGACCTAATGGTGAATGACTTTACATTCAAAGCGTATAAAGACCGTTACATTATCCTATTCGAAGAGCACTTCAGGAGAAATTTCATACATATAAGAGACGTGGCAAGGGCGTTCGTTTTCGCCCTCCGGAATTACGACGAGATGAGGGGGGAGCCTTTCAACATCGGCTTGAGTTCCGCAAATCTCACGAAGAGAGAACTCTGTGAAAAGATTAAGAAGCACGTTCCTGATTTCTACATTTTTTCAGCGCCTGTAGGACACGACCCAGACAGGAGAGATTACATAGTGAGCAATGAGAAAATCGAGTCGCTGGGGTGGAAGCCTCTATTCTCGCTTGATGACGGAATAAAAGAGCTGCTGAAAGGCTTTGAAATGATTTTCGATGCCAGATACAGAAACTATTGAGAAGAATTTGGGGAAGATGGTGATGAAATACAGATTAAAAGGCCTCGCATGTACATTGGGTATCGCTGTGGGGGGATTGTTTAAGAAGGTGTTTTCTCCTCTTACTTCGCTTTCTTTTAGGCGTAAACTTTACAAATTAATAGAAAGTGCAAACTTCTTCGAGTTGTTAGGGGAAACGGAAAAGGCAATCGAGTTGTATGAGAAAGCTTATTCCATATACCCTGATGCAGGAAATATATGTCTTTCTCTTGCAAGAAACTATCTGCGCCTATTCAAATTCGACCTGGTCAGAAAGTTCGCAGCGGAATGCCTTGAGTATGACCCTTTGAATCCTGAATGTAATTTGTACATGGGTGTGGCGTGTTTTTATCTTGGAGAACTGGAGCGGGCAATGAAATATTTGAAAATCGCTCGAAAATTGTTGCCTGAAACCAGCAGGAAGAAAGCGCAGGCTTCGGAGTATTTGGGAGACTGTTTCTACAAAGCGGGTAACGTGAAGAAGGCTGTAGAAGTGTATGTTGAGTCTGCGACGTGCGGAAGTTCAGAGGCGCGGGACAAGCTCGAGGGAATCGGCATCGAGTTTTACGAAAAAGGAGAACTTAAAGATTCCCTCGAAGTATTTCACAAACTCGTGAAAATAAATCCAAAAGATCACAGGGCGTGGAACAATCTGGGAGTTGTTTTCTGTGCATTTGGGGACCAAAGTAATGCATTTTTGTGTTTCAGGGAATCTTTGAATCTCTGTCCTGGTTACAAGGAAGCATTGAAAAACTTGGAGAAATTAGGCGAGATGGCTGGGGGAATGTAAATGAAAGTTTTAATCGCAGACTTTGATCTTTTTCATAAAGTTGGAGGCGGACAGACGGTTTACAAAAGTTTAATAGAAGCCTATCCAGATATTCAATTTCACTATCTTATCAAGAAAGAGAATCCGCAAAGTCCTCGGCCCAAAAACGCTATCCCTATTGTTTATAAAGAATATTACAGGACTGACGATTTTGGCGATTTCTTTTACTTTTCCTACCCATCTTCGTGTTTTGCCACCGATTTTGTGAGGGACAGCAATATAGCTGCGTCCGTGGAAAAGATGGAATTCGACGTTGTGGATATTCCTGAATACACAAACAGCGGATTTTTTATCGAGTCAGCTTTGAGATTCCACGGGGTCGATTTTGGTAGGACGGTTTTATCGTTGCATGGGAGAGTTTCAATGACCGCTCGGTTAGGTTGGGCTCCTTCGAGGGATTTTGTGGAAGTTCTGGAGATAAAGGACAGGATGCAGTACCTGGCAGTAGATCTCCTTTACGGTATTAGCAATAGATATGTTGAAGAAGTAAGAGAGAAATTCCGGCCTGATGCTCACTTTATCAATCCAATGGGATTTATAAAGTTTCCCGACCCGTTGGATTGGGATAAGGGAGGGGGGAAGCCGAGTCTATATTTCGTGGGGAGAACTGAGAAATGTAAGGGACCAGATATATTTGCAGATATAGTGTGGTGGTTGCCAAAAGAGATATATGGTAAGGCTTTTGTGGTCGGTCCCGAGGACGTGGACGGTAATGGAAAAAGATCCACTGAGTATCTTCAAGAGATTTTCGAAAACAGAGGTATAGAGGTGGAAATTCTTCCCCCGATGCCCCCCAAGGAACTCAAGAGAATATATTCGGCGAGGTCTGTTGTTGTACTTCCTTCACGGTACGATACCCTTAACCTCGTCTCTTTAGAGGCTTTGTTCTCCGGATGTCCTGTGGCAATAGGCAGTGGAGCCATGGTGTGTTCAATGCTGAATGAGTATTTTCCGGAAATACCGTATGTTTTCATAGACCTTTCGGACGTATACAATTCGGCGAGACGGATACAGTCGGTTCTTGAGAATTACGATGAATACAGAACGAAATTATTCGATGTTGTTTCCAGTTTAAGGAAGTTTGAAAAAATGAGGGTGGATATTAAAGAAATATACGGTTTGCCCTCTGGTGCAGACGAGGATATGAAGCAGGAATTGTGGAAGTGGTATCTGAATTTGATGAAGATGAGAGAAGTTTCATTGAGATCTTTTTCCCGGAAAATTAAGAGGGTCGTGCGGTTGTTGACTGAGGGAGGGGGGAAGAACGGAGGTAGAGAGAAGGGTTCGGAATTGAGGGATGTCTCTTCTCGAAAGGGAAAAGTTGTTTCGAATAAATCTGTAAAAAATGTGAAATCCAGAAATTATCGCTCAGTGTGGGAGGATTCGGAGAAAGCATCGCATGTATTTGAACTTTTCAAGGAAGTATTTGAGCTTCCTGAGAATTCGAAGGTTGATTTGAGTAAGAAACTGAAGGCGTTTAAGAATTTACTCCTTTACACCCACATCAACCGGATCAGAATTTGGGACGAAATTGTCCGAATCGAGAGACGATTAGGAAATGAATTGAGCGCGGCTTTATACATGATAAGAGTGATGCGCTCTCTGGGAAAGGATGAGAAGGGTTATCTTCCTTATGTTATAGAGGTTCTCAGTAGGGAAGGATACGCGGAGGAGGCGAAAGCGTGTCAGGTTTTGTTCGGCGGCGGGAAATCTGCATGTTCATCTCTGATAGGAGAATATCGTAATAGGAACAGGCATCTTAAGATAATAAATGATGATTATGAGATATTTGATGACAGGCGGAGCAGGAGCAATTACCGCGTTACTGTAGTGGTTTCTCTATACAATGCTGCGGACAAACTAGCTCGATTTTTGCGGATCTTATCCCACCAAACTCTATTAAAGAACAAAGAAGCGGAAGTTGTAATTGTGGAGACGGGATCACCAGCAGGGGATTATGGAGTTTTCAGGGATTGCATGAAATCTCTTGATATTGAAGTGCTGTATGCCAGAACACCCCACAGGGAGACCATCCAGAGCGCATGGAACAGGGGAATATCTCTTTCCAGGGGACCGTATCTGACCTTTTTAGGCGTAGATGAAATGATTGTACCTGATTGTCTTAATGTATTGGCGGATGAGCTTGATAAAAACCCTAACTTGGACTGGGTTCAGGGGAGCAGTGTAGTGACGAGCGTAGATTCTGCTGGGAGGCTGTTGGAAGACATAATGCCATATGATAGGCGGGGATACAGGCACGGACATTTTTACCTTGATACCTGTTACCTTGCGTACGTTGGAGGCATGTACAGAAAGTCAATTCATTCTAAGTTTGGATTTTATGACCCTTCTTTCAAGGCAGCTGGGGATACTGAATTCAAGAGCAGAGTAATGCCATTCATCAAGACGGGGTTTGTTGATAGGGTTCTCGGGGTCTATTGGAACTATCCCGAGGAGAGGGCTACTCAAGGGCCAAGGGCGGAGTTGGAAGATTTGAGGGCTTGGCACCTTTACAGGTCACTTGCAGGAGTTGAATATGCGTTTTCGAGTTGGGATCTGGAAGACGTGGTAGGGTTTTTCTTTGATTGTCTGGGATATAGAAAATCTTACTGTCAGCACTTAAGCACGGATGTCGAACTGGCTCTGAACGTGCTTGATTTCCTTGGCAGGGAGGCGGAAGACTTCCCCGCTGATGAGTTCAGAGAAGGGTTGAAGAAACTCATTTCGGCATATCGTGCTCTGGAACGGCCGATAAATAATACGCACATTTCTTACGTGAGAGCTGTAAGTAGGGCATGGGAAACGGCATGTGAAGTTGCGGATTATCATGAGCGATTAACGGGTGGGAAGGTAAAACCTGCATACATGTTGTTTAACGACAATAGGTATGAGCAGCATATACATCCGTGGTAGGGAGGGATTTTAAATGAATTGCCGGGTTTGCAATGCGTCGGATTTAGAACTTTTCCTTGATTTGGGAGAGCAGCCCTGGGCGAACAATTTTTTGAAAATCGAGGAAGTTGGAAAGGAACCGTATTATCCTCTGAGGGTTGTATACTGCCATAAGTGTAAAACAGCACAGCTTGATTTCACGGTAAAAAAAGAGGTTATGTTTGGTGATCATACCTATCTCTCGGGCGTTACAAAAACCCTGAGCAATCACTTTAGGGCTGTTGCTCTTGATGTTGATAAGAGATTTTTCGGGTGGAAAAGAAAAAAGTCCGTTCTTGATATAGGTTCAAATGATGGGACTCAACTTAAACACTTCATGGAACTCGGGTATGAAGTGCTCGGTGTTGAGTCTTCCAAGACGATAGCCCGAATTGCTAATGAATCTGGTATTCCAACTCTAAACAGGTTTTTCAACCTCGATACGGCCAAACTTATAGGGAGGAAGTTCGACGTCATAAACGCTGCCGGTGTATTTTTTCATCTCGAGGAACTTCATTCTGTGACTGATGGGATAAAGTATCTCCTAAAAGATGATGGTGTTTTCGTCGTTCAGTTTCTTTATATGAAAAGTATCGTGGAAAACGTGGCGTTTGATCAGATTTATCATGAACACCTGCTCTATTATACGCTGGAGACAATAGAATATCTGTTAAATATGCATGACCTTTCGATGTTTGATGCCTATTTTTCTCCTATTCACGGAGGCTCAATCGTGGGGTTTGTTTCTCATAGAAATGGGAGAAAGCCCTCCAGAAGGTATCAGGAACTTGTTGCGATAGAGAGGAAGAGCGGCACGAACGAATTGTCAACATATTTGCGTTTTGCCGAAAAAATATCATGTTTGAAGGAAGAGAGCCTGGCGTTTTTGGAGAGGAAGAAGCAAGAAGGAAAGAGGATTTTCGGATTTGGTGCGCCCGTGAAGGGGAATACTTTGTTGAATTACTTCGGAATAGGGACTCAATATTTGGATTGTCTCGTAGAGAAGAATAAACTCAGAAAAGGGCTCTATTCCCCCGGAATGCACATTCCAATTGTACTGGAAGAAGAACTTACTGTCCCACCTGATGTTTATTATGTTCTCGCGTGGAATTTCAGAAAAGAGATACTTGCTAACAATAGGGAACTGATCGAGAAGGGAGTTGAGTTTTACTTTCCCATAAGACCAAGAGAGGTATAAAAGTGCGTGTATTGGTTACTGGCGCTACGGGATTTTTGGGTAGGTTTCTGTGCAGGAGGTT
Source organism: uncultured bacterium (assembly GCA_964429585.1). Classification (GTDB taxonomy): domain Bacteria; phylum Desulfobacterota; class Deferrimicrobia; order J040; family J040; genus CAYSCN01. The sequence goes on along the minus strand of CAYSCN010000007.1, from coordinate 26,542 downwards.
GAAGGAGGCAGGGTACAGTGTGGTGGAACTGAACTCGAGCAATTGCGATTTAACGAAGTCAAATTCTCTCGAAAAATTTGACAGAGAGCGTTTCCACGTGATTTACCACCTCGCCGCCTGGACGCAGGCAGGTGATTTTTGCCTTTACCACCCAGGTGAGCAGTGGGTTAGGAATCAGTTGATAAATTCTCACGTTCTGGATTGGTGGCAGAGGTATCAGCCGCAAGCTAAGTTGATATGCATGGGGACGAGTTGTGCCTATCCTCCTGATATGGAGCATGTTGAAGGGAATTACCTCGTTGGTGAGCCAATAGATAGCCTGTTTACTTATGCGATGACTAAGAGAATGCTTTATATCGGGCTCATTGCCCTAAACAAGCAGTTTGGCTTGAAATATTTGTACCTGGTTCCATCAACTCTCTATGGCCCTGAGTATCACACAGATGGGAGGCAGATGCATTTTATTTTCGATCTTGTGAGGAAGATATTGAAGGGTAAGTTGTACGGTGAACCTGTGGTTCTCTGGGGTGATGGATATCAAAAGAGAGAGGTTATCTACGTGGACGACTTTGTTGATGCGCTTCTTTATCTTTCAGAAAAAGTCGACAACGAGATTGTGAACGTTGGATCGGGGGAGGAGCTTACGATAAGAGAGTTCGCTAAGTTGATCTGCGATATTGTGGATTTCGATTTTGGGAGAGTTGAATTCGACAGGACCCGTTATGTAGGGGCGAAATCCAAGTGTCTGGACGTGGGGAAATTGAAGATGCTCATGCCTCATTTTAGGCCCACTCCCCTTGTTCAGGGTGTGGAGAGAACGGTTAGGTGGTTTCTTGAAAACAAAGACAAAGTATTGATTTGACAGGTGAATTATGAGGGTTCTGCTTCTCGGCGTTGGGAATGCCCTTGAGAGAAAAAATTTCGCTTCCTTTTTCCCGGAGAATTTTCTCGATTGTTTGCCCGATGATTGTGAAGTAATCACTTTTGGATATAACGAGGGGGTGCAAATAAGGATTCGACCAGGGGATTCATTTAAGGAAGTTGTGAGGAGACTACCAGCTGACTGGATCCCTGATTTCTGTCTTCTTTGGAGTGTAGAGTGGAATCTTTTGCCTCCTGATATTGAGGAATTTCCTTTTCCCATTGTGGCATATCTTGGGGACTGGGATTACGATGTTCCTCTAACGAGGAGGATAATTGAGTGTGTGGATCTAATTGTTGTTGGGGGTAGTCGTGAAAAAGAACTTCTACAAAGGATGGGAGCGAAGAATGTTGTAGATTTTTACGTTCATGGTTACGCGGGGGTTTTCCCTCCAAGCGTTAAGCCATTGAAAGAGAGGGAATATGACTTGGTTTATACAACGTTCATAGATGATGTGGCACATCCTTACAGATCGAAGTACATATTAAAACTTTTAGAAGTTTCAGACGATGTTAAACTTTTCGTTCTCCCCCCTACAAAGAGTTACGTCGATTATCTTGAACTTTTAGGAAATTCGAAGATGACACTTTCTCTCCATAGATATGGGTCCATGTGTAACAGAGTTCTTGAGGCGATATCCCAGGGTTGCGTTGTTATAGATCCTGGTGAAGAAATCAAAAAGTATTTTATTGATGGTAAAGAGTTTGTATCGTCCGACCTGGAACGATTGAAGGAGTGCGTGGAGGATTGCATATCGAATGTTGATATGCTGCAGAAGATTTCGAATGCTGCGAGGGATAAATTAAGCACCCATTTTTTGGGAGGAGAGAGGTTTGTCATGTTCGTTGAAGAGGTGGGACGATGGTTTAAGGAAGGGGAGGTTAATAGGATTAGAAAGAAAGCTCACCGTTTGGTGGGTGACGAGGCAGAGTATTTCGAGAGACTCGGAGAGATTTACTATTATGCGTTTTTCAGATCGATTGGAGTAGGAAAGGAAGCGGCTATGCTCGAAATGAGCGCGACTATGTTTGAGAAAGCGGTAGAAAAGGCTCCTTCTCCCAGGGCGCTAACTAACCTTGCTGTTGTTAAAGCATCTTTATTGTTTCTTTTTAATGATGGTGAGTTGAGTGTACAGGGTGAGGGGATTGTGAATCTGTTACAAAGAGCTTTGGAGCTAGATTCCAATTACGCGATGGCATACTACAATCTTGGACTTTTTTACTTAAGGAGAGGGGATTACGTCAATGGGAAGGAATCTTTTTTGAGATTTGTGACCATACTTGAGAAAGAGGATTGTAATCTTGATTTGTTTTGCCTTCAGAACAGAGATTTTGAGTTGGCAGAGAAGACGTATGTGAGGGCGTTGAATAATGTGCTCATGAAATATCTGAGTGGTGAGAAGGAAGATGCAAGTGTAGAAGGCAGAAATATCTTCCTTGCATTGGGATTTTACTTTTTAGGGTTGATAGAAGGAAAAATTGGGAGTCTTTTCGATTCAACTGGATTGCTTGCAAAGGCATGTGAAATTTATCCCGAATTTGGGATAGTGTTCCGGGAGCTTGGGAAGAAACTCGCTTTAATCGGTTGTATGAATGAAAGCGTTGAGGCGTTTGAGAGGGCTATCGAGCTCCTGCCGTTTGATCTGGATTTGAGGATTGAATTTCTTCAGGTACTTTACGTTTTCGGGATGAAAAAGAGGGTCCTTAAGGAATTGAGGCAATTGTTGTCGATCACTCGAAGAGTGATACATTTCAAAGACGTGGCGGTGAGGTTGAGGAGAATTGTTTCTGGATTTGCAGAGATTCAGGAAAAATCATTACTTACCCAAGACTGGGGCAAGGAGAAAGTGGTAACCGAGTGGCTGGAAGTTCTCTATGAGAATATAAAGAGGCGACCTGATGATGTGAGGCTTTTACTTAGGATTATCGAACTTTGGGAGGAGGTTGGGAGGTACGAGAAGATTCTTGAAATAATAGATGATTTTTTGACTCTAAGAGGTGGCCTTACCCGTGAAGATTTGCTTATTTTATCGAGGGTGTTTGAGGAGGTGAAGAGAAAAACTGTGAATTTGTCTGAAACCTTTTTTGACCGTTCGAAAAGGATAGAAAAAAAATTGTCTTTCAGTTGAGGGTGTTATTCGTAAACCGACTGACGTGTGCGGAGAGTTAGCACTAACTATGGGAAAAACATTGGGAAAGTAGGTGAGGTATTAAAAATGCGGAGGCTAAAAATCCTTACCTTCAACTGGCACGAGGCGTACCTCCATTCTCTCTCAAGGACCGGTTACGATTTCGACGTCGTGCTCAGGTTCAAGGGAGGAACGGCCCGCTGGATGGAGGAGTTCAGGCCTGTCCCACGGAATTTCAACTTCGTTGAACTTGAAGATGCAAGACGCAATCTCGAAGAGGGGAAATATGACCTCGTCATATGTCATAACAATTTGGACTTCGCTGATGTTGCTGACTATCGAGTGCCCACGGTAATCGTCTTTCACACGTTGCCCTGGGTTATTCGCGATGAGAGGGGCGATGTCCTGGGAAAAGAATACTTTTCTCGACTCGTGGAGTCCCTCGCCTGCCACGAATTAATTATCCCGGTGTTCGTGAGTGAAAAGAAGAGAAATACCTGGGGAATCGATGGAATCGTAATAGAGTTGGGTGTGGACGTTAATGATTATCATAATTGGGACGGAAGTTATGCAGCTGTATTGAGGGTGGGGCAATTTCTTCGGGAGAAAGACAGGGCTTTTGGAATGGACGGGGAAATTTCGAAGATGCTGGACGGAGTGGATGTGACGGTTTTGGGGATAAATCCGGACGTGGAAGGAGCCCGGCTTTCCAGTTCCTGGGAGGATCTCAAGGAAAATCTCAGTTCTCATCGCGTGTACTTGAACACGACGTATGAATTCCTGGATGACGGATACAATTTTGCCATGCTGGAGGCGTTGGCGACAGGTATCCCTGTCGTGAGCATTAGGAATTCAACTTCTCCCATTGTCGACGGCTTCAACGGTTTCGTGTCCGACGATGTGGATGTTCTGAGAAAAAGAGTGGAGCTATTGATGAGGGATCCAGGTCTCGCACGAACGTTGGGAGAAATGGGGAAGAAGACTGTGGAGAGGCTTTTCCCTCTCTCCAGGTTCCTCAAGGGATGGACAAAGTTGATAAACGAGATCAAGAAAGGAAACTGCGCTGGGTATACCTGGAATGATGTGGCTGGAAGGAAAAAAGTTTATTCGGTTCCTTCCTTGACAAAAGATGCCGTGGCAGCAGGCGTGATAGGGAGTTATTTCCCTGGAAGTACTTTGAGTGCCGTTACGTCACTTGAGGACATGCCTCTTCTTTCCCTCATGGTTGAAGAGTCTCCAGGGGACGCATCGAACAAGAAACGAATTGTCGTGTGTGACGATTTGAAGAAGGTCCCCTTTTCGGAGATTCCGCCGGGGGAAGGGGATATTTTATTGATTTTTATTGATGAGCCAAACTTTCCAGTCGATTGCAGCGACTTTGATTCAGTGCAGGGAGCCGTAACTTCGGCGGAGTTTTTGGGGAAATTGTCGGAGCTTGAACCCATTGGATGGGCTGTCGAGGGGCTCATCCCGCTCGTCGATCCGTTTTACGCGGAAGCAGAGCGTATGGGGGAATTGCGAGAAAAGGCAGGGGGATTTCTGGATGAATGTTCGGCCGATGAGAGAGCCCGCCTTCTCATTTTCGGCCAACTTGTCAGGCTCACTCCAAGGGCGAAATCGGAAATCCCTGGGGCGACATTAGAGGATGAGAAGACTGCTCTCGAGGAGCATCTCCTCATGCACCCGCTCGATATTTCTGCCATGAGAAGGCTGGCGGAGATTTGTGAAAGTCTCGGCGATGAAGAGGGAGTGCGCAGGCTACGTGAGAGGATAGAGTTGGTCGAGATGAGCTTTTCGGTTGCCGGGAGGGGGAAAGAGAGGCGTTCTGGAGGTTGCAGATGAGCTGGCTTGAGAAAAATCTCGAATTCCTCTCGCCGGATGTTCGCAGAGCCGTTGAAATTCCCGGACAAAGGAACTTCGAGCTGGTTAAGACAAGGAGCGGGCATAGGTCTCTTCGGGTGGATGGCGTTTCTCTCCACAGCCTTTACGATCCCATCGACGAGGCGGCGAGGGAGGTGATGAGGTGGAAGGAGAGCGTGGCCTTCGATGGAGGGGATTCTACCGTCGTTGTATTCGGTTTCGGGCTTGGTTATCATCTGGAAGTTTTGCTCGATGAAGTCGACTGTCCCGTATACGTCTACGAGGGGAGAAAAGACGTCCTGAGATTCGTCCTCGAGTCGAGGGATTTGAGCAGCATTCTGGAAAGGGTTGCCCTTCTTGTTGAGCCTGAACTTCCGCCTGTATCAGGGGGCTTTTCGATCTTTTCACACAGGCCATCTCTGGCCCTGGCGCCGGATTTCTACTCCGAAGTGGAGAGGAAGCTTACCGCCTGGAGGGAAGTTTCCTGTGGGTTGAAAATTCTCCTTGTTGGCCCCATCCAGGGGGGGGCTTACCCTATAGCGCTCTTTGTGAAGCGTGCGCTCGAGGAGATGGGGCATGAGGTGTTCTTTCTCGATTTTTCATCCCTCTCGGAGGGGTACACTTCGCTGATAGATGAGGTATCTCGCTATGAGAGAAGGAGATACTTGAGGAATCTGCTCGAGGGTTTTGGTAGTGAGCTTGTAGTTGAGAAGGCACTCGAGTGGGAACCGGACCTGGTTTTTGCCCTGGCGCAGGCTCCGATTCTTTCAGCATATCTCGAGAAACTCAGGGCAGCGGGTATTCCCACCGTCTTCTGGTTTGTGGAAAATTACAGACATTTAGATTACTGGAAGGACGCGGCGCCTTTCTACGACTATTTCTTCACCATACAAAGAGGAGAGTTTCACGACGAGCTGAAGCGGATCGGCGCGGTTAATTTCGCCTACTTCCCACTCGGCTGTCTTCCGTCGTTTCACCGTCCTATGGAACTTTCGCACGAAGATATGGCTGAATACGGGGCAGACGTATCCTTTGTGGGAGCGGGATACTACAACAGGCACGTGGTTTTTCAGGGGATTCTGGATTTTCCTCTGAAAATCTGGGGGAATGAGTGGAACCTCAATTCCCCTCTCGGCAGGTGCGTGCAGAGGGGAGGTGCGAGGGTGACCCCGGAGGAGATGGTCAAGATTTTCAACGCCACAAAGGTGAACCTGAATCTGCACTCCTCAGCTCAGCATCCGGGAATCGACCCATGTGGGGATTTCGTCAATCCTAGGACGTTCGAGATATCTGCCTGTGGTGCTTTCCAGCTTGTAGATGAAAGAAGCGAGCTGGCTAACCTGTTCGAAGTGGATAAGGAGATGATAACGTTCTCTGGCATCGAGGATTTGAGAGATAAAATCCGCTACTACCTCGAGCATCCCGGTGAGAGGGAGGAAGTTGCAAAAAGGAGCAGAGAGAGGGTTCTCGCGGAACACACTTACTCTCACAGACTCGAGGGGATGTTTCGTTTTATGGTGGAAAGAGGTTTCGTGCCTGCGTTACGCGGAATGAGGGGAAAGGATCTGAGGGCGTTGCTGAAGGAGTGCAGGGAGTACCCTGAGCTCATACCACTGTTTCGTTACGTTGGGGGGAAGAGGAGAATTTCCATCGACGATCTGGCTGAGACCATACGTGATGGGAAAGGGCACCTCACTTCTGTGGAGAAGATTCTTTTGCTCCTCAAAGAAGTGAAGGATCAGATGATGGGAGTCGCGGGATGAGGAGGATGCTTATACTGAACCTGACCCGTATGGGGGACCTGATTCAGACGACACCAGTTCTAATAGGATTGAAAGAAAAAGATCCTTCATCCCACGCTACGCTCGTGGTATCTGAGGCTTTCAAAGGCATATGTCCGTTCATACCCGGCGTGGATGATGTCGTGTCATTTCCGATGGGAAAGCTAGGCGAGCTGTTGGGGAGGGGAGAGATAGTTCAGGCCTATCGAGAGGCTTTGGGCGTTCTCGAGAGAATAAACGCCAGAGAGTATGATATCGCCTTAAACTTCACTCACTCCCGGGTCAGCGCATTTCTGATAACTCTGGTGAGAGCGAAAGAAGTTGGAGGATTTCGCATCGATGACGAAGGGGCTTCGTATATAGAAAAGGACTGGCACAGGTTCTTTTTCAATATTGTTTCATCCCGTCCTTTCAGTCCCTTCCACATCTGCGATCTCCACCTGTTCATGGCGGGTCTTGGGCCGTGCGGGGAAGGAGTCCATCTCGATGTGACTTCTGAGAAAAAGGAGAGGGCGCGGCGTTTCCTGGAGGAAGCGGGCGTTCCGACCGGGAGGCCCCTGGTGGGCATTCACCCGGGCGCGAGCGAGGCGAAGAGAACCTGGGGAATTGAGAATTTCGCACGTCTGGCTGAGCTCATCGCCAGAGAGACGGGTGCGGGTGTGCTTCTTTTTGGTTCTAAGGGGGAGAAGGATGCGTGCGATCGAATTGAGGAGATGGTTCGGGAGAGGGTATACAATTTCGGGGGGAAAACGACCCTTGGGGAACTCGTTCCTCTCATCTCCTTCTGCGACCTCTTCGTTTCAAATGACACCGGTCCCCTTCACATTGCAACGGCCGTGGGGACCAAGTCGATCGGCATATTCTTGAAGACAGCTTATTTCAGACAGACGGGCCCCTACGGGAAGGATCACTACGTGGTGGAGCCCCTCATACCGTGTCATCCCTGCAGGTTCGGGACGGACTGCTCTCACCTCTCATGCAGGGATTATATTCCCGTTGAGGGGATATACGAGATCGCTTCGAAGCTTCTTATGGGGGGAGAGCTGGAGACCTTACCCGATGCGGGAAATTTCAGCAAAATGCAGGTTTACAGGTCTTTCTTCGATCCCGGTGACGGAGCAATCGACTATCAGCCTCTCGTAGAACGTCCCATAAGCGAGAAAGACCTCCTCACCTATCTGTATAGATATGTCTTCATGAATTCCTTCGGCAGACCGGAGGAAGGATTCCGCATCCTGACGCCGCAGTGGCTTGTGGATAAACTTGCGAGCTTCTACGATCTCTCGACGCTTGGTCCCGTGATCGAGGAATTTCGGGAAAATCAGAGAGCGCTCGAGTGGATGTGCGAGATGACAGGGGAAGCGAGGGATATCGTCGATGGTATTGTGGGGGAACTCAGGGAGGCGAAACCGAATTTCGAGAAGATCGATCGTGCTCTGGGGAGGTTGAAAGAGATTGATCATCAGGTCATCGAGAGAGGGACTGCCTTTCACCAGCTCGTTCCGCTTGTTCGCCTCTTCAGGCTCGAAAAGGAGGCGGTTGTCGACAGAGATCCTCTCGAGGCGGCAGGGAGAACGAGGGAAGTTTACGAAAGGTTTCTGTCGAGGTCGGCTGTTTTTCAGGAACTCCTCGAGCGGTTGAAAAAACTGTGTGAGAGTTCAGGATTTTCTTCGGCCGTCCGATAAAGGAGAAGGAACTTGGAGCGCGGGGATGGAAGTGGCAGTTATTTGCCTGACGGGAGGAGAAAAATGGAGAAAGCACAGATGGAGAAGGGTGAACAGCTCGTCCAGGCTATGGTGAAGAGCCTTTCCGAGACGGGCGTCATCATGGATGAAGTGGTCGACAGTATACCCTCTGTGGCGGAGGGACTGAGGTTTGCCCAGGATAGAGATGCCTTCGAGAAGGTCTCTGTCCTTGTGAACAACCTGGAAAAGCTGTTCGAGTACGTTTCGTCCCTCCAGGAAGCCGTGGAAGTGTTGAAAAAATACGGGTTGGAGCTGGACTCGGCGGTTTTCTCTCTCTGGGAGTCAGCGGGGGGATACCTCAAAGAAATCACTTCCGCCTTCGAGAGGGAAGACTGGGTGTATGCTGCGGATCTTTTCCAGTATGAGCTTCACCCCCTTCTCGCGGAGAGCGTGACGAGATTGAAAAAGCTCGCTGAGGGGCTCGAGGAGAAATAAGAAGTGGACCTGGCCGCTTACCTGGGAATAGCCCTTGGGCTTGGGGCCATCCTCGTCGGGAACATTCTGGAAGGGGGAAATCTCTTTCACCTTCTACAGCCCTCTGCGGCGCTAATCGTGTTCGGCGGGACAATTGGAGCCACGCTTCTTTCCTTCTCGTGGGAGGACGTGGTGAACGCGGTGAGAGCTCTGGGTATGGCTTTTCAGAAGCTCCCTTCCACTCCCGAGGAGTTGATAGACACGATAATCGATCTTCTCGTGAAAACGAGGAAGGGCGGAATGCTGGCGCTCGAACCCGAGATGGAAAGAATAAAATATCCGTTTCTCAAGGAGGGGCTCACGCTGCTTCTGGACGGAATCGATGTCTCCACCATACGCACGGTGTTGTCGCAGGAAATCGTCACTTACGAGACGACGGTGAAACAGGCTTCGAGGGTTTTCGAGGCGGCGGGGGGATATGCGCCGACGATCGGTATCCTGGGAGCGGTCCTGGGCTTGATTCAGGTCATGAGGAACGTGGCAGACCCTTCCATGATAGGGAAGGGCATTGCCGTGGCATTTGTCGCCACGATATACGGTGTGGGGTCTGCGAACCTGATTTTTCTTCCCCTTTCCAAGAAGATACACAACAGGGTGAATGAGGAAGTTTTCCTTATGGAGCTCGTGGTGGAAGGGATCATGGGAATAGAGAGCGGGGCCAATCCTTACGTTTTGAGAACGAGGCTGGAGTCGTTTCTGGCAGAACACAGGAAGAGGAAGAGGTGAGATGTCAATACGCAGGAAGAGAAGAGTCGAAGAGCAGAAGGACAATCCCGAGAGATGGGCGATCCCTTATGCCGACTTCATCACCCTCATGTTCACCTTTTTCGCTGCCCTTTATTCTCTGAGCACCGTCGACCACGCGAAGCTGGAGAAGTTTTCCACTTCTCTGAATAAAGCTTTCCAGGTCATTGAAAACCCGATTCCCGTGGTGATAGACGAGGAGTCGCAGATTGTCGAGGCGTTCAAGAAGGTCACGGGTGAGCTGAAAGAGCTCTCTTTGAGGAGCGATTCCAGGGGTGTGGTCATAACGATACCGGGGACGTTTCTTTTCCGCTCCGGTTCGGCGGAGTTGAAGAAGCAGGCATATCCTGTGCTGGACAAGATAGTGGCGGCGTTGAGAGAAGTTCCGGGGCAGGTTTCCATAGAGGGACACACCGATAACGTGCCGGTTAGGGGAGGAAGGTATTCTTCGAACTGGGAGCTCTCCACCGCCAGAGCTGCCAGCGTCCTGCATTATTTCGTGAGCAAGGGACTCGACCCATACAGGTTTTCGATAGCAGGGTATGGAGAGTACAGGCCGATCGCGACGAATGACACCGAGGAGGGGAGGGCAAAAAACAGGAGAGTGGAGATAGTGGTCAAGAGGGATTGAGGAACGGTTGTTAAATTTTGATGACCAGGTGTCGATAATTGAATTTAGAACGGCAAAGCCGGAAGGAGGTTTTTTATTGAACAGGAGAGAATTTTCAAGGGTCGATGCGAGGATACCCATAGAAGTGAGAGTCGTTAGCGATGAAGAGAAGGACAGGGTCGGGTGTCGTGTGTACGGTTTTTCGTATCTCGCCGAGCCCGAGCCTTTGGGCGATATGGAAAACAGCGTGATAGGAGAATGGCTCAAGTACATCAACAGAAAACTGGACATGATCATCAACATGATCGCAATGAAGGAAGAGGACGTGGGATCCATCCCTTTCAGGGATGTCAACCTTGGGGGTGGCGGGCTCGGATTTACGTCCGAGGAGAGTTATCAGGTGGGTGAACTCCTGGAACTGAAGATGGTGATTCCCATGATTCCGCCTCTGATACTTTACGTTTACGGCGAAGTGGTGAGGTCCGAGAAGAAGGGTGACGTTCACTACACTGCGGTGAAGTTCGTGGGCATGGATGAGATAGTGAGGGAAGAGATAATCAAGTACGTGTTCAGGAAGCAGAGAGAACAGTTGAGGGAGAAGAGAGAAAAAGGGGTGAGGTGAGGAAATGACGGCGATCATCGGCGCCTTCATAGTGCTGGCTTGCGTGATCGGCGGGTATCTGATGGAAGAGGGGAACCTGAGCGTGCTCTTTCAGCCTGCGGAGGTGGTGATAATATTCGGTGCCGCACTGGGAGGGTTGATAATCGCGTCCCCAATTAAGGTCCTGAAGATAGTTTTCAGCGGAGTTTTCAAAATATTGAAGAGCAAGCAATACAAGAAAGATGATTATCTCGAAGCTCTCAAGCTTCTTACGGAGATATTTTACAAGATCAGAAAGGACGGTCTGATATCCATAGAGGGAGACGTCGACAATCCAGAACAGAGCCCCATCTTCAGCAAGTATCCCAGCATACTTGCGAATCATCACGCGCTCACTTTTATCACCGATACACTCAGGACGATAATAACCACCACCATCGCGCCGTATGAGCTGGATTCTCTTCTCGAGGCTGAGCTGGACGCTCATTACGAGGAGCTCCTGATTCCATACAAGAGCATAAGCAACGTTGCGGATTCGCTTCCCGGTCTCGGAATAGTGGCGGCGGTTCTCGGCGTCGTGCTCACTATGGGCAAGATAAGCGAGCCTCCGGAGGTTCTGGGGCACAGCATAGGAGCGGCGCTCGTGGGAACGTTTCTGGGCGTTCTGTTGTGTTACGGGTTCGTGGGTCCCGCTGCCAGGCACCTGGAACACCTGGCGATGGAGGAGAAGGAGTTTCTGAACGTGCTCAAAGTGGCTCTTGTGTCTTTCGTGAGCGGGGGGACCCCCCAGATAGCGATAGAGTTCGGAAGAAGGGTGATTCCCTCCAACGTGAAGCCCACGTTCGAGGAAGTCGAGGAGGCGATGAGGCAGGTGAAACAGAAGTGAACGACAAGAAGCAGCCCATAATCATCAAGCGGGTCAAAAAAAGCGGCGAAGGCCAGCACGGCGGGTCGTGGAAAGTGGCGTATGCGGACTTCGTCACCGCCATGATGGCGTTTTTTCTCCTTCTCTGGCTCATCACCATGGCTTCGCCGGAAAAAAGAGCGAGGATATCTTCGTATTTCAAGCACTTTAGCCTGTTCGAGGAATCCGGTGTCTCCTTTCTCGGAGAATCTTCCCAGATTTTCGAGCACCCCGGTGGGGAGTCGAAGGACATAAATTACGAGATCGGAAAGGGAGCGGGAGAGATAAACCCGAACAGGCTGAAAGCGAGGTTGAAGGAGGCGATTAAAGACCAGCTCGGTGACATAGAGGACCAGTTCATAATAGATATCCTGGATGATGGGGTGAGAATCCAGCTCGTCGACAAGGAGGGAAGCTCTCTTTTCGCCCCCGGCTCGGACAAGCTGAGCGAGAAGGGTAAATGGGCGCTTCAGCTCATAGCGGAGAACCTGAAAGACTTCAAGAACAAGATTATCGTGGAGGGACACACCGACTCCCTGCCGTTTAGAAGGGGGAAGATCACCAACTGGGAGCTTTCCGTCCAGAGGGCTGCCGCAGCCAGGAGGACTCTCGAGGAAGCGGGATTGAGCCCTGACAGGTTCGTGAAAGTGGTGGGTTACGCCGACACGATGCCTCTCATCAAGACCAACCCGGCAGATCCGAGGAACAGGCGGATAAGCATCATAATTCTCTTCAACAAGGAAGGGCTATTCAAGGGTAATCTCTGAGGGGAAATCTCCCCGGGGCGTCACAAATTTAACGCAATTTCCCGCTTTTCAGGGGGCATTTACGTCAATATATTGACCGCCGGGTCCTTCCCTCTCGAATCGTGGTTTCAAACACCCTTGTAAATCAAAGTTTTTTCAGGCGGAGGAGGAGACTGGAGGTGTTCTCGCGAGGCTGGCACGATTCTTCAATGTGTTTGTTCCCGGCAAAAGGGGTGGATGTGATGAGATTCTCTGGGAAAATAGCCGGCACGATGCTTTTCGTCTTGGTTCTGGGGATTCTGCTTCCTGCAGGGACGCACTCCGAAGAGGAAAACCCCTTCGTCCTCGCCGATTCCTATTTCAAGACGAGAGAATACGAAAAGGCGAGGGAGATATACGAGGACATATACCTAACCGACAGCGACGAGAAGGTGAGGGAGAAGGCGTTCATAATGACGATACAGTGTGACTTCAGGATGAGGCGCTACGGTGAGGTGATAATCAATCTGAGGAGGTATTTCAGGAACTACGAGAAACCAGAGTTCGCCAATCTAGCCAATCTCTTAATGAGCGAATGCCTTTTTCAGGAGAGAAGGTACGATGAGGCTCTTGAATATCTGAGAAAGGTTAAGAAGCCGCTAAAGAGTGAGGCGCTGGGAATAGAGGCGATGATAATGATCAGGCGAGGAGATTTCCAGGGTGCATCCAGGTTGCTCGAAAGGGGCAGGGGGGTGCTCCCCTCTGGCATATACGCGTCGGTTGCCAAGGCGCACGTGGCAGCCAGAGCCGGTTCTCCCGCGTATGCCCTGAAAATCATACGGTCTCTTTCCGATTCGAGGCTGGAAGAACACGGGCTACTGGTGGAGAAAGGGGAGATTCTCTGGAGAGCTGGAAGGGTCAAGGAGGCAGAAGATTTTCTGCTCGCTTTGATAGAAGGTGGAGAGTCGGAGCTGGAGCGGGTGGAGGCGCAGCGGGTGCTTTTCGACCTCTACACGTCCGAAGGCAGGTACCGGGAGGCGGCAGAAATAGCAGATGAGATCATATCTTATGTGGTCGACGACGAGTTCAAGCTGAAGGCGGCAGACGTCATGGAGAAGTTAGGGGAACACGTGAAATCCCTGAGTTACGTTGTGAGAGTGAGAAATCCAAAACTGAGAACGAGTGAGGTCAAAAAGAGGTTGCTCAGGCTCATCGAATCCGGTAATCCCCAGGCTCCCGACGTGGTCGCCCGTTTCTCCTACTACGTGGACCCCAAAGACCCGTTTGTGGTTGACCTGGCGAAAAAGCTCGTCCTCTGGGGAAAGAGGAGAGAGGCGAAATACCTTCTCAGGCTCGCGTTCGAGGGGAGAAGAAAAGGGGAGGCGAGACTCCTTCTGGCGAGGATTTACATGGAAGAGGGTGACTACGAGAAGGCGACGAAGCTTTTGAGGCTCATGCTCTTCAATCTTACCTACTCGGTGGATGCCATGAAACTTCTGGGTGAGGTGAACGAAAGGCAGGGCAATTACGCCACCGCTCTCAAATATTACAGAAGGGCGGAGAAATTCAACCCAAGTGGAGACGTATACGAGCGCATGGGTGATGTGTATCTCAAACTCGGTGAGAGGGATTTGGCAATCGAGAATTACGTGAAATCTGCAGGTTACGGTTACGCCTCCTCGGCTCTAAAGGTGGCGGACCTGCTCTACTCCGATGGGAAGGTCGAGGAGGCGAGAGAGTATTACATCCAGGCTCTGAAGGGGAACCTGTCGAGAAAGGAGGATTTACAGTGGGCGTATTACCAGGCGGCCAAGTTGACGGGAAACGACCTGTATTTGAAAAAGGTGGTCGAAATGGGAGGACTCGTAGGAAAAGTGGCGGAAATAGTGAGGGAGGAGGAAAAATGAGCGTGAGGGAGATAGAAGTTCTCAATCAGGCGATAGACACGTTCAACACGGCTTCGGCGACCCTCATGGAATATTACAGGGTTCTCGAGGAAAAGGTTCGCCTGTTGACGGAGGAAGTGGACCGAAAAAAGAATCTCCTGGACAGCATAATAAACAGCATCGACGTGGGCGTGGTTTTCTTCGATGAGGCGGGCTACATACGGGTTGTAAACGAAGCTGCCGGGAGAATGCTTGGGGTCTCCGGGGAAGAGATGGTTGGAAAAAAGGAGATTCCTGCCTCTATTCAGGACGAGTACGTGTTGCCCAAGAAGGGGAAACCGTTCTACGCCATGGTATTCGAATCGGAAGTGAAGGATTCTTCGGGCAAGGGTATAGGCAGGGTGATGCTCTTAAACGACGTCACCAGGCTGAGAAAGCTGGAGATAGAAAACGAGAGAAACCGCAGGCTCTCTGCTATGGGCGAGCTGGTTTTGAAGATAGCCCATGAGATAAGGAACCCCTTGGGCAGCATAGAGCTCTTCGCCAATCTGCTCTTAAGGGATCTCTCGGGCAGCAAGCAGGGGGAATATGCGAGCAGGATTTCCCAGTCCGTGAGGCTTCTGGTCAACACGCTCGACAACATGCTCAGGTTTTCCAGGGAGCTCAAACCGGCAAAGGAGTTTGGGCTTTTGAACGACTTCGTCCGGGAGATAAGGGATGAGCTCCGGGAACTTGCGGCATCCAGGAAGGTGAAGTTCAGGATAGAGGAAGAGGAGATGTGCTGGATGCTTTTCGACAGAGGGCTTATGAGGCAGGTTTTCATCAACCTGATACTCAACTCCATACACGCCATGCCTGAAGGTGGAGAGCTTCTGGTGAAGATGAGGCTGGTGGATTCCGCATCCAGGGTGGAGATTCTGGTCAGGGACACCGGCGAGGGCATGGATGAGGGAACTCTGAAGAGGGTCTTCGAGCCGTTCTTCAGCACGAAAGACAGGGGAACCGGGCTCGGGATGTCCATAGTCAAGTCCATAGTGGAGGCGCACGGTGGGGAGATAAGCGTGAAAAGCGCGAAGGGTAAGGGAACCGAAGTCAGGATATTGCTCCCCGCATTCGAAGAAGGAACGACCAGTGGCGACGGAGCAAGCAGATACTGCATGTGAGGGTGGAAACATGAGGTCGGTTCTCATAGTCGACGATGAAATCCAGATGACGGCTGCGCTGGAGGAGTCGCTTAAAAGGTGCGGCTTCGAGCCCGTCACGTATCACAATCCGGTCGACGTCCTGGAGAGAGAGAAGCTGACGGATTACTCTCTCATAATCACGGACATCAGGATGCCCAGGATGGACGGCATAGCCTTCCTCGAGGAGATTAGGAAAAGGAAGGTTTATACGCCGGTGATAGTCATAACCGGCTACGGGACGGTCGACAGCGCGGTGAGAGCGATGAAGCTCGGCGCCACAGACTACATAATGAAGCCCTTTTCCCTGGAAGACCTTCAGCGTGTTGTGGAAAGACTCGTCCCCGATGAGGACGAGGATATCGTCGTTGCGTCCCCAAGAATGAAGAGAATAATGTCGATTTTGTCTGAAGTGGCCAAATCGGACGTGACCGTCCTGATTACGGGAGAAAGCGGGGTGGGCAAGGAGGTGGTGGCGAAGTTCATCCACAGGAAGAGCCCCAGGAAGAAGGGGCCGTTTGTGGCGGTGAACTGCGCCGCTATTTCCGAGTCGCTTCTCGAATCGGAACTTTTCGGACACGAGAAGGGTGCCT
Source organism: uncultured bacterium (assembly GCA_964429585.1). Taxonomy (GTDB): domain Bacteria; phylum Desulfobacterota; class Deferrimicrobia; order J040; family J040; genus CAYSCN01. The sequence goes on along the minus strand of CAYSCN010000007.1, from coordinate 10,388 downwards.
TTACGGGTGCCCTGACCAAAAAACCCGGGAAATTCGAGCTCGCCGAGGGGGGGACGATTCTGCTGGATGAGGTCAGCGAGATGAACGTCCACCTTCAGGCGAAACTGCTCCGGGCGATTCAGGAGAGGGAGATCGACCGGGTCGGAGGCGTAAAACCCGTCCCTATCGACGTCAGGATAATTGCTACCACAAACAAAAACCTGGAAGAGGAAGTGGAGAAGGGCAATTTCAGGGAAGACCTGTTCTACAGGCTCAACGTCTTTCCTGTCACGATACCGCCTTTGAGGGAAAGGCGGGAGGACATAGTGCCCCTGGCGGAATTTTTCGCGAAAAAGGTGGGGAACAGGATGGGAAAATTTTTCACCCTGTCTGCCTCCATGAAGGAATATCTTTCCTCCCGCGACTGGCCGGGAAATGTCAGGGAGCTGGAGAACTACATATACAGGTCCGCGGTTCTGTCGCCTTCCGAGACCCTCGAGCCCATAGAGATGGACGAGTTGACGAAGGAAAGGGTGCGCGAGGTCCACAGGGTGGGAAAGCTTAAGGAAGTGGAGAGAGAACTTTTCGTGAACGCTCTGAGACACGCCGGAGGCAACAGGACGAAGGCGGCGGAGATCCTTGGTGTCACCGTGAGGACGGTGAGAAACAAGATAAAAGAATACAGCATCAGGGAGGAGGAGTATTCCTCGTGAGCTCAGGGAACGGAAATTGCAACTCTCGCTTGCGCCCGCTCCATCATGCTGGACCAGGGAGGTGAGTCCAATGGATGGTAACGGCTTCTACACGCTCGAGAAGATACTCGACCTGGCGGCGTTCAGGCATAGAATTCTCGCTTCCAACGTGGCGAACGCGGACACGCCAGGATACAGGGCGAAAGACATAGTGTTTTCCCGGGAGCTGGAAAAAGCTCTGGAGGGGACCTCTTCAAGAGTTGAAGTCGTCGATGCTCCCACCACGTTGCCGTCCAGAGACGGCAACACGGTGAACGTGGAGATAGAAATGGCGAAAATTGCCGAGAACACTCTCACGTACGACACGGCGATCAGGATTCTGGAGAAGAAAATAAAGATGATGAAGGACGTCATCAAAGGAGGCAGGTGATGATCGGCAAGATTTTCCTTCCGCTCAAAATAGGGGCCACTGGACTCGAGGCTCAGAAGATAAGGATGAATGTCATAGCCTCGAACATAGCAAACGTGAACTCCACCAGGACACCTTCCGGGGGTCCTTATCGCCGCAGGGATCTCGTGTTCGAGCCGTTCAAGTTTGCCGATGACGCCGTTGGCGTGAACGTGGTGAAGATAGTGGAAGACCCGAGGCCCTTCAAGAGGGTCTATCAGCCGGGGCATCCTGACGCGGATAAGGAAGGCTACGTCACTTACCCGAACGTGGATGTGATGGAGGAAATGGTAAATCTCATATCGGCGACAAGGGCTTACGAGGCGAACCTGACGCTTGTGAATTCTTACAAGGACATGGTTTCCAGGACCATAGAACTCATGAGAGTTTGATGACGGAGGGAAGAGGCGATGACCGACATAAAGTCGATAACCGGAATTCAGGGTTTGACGGGCGGAGAGATAGAAAAGGTCAAACCAAAATCGGGAAGCTCCTTTGCGGAGGCGGTGAAGAAGGCGATGGAGGAAGTTGCTCAGGTCCAGAACGAGGCGGAAAAGGCCATCCAGGACTTCGCGAAGGGCGAGGTCAAGGACATCCACACAGTGGTTCTCGCCATGGAGAAAGCGGATATGTCTCTTCAGCTTCTTCTTCAGGTGAGGAACAAGCTCCTGAATGCCTACGAAGAGATAATCAGGATGCAGGTGTGATCGAAGAATTCTGACGGGGGACGGTTCAAATGGCGGCGAAAGACCTGATGGAGCGAATCAAGAGTTTGCCACCCAGGCAGAAGATGGCGCTTTCTCTGATTACAATAGTGAGCATTGCTCTTATGGCGGGGATAATCGTCTGGAGCAACAGGGTGGACTATCAGGTTCTCTTCAGCAACCTGAGCGAAGAGGACGCCTCTGCTGTCGTGGTCAAGCTCAACGAGATGAGGATTCCTCACAGAGTGGTGGGAAGAACGATATACGTGCCCGGCGACAGAGTTTATGAACTCAGGCTCCAGCTCGCCGCCGAAGGGGTTCCTCAGGGAGGGGGAGTCGGTTTCGAAATCTTCGACAAGCCCCAGATAGGTGTGAGCGAATTCGTCCAGAAGCTGAACTACAGGAGAGCGCTGCAGGGAGAGCTGGCCAGGACCATAAGGCAGCTCCAGGAAGTGGAGCAGTGCAGGGTGCACATCGCCATTCCGGAGAGGACGCTTTTCTCCACCGAGGAACAGCACCCTTCTGCATCGGTGGTGGTGAAGCTCAAACCCGGCAGGACGCTCACAAGGGAGCAGGTGGGAAGCATCGTTCATCTGGTCTCCAGCGCCGTGGAGGGTCTCTCGCCGAAATACGTGACCGTAGTTGATTCGAGGGGGAACCTTCTTTCCAACCCATCAGACGGGGATGATTATCTCAGCGAGAAGCAGCTGGAGTATCAGAAGTTCGTGAATTCTTACTACGAGAAGAAGCTGCAGGGAATGCTCGAGAACATCCTGGGGAAGGGCAAGGCCATAGTCAGGGTTTCCGCGGCCATAGACTTCACCCGCTCCGAGATGATGAACGAGAAAGTCGATCCCGATTCGGTTGTGGTCAAGAGCGAGGAGAGGGTTCAGGAGAAGACCGTTGGAGGAGTTTCCGGAGGGGTGCCCGGAGTCCTCTCCAACGAGCCGGGCGTTACTCCCCAGGTCGTGGCGAACGCCGGTCAATCGCAGAACCAGAAGGAGCGGGTTGAGTACGAGACGAGCAGGATAGTGAGCAAGGTGATAAAGAGGAGCGGCGAGATAAAGAGGATATCAGTCGCGGTTCTGGTGGACGGCACCTATAAAGAGGAGAATGGGAAAAAGGTGTTCGTTCCGAGGTCGCAGGAAGAGCTCAAGAAATTCGAGGAGATCGTAAAGGCTGCCATCGGTTTCGACGAAAAGAGGGGTGACAGGGTCATAGTCGAGAGCGCCCCGTTCCAGACGGGCACGGAGGAGCTGGAGGAGGCGAAAGTGAGCACGGGCGCGCTGATCCTGGGATATGCAGGATCTGCGCTCAGATATCTCATTCCGATCATCGTTGCGATTCTGGTCATCTTCCTGGTGGTGAGACCTGCTCTCCAGGCATTGCGGAGCGCTCCGCGACCGACTGGGGTTGCAGGTGCTCTCCAGGGAGAGGAAGTGGCGGGAACTCTCGCGCCTGGAGCGAACCTTCGCGAGCAGGTTATCGAGATGGTAAAGCAAAATCCCAGGCAGGCTGCGATGATACTCAGAGAATGGCTGCAGGAGTGAGGGGAAATGCACATGGCAGCTAAAAAGGCGGATGGGTTGAAAAAAGTGGCGGCTTTTCTGACGCTGATTGGAGAGGACGCCGCAGCGGAGATTTTCTCCCACCTGGAGCCGGAGGAGATATCCCTTCTGGCTTCTGCGATAGAGGGGGTCAAACTGACGCCTCAAGAAGCCTTCGAGGTGCTGAAGGAATTTCTCGAGAAGTCTGAGCACTATCTGTTCGCAGTGGACGGGGCATACATCGAAAAGGTGGCGACCAAAGTTCTGGGCGAGGAGAAGGCGAAGGAGCTCGTGGGAAAAGTGGAGAAGGAGAGAAGTGTCTTCGACATCCTCAAGGGGATGGACTCCGAGGCCATATATCACATGATCTCGAAGGAGCACCCGCAGGTCATAGCGATAGTGCTGATACACCTGGAGCCGGCGAAGGCGGCAGAGGTGCTTTCCCGTCTGCCGGAGGAGATGAAGTTCGACGTCAGCATGAGGATGGCGAACATAACGGAGATATCCCCGTCCATGCTGAGAGAGCTGGAGGATGTCCTTAAGACGCAGATCAAGAATTACGCTCCCGGAACCAGGGTCGAGGGCGTCAAGAGAGTGGCGGAGATACTGAACTTCGTCGACAGGGGTGCAGAGGAGAACCTGCTCGAGAAGATAAGCGAGGAGAACCAGGAGCTTGCGGAAACGATAAGAAAACTCATGTTCACCTTCAACGATCTCAAGCAGATAGATGACAAGGGAATACAGGCGGTCCTGAAGGAGGTCACAACCGACGATCTGTCCCTTGCCCTCAAGATGGCGGACGAGGAGCTCAAGGAGAAGATATTCAGAAACATGTCACAGAGGGCGGTTCAAATTCTGAAGGAAGAGATGGAGACCAGGGGTGCTGTGAGGCTCTCCGAGGTGGAGGCGGCGCAGCAAAGGATAATCGACGTGGCGAAGCGCCTCGAGTCCGAGGGGAAGATAGTGATCGGAGGAAAGGGTGGCGAAGAACTCATTTATTAAAAAAAATGTGGAGCCTGTCCCGTTTACACCAGAGTCGTTCGAGGAAGGTGAGAAGCGGGATTGTCTGGATGCCCCGGAGTCTGCTGAGGTCGATTGCGGAAGGGAAGATATTTTGAGGAAGGCTTACGAGGAAGGGTTTTCCAGAGGGCTCGAAGAGGGAAGGGAGAAGATCCGGTCCACGGTAGCCAGGATAGAGGCGATCCTTGATGAGCTCGAATCGATCAAGGAGAAAAAGGTCCAGGAGCTTCTCCCCGAGATAGTTGATCTTTCCCTCGAGATTGCCAGGAAGATCATAAGGAAGGAGCTCTCGGTTCAAAGAGACGTTGTTCTTGGAGTGGTTCGCGACGCGCTGAAAAAGGTCGGTGAGGGAGAGGAGAAAATCACGATAAAGGTCAATCCGGAAGATTACGAGGTTCTCGTGGCAAACTTCGAAGAGGTGAGGAACAACGGCAGGGTGAGGAAGGTGGAGATAGAACCGGCGCCCGACATCTCCCCAGGTGGATGCTACATAGAAACTGAGAGGGGAGACGTGGATGCCAGGATAGAGGAGCAGCTGAGAGAGATAGAGGATGCTCTCAGAAAAGCAAATGATTGAGAAACTCAAGGAACACATAGGGGACCTGGAGACGATAAAGTCCTACGGCAGGATTGTGAGGGGGGTTGGGCTGGTTTTCGAAGCTCACGGCCCCAAGGCTTTCATCGGAGATGTTTGCCAGATCTCCTCTGAGGAAGGGCCTGTGGAGGCGGAAGTGATAGGGTTCAGAGAAGACAGGGTTCTTCTCATGACCCTTGGTGACCCTCACGGGATAGGACCCGGATTGAGGGTAGTGGCGAAAGGAAGGCAGAAATTCGTGCGGGTGAGCGATGAGCTTCTGGGCAGGGTCCTCGATGGATTGGGCAATCCGATCGATGGAAAGGGACCCGTGGTGGGCCATCCGTACCCCATATACTCCGACCCGATAAATCCTATGCTGAGAAAGCGGATAAGCGAACCTTTGGATACGGGAATAAAGATCATCAATACCATGCTCACCTGCGGTAAGGGTCAGAGAATGGGGATAATGGCCGGCAGCGGTGTGGGAAAGAGCGTGTTGCTGGGCATGATGGCGAGGAACACCAGCGCCGACGTCAACGTGATAGCCCTGATTGGAGAGAGAGGAAGGGAAGTCAGGGAGTTCATCGAGAAGGACCTGGGAGAGGAGGGCTTGAGCCGGTCAGTGGTGGTGGTAGCTACCTCGGATACTTCTCCCTTGATGAGAATACGCGGTGCGTTTCTGGCGGCTGCCATAGCCGATTACTTTCGCTCCCGCGGCAGAGACGTACTTTTCATGATGGATTCGGTGACCCGCTTCGCGATGGCACAGAGGGAAATAGGACTGGCGGCGGGGGAACCTCCAACGACCAAGGGATATCCTCCCTCTGTGTTCAACCTTCTGCCGAAGCTCCTCGAGAGGGCTGGGACCTGGCAGGGTGAGGGCTCGGTCACCGGGTTTTACACCGTCCTGGTGGAGGGAGACGACTTCAACGAGCCCATCGCCGACGCGGCGCGCTCCGTTCTAGATGGTCACATAGTGCTCTCCAGGGAGCTGGCGAACAGGAACCAGTATCCCGCGGTAGACGTGCTACAGAGCGTGAGCAGGCTGATGAAGGACATAGTGAGCAGCAGGCACAGGGAAATTGCGGAGAAGGTCCTCGACATCATGGCACTCTACAGTAAATACGAGGACATAATCAACATAGGAGCTTACAAGGAGAACACCAATCCGGAACTCGACTACGCCATAAGGATGAATGCCCGTCTGAGGGAGTTTTTCAAGCAATCTGTGGAAGAGAGGGTTACGTTCAATGAGGCGCTCGATCAGCTAGAGGCACTTATCGGGAGCGAATCGTGAAGCAGGCGGTAAAAAGTCTACTTTCCCTGAAGGAGTGGGATGAAGAGAGGGCGAAAAGCAGATTTGCCGAGGCTTTTCATTCTCTTGCCGAAGAGGAAGAGAAACTCGCAGCTCTGAAGAGAAAATACAACCAGGAGATGAAGAGGCTCGAGGAGAGAAAAGGTGCTGTGGAAGCGGGCGAGATACTGGTCATCTGCGAATACCTGAGTTTTCTTTCTGCGAGGATCGAGGAGAGAACCAGGATCGTGGAGAGAAAGAAAGTGGAACTGGAGAAGGCAAGGGAAGAGCTGCTTTCAGCCACCAGGGAGAGAAAGGTGTTCACTCGTCTTTTGGATAAACTCAAGCAGGCAGAGCGCGCGGAGCTTCTCAGGGCGGAGCAGTCGTTTATGGATGAGGTCGCCGGAAAGAGGTGGAATGGTGAAGAGAGGTAAGAGAGGACTTCGATTTCTCTGGTGTTTCGTTCTGGCGCTTGCCCTGCTCATCCCTAATGCGCCGAAGGGATACTCCGGGGAAGGACCTTCTACGGGAATGGAGCGAAGCGTGGTTGGGCCGGAGATCCAGAAAATAAGGCTTGAGGTACTGCGCGAGGACGTGAAGAAGGAGATAGAAAAGTACATGCGCTTGAAAGAGGAAATCGAAAGGGCGAAGGCTGAGCTGGAGGAGAAGAGAGACGAGAAGATATCCAGGGTGGCGAAGATTTATGAGAACATGCCAGCAGAGGAGGCGGCGAGGAAGCTGGAAAAGCTCGACGAGGAGACGGTCGTTCTCATAATAAGCGCTTTGAGGGCCAGAAGCGCCGGGAAGATAATGGCTCAGATGTCTCCCGACAAGGCCGCTTCCATATCCAGGAAACTCCTTTCCAGAGCGATTGCGGTTGAGAAATTCCTCGGAAAATAGTTCCTCTCCAGGGAAAAATGTTCCTACGCCGGCTGCACGTGATTCCCTCCGAAATTCGAGTGTATATCGTCGTGATCTCATATCATATTGAAAAATAACGTCATTTGCCCTTCTAGAATCGGCTTCGATTTGTGGCACGTCAGTTGAAGATTGACTCTCACAAAAAAGAGGAGATCGAAAATGGCACAGGTGATACCGGTTGTCGTGCCTGTCGTCGAGGCTGCTCAGGGGAAAATCACATCCGGGACGGAGCATGCAGGGCAGGTTGATCGTGACTTCAGGGAGATTCTTTCGCGAGTCGGGGAGCTTATATCGCAGGAAATCAAGGGGGATTGGAAGAGCTCTCCAGATGAGGCGATCGAGGCATCCAGGGTAGAGTCTGGCGAGGGCGATGCCGTCGATTACGTGATGGAGGTGATGGCGGCGCTCGCGATCCTCTTTCCCGGACAAATCCGGGAGGTAGCCCCTGGGGGGGCTCAGGCGGCAGCTGGTGAAACTTTTTCGTTTCCCCTCGTTAAGGGAGACCCGCAGTTCGACGGGTTCATAAGGCAAATTGTCATGGTTCTCAAAAAGTTCGTCGAATCTGTCAGTGGTGAAGGTGGAGTGAAGGAAGGTGATTTTTCACGTCTAGCGATGGAGCTGTCCAGGCTCATTCAGGAATCCCACGGCGATAAGAGCGAGTTCACGTTCGAGGTGAAGAAGGTGTCGGATTCCGTTCCGTTAAATGCAGGCAAAGTGGAAGGGGTTTCACTGGAGGGGCAAGCCAAAGCCACTGATCAGGTTTCCAGCGTGGCTCCCAAATCACAGCCCGATCCCTCTGCTGCAAACAATAGAAGCGACCAGCGAGTTCAGGAAGGGGGTAAAGTCGATTTCGTGAGGATAAAAGAGGTTGCTGTAAAGGGCGGGGCGGCGGATGGTTCGGGAGATGGGACCGGCGGGGGGAAAAACGATGGGTCGGGTGGTTTCGCTGCGGCCCATGCAGGCGGCAGCGGAGTCGGCAGGTCGTTTCACGTTGGTGTGAAAACGCAGGGTTCTGCATTCCGCGCGGTACATGCTGATCTTATGCCTGCTGAAACATCTGTGACCAGGGGCGTATCTCTTCCTCCCAGGACACTTGCCCTCGAACTGGAGCCTCCCGAGCTCGGGAGAGTCCTTCTCGACCTGACTGTAAGGGACGGGGTGCTCAAGGCGCACGTCCGCGTCGAGAGCCAGGGCGTCAAGGAGCTTTTCTCCGCTGCCCTTCCCCACATAAGGAAGGCGCTCGAGGAGATGGGGATAAAGCCGGGGGAGTTTCATCTCTCGACGCGTGAAGAAGATCCTGGCTACAGGGGATATTCGTGGAATGGTGGAAACCGGGATGGTGGAAAGAGGGAAAATCCGTTCAAAGAGTTTTACGAATCGTGAAATGAAAGGGGTGAAGTCATGAGCGTGATTCCGGATATGAATTCTTTGCCGTCACTCGAAGAGATGAAGAACATAGCCAGCAGGACAGTCAAGAACGATGAGAGAAACACGGTCAGCAAGGACGAGTTCCTGAAGCTTCTGATAGCCCAGCTTAAGAACCAGGATCCCCTGAATCCGCTGAAGGACACTGAGTTCGTCTCCCAGCTTGCCACGTTCACCACCCTGGAGAGAATAACCAACATGGGGGAGATGGTCGAGAAGATGATGGACAGCCAGCGTTACCTGAACGCTGCGATAGCCTCTGGGCTGATCGGCAGGGAGGTGACCACATTCGACGGGGAGAAGGGCGTGGTTGAAGGTGTCGCGGTCGACGAAACGGGAGTGTATTTGAATGTCAACGGAAAGGCGGTAGCGTTTGGGGACGTTCGGGTGATAGAGCCTGCGAGTTCACAGGTTTGATCGAAAATAAAATGAAGGAGGTTGAAGACCATGAGTCTCATGACGTCGCTGTTTACGGGAATAAGCGGCATAAACGCCAACGGCATAGCGCTGTCGGTAATAGGTAACAACATCGCAAACTCGAACACGGTGGGCTACAAGGCTAGCAGGGCCGTCTTCGGCGAGGTGTTGAGCCAGGCGATGGGTGGATCGTCATCGCTGCAGATAGGCAGGGGCGTGACGGTGCAGGCGGTGATTCCTCTTTTTGGCCAGGGCTCCTTCGAGACAACTTCCAATCCCCTCGACATGGCCATAGAGGGCGACGGGTTCTTCATTCTCAGGGACCCCAGCGGAGCGATATTCTACTCGAGGGCCGGTCAGTTCAACATCGACAAGGACGGAAACATCGTCAACCCAGATGGTCTGGAACTTCAGGGCTACCTGATTCAGCAAAGCGGCCAGCTGGGAACTATAAACGTTGCATCCATCAACAGCCCTCCGAACCAGACCACGCGCGTGGACATATCGGCCAATTTGGATTCCAGGGAGAGCATTCTACCTGCATTCGACGTGAACAATCCTGACAACACATCCAATTTTTCCACGTCGCTTACGGTTTACGACTCTCTCGGAAACAGCCACCTCGTGACGGTCTACTTCAGGAAGGCTGCCGAGACTGCTACCGGCAACACGTGGGAATGGTACGCTGTCGTTCCGAGCACGGATACGGTGAGCGGCAATGCGGAAATTCAGGCACAGGGTACCCTCCAGTTCGACAATTCGGGCGCGCTGATCTCGGAAAGCGCGGTAACCTATCCCACGGGAGGGTTCAACTTCAGCGGCGGTGCGGCATCCAACCAGATAATAGCTTTCGACTTCGGCCAGAGCGTTGCAGAGGGGGGAACCGGACTGGACGGCACGACCCAGTTCGGTGCACCTTCATCGGTCCTCTTCCAGAACCAGGACGGCTACACGGCGGGAAGCCTCTACAGCCTGATCGTCGATGAGAACGGGATGATAACGGGAATATTCACGAACGGACAGACCAGGCAGATAGCGCAGGTGGCGCTCGCCAGGTTCATCGCTCCGACGGGACTAGCCAAGGTGGGTAGAAACCTGTTCAGCGAGTCTGCCTCTTCGGGTCAGCCCATAATAGGCACACCCGGAACCTCGGGCAGGGGGACGTTGGTCGCAAATTCCCTCGAGATGAGCAACGTGGACCTGGCGGACGAGTTCGTCAAGATGATTGCAGCCCAGAGGGGATTCCAGGCGAACGCGAGGGTTATCACGGCAACGGACGACCTGCTTACGGAGTTGATGTCGATCAGGAGGTGATGTTTGATGGGCGGGGATAAACCCCGCCCTTACTAACCGCTGAGCCTCCG
>CAYSCN010000006.1:0-92385 GCA_964429585.1 uncultured bacterium | reverse complement strand
CTCCCCCAAGAGTTCACATCGACGGGGAGGTTTGGCACCTCGATGTCGGCTCATCGCATCCTGGGGCTGAAGTAGGTCCCAAGGGTTCGGCTGTTCGCCGATTAAAGCGGTACGTGAGCTGGGTTTAAAACGTCGCGAGACAGTTTGGTCCCTATCTGCCACGGGCGCAGGATACTTGAGGGGAGCTGTCCCTAGTACGAGAGGACCGGGACGGACGAACCTCTGGTGTACCAGTTGTCACGCCAGTGGCACAGCTGGGTAGCCATGTTCGGACGGGATAACCGCTGAAAGCATCTAAGCGGGAAGCCCACCCCAAGATGAGGTATCCCGTGGCGTTAAGCCACCTGAAGACCCCTTGTAGACTACAAGGTTGATAGGCCGGGTGTGTAAGCGCAGCAATGCGTTTAGCTAACCGGTACTAATCGGTCGTGAGGCTTGACCACCACTTAACGGATTGGAGATTGACCGCTCTAATGGGAGAAACAATTTTCCCGGTGGCTATAGCGGTAAGGAAACACCCGTTCCCATTCCGAACACGGAAGTTAAGCTTACCAGCGCCGATGGTACTGCGGGGCTGTCCCCGTGGGAGAGTAGGTCGCTGCCGGGAATTAATTTTCTGAAGCCCTTACGGAGACGTAAGGGCTTTTTTTTCGTCCTGTTGCGGCAACTTTATAAAAGGAGATGGTTGTGATATTTTTAAATAGACATACGAAAAGGAGGGGTTTTCGGGAATGGCTGGACATTCCAAGTGGGCGCAGATAAAACACAAGAAAGCTCGTGAGGATGCGAAAAGAGGTAAGGTTTTCACAAAACTCACGAGGGAGATAATTACAGCGGCTAGGCTCGGTGGAGGTGACCCGAACAACAATCCGAGGCTGAGACAGGCTATTGCGGCAGCCAAAGCTGCCAACATGCCCAATGAAAACATCCAGAGGGCGATAAAGAGAGGGACTGGAGAGCTTGAGGGGGTTTCGTACGAGGAAGGGGTTTTCGAGGGGTATGGGCCGGGTGGCGTAGCCGTGATGGTGAAAGTTCTGACCGACAACAGAAACAGAACGGTTTCTGACATAAGATATATCTTCAACAAATACAGCGGGAACCTCGGAGAGACTGGTTGCGTTTCTTACATGTTCGAAAAAAAGGGTGTGATACACGTCGATAAAAATTCGATCGATGAAGAAAAATTGATGGAACTCATACTCGAAGCGGGCGCAGAGGATATGAAGAGCGACGATAGTGCCCAGATATATGAGATTTTCTGTGACCCGCAGAGTTTTGATAATGTTAAGGAAGCAATCGAGAGAGAAGGTGGGAAGGTCGAATACGCGGAGATAACGATGCTTCCTCAAACAACCGTCAAACTTTCAGGGAAGCAGGCGGAGCAGATGCTGAAGTTGATGAGCGCTCTCGAGGACAACGACGATGTTCAGGCCGTATACGCCAATTTCGATATTTCAGAGGAAGACATGGAAGCCTTCGGGGGATGATTAGTTGCTCATAGTCGCTGGAATAGACCCCGGCAGCCTGGTGACGGGAGTCGGGGTGATCGCTTTCGAGGGGAGGAATCCCAGGTATCTCTACCACACGACGATCAAAGTTCCATCTGGATATGAATTTCCGTCCAGATGCGATTTCATTCACTCCAGATTATCGGAAATATTGAAAGAGTATTCTCCTTCTGTGGGCGCGATAGAGAAGGCGTTTGTTTCCAACAATCCCTCGTCTGCACTGAAGCTCGGTCTGATAAGAGGGGCCGTTATGCTGTCTCTCTCGCTGAATGGGTTGAAGGTTGTAGAAGTATCCCCCCGGGAAGTCAAGATGTCGGTAACAGGATTTGGTGGGGCGGACAAGCGCCAGGTTAACGGGATGGTCAAAAGAATTCTCGATATATCGGGAAAAATTCCCATGGATGCATCCGATGCCCTTGCAATTGCCCTGACCGCGGGTTATCTATTGACGAGCAATCTTTCGTTGTGAAGATGGAGGGGCCGTGCTCGAATACGTGAGAGGAATTCTCGCAGCGGTGAGTGAATCGTCTATCGTCGTCGAAGTTGGCGGCGTTGGTCTTTCCATAGAGATGCCAACCCGTGACATGGCGAATCTTCCGGGCCTGGGCGAAGAGGTGATTATTTACGTTAGAGAGTTCGTAAGGGAAGACAGGGTGTCTCTCTACGGTTTCAGCGATCCTGAAAGGAGGGAGTTTTTCAACCTTCTGGTTTCCGTTCCTTCGGTCGGCCCCAATATCGCAGTGGCTCTTATGTCTAGCATTTCCCTTGAAGAGATTCTATCTTCCATACTGACCGATGACTACGAGAGGCTTTCCAGCGTTCACGGAATTGGAAAAAAGACGGCGCAAAAGATAGTGCTCGAGTTGAAAGACAGGGTCAGGAAATTGAGTCTCCGCATTTCGGCTGTTTCGGGAGTAGGTGGGGTGAAAGACGGGTTTGCCAGAGATGTTGTGGAGGCTTTAGTGTCTCTTGGGTTTTCGAGGACAGAAGCCCTGGAGGCGTTTTCGGCCGTTATGCGGGAAAAGGGTAAAATAACGGCCGGAGTTGATAATATAATTAGAGAATGCTTGAAAGTTCTGTGGGACAAGAAGGGAGTCGGACGCTGATGGACCTAAGGCCTGTGGATGGGAAACAGAAGGGCGAAGATGCTGGTCTCGAGATTAGCCTGAGACCTCGTTTTTTGCGCGAGTACATTGGGCAGGAAAGGATTGTTCAGAATATAAGGCTCTATATAGAAGCTGCGAAAGGAAGGGGAGAACCACTCGATCACGTTCTGATTTCGGGCCCCCCTGGGCTCGGCAAGACCACTCTGGCGCACATTATCGCGAACGAGATGGGAATCCCCATACAGTGCACGACGGGACCTGCGATAGAAAAAAAGGGTGATCTTGCAGCAATACTGACTAACTTGCAGGAAGGGCAGGTTCTGTTCATAGACGAGATACACAGGCTTCAACCCGCTGTTGAAGAAATCCTGTATTCTGCGATGGAGGATTTTCACATTGACATAGTTATAGGACAGGGACCTTCCGCTCGTTCAATAAGGCTGGCGATCCCGCCGTTCACTCTCATCGGGGCTACCACCAAATCGGGGCTTCTCACTTCTCCTCTCAGAGACAGGTTTGGTGTCATGGTGAGGCTGGATTATTACGACCCGGAGGATCTAGTTAAGATAGTTAAAAGATCCGCTGAGGTTCTGGGAATAAAGATAGACCAGGAGGGAGCTTACGAGATAGCCAGGCGGTCGAGGGGGACGCCCCGGATTGCCAACAGGTTGTTGAGAAGGGTGAGAGATTTCGCTGAAGTGAGGGGCGATGGAAGGATAAACCGTGAGATAGCGAAGGTTGGTCTCGACATGATGGGGATCGACTCGAACGGTCTTGACAGTATGGACAGAAAGATCTTGTTGACGATTATCGACTCGTTTTCAGGCGGTCCTGTTGGAATAGAAACTATCGCTGCGAGCGTTAGCGAAGAAAAGGATACCCTGGAGGACGTATACGAGCCGTTTCTCATTCAAAAGGGGTTCATAAAGAGAACCCCCAGGGGACGTGTGGCTACGCCTCTCGCATACAGGCACATGAACAGGAAATATTCGGGTCCTCCGGAACAGGAAGGACTTTTTTGACAGGATAGGGATGATCGTTCTTACTCATAGCTTCTGGGGATGGAGGAGGTCGATAAGATGGGATTCCACGGGATGGGGAAAATCCTGATTTTGTTTGGTCTGTTACTGGTTGGGTTCGGTTTGCTTCTCCTCTTGTTGCCAAAAATCCCATATATTGGTAAGCTCCCGGGTGATATTTATATTAGAAAAGGGAACTTTACTTTTTACTTCCCCCTTACCACCTCCATTTTGCTCAGCGTTTTGTTGAGCCTCATATTCATGTTGTTTCGCAAGTGAGGGTTCGGAGAACACCCCTTTGTGTTGCATAATTGCATCACACATGTTTTATTTTTTCCACACAAGGGTTCCTTTGTTTGAACTATCAATCGAGCCGTATGCGCCTAAGGGTTTGATTGCGCAGCATAAATTGTTCGAGTCTTGTCTGGGGAAACAGTGGAACGTTTATTGAAGGCAATTATAGAGCTATGTATCTGGTTCCGGTCAAAGATGGTCCTCAAAGGACGATTAAGGAGCCCATCAGGCTCGATGGTGTGGGATTGCACACGGGTTATCCCGTTTCCGCAGTCATTGAGCCTGCTCCTGTCGATACTGGGATATTGGTCGTCCATCTCGAGTCGGGGAAAGAAATACCAGCGCTGAGCGACTATGTGGTGGATACTAGATTTGCCACTGTCCTTGGGGACGGTAACGGGGCAAAGGTGAGCACTGTCGAGCATTTCCTGGCGACTCTCTATGCCATGGATATAGACAATGCGCTGATAAAGGTTTTCGGTCCCGAAGTTCCAATTCTGGACGGAAGTGCGAGGCCCATAGTGGAGATGATTGTCGGGGCTGGAGTCAGAAAACAGGAATCTCCTAGATACGTGTATTCATACGAGGGGGAGCCGCTGACTGTTTCTTTTGATGAGTCGTCCATAACGATAGAACCGGGTGACGGATTTCTCCTGGAGCTTACGATAGAATTTCCAGGCACGATCATCGGGACCCAGGAGATTCTCGTGGAGGTAAATCCAAGGACTTTTCTCGAGGAAATTTCTCCTGCCAGAACGTTCACCCTCAAAAGCGAGATCGACTGGCTCTGGGCACATAATCTCGCTCTTGGAGGGTCTCTGGATAACGCAATAGTGGTCGACGAGGACCGGGTGCTCAATGAGGGAGGGCTCAGGTTTCCAGATGAATTCGTGAGACACAAGGTTCTCGATTTCATAGGGGATCTTTCTCTGCTGGGCGTGAAACTGAGGGGTAAAATAAGAGCCCACAGGCCCGGTCACACTGTCAATAGTTTGTTCACTCAGGAGCTGAAATCTCTCCTCAACGGCTCTGTAAAAGTCCAAACCAGCTAGTTTTTCGTTTTGCTTCCCGCCATATTGTTGTAGATTTGCATCACTTGCTGATATTATTGAGTTTGAAATCGGCTGGTTTCGAGGAGGGATCGCTTTGGAGTTGAAGCATCTGATGAGGGTATTTTTCATCGTCGTCATACTCGTGCTTTCTTTTGAAGGCTACACAGGGGCGCTTGAAGAAAGAGTGGTTATTCTAAATGCCGCTGTTTCCGGGAAGAAAGCAGTGGTGTCTTTCAGGTTGTCCAATTCCAACCCTCCCGAGCTTGTCGAGGTGATCAAAAGCGGGATTGCAGTGGCATTCAATTATGAGATAAAAGTGAAGAGGGTGCACAAGAACTGGTTCGACGAGACTGTTGGCAGTCTGTCTTTCAAGAGGGAGATCAAGTTTGATCCCATATCGAGGGAATTCATCATAAGAAGTGGCGAGGGAGGGGGTGTGCGAATCGTGAAGGGGGTGGTGGAAGCCCTGGCGGAATTTTTCAGGGTCGAGAATCTTGAAATTCCTCTCTGGAAAGGTGCCGTATCGGGTAAGACTTATGAAATATTCGTCAGAGCGAAGCTCGATGAGCTGGAAATCTCCGACGTATTCAAATTTCTTCCATTTCTTTCATCATGGTTCGAGGTGAAGACCGATTGGGCCCATTTGAAGGTGAAGGCGAAATGAAACCGGATATTTCTAAAGCTGAAATGGAGAAGAAGAAGAGGAGAATCGAGAGGATTCTCATTGTTGCTACCGCCTTGCTCGTTGTTGGGCTGGCGTTCATGGAAGGCAACATCGCTTCCACGGCGAACAAGATGCCCTTCATCGGGAACGTCCTCGTTTTCATCGTAATCAACTTGAATATTTTGCTTCTTCTCGTCCTGGTGTTTCTTGTTTTCAGAAATTTCTTCAAGCTGTTCATGGACAGGAAGAGGGCCGTTCCAGGAGCAGGTATACGTTTCAAGCTTGTTCTCACGTTCGTAGTGTTTTCGGTCATCCCCATGGTACTTTTCTTCTACGTGTCTTATCGTGTGACAACTTCAAGCATCAATTTCTGGATAGGGAGGCAGATTGGAGACGGGTTCAGAAGCGCAATACATATAGGCAGAACTTATTACGAGGACAAGAAAGATCAGCTAGGAGAAATTTTGCGTGACCTATCTGAAAAGGAGCGAAAGCTCGGTTCTCTGGAAATCGACGAAAGCTATACGAGAATGCTCGATGGGCTCGCGGTGTTCGATGGTACCCGATTGAAAGTGATTGCTGGAGAACTGCCAGCAGGGGTCGAACAGTTGCTCGAGACGCTCAAAGAGAAGAAGACCAAAGAGATTTATCACAGAGCCAAGAGGTTCATATTTGGAGCGGTCAAGGGAGCCGATGGTGTTTACCTGATAGGTAGTGTTTCTATTCCCGCAGAGATTGCACAGGGTCTGGATGCAGTGGGGAACGCATACAACTCGTATTCTCAGTTGAGGATTCTCAACGATCCGATCAAAGCTTCAAATCTGGGTATTCTCATATTGGTCGCTCTGTTGATCGTTTTCACGAATACCTGGATCGGATTTTACCTCGCGAAGGACTTCACGGTTCCGTTGAAAGACCTGGCAGAGGGTGCGGAAAAACTCAAGGATTCATATGAGCCTGTAAGAGTCGAGTATGAAGGAAGAGACGAGATAGGCCTTCTCGTTGACTCATTCAACAGGATGGCGGAGGAAATAGTCGTATCCAGGAAGGAACTGGAAAAGCTAAACAGAGAGCTGGAAAGGTCTCTGTTCGAGATTGCCACCAAGGCGGAACTCATAGAGGCAATAATCTCGCACATATCCACGGGCGTGGTCACCATCGATAAGGCAGGTTACGTGGAGATAATAAACGACGTTGCGAAGAAGATACTCGGGTTCGAAAACAGAGATGTCAAGGGGCTTCACTACAGGGTTCTCTTTCCTCCTGAGATGTACGAAGAGTTGAGGAGTCGAATTGCATCGATGGAGAAAGGAGAGGTGAGAACCGTCGAGACGACCATCGAGCTGATGACTCGAAAAGGTGAGCAGCGTCTGCTGATTAAGGGAAGACCCATATTGATGAACCAACAATACAGAGGATTGGTGATCACTATAGATGACGTGACGGAGTTCATGAAGCATGAGAGGGCTCGGACTGTGAGTGTGATGGCGCGGAAGGTGGCACACGAGATAAAGAACCCGCTTACTCCAATAAAGCTCTCTGCGCAGCGTCTGATGAGGAAATTCGACGGCCAGATCAATCAGGAAAAAGAGGTATTCGAAGAGTGCCTAAGTACCATTCTATCGTCGGTGGAGAGGATTGGGCAGCTTCTCGAGGAGTTCTTCAGGACTTCCGGTCTCCCCGAAACGAGGTTGACAAGGAGAAACTTCGTTTCGTTCGTCAGGGAGCTGGTCGACAACTACAAGGGGTTGCACGGAGATGTGAAGTTTAACTTTGAAGCCGATGACGGTCTTCCCGAGTTTTTCTTCGACCCGTCGAAGATGAGAAGCGCTTTCATAAACTTGCTCAACAACAGCATTTGGGCGGTCAGGAAGAAGGGTGGAGATGGGAGAATAACGGTCAGGTTGAAGAGAGACGGGGACAGGGTTAGGGTTGAAGTCGAGGACAATGGAATAGGTATTCCGGAAGGCGATCACGAGAAGATATTCGAATTCGAGTATTCTACGAGAAAAGGTGGATTGGGACTGGGGTTGTCGATCGTGAGGACTGTCGTTTCTGATCATGGCGGAAAAGTATACGCTTCCAAGGATTTCAAGGATGGCGCGCTTTTTATCATGGAGATACCGCTCAGGGAGGAGCTGTGAGAGGAAAAGTTCTCGTTGTCGACGACGAAAGAGCTATCCTTGATTCTCTAAAGGGTATCTTGGAGGACGAGGGATATGAGGTGATGACCACGCTAACAGGCGAGGAAGGTCTTTCACTCATAGAGTCATCCGATTTAGACGTTGTCATTCTCGACGTCTGGCTTCCGGGAGAAGATGGGGTTTCTATTCTCAAGAAAATCAAAAATTCCTTTCCGGATTTACCGGTGGTCATGATTTCTGGACACGGGACGATCAGCACTGCAGTGATGGCTGTCAAGGAAGGGGCGTTCGATTTCCTGGAGAAGCCCCTGTCGATGGAGAGAGTTCTCATAACGGTCAGGAACGCCATCGACCAGAAAAAGCTCGTTCAGGAAAACATACGCCTGAAGGAAGAGGCACTGGGAACCGAAAGGCTCATAGGAACTTCGAAGGTAATCGAAGAGTTGCGAGAGAGAATAGATTATGCGGCACCTACAGATGCAACCGTTCTGATCACCGGTGAAAACGGAGCCGGTAAAGAAGTCGTGGCGAGGTTGATTCACAACAGAAGCGGTAGAAAGGGACAGTTTGTGGCCGTCAACTGCGCATCCATCCCGGAGAATCTCATAGAGTCAGAGCTTTTCGGTCACGTGAAGGGTGCTTTTACGGGTGCCGTCAGGGAGAAAAGGGGGAAGGTGGAGCTGGCTCATGGGGGGACGTTGTTTCTGGACGAGATAGGCGATATGAGTCCGTTCATGCAGGCGAAGTTGCTGAGGTTCCTGGAAGAGAGATGCTTCGAGAGAGTGGGCGGCACTAAAAGAATAGAGGTGGATGTGAGAATTGTGGCTGCTACCAACAAAGACCTCGTCGAGAGAATAGAAAAAGGAGAGTTCAGAGAAGATCTGTATTACAGACTCAACGTCATTCCAATCCACGTTCCACCCCTCAGAGAGAGGAGAGAAGATATACCCCTTCTTGTTTCTCATTTCCTGGAGAGGTATGTCCTGACTACGGGGCGAGGAGCCAAAACCATAAGTGACGAGGCCATGTCAATTTTGATGGACTACGATTGGCCCGGCAACGTGAGGGAATTGAAGAATATAGTGGAAAGATTGTTCATCTTGTGTCAGGGCTCTGTGATAGGACCAGATGAAGTCAAAGCTTGCCTGTCTGAAGGAGGCGGTTCTATTGGTGGGAGGGCCGACATCCCTCAAACCTATAGAGAGGCAATGATGTGGTTCGAAAAGAAATTTCTGCTGGATAAACTCCGCGAGAACGGCATGAACATATCCAGGACCGCCCAGAAGATAGGATTGGATCGTTCGAGCATACATCGCAAGCTCAAAGCCCTTGGAATAACTGACGGGACCACCAATGGGGGGACTAAAGGGTAAGTACAGGCTCATCAGGCGTATCGGATCAGGTGGAATGGGGGAAGTTTACCTCGGGGAGGTGGTGGGCAGTCTCGGTTTCACCAGGAAAGTCGCAATAAAGGTTCTCCCGGGCCATCTGGGGAAGGATCCGTATTTCAGGGAACTGTTCGTTCGTGAGGGCAAGATCCTCTCGAAGATCTATCATCCGAATCTCGTTAACGTGTTCGACTTCGTGGCCGATGGAGATGAATTCTGGATTTGCATGGAGTTCATCGACGGAATTTCTCTACGCGAGCTTTTGTCGCTTGTTGGGAAGTGGGGGGAACCCGTTCCGCTCGAAGTGGCAGTGAAGATCCTCGAGGGCGTTTCATCGGGACTCTGCTATGTCCACCGTGAAGGGGTCATACACGGTGATCTTTCTCCCAAGAACATAATGGTGGGGAAAAAAGGAGAAGTCAAAGTTCTGGACTTTGGCCTTTCCCGAATGACGGAGGAGATATCCAAGTTACAGGGGGTCATCGGGGGTAAGAGGGCATACTTGGCCCCGGAATCTTTGAAAAAAGGGGAGATTTCACCGTCTTCCGACGTTTACTCGTTTGGGATGGTCGTGAAGGAACTCGTCGAGCCTTTGGATGATTTCGCCCGAGATATGTCTCGTGAGGATGGAGATATCGTGATACGACTTCTCGAACTCGCTGAGCGGTGTTCTAGTGAAGCTCCCGAAGAAAGGCCTGGATTCGATGAGATACTCAAGAGTTTGAGGGAGATGAGGATATGTGTGGAATCGGGATACGAGATAGGAGACTACATAAACGAGGTGATTGAGGTCGAGATGGATACGGCGCCAGCCGTTTTGGACGATGCAGATCTCGACAGACAGGATTCCACGCGGCCGGTGAGAAAATTTTCCCTGGCGCTGGGAGTGTCCCTTCTAATTGGTGTGTTGATTTTGCTGGTGTTTTTCGGGTGGAACGGAACTGGGGTGCGCGAGTTGTGGTCGAGCAGGGTGGAACGTGACGATGCAAAGATGAAGTCGAAGCCGGTGAAAAGCGGGGAAGGGAAAGCCGCCCGCCAGAAAAACGCGGTGACTGTTAGGGCGGTCAGGTCAGTCGGGAGGAAGTCTGGTCCAGATGGAAATAAAACGAACGTGGGAGCTTCGCCGAAGAAGGTGGTCGAACTTGAAGTGAAGAATGGCAGGGAGACAGCCGCGAAAGGTGAAGAAAGATTTGCAAGGGAAGTGGAAAAGAAGAAGGTTTCGAATGTCGTCAAGATAAGCTCGAAACCTAAAGGAGCGGAGGTGTTTATCGGCGGGAAACGGGTTGGCTTCACTCCTCTTGTGATACAGGAAGCCGACCTGCCGAATTCGTCGGAGCTGAATGTGAGGATTGCCAAAGAAGGGTTCAGAGAATGGGCGGGACTGGTGAAAAGAAAAAAGCTAAATGGTCTGAATGTGGAACTTCAGGAGGTTTTCGGGTTTTTGAGCGTAAATGCCATTCCCTGGGCGTTCGTTAAGATTGATGGAGAGGATGCGGGGACTACCCCTTTGCTCAGGAAAAGGCTCCGTGTGGGATGGCATGAGATCGAGCTTTCCAACAACAGGCTAGGGATATCAGTCAAAAGAAAGGTAAAGATAGAAGAGGGAAAGAACGAGAAGTTGATAGAGGATTTTTTCGAGCGTTGAGCTCATCTGTTGCCATCGAGCTTCCACCGGGAGATTACTTTCAGGGATGCTCTTGTGGCTCCGATTCTTTTCGCTTCGATTTCGTTTCCTCTGACCATGAGCAATTTTTGTTTGATTCTCAGGATGTTCTCAACCTCTGCCAGCATGGTCCGTGAGTTCGCTCGTGGTGTCGTGAGTATTTCTTGAAGCTTCCAGTAATCGATCGGTGTGGATTCGGGAGATTTAGATTTGCATCTGGAGTGGTTGGAATGTAAGGGGCGGATTTTACCGGTGATTGTTCCCGAGGTTCTGGGTTGACGGGTTGTTTTGTTCGGCAGGATGAGAGAAATCGATAGCACAACCGCGGCCAGGACTGCTATTATTGGCTGATTAAAATCTTTTCTTTTCGACTCGTTTTTCCGCCTCGTGAATGTGAGGGCTTCTCCTTCAACAAAGACCTCCAGCTTTTCGCTGGAGATGAGAAATCGACGCTCCCTGTAGGATCCGCCAATCGATACGGGCAAGGGAACTCGGGATATCAAAACAATATACGAACCGATGAAAAAGATCTTTGCATTAAGTGAATAGCCGGTTTCAACCAGGATGTCGGCATTTTCATTTGATGATATGGTTATTGCATTTTTCCCGATTTCTACCTGGGAGCCATTGGTGGAAAGAATGGTTGCCCACTTGTTTTTCATTTGAAGATCCCCTCTATCTGGAAGAATATGGGTGTGAAAATGAGCAGGAAGATTGCTGGGAATATGAACCCGCATAGAGGCAGCATCAATTTTACGGGGGCTTTGAGAGCTCTTTCTTCGGCTTTTTGGAGACGCAAGTCGAGTAGCTTGTCAGCCAGCTCTTTTAGCGTTACGCCGGGTCCTACTCCTATTTCGCTGGAGTTTACCAGAATTTCGGTTATGGTCTTTATGGTTTCGTCGGGATACGTTTCGTGAAGTCCATTGAGGAGCGTCTCTATATTTTCTCCAACCTGCACGATGTTTCTCAGGTGTAGCAGGTAGCGCTTTCCTTCGCTTTCCGGGAACGATTCAACGAGTTTCCCGATAGCGTATTGCACGGATGATCCCGACTCTATGAGCAGTGAGATCGACAGGGCTATGAAAGGCATCTGCTTCCGCAATTCCTCTGTCCTCTTTTTGGTTTTCTTCAGAACGAGGTATTTTTCGATCAGCAATGTTGATGAAAAAGTTAAAATTCCGAGCGAGGGATTTCCGGTGATAACCCATATCCCGAGGGAGAAAACCAGATGAGCCGGATTCGTTCTAATAATGCACGAGAGTTTCTTCCTCTGAGGGATCCCAGGATTGCCGGGGTTTGTGCTGAGAAACGAGGACATGGAGTATATTGCCACGAAAGCAGACATCGAGAAGAGCAATAATTCCATGGTATCTCACACCTCCGGACGCGTTATTTTCCATATCATCATCCATCCTGACGCCATTAGCGCTCCGCAGATTGAAAGGATGATTTTCCCCTCTTTGGTGCCCGTCAGGGCGTTCATGTAACCAGGCATTATTGTGTTTATCGCGATGACCAGGAGAGGGGGAAGAATCGATATTACCATTCCCTGGAGTTTCCCCTGAGAGGTCTGAGATTTTATCTTTCTCTCCATCCTTTCCTTCATCACGAGGGTGTTTTTCACTTTCCCCACCATTTCGGTGACATTCGCCCCGTTTTTGATGGTGGTTCCCAAAGCGAGTGATAGTATCATTGCTTCTTCCGAAGGGACTCTCTCCCTGAATATTTCCAGGGCTTCTTCCACTGTGCTGCCCATTTTTATGCTGGCATTTATGAGCCGAAGCTCATCTCTCAGGGGCTGTGGACATTTTTCTTCGATCCTGTTGAGTGCCTGTATGAAGCTTGCTCCTGTTTTGAGGAGGGTTTCAAGGAGGTCAAGGAACAGCGGGAGCTGTGATAATATTTTTCGTCTCCGCCGAATCACGTACAGGCGGAATAGGCAATAGGGGATTACAGGAATAACAGCGAGAAACGGGAGTTTTCCCATAAGTGAACCGCCTGGGATGACAAGTGTGATGAGGAGAGGAAAGAGTAGGGTCGCTCCGGGTATTAGCTTCGAAAACCAACTTGATGCTATGAAATTCTTTTCCAGTCCTTTTTCGAGTTTCCTGGTTTGGGAGGAGATCAATTTGCCTGCGCGTTCCAGGAATATTCCGGAGAGTACAATTGAAAGCTGTAGAACTCCTGCGAAAAATACGAGTAGAAGCGCCCAATCTGTGGTTTTATCTGGCAATGTCATACTTCGACCTCACACCTGTTCTCTCAAGTGTTCCGCTGCTGGTCTCACGGATGAATATGTCCTGGTGAAGAATGGTCATGTCGTTCATCCCGATTATTTCAGTTATGTGTGTCACGACCCTTTTCCCGGAGCGTTCTCTCGATAGAAAAACTATTATGTCGATTGCTGCTGCGATCTGTTCTCTGATGGCTCTAACGGGGAGATCTATCCCGGAGAAGAGAACCATCGTCTCGAGGCGCGAGAGGAGATCCCTGGGAGAGTTGGCGTGTGCTGTTGTCATCGATCCTTCATGTCCTGTGTTCATGGCCTGGAGCATGTCTAATGCTTCTCCTCCTCTACACTCACCGACTATGATTCTATCTGGTCTCATGCGTAGAGAATTCCTGACGAGGTCTCGTATGGTGATTTCGCCCTTTCCTTCGATGTTCGGTGGTCGGCTTTCAAGAGATATTACGTGGGGTTTTTGAATCTTCAGCTCGGCGGAATCTTCAATTGTTATTATTCGTTCTTCATCAGGGATGAATGATGAAAGAGTATTCAGGAAAGTTGTTTTACCCGTGCCTGTTCCTCCACCCACTATTATGTTCGCCTTTCTCTCGACGGCGCGTTTCAAAAACGAGAGAGCTTCTTCGGTGATTGAGCCATATTCGATCAGCTCCTGTGGGGTAATGTGTTTCTTCCTGAATTTTCTGATCGACAGGCATGGTCCATTGAGAGAGGCAGGAGGGATTATCGCGTTTACCCTTGATCCATCCGGGAGTCTCGCGTCCACGAACGGAGATGATTCGTCGATACGCCGGTTGACGGCCGAGACAATTCTCTGAATTATGGCGAGCAGAGTTCCCTGGGAGATGAATATGACATCGGTCTTTTCGATTTTTCCGTTTCTTTCCACATAAGTCTGGTTGGCTCCGTTTACCATGATCTCCGAGATGGAATCGTCTTCCAGTAGTCGGGCCAGCGGACCGAGTTCGAATATTTCACTGATCAATTCTCTTCTTACCTGGTCACTCAATTCGGGAGGAATGAGCATATCTGACATGAGTGCCGATATTTCTTTTTCAGCTCTGGCTTTCAGGAGTTCGATGTCTCTTGTTTCCAGGCAGTTTTCTTTGACATCCAGTCTGCTCATGACGAGAGAATGTAGTTTTCTCTTCATTTCGATCGTCTTGGAAAGCCCGCTGTTAAGCTGTGAGGGCGCGTTACAGGTTTGAACGGGTTCGTCGATTTTAGGATTCAGACTGTTCTTTTTTCCTTTCGCTTCTATTCTCAAAATCGGCATGGGGTCCTCCTAATCGAGTAGTTTGATTCTCATATCCTTTTCGATGTGCAGATATTCCTCGTTTATGGAGCTTTTCAGCCTGTTACTTTCTGAGTCGGTCAGAAGAGAGGGGGTTATGGTCACGATTAGCTCACTCTGGTTGTTCCTGAAATTCCTGGACTTGAAGAGTTCTCCGAGAATGGGAATGCTGCCCAGGATGGGGAGCTTCGAGACATCCTTTACGGTTTCTTTCCTTATCAGTCCAGACAGAACTATTGTTTTCCCGAGTGGAACCGTGAATGACGTATCGACTTTCCTGGTGATTATTCCGGGAACGTCACCGGTTCCCGTGGAGTGGTCGAGTGTGGATACTTCGGCTTCTATTTTTGTGGTTACCTCACCGTCGCTTCTTGCAACGGGATTTATCTTCAACAAAAGACCGTAATTTTTCCACAATACTTTCTTGGTGTCTCCATTTATTATCACAATAGGTATCTGCCCTCCGGCGTGAAAGGATGCCTGGCTGTTTTCCTCACAAACGAGGATTGGTTCTGCGAGAATTCTCGCTTTGCCGGTGGAAATGAGGTTTTTGACGAACATTTCGAAATTCCCCTGGGCGTAAAATGGGTTGGTTTTCGAGTTCCTGACACTTACTGAGATGGATTCGGAAACTGGCCAGGAAATACCGAAGTTTTTGAGCTCCCCTCTGCTGACTTCGATAAAGCGAAGTCGATAGAGGATTTCTCTTTTCGTTTTTTCAGGGGTTTTAATGGCCCATATGGTTTCCTTGAATCCGGCTGCGAGAGTTTCTATGATGGGTCGTGCGTTTTCATCCGCTTCCCCGTAGATGACTGTTTTTCCCTGTATATTTCTTATTATTGGGTTTTTGACGCCGAGGGCTTCGAGCAGAGAGGATAGATCGGATTTGTCTCTCAATGGCAGTTCATCTGTGTTTCTCGTTACTTTTACTAGGATGGTTTCGATATCGTTTTGCTTCCAGAGGAGGACATCCGTCGACCCTTTTTTGAGCCCGGCAATCAATAGAGCGTCTCCTCCATCGAGTATGGATGCTCTTATTACGTTGTTGTTACCGACGGCAATTCTTCGAATGCCTCTCGTCTGTAGGACCAGCTGGTGCCCTTCCTTAACGCTCACTTCTCTGACGAGGGCGTTTGAGATTGCAGGGATGAATTGGATGAGTATTGTTGTCAGTAGAGGCAGAAGACGAAAAAGGCGGGACTTCATTTTTTCCCCCCTTTACTCCTCGGTTGTTTGACTTTGAGGGTTTTTTCGAGAACCCCCATTGCGTAGAACTCTATGGATCGAGTTTTTTGCTTTTTGCCAGCTCTGGTTCGCCGGTCCTTGGGATTTCTGAGGGTGAAATATAGTTTGGTCAGTGGGTCGTTTACTGCCTGGATCAGAGCAGCAGCCTGTATGGGAGACAGCATCAAAGTAATCGTTCCCCCTTCAGATTCATCGAGAATTTCTCCAGAATAACGCCCGCTTACAGCTACCACTGGGACGTTTTCTAAAAGAAGGACGGAGGAGATTCTGTTTTCGTCTGTTCCTCTTGTTGTTATTACATCCACCTTGTCTCCTGGTTTGAGCAAACCCGAAAACGTCATTTTTTCATCGGCGGTTATCGTGACTGCTCGCTTCCCCTCTGTTATTGTTTTTGAAAATCTGTCTGTTTCAATCGGGTCTTTTATGTCGTCCCATATTATGGGGTTGCCCTTGGGAATTCTGTTTGCGCATATGGCGCCTTCTATGTCTTGGAATTCCTCGGCTTTTATCATTCGTGATGAATACCCGGCTTCCGGAATTGCGAGAACCCTCAGGTTATCGTAAGTCAAAACATCGCCAGGCTTTATCTCGGTTCCGGACACTACGATATCCACAGTCTTGAGGGATTTGCTCATGGCTTCTTCCCTCTCGTGTATTCTCTTCCACAGGACGTAGGTGGCCATGAGCGAAAAGACCAGAGAAATCATGACCAGGTGCAACCGCTTCATCTCAATCGACCTCCATGTCGATCAAGCAGTCGGGAGGTGAATTGTCCCACTTGTAAATGGTTACTCTCGTTCCGGAAGGTTCGTGAACGAAGGATGAGGTGATGCAGGGAATGGGGAAATCTTTTTCTATCGCCCAGGAATCAGAGAAACGGGCGAGGTTGGTGAAGTAGTTCACCCACTCTTGAGGGTTTGTGATGTAAAAATGATAAGTTTTGCTTTTTTTGACCACGCCCTGCATCAGGTAAAATATTTGATCCGTCGGGCCCTTGTCCATCACCTCCTGTATCTCTTGCATTGGATCATAATCGATATATTTTATTTCTCCGACTATCAGCGAGAAGAGGTGAGGGGACAGGACTTCTCTTAATTCTTCGATTTCTTTTTCCCCGGCTATTTTCCAGTCAGAATAAATTTCCTGTTCTTTTAAGGAGTAGGATACGTCCATGACGGAGCAGAATTCTTTTGCGGTTTTTGAGAGGAATTCCATGTCTTCTTCTGGGAGTTCGGACGGGAAGCCGATGGTGTCTTGCGCAACGGATTTTTTCGGAAATGTCGAATGGAACAAAAATGAAGTTACAACGATTATCGAAATCAAAACGAGTGATTTCCTCATTGTTCCCTCCCTGATTCAATTTATTTTGGACAGGTACCTGAAGGCGATCACCCTGGGTGGGTAGAGAACCAATTTCTCCAGCTTTTTCATTACGGGAGACGATTCATCCCAGGGGTCACAGACGATCAGAACTTTTTCTCTGAACTCTTCGTCTGTTGTCGTCCTGGATGCCCCGACAGGAATATTTCGGGGTGTGAATGTGATGACGGTTTCCGTGCTTTTACTGCTGATAGTCGAAAAAAGAGATAGAAGCGTTTTCCCTTTCAATTCTTTTTCGCTGTATATGAGTTTGGTGGTTTTAGATTTGAGTGAATAGGGCTTTTCTGGATTCTTCGTCGATTCTTTTCTCGCCTTTATGAGGGTGTAAGACATTGCATCGTGGATAGCTTCCGATTTGACGTCGAGCAAGCGAAATATGTTTATCGTTCCGGCGAGAAGTAGAAACAAAACCGGTATGATTATCAAAAGCTCGATAAGACCTGTTCCAGACGAGTTGTTATTTTTCATCTGGCTCTCCTCTTCAAATTTTTCATGAGTTTTTGGAACACATTACTGTCTGAGGGTATCAACCTGCTCTTCCAGGTCCATGAGTAGACTCCTCCAGCCTTGATGGTCGCGGCGGCCACGTTCCATGTTCTGTATCTTTTCTCGAACAAATTATTCAGGAATGGCGATGTCTCGTCTGTATAAGCGAGATAGTGGATTTTGCCCATGACCGGGGCTTTGTCCAGCGGGACCTGGAGGTGGACGTTTCCCTTCAATCTGAAGAGATGTCTCACGGTTCTTTCGAACATACCGAAGGCGATTTTGAATAACTTCCTTTTGAAGGGATTTTTCGGCTTGTGTGAACGGGCTCTGGCGATCGCTTCTTTAATCGAGCCGAATATCATGAGCGCATCGCTTTCCCTCAAAGGAAGTGAGAGCCTTCGACGTGAGTTGCCTTTGTCCCCCGGAAGCAAGGGATAGGATATTCCGTTTACTCCGTAGTATTTTGCCATTTCCCTTTCGCATTCCAGGAGCGTTGGGAAATAAAGTTTTTTGATCTTTTTGTTCAAGTCCGAATATTTTCTGGCATAGGACCAGAGAGAGCGGATTGCTTTTGGGGCTACTCTCGAGAAGATGATGATGGGGCTGAGGTGTCCTCCGACTGCTTGCCCTACTGCTGCCGCGCCTCTTATGAGAAGCATCCGAATGAACCAGATGCACTCGACTGTGCCTTTGTTTAAAAGAGCTGCGCAATTCATATACCTCGCCTCCCACGTTGCGAGGGACAGCGCTATGGCTTCTGCTGCGTTGTCGGTTTGTTTTCTCTCCGTGTAGTATTTACCAGCGTTGATCGAGAGAAAAACGGCTGTTACCACTGCCACAAGCGATATCGAGAAGAAAACGGTTATGCTTCCTTTTTTTCTGTTCATCCTCTGCTTCCTCATTCAACTATGGTTCTTCTAGTAGCGGTGATGACAAGGTCTCTTTCTGATACGTTCATACCGATATTTCCCAATCTCATCCGTTTTGGAAAAAGCATCCAGGGGGTAAGGTAAAGGGAGTATCGAACTTCGGCGGAGATTTTTATTACCTGGTTGCTTCTGAGTTTTTTTTCCTGCGGTAATTCTCTGTCATTTTCGTCTTTAAGAGACAGTGATATTTTTTTCACCCGTCGTGAAAGGATTTCAGAGCTAAGGGAAAGCGCCAGCCTCCCCTTGATATTCCTTACGACTTCCGAGCATTTTTTACCAGCGGAGAGGCTGGCGTATCTCGCCTGCCTTGAAAT
Source organism: uncultured bacterium (assembly GCA_964429585.1). Classification (GTDB taxonomy): domain Bacteria; phylum Desulfobacterota; class Deferrimicrobia; order J040; family J040; genus CAYSCN01. Next base: position 73,651 of record CAYSCN010000006.1, on the reverse strand, counting down.
CTGGTAATTGAGCTTGTGCGCGCAGAGAATTGCAAGTGTCAGATCTATCGTGAATATGAGAATCAGCAGGAAGATCGGCAGCGCGAGTGTTGCTTCTACCAGGGAACTGCCCCTTTTTTCAGTTATCGGCCGCATAGTTCCTGAGAGTCCTCACTCTGGTTTCCTTGTCAGCTTTTTGAGAGAGGTCCGTGACCTGTTTTCTGTGACCGGCGAGCGCGGAGACGATGGTGCTGAACTGATGTCTCACCTGATTTCCGAAGATGTTCACGATCCCGATTGCGGCTATTGCAACCAAAGCGAGAATGATGATGTACTCTGTGAGTCCCTGGCCTCTGTTCTTTTTCGATTTTTTCATCCTGGCACCTCCTTTTGTTTTCTTGTGTCTTTAGCAATTAGCAATGAGGGTGCCAAAAGAGAATATTGCGTAACTATTTGATATTGCAGGTATAATGTGGATGAGGAGTCAGCCCGATTCATAATAGTTCGAATATCGGACTGACTCCGTTCGATTTTCGGACGGGATTAATCCGGGTTTTTGATTCCGTATTTTTTGAGTTTTTCGAACAGAGTGGACTTTGCTATTCCGAGGTTTTTAGCCGCCTGTGTCTTGTTCCAGCCTGTATTCTGCAGTTCCCGTAAGATTATTTCCCTCTCGTATGCGTCGACTTTTCTCAGAGTTCCGTTTGGGGGCATCTGGGGGGAGGGAGAGGATGGGATGAATTCGGAGCTGGAGAGCACGTAGGATACCAGGTCTCCATCGATGTTTTCGGCTTCGGAGAGAACGGCGGCTCTTTGGATGACGTTTCTGAGTTCCCTGACGTTTCCGGGCCATGGATAGCCCAGAAGGACCTCACGGGCTTTTCTGGTCAATTTTTTGTTTTCGGAGAACTCTTCGTTGAATCTTTTGAGAAAGTGGTCGGCCAGCGGAGGAATGTCATCGGGACGTTCCCTCAGGGGAGGTATGTGGAGGGGAAGTGAATTGAGCCTGTAATAGAGGTCTTCTCGAAATTTTTTCAAGGAAATTTCCGTGGAGAGATTTCTGTTGGTCGCGGAAACGATTCTCGCGTTGACCTTTATGGTTTTGTTGCCGCCTATCCGCCTTATTTCTTTTTGTTCGAGAGCTCTCAAAAGTTTTACCTGTAATTCAAAAGGCATTTCTCCTATTTCGTCGAGGAAAAGGGTACCTCCCTGAGCTATCTCGAATGCGCCTTTTCTCTGTGTGTGGGCGCCCGTAAAGGCTCCTTTCTCGTGTCCGAAGAGTTCCGATTCTACGAGTTCTGGAGAGATGGCTCCGCAGTTTAGGGCAACGAAGGGTCCGTTTTTACGTCCGCTCAGGGCGTGGATTCCTCTTGCGATGAGTTCTTTGCCTGTTCCAGTCTCGCCGGTTATCAATACAGGGAAATCTGTTCTTGCAATTTTTTCCATCATGGCCACGACGTTTTCGATAGCCTTGCTTTTCCATACCATTCCGAGACTCTCCAAAATTTCAGATGCTGTCTGGCGTGGGAGATGTCCCGCTTCACTGGTTTTTTCGATGGATTTGTGATCGTGTACGAGTTCTGTGGGAATTTCATGGTCCGGTTCAGGCTCGTGCCGGGTGAATTTGAAGTGAAGAATGAAGGGGCCGATCGAGATGTCGGTGTCTTCCGATAAGTTTTTTCTTTTGATTCTTTTTCCTCCTATGAAGGTGCCGTTGGTGCTCGTGTCTTCGATGTAGAAACCAAAATTAGTTCCCACGATTCTGGCGTGTTTCCTGGAGACTGAAGGGTCTGGAAGGATGAGATCGCACTCGGGGGACCTGCCGATGAGAAGCTCACCGATTTTGCACCTGAGTTCGACGGACTGCCCGTCCGAAATCTGGACCACGATTACTGGTGTCGTGTCTGATTTCCCAGTCATGCTTCACCTCGCTGTTTTTTTTCACGTGTAAAAATGCAACTTCGATACCATGAGGTGAACTCATCGACCGATCTCTTTGGAGATCACGGAAATTTTTAATGTGAAATTCAGGTAGTCGTTCGACTCGAAGGTGGGTTTTATGATTCCTTCCCTGATGATGAAACGTTCTCTGCTAGATTCGATATTCCTGATAAGGTTCAGAAGCTCCGGGTAAGTGATGTTTTTTATTTCCACGCGGAATGAACTTTCCATGAAATTACCTTTTTTGACGGTTCCTGTGAACTTGATCTCCATTGAGTTTGCGGGGATTCCCGAGTTTTCGGCTATTTTCGATATGCGGCTTCTGAACTCGTCCGTGGAGAGCGGTTTCGACATCAGCGAAGCGGAACGGGTCATAAGGAGTGTGGTCAATTTCTCCAGTTTGGTGGAGAGAGGAATTATCTTTTCCAGAACTTCCCTGTGGTAGGCTATGCTTCTTCCAAGAGATTTTATTTTGCCGAACGTGGGTAGGAGATAGAATGAAAGTATCAGCAGAAAGAGGGCTACAGCTGCACCAATCTGCAGGAATGTCGCTTCTCTTCCTGAGAGTTTCATTTTTTCTCCATTTTGACAGAAAATTTTATTTTACCCGATTCCGCAGCGGGACCAGAGTCTATGAGTTCTGCTTTGAAGCCCATCTCTTCCAATCTGGTGATCAAATCGTTTATTTTTTTCTGGTTTCCCGAAATGCCCTGAAAAGATCCTCTCCCACGCGTGTATTTGAACGATGTGATAATGATTCCGTCACCAGGGCCGAAGCTTCGTGAGAGGCCAACGAGCATCTCTGTCAGGGTGGTGCCGTCTCCGGGCAGCAGCTTTACCTCATTTTCGATCGTCTTTATTTTTTCTTCTATCTGTGAAACGGGATCCACGATAGGAATTTCACCCATGACACTGGAGAATATTTTGTTCACTTCTTTTTTGAGGATTTCAGCTTTTCGCTTGTAACTGATTCTGGTTCCTTCAACAAGAGTGATAACTGAAAGGAAAATGAGTATTCCTGAGAGCACTATCGTCGTCCTTTTCCATTTCTGCGCTCGTATGTCCTTTTTTTGTTCCGTTTCGAGGGAGAAAAAGTTCACGCTGTTCAACAGCCCGTGTTTGAGAAAAGTTTCGACCATAGTGGAGTCGATGGTCTTGACGTAGGGGAGGGATTCTGGGAGGTTCGCAGTTGTATCTCCTTCGATTGCCAGTCCTGGGTTTGCGAATTCTCCTTGGTCCTGGTTTTTCAGCCGAGACGGTGAGAAGAACTTAACTGTGATTCTGTCGCCGTGGTCGGTCAGAACCCCCAATATCCGCTCATCCAAATAGATTCTCCTGCGAGGGAGAGACTTTTCGTCGAAAGGAGTTACGCAGACGGCGAGCAACGCAGCAGGAAGCAGGTGTTCTACTCCTTCCTTCCATGGTATGAGAGAGAGACGATGTTCAACCTCTTGTTTAGGAGTTATGAGAGCGGTAAACGTGTGAGAGTTTTCTTCTTCACCGGAGTATACGAGATCGAAGTAATAATCATTCTCGAAGGGTAGGGAACCTGAAATTACGGAAGGCGCAGCGAGCCGGGCTTTGTGCAAGTCGCTGAATGGTAGGCGAATGACTCTGGCGAATAGGTTGATGTCACCCAGTATTATCCTGGTTGGGTGCTTGTCGTCCGGGCGGATATTGTTGAGTTCCCGTTCAACTTCTTCGGGCGAGAGCTTCCGAATGTCCAGTGATAGCTTCTCTTCAACATACAACTTCCCCAGCTTTCTTCGGACCTGGAAAGCCTTGATTTCGCAATTTGAAATGAAGAGAACGAGTTCCATCATCTGCCTTTTCCGACCTTCCGAATAACGGGTGAACTCAGAGTGCCCCGAACGGTAATTTTTAATTTATTACCATGTTTGAGAGAAAGGTTCAAAAACTTAGATATCACAGGCGAAGGGTCTATTATGGTGACATCCAGGAAGAGCTGGTTCGTAGCATGATCTCTTAAGCGAACTGTTCCTTCCAAGATGAGACGGGAGCCCATCAGAACTCCTTCTGTGTTCTGCAGATAAACGGACCCGTTTTTGAGGAAGAACTCCCCGCGGAGGTTTGAAAGGGAGAAGGGGATACCCCTGTAAGCGAGTGTCACCCTGTAAAACTTGAATTTTCCTCGTCCCCTGAATTCCACTTTTTCATCAGTTTCAACAATTTTTTCGAAGGTTGCGGAGATATTCTCCACCGAAATTGAGGGAAATACTTCTTCGTCGGGTGAAGAGAGGTCGAAATTGCGTCCAGCAATCGAGATGAGTTTCAGGGTCGTTTCAGATTTTATTTTGACGAAATCTCCTTCCTCGTCGTAAATGATGAGGTTGAAGGGTTTGCCGCCTAAAATCATGAGGGGCGAGAATGAGATAGATGCACGAGGCAGGGAAATGGGTTGAGTGAGCCCATCGAACCTGAGGGCGATCGTTCGAAATACGACGGTGAAGGGGAACTCTTTGTTTGCTTCCTCGACGTTGAGTTTTAGCCCGTTTTCACGCGCTGCATTTTCTATTTCCCCTATCAACGTCTCTTCGCTTATGGAGAAGAAGGCCACGGTGTAGAAAGTCAGAGCCGCTGCGAGGATGATACCGAGGATTGTGATGATTCGTTTCATGTGAAGCTTCTTTACCTCCTGAGCCTGGAACCTTTGTTCGTATCGGTTCGTTTGATGAGGAGGAACGAGATCAAGAGGATCAGGATCAAGCCTGCCGTTCCATAGGGTTTCTCGATCGAGATGTTCGACCCGGATACGTTACATCCGCTTTCGGGTTCGGGCTGGGGCGGGAAGGCTGGGGCGTCCGTGGTCGTCATGAAAATGTGTGATGATCCCGCGCCATCGTCCCCCGGAAATAGAACGGCTGCGAGACCTGTGGTCAAATACGAGAGGGACGATCCATCGGAGCTGAAATTGGAAGGGTAGAATGTTTCGTTGTCGGATAAAGCCACCCTTTTCTGAGGTTCTGCAACGGTGAACTCGGATTCGGATTTCTCGAAGGATGCGAATGTGATACCAGTTCCATCGTAGCCGTTGCCGAGTACGTGGATTCTGTGTTCGGTATCGGCGAGAATTAAGGGTTTGAGGAAAACGAGGCCGGTGGGATAAGGAGGGATGGCGAAAATTTCTTCCGGTGTGTTTGGGGCATACGGGAAGGCTGAGCCAGTAGGTATCAGGTTCGGGTTCAGAAGGGCCAGGTAAAGTTCTCCAGAAGAGAAAATTCCTCCCTGTTCTCCCGTGTATACCTGGGCGGATGCGTATATTTCGCTGTGCGAAACTGCGGAAATGGAGGGGAGAACGAAATAGAGACCTTCTTGTCCGAATATGAGAGTTTTTTCTATCACGTATTCTTCCCCGGCGTTTCCGGTTGGGTTGAACATGGCATAGAAGACGAACCACCCAGGAACTCCGTTTCCGTCGGGGTCCTCGTATGCCGCCCAGATTAGATGGGCGTATCCGGATGAGTCTGCATCGATATCGAGATGTGGCGGGGGAGCGGAATTGCTCGTCGTGTCCAGTTCATTCGACACGAAGATGTTGGATGGGTCGGTAGCCGGAAAGGAGAAGTAATATATCCTGTCCAGGGAATTTGCGGAGTCGTGGTTGCTCAGGAGCACGTGGACGCGGTCGTTACTGTCTGAGACTGCTTCGATGGAATTCAGGTCCCACGTTGTTGCTATACCGGTCAGGTACTGGCTCAGGTCCGTGACTGAATCGATGCTTTTGTTCGTCTTGTCTATTACGGCGAAGAAAGGTTTACCGTCTCCGGAAAAGACTATGCCGATCTTTTCAGCGCCTGAATTCGTGAACGTGAAAATGGAAGGGTAGAGTCCTTCGGTGTACCCAGAGGGAGAAGTATCTACCAGTAGGGGTTCCATCAGTCTCACATCGGTTCCCGTCAGCTGAGGATCGTCGAAATCCTTGGACGTGTCTGCCTCGAGATAGTAGATCTTGTAATTTCCGCTTACTTCTCCCGAGAATGTGATGAGGAGGGTGTTTCCCGAGAGCAATGAGTCGGGCTGATACGCATTGTCGATCGCGACTGTGCTCCCCGAGAAAAGATCTATTGGAATCCCTCCAAAAGCAGAGATGGGAAGTATCGTCATGATCAGGACGAGAGAGAAGTGGAACAACTTTTTTCGCATGGTCGACCTCCGGCTTATTGTTCTGCTCTGTAGATTTCCATCACGTTGGAACCGTTTCTTTTCAGAACCGAAGTGATCACTGCCCTGCCCTTGTTGACTCTTCCTTCAGAGATCACGGTGAATGTCGTGCTCTGGGTGGTTATTATGTCACGTATCCTCGTTTTTCTGTATAGTTCTTCCAGCGAAGCGGATACATTGGTTATGTCTTCGGCTTTTTCAAACGGATTTTCTTCTCTGTAATTTATCACGTCCTCGACGCTTTTATCATTCAAAAGAGATTGATATTCCGGGTCCTCCCCCATGCTCAGAACGCTCAGGATTTCAGGGGGGGCTGTGTTTATGTTGATTTTGCCGGAACTGTGAACGGTTATAAACGGCTCCAGCTTTTCGAATATTTCGCGGTTGATGCCTTTGACGAGCTTAAGTTCGTATATCGAGTCGAAGAGATCGTTCTTGGGCTGATAAGGCGGGTCCAGAGAGGTGTAATAGCTCGATTCTGCTCCTGCAGGGCGGGGCACGTCGTCGCTGTCCAGCCAGTCGAGAATTGGATCAATGATTAGAGGATCTATTCCGAGATTCGTGAGGAGTGCCTCGAATATCGCTACCATTTTCGTGTTTTCTGAGATTCCATTGCTTTTTATGAGGCTGTTCAGATTTATTTTTCTCTCTTCGTCGATGACTCGAACCAGGGCTTCTCCTTCGCCGAACTGGATTGGTGGAGACGGGCGGGACCAGATCTCATCCAGGGTGTCGAAATTGTTCATGTCGCCATCCTCTTTGAGGGCTATTATGGCTGCGTCTATACCACCCAGTGCTATGAACCTGGCTTTTACCCTTTCTTCGAACGTGGAGGTCAAGGTGATGTCTCTTGTCGTTCTTGTCGATGAAGAAATGATGATGACGGTGACGAGGCTGAGAACGAGAAGAGTGAGCACAAGAGCGATACCGCTTTTTTTGTTGACCCCGTTACTGTCCAATTCTGCCTCCTGAATTGATGAACTCTCCTGCGTCGCCAGTCAGGGGTATCGGAATATCCCTCGAGAGAGAATATCCGTCTGTCAATTCTATTTTCACCCTGATCTTTGAGGGTAGTTTCAATGTTTCACCGGAATTCCAGGTTTTCTTTTCGTCTCCGCTGTCGTCTATGGCTTCCAGCTCGAAAGAACGTATCCCGGAAAGAACGGGGCTCTTTATTGAAAATTCAGAGGAGGGGATCTGGGGGTTGAGGTGAACTGTTCTCGTAATGATGATGGATTCGCCGTCTTCGGCCAGCTCTGATTCGTATTTTACTTCTACTATGTCGGTGGACAGATCTATTATCTCGAGGAAAGAGGTGTTGAATGTTGTAAATGAAAGTTCTGAGCCAGTCGTTCCAGCCATGTCTTTTTCGTAGAGTTCGAAGTGAGTGAATCCCGCCCTGGAGCTGAAAAAAGCTCCGGAGATGTCTTTTTCCAGCGTGTCCATGAAAAAAACGATTTCTCTCAGTTTCGAGGAGTACTCTTCGATGGCGGAGGAAGTTCTGGAGATGGAATCAAAGGATCCGTATAGAATTGCCGTGACTATGGCGGTTATAGCGAGTGCTACGAGGATTTCGACGAGGGTTAGACCTCGGGACGAGGGGGTCATTTTCTAGAGACTCCATGGAGAGTGATGGATACGGCATCTCCGTTGTCGAAATACGTCAGGTCCAGCTGGACCTCCCTTGCATCCGGATGTGGGACTTCTGTTACGGTGAGTGTGTATGTGTACTCTTGTTTCCCGAATTCGAACTTTCCTGATTTTTTCCCGATGTCGGGGAACTTTTCAAGCTCGTCTGCCATCAACGATTCTGCGGCGAATATTCCTCTGAGTCTTGCACGGGCTCTCGATTCTGCCTCTATGGATCTGGAGTTTACGGTGAATGCCAGGAACAGGGTGAGTGACATTATGGCTACTGCCACGAGCACTTCGAGCAATGTAAATCCTTCGGAATCTTTCATGTACTCACCCCACGACGGTGATCTTGCCGTTGAATGGATTTATTTCCATCGTCAGCTCACGGCCAGACGATTTTTCTACGAAAGTGATCTTTGTTTTGGGAATGATTCCGAATGATGATATGGGTATCGTTACCACTCCCTCGGAGTATCGTGCTCCGAAGTTTGTTACCACCTCGGTTATGTCAAGTATTCCGTTGCATGAAACTTCCCACTTCTTTTTTTCCCCTGTCGCTGTGTAGAATGAAATCGTCCCCTTGTGAAAATTCAGTTTCAGTTTTCCTCCGGTGCCTGTCAGCATAGCATTTTCCATTTCCGCTTCGATGTGGTCCTTCAGGTTTCTGAGGAGGGTTCCTGAAGTGGTTCCGAGGATCGATGGTATCTTGGGCAGAACCGTAAGCAGCAGAATTGCCATGATGGTCAGGACTATGGAAAGTTCTATGAGAGTGAATCCGGAACGGGAATTATTCCTGCCACGATGTGATATCGGCATCTTCTCCTTCTCCGCCGGGGACACCGTCGGCTCCATATGAAATTATGTCGTAGTCACCATGCTGTCCCGGTGAGATGTATATGTATTCGTTGCCCCACGGATCTTTGGGAACTCTTTCCAGATAGCCTTCTTTTCTGTAGTTTTTGGGAATCCTGCCGGTAGTCGGTTTGGTGACCAGTGCTTTGAGGCCCTGTTCCGTGGAAGGGTAGAAGCCGTTGTCAAGCTTGAACAGTTTCAAAGCCTGCTCTATGTTTCGTATCTGCAACTTTGCCTGGGTTCTCTTTGCCTGTTCCGTTCTGCCTATAAGCTTGGGAACAACCAGACCGGCCAGCAGGCCTAGAATGATGATCACGACCATCAACTCTATCAATGTAAAACCCTGTGTGGACCTCAGTTTTTCAGTCATGTTTCCCCTCTCACCGTATTATCTGCGAGATATTGAGCAGGGGGAGCATTATCGAAACCACGATGAAGCCGACGATTCCCCCCATCAGCAAGATTATAACAGGCTCGAGAAGCGATAGGAAACGTGTGAGGAGCGTTTCGTATTCTCGCATGAGCGACTTTGTCGCTTTTTCGAGCATATAGGGCAGATTCCCGGACTCTTCGCCGACTGCTATCATTTGAACCACAGTGGGCGGGAAGTGCTCTTCGTCACCCAGCGCCCTGGACAGGCTTTCTCCTTCTATTACCCTGTCTCTCGCTCGTGTGATTTCTGAAGCTATGATTTCGTTTCCAGTTGTTCCTGCTGCGATGGTCAGTGTTTTTCCCATTGAGAGACCTGCGGTAAGGAGCGTGGACGTGGTGGACGTGAATCTGCTTATCGAGACCAGGTGGACGAGTCTTCCCATCAGGGGGATGGAAAGCTTCAAACGATCTATGAGCTTTCTACCGCTTCCGGTTCTGGATACCTTTTGATAACCGTAGTAACCGAACCCAAGTAGTATGACTGCAGCCCACCAGTATCTGTTGAGCAAACCGGATATGGCGAGAAGGAGTCGGGTGGAGAAAGGGAGGCTTGCCCCGAGATTTTCGAAAATTCCTGTTACCTTTGGCAGGATGAAAGTCATGATGAATATAACGACGGAGACAGCTATCAGAAGCATGAGAATAGGGTAGGCAAGTGCCGTCGTTATTTTGTCGGTAATGCTCTCCTGTTCATCCAGGTAATCGGCGAGAATTTCGAGGGAACGCCCGAGGGTTCCGCTCTCTTCTCCAGCGGAGACTATGTTCACGTAATAGGTTGGAAACAGCTCTGGATACCTGGATAATGCTTCTGCCAGGGTTTCTCCGCTTCTAACCTCTTCGAGGATGGAATAGAGAAGTTGCTTGGTGGATTCATCGGGTGACTGCCTCGCTATGGATTCTATCGACCTGGCGAGCGGAACGCCTGCTGAGACGAGAGTCGCGAGTTGCCTCGTCAAGAGCGTTATGTCTTTTTTCCTCGGAAATATCCTGGAAAAGAGGGAGGACTTCTCTTTTCTCGATGCCAGGGACGCATCCGAAATGGAAAAGGGGAATTTCCCCTTCTCTATTAATTTCTCTCTGGCGTCTGCTGCGCTTTCCGCCTCGATCTGACCGGTGATCTCGTTTCCCTTTTCGTCGAAGGCTCTGTAAGAAAAAAGGGGCATGTCTTACTGCTGAACCTCCGTTTCCGAGACGACTCTCAACACTTCTTCCAGGCAGGTTGTTCCATCGGCGACTTTTTGGGCGCCGTGTCTCATGAGAGGTTTCATCCCCTCTCTAATGGCTTCTTCACGGATGACATTGGCGTCCGCTTTTTCGGTTATCAGTTTCTTGATTCTGTCCGTTACTCTGAGTAGTTCAAATATTCCGGTTCGACCTTTGAAACCGGTGTCATAGCAATCCTCGCAACCGACGGGTCTGAAAAATTTTAACCCATTGGAGAGTCCAAGTGTATTCAGCTCCGACTGGTCGGGTTCATATGGCATTTTGCACCTGTTGCAGAGCTTTCTGACGAGTCTTTGAGCGATGACGCATTCCAGAGAAGACGATATGAGAAAGGGCTCGATTCCCATGTCGATCAGCCTGGTTATGGCTCCTGATGCGTCGTTGGTGTGTAGGGTAGACAAAACGAGGTGTCCGGTCAGGGAAGCGTGTATGGATATTTCGGCGGTTTCGGAGTCGCGTATTTCCCCGACCATTATTATGTCCGGGTCCTGCCTAAGTATCGACCTCAGGCCGTTGGCGAACGTAAGGTTTATTTTCGGGTTGACCTGGATTTGTCCGATACCCTTTATCTGGTATTCCACCGGATCTTCGATTGTGATTATGTTTTTCGTTTCGGAATCGAGACTCCTTATGGCTGCGTATAGCGTGGTCGTTTTGCCGCTGCCCGTTGGCCCTGTGACGAGGATGATTCCGGTCGTTTTTCTCAGAAAACTTCGGAAAGAGTCGAGCTGTTCCGGCGACATGCCGAGGTCGTCGAGACCAAGCAGTATGCTCGAGCGGTCCAGTATTCTGAGGACCACTCTTTCGCCGAATGATGTGGGTACGGTTGATACTCTTATGTCGATGTCTCTCTCACCTATTTTGACCCGTATCCTCCCGTCCTGGGGAAGTCGCTTTTCGGCTATGTCCAGACCCGCCATGATTTTTATCCTGGATACCACCGCCGGGTGAAGTCCAGCGGGGAGGTTCGCCACGTTATACAAAACCCCGTCGATTCTGTTTCTAACGAGAAATTCGTTTTCGTAGGGTTCGATGTGTATGTCGCTCGCTTTTTGCCTTATCGCCCGGAATAGCATCGAGTTCACGAATCTTATGACTGGTGCTTCATCCTGTGTGTCGAGCAGATCGGGACTTTCTCCTATTTTTGTTTTAAGCTCATCCAGTTCCCGTTCGAACCCGTTCGGGGCCAGCTCGTCCTTGCCGTCTGTGGCTGCTTCGTAAGTGTCGTCTATGAGGGTTCTCACTGTTTCTCGCGAGACTCTCTTTACTTCTTCTATGCCGGTGAGGCGGGTCATCTCGTCGATGATTTCATCTGGAGTTTCCGGCGACGCAGCGATGACTATCCGTTCGCCGTCGTAACAGGGAACGATGGAGAATTTTCTCGCGTAGTTGATTGGTATGTCTTTGACTCTGTCAGGTGCTGGCTTCATGCCGAATAATTATCCTTCCTGCCGAATTCTGTTTCAGGGACCGTCCGTTTTCTCGATGAATGGATTGTCTTCTCCTTCATCGAGAAAATCGTCTATTTTCCCCATATCGCTTCTATCTTCAGCTGCGTTCTCCTTTATGAATTTTTTCATGGATTCCTTGAATTTGAACGTTATTCCTTTGAGTTCACCCGTATCTTTTATTATATGTGGAGTCAGGAATATGAGTAGATTCGTTTTCTGGGTGTTGACCGACTCGAATCGGAAAAGAGATCCTAAAAGCGGTATGTCTCCAAGAATTGGAACTTTAGAGACTTTTCTGACTTTTCTCTCCTGCATCAAACCGCCCAGAACCACTGTCTGTCCGGTTTTTACTATCACATTGGTTTTGGCGCTTCGCTTGGTGGTCGTTGGACCGACGAGATTGGGATCGAGAATTCCACTTCCTTCCTTTACCGCCGATGCTTCCTGATATATGTCGAGCTTCACGTAATCGCTCTCGTGAATCTGAGGTTTTATCTTCAGAGTGATTCCCACGTCCTGTCTTTCCACCTGGTTGATGATGTTGGCCAGGTTCGTAGTATCTCTCTGCTGACTTACGATGAAGGGGACGTTTTCGCCGACGATTATCTCGGCCTCTTCGTTGTCCATGGTCAAAAGATGAGGGGTTGCGAGGACGTGAACGTTTGTCGCCACCTGGGCGGCTCTCAAGATTGCCGTTATTGCTGGTATTTCCGTTCCATCGGGCAGAATGACTTTTCCTCCTATCACGCCAGCGGATAGTCCTTCTCCGGCGAGGAGCAGGGGATTCCCGGATGCAAGGGCAACCAGGAGATCGTTTATATTGCCGGTGAACGTGAAGTTGGTTCCCGTGAATGCTGCGCTGTTGTCCGTCGGCTCGAAGGCGCCTCGAAACTCCACGCCAAGATCCCGTGCTCTGTCGAGGGATACTTCGAGTATGGCTGCTTCAACGTACACCTGTCTTCTTTTTATGTCGAGTTTCTTTATTACATCCACGAGAGTCTTGTAATCGTTGGGGGATGCAACGATTATGAGGGAATTCGTGGCTTTGTCAGCTGTGATCTTTATGGCGCCTTCGAATTCTGGAGTTATGACTCCCTTGATTGTGCTGGGTCGGCCGGGTCTTCCCCCGGCTGGGGTTATGGGTTTGCCGGATATGAGATTGTTGAGCACTCCAGCGAGCTCTTCTGCATCCGCGTTTTCCAGGTAATACACGTTTATTTTTCCGACGTTTTCAGGCGTCGGCACGTCAAGTTTCCGGATCATTTCATCGATCTGAGGGATCAGCTCCTTCGGGGCCAGTGCTATGATTGTGTTGGTTCTGCTTTCTGAAATGAATTTGACACCCTTGAAGACTGTTCCTCCGGCGGTCGGCTGGGGTGTCTTTACTCCTCTGGGTCTGGGAACCCTTGCTTCTATGCGGGTGAGCGAGGCGTTGAAGATGTTGGATAAGACGCCTGCGAGATCATCGGCTACGGCGTTTTGAAGACTGTACAACTTGATCACCTGGGCGGCTTTGTTGACGTCCAGTTCATCGAGTATTTCGAGAATCCTCGCGATGTTGGACTCCCGGTCTATGACTATGAGTGTGTTGGAGGGTTCGTAAAACGAGATGAGACCTTCCTTGGATATGAGCGGGGAGAGCAGGGATGAGGCGTCGCGCACGTTGATGAACGAGAGCGGGATGAGCTGCGTTATGTATCTCTCTGTTCTTTCCTCGATCTTTTCTTTGGAAAATCTGGTTGCTTCCTGTTTGACCTCCCTGGCGGGAACTATCTTGACCACGTTGTCCTGCTCTATGGTTGCGTATCCTTTGACTTGCAAGACTGATAGAAATACTTTATACGCTTCGTCGACTGTAATTTTCTTTGGAGAGATGATGGTCACGGTCCCCCGGACCTTTTCGTCGAAAATGAAGTTTTTCCCCGTGACTTCGCTTATGAATTTTATTAGAGAAGAGATGTCCACGTCGCTGAAGTCGAGGGAAATCAGAGCTTCCTTTGGAGAGTTGGACTTGTTGTTGGTTTCTCGCGCCTGGATGCCGTGTGCCGCCAGAGATGTAACGAGAAAAACGACTATGAACGTCATGCCGATAACGATTCTTTTTTTCATCATCCTCTCCATCATCGTATTTCGTATTCCAGAGTTATCCTTTTTCCCCGTCGTAAGATATCTACCTCTATTTTCCTCTCATCTTTCAGGTTCTGAAAAATGGTGTAAATTTTCTCGGGAGAGGTGAGAGGGATTCCATTGACTTTTTTGATGATATCGCCTGGGGAAAAACCGAGCATCGAAAATTCGCTTCCCGGACGGATAGCGGCAAGGCGGAACCCCGCCGGTTTCCCGGACTCGAAATAAGGGATTATTCTGACGTGGGAAATCAGCTTGTTGATGTTTTCTGTCAGGTAGTCGACTGTTCGCTCGTCCACTGCGAATGAGGTGTCGTCGAGTTTTGTTACTTTTATGTTTTTATCAGCGGCGGGTTTGGTCCTCGATCTCCTGAATGGTGTGGGTATAGGACGGCGGGTTTTTACTTTCTTTTCTGGAGGGGAAATGCCTATTTGGGTCAGGGTTCCCCCGTGCTCGACAACTATTTTTCTTCTTTCGATTTTCACGATTTTGTAGCCATCCAGAAAAGTGTCCCCTTCTCTAAGGTATTTTTCTGCCCGTTCGTTTTTCACGAATATGATCGCTCTTCTCAGGCCCGGCTCGGGAGAAAAAATGGTGCCTGTCAATCGAAATGAATCGGTTTCCTGCAGTTCACCCGTGGAGAGAACGAGGTCGCTTTTCAGCCGACTTTTCACGCTCATGCCGCTTTTGGGGGAGAAAATGTTGGTGAGAGAACGCATTTCGAAGTTGATCTTCTTGGAGCCGGAGTTCGTGAGGGGTATTTCGTCATTTTTTCCTGATGCGGGTGATACTGGGGAAGGGAGCGAATCAGCGAAGTGTTTTATGTTTATCAATTTGGTGACTGTATAGGCTAGAGACCCGGTGAAGAGGATGACGCTCATAACGAGCAGAAGTGTGTATTTACCATAGTTCATGCGCACCTATCCCTTCGATAATCTACTGTAGAGATTTTACAAATTATATGCCATGAAAAGAAGGGGGTAAAATTGTTTGGGAAACTTTCGGGTATCAGTGCCAGATCATATTCCGAGGTATGCTTCCCGCACTTCACGGGATTTTTTTATGTCGTCGGGTTTTCCTTCTGCTTTTATGTGCCCCTCATGCATTACATATATGTAATCTGCGGCGTCGAAAGATGCTTCTGCATTTTGCTCGACCAGGAGTATGGTGAGACCCATCTCGTCTTTGAGCTTGACTATGGTTTCGAAGACCTCGAGGACTATTTTTGGGGCCAGACCCTGGCTCGGTTCGTCCAGCATTATGAACTTCGGACTCGTCATGAGCGCTCTGCCTATTGTAACCATCTGCTGCTGTCCTCCGCTCAACGACCCGGCTTTCTGGTTCGCTCTCTCTTTCAGGATGGGAAAGAGCGAATACACCAGTTCGAGGTTCTCCTTGAGTCGAGCTTCGGCTTCTTTTCTGTATGCCCCCATTGTCAGATTCTCGTAGACGGTCATTCCTTTGAACAGGTGCTTTCCTTCCGGTACCAGTGTCATTCCCATCTCGACCTTTTTATGAGGAGCAACCTTTGTTATGTCTTTGCCCATGAATACGATGTTTCCTCCCCACGGCCTGACTGTGCCGAAAATCGTCCAGAGAAGAGTCGATTTTCCCGCGCCGTTCGGGCCAAGCACAGACGTGATGGTCCCTTTTTTCACCTGGATGGACGGCTCCCACAATACCTGCATCGGTCCGTATCCAGATATGAGTTTCTCAACCCTGAGCATTTTTTTCCTCCGGTGGTTTTCCGAGGTAGACCTCTATTACTCGTTTGTCTGTGAGGGCCTTTTCGGTTTCTTCGTCGACAAGTTTTGCTCCCTGATGCATGACGATTACTCGTTCCGCCAGTTTTGCAACCGCTCTCATTATGTGTTCCACCATTGCAACTATGGAAATTTTCTCTTCTTCTCGCACCTTTTTGATGAAGTCGGCGATGTAATCAATATCTTTTGGGTTCATTCCCGCCATTGCTTCGTCCATGAGCAATAGTCTTGGCTTCATTGCCAGCGCTCTCGCTATTTCGACGAGTTTTTTCTCAATGGGAGTGAGGCCTCCGGCAGGTTTGTCCCTGTGTTCCGAGAGCCCGATCAGGTCGATGTAGTGATCGGCAATTTTGAGGGCTTTTTCCACGTTGGTTTTCCTTCCCAGGGTTCCGAACATCGCGCCGATTGCCACATTTTCTCTCACGGTGGCGGATGAGAACGGCCTGGGTATCTGGAATGTGCGACCTATTCCCAGCGGTGCGCGTTTGAAAGCGGGAAGGTTCGTTATATCTTTTCCGTCGAAAATTATTTTGCCGCTGTCCGGGGGGAAAACTCCGTTTATGAGATTGAACAGGGTTGTTTTTCCGGCGCCGTTCGGGCCGACTATCGCTATCATCTCCCCCTCGTTTATATCGAAGGAGATGTTGTCTACTGCAACCAGGCCGCCGAATTTTTTAGTCACGTTTCTTAGGGAAAGAAGCGCCATGACCCGTTACCTCGTCACAGAACGTATTTTTCAAGGGATGTTCCCTTGATCTTGGTTTTGAGGAACCCGACCATCCCCTCGGGGAATGTTACGATGATAAAAATAATTATAGGCGCGAATATGAGGAGCTGGAAACCGGGGAGGATTATAGCCAGGAGGTATTTTGACAGCCCGTATATCAGTCCCCCCACTATCGGTCCCAGGAGAGTTCCCGCTCCTCCTAGAAGGACGATGATAATCGCCTCCACCGTGTAAGTTATTTCGAACACGTCAGGTGGGTAGACGTATGTGAGCTTGAGGGCCCATGCGGAAGCTCCCAGAAGGCCTGCGAAGGCGGCGCTGGTTATGAAAGCAATTATCTTGTATTTCGTGACGTTGATTCCCATTACCTTTGCGGCATCTTCGTCCTCTCTCAGGGCGGTCAGGGCGTAACCGATTTTTCCTCTCATGTAGATGAGAGTGACCAGCGCTGCCAAGATGGCTACTATGAATACGAACACGTCGGCGGCAAACGTGGAGAGCAAGGTGGCAGTTTTCCTTCCGAACGCCATTCTCAGCGGACCGGAGAATATTATGCCTTCGGAGCCGTTCCATAGCTTCGCACCCTCGATGAGATACCTGAATCCCTCGTTGACACCTATGGTGGCTATTGCGAAGTAGGCTCCTCTCAGTCTGAGCGCGACCGCCCCGACGGCTATGGAAAGTAGAACGGACATCAATACGGCGAGGCCGAAGCCTATCACGATCAGCCCGAAGCCGAGATCATATGAGTAGAGTTTGGATATGGTTATTGCCATTCCGTAAGTTCCCACGCCCAGGAACGCCACGTAACCGAAATCCACGTATCCGGTCATGCCGAGGAACAGGTTGAATGCCTGTCCAAGGGCGCAGTAGAAGGCGAGCATGGCTATCAATTGCCAGATTCCCGTCACGGTTTCGCCCACTGCGAACAGAATCAGGTAAGCTGCGAGAACCGGGATGAAAGGGAGGTATTTTTGGCTCTTCATGGCTGTTTTGCCCTCACTTGGTTTTCAGAAGCCCTTCTGGCCTGATTAGGAGAATCACCAGCAGCATCACGAAAGAGAAGAATCTCGTCATTGCAAACGGTTCGATGTTCGGAATGTTCGCGAACAGTGTGTAAGAACCGTTTTCGATGAGGCCGAATATCAGCCCGCCGAAAAACGCCCCGTAGGGGGATTCCAGTCCACCCAGAACAGCGATTACGAATGCCTTCAAAGTATACTGTCCGCCCATGTATGGATTGATGCCAACGGGAATGAAAAGAGTCAGAAGCACGCCGCTTGCTACCGTAAGCCCTATTCCGAGAGAAAAGCTAAGAGCGTATTCCCACTCCACGTTGATTCCACAGACTCTTGCACCCTCACTGTCCTCGACCACGCTTCTCAGAGCCTTGCCTGCTTTGGTCTTGTTGAACCAGAGATACAGAATGAGTGCGATAAGAATGCTTCCTACGAAGGCTATCAGTTTGGTGTACGGTATGACCGTGAAACCGAGTGATATTTTCCCGAGGGCCCAGTTGTATCCTCTATGTTCTGACCCGTAGATCAGTTTGATGAGCTCTTCGAGGATGATTCCGAAGGCGAACGTGGCGAGCAGGGAAGAAAGCTCCGGAGCGTTTATGAGCTTACGGATGGCGGTGTGATAAAATATGAAGCCAATTCCCATACCTATGAGAAAAGCTGCGGGTATTGCCACGACTGGCGGGAGCCCGAGAAGCTTGAAAGTGGTCAGGGCGATGAATGCTCCGACCATCATAAATGCTCCATGGCCCACGTTGACGATCTTCAAGACGCCGAAAATGAGACTCAAGCCCATTGTGGCCATTCCGTAGACGGCCCCGAGGATGAGCCCTTGAACCAGATTGCCGGCAAGCTGGTGACCGAGCATAGCCAATCCCCTTTTCGGTTTTGATGTTGAAAAACATTAAAAAATCCTCCCCGAATAACGGGGAGGATTAGGGGGAATTCTACAATGGATATTCAGTCTATTTCAATAGTTTCTTAACGGACAGCTTTTTTTCCCTTCGCTTTCTCGGCGAAAGTGGGCATGGGGTAGTAGAGTTTCCCCGTTTGAGCTTCTTCGGGCCACACGATTACCCGCTTTCCTCCCTGCCACTGAACGTCGACCATTTCATGTCCAATCTGTTTGCCCGTCTCGTCTATGTCCCATATTCCATAGAAGGACATGAATTTGAGGTCCCCGAGAGCCTTTCTGACTTTGTCCTGATCCAGGCTTCCTGCTTTTTCGATTGCCTTCACAAGAGCGAGGACCGCTGCGCCGGCTTCAGCGGCGTGGTAATCGGGGATCATGTCTTTTCCGACTGCTTCCTTGAAGAGCTTGACGAATTCGTCCTGGGAGGGGCCTATCCATTCGACTCCCTGTTTTTTGGCGGATTCTTTGGAGAACGTGACACCATATTCCCAGTGAGACGGTCCCATGACCCCCTCCGCCAGGTTGCCGAGTGCGTCATAAAACGCGGGAAGAGTTGCCGCGGCTATTAGCGACAGAGCTTTGGGGTTTATGTCCAGATCGGAGAGCTGCCTGTTGAACAACTGGCCGTCCACGAAGTGCCCGCCGCCTAAGATGATGTCCGGTTTGGCGGCTTTTAGAGCTGAGAGCAGAGGAGTGAGGTCGCTCACGCCCTTTGGATACGTGGCTTTGTAGACGATGTTGTAACCCAGTTTCTTGGCATGAGCCTCCGCGCCCTCCATGACGGTCCTTGCGAATTCGGAATCCTCATACACCAGCGCGAGCCTCTTGTCGTTTGGCGCTATTTTGTGAAGCATGTTCAGTGTGCCAACGTGATACCTGGACCCGGGGCCTATGGTCTGAACCACGTACGTGAATCCCTGCTTGAAAATCTTGTCGCTGGCGCCACCGTGGTCCATGTAAATTATTCCATATTTCTCCGCGATGGGAGCTCCAGCGAGGGTGAGGCCGGAGCTGTAAGGTGCGAAAGTGAAGTCTACTTTGTCGACGGTGATGAGTCTTTCCAGGAGACTCGTCACGGATTCTTTTTTGGATTCGCAGTCGTAGTATTTGTACTCGAGTTTCAGCTTCTTGCTTCCTACTTTTACTCCCCCGTAAACGTCGTTTACCCACTTGATGATGGCTTTTATTCCCCCCGTGGCCTGTTCGCCTGCCTTGGCGAATTTGCCGGAGAGGCACGCTGGATGACCGATGACTATTTTTCCATCGGTTACGGCGCCTGACTGGGGAACGGCGAATGCAAACAGGAAAAGAACTGCGGTAAATAGAATGATCAGTCGCCTCATCTTTCTTCTCCTCCTTTGATATTTTTATGGTCTGTCGATAAGGATGAGTGGTGCGATGGAACCGGCAAAATCCCCCCTCCGATTTAAAAGATATTTTTAGACTAGTTTCATGTGTGTTTCCTGTCAAGGAAACTTGGAAAGTTGAGCCTGGGGCGAATCAGGACGTCCGGATTTCCTGTCGTTGAGGTTTGGTTCGCGCCGGTATGAAGAAGAATGAGTGCGGGAAATATGACAAATGAAAAAGGGCGGGGGATACCGCCCTTTTGTTTTCTGGTGATCCCAGGGGGACTCGAACCCCCGTTTTCGGCGTGAGAGGCCGATGTCCTAGACCACTAGACGATGGGACCCGTTAAAGCTGGCTGAGGAGCCAGGATTCGAACCTGGATTACTTGGTCCAGAGCCAAGCGTGTTGCCGTTACACCACTCCTCAGCAGCGAAAACAAATTTTATTTCATTGAGCTTTCTGAGTCAAGCCTGAGACGCGAAATTGCTTCCTTAAGCCTTTTCACGGAAATGTCTTTTCCCAGCGCAACGATGACTTCGTAGATTCCGGGACTCACCCTTTTCCCGGTGAGAGCAACTCTGCACGGCTGGGCAATCTTCCCGAGCTTGAGGGAGTGCTTTTCCATGACTTTCTGAAAGCACTTTTCCACGTTCTCCTCGGTGAATGGTTCGGTTTCCTCGAGGAGCTCGGCCAGATGGGTCAACGGTTCTGTTATCTCCGGTTTCATGATTTTTTTCCAGGCTTCTTCGTCTATTTCTATGGTCTCTTTGAAATAGAACTCTCCGTTTTCAGCGAGTTCCACCAGCGTCTTCGATCTTTCCTGAAGGGTTTTTACGGCGTAGACGTATCTGGGATTGGAGGACGGGTCGATTCCCATCTTCTGGAAGAAAGGAAGCGCCAGCTCGGCTATCCTTTCCGGAGAAGACATCTTGATGTGCTGGTGGTTGACCCACAGCATTTTCTCGGGGTTGAATACGCCTGCTGAAGTTCCTATATTTTCGATGGAGAACTTCTCTATCAGCTCTTCCATCGTGAATATTTCCTGATCGCCATACGACCATCCGAGTCTAACGAGGTAGTTGTTCACTGCGTCGGGGAGATATCCCATATCTCTGTATGCGAGGACCGACATTGCTCCGTGGCGCTTGCTCAGTCTCGTTCTGTCGTGTCCGAGGATCATGGGCAGATGACCGAACCGTGGGACCGGGAGTCCGAGTGCCTCGTAAAGTTTTATCTGGCGAGGAGTGTTGTTCAGGTGGTCGTCACCTCTGAGCACGTGCGTGATTCCCATCAGGGCATCGTCTATGACGACGGTGAAATTATAGGTGGGGGAACCATCCGATCTGATGATGATCAGGTCGTCCAGCTCCTCGTTTTTGAACACCACTGTTCCCTTGATCAGGTCTTCGACTACCGTTTCTCCCTCGTCCGGGCAAAGGAATCTGATCACGAATTCGCTTCTTCCAGAGGGAGGGTTTTCAAGGCAGCGCCTGTTGTATCTTGGTTTGCGCCCTTCCTTCAACGCCCGTTCGCGCTCCGCATCGAGTTCCTCCTTTGTGCAATAACATTTGTAAGCTTTCCCTTCAGCGAGTAACTTTTCGGCGTACTCTCTGTATATCGGTATTCTTTGAGACTGAAAGTAAGGCCCTTCGTCCCATTTCAGGCCGAGCCAGTTCATGGCTTCTATTATTTCTCTGGAGGATTCTTCAGTAGATCTTTCGTAATCGGTGTCCTCGATTCGGAGGACGAATTTCCCGTTTTCCTTCTTTGCGTAGAGCCAGTTGAAGAGAGCTGTTCTTGCTCCACCTATGTGCAGATATCCGGTCGGACTGGGAGCGAACCTCGTTTTCACACTCATTTTTAACTCCTCGTTTCGAGTGATTTTGAGACTCGTTTAAAGTGGTTTTAAGAGACGTATATTCCGGCGTAGCCGACCACCTGATCGTAATCACCGCTGACCTCGCCGGAAGTTGCATATTTTACCAGCTTTGCTGTACTTGCACCAAGTTTTTGCGCTGCGTATAGAACAACGGTGGTGGGTATGTAGCCGCACATTGTTATCCCATACTCCTGGACGGTTGTGTAAAGGCCTCGAGGGTTAAGCTTCAGGATCTCGTCTATTGCTTTTTTATCCTTTTCTCTTGCAACTTCGTCCGGCTCGTAGTGGGACATATCGGTGCTGGCTGCCAGCAATACTCTTTCTCCTGTGTCTATTATCGTTTCTGCTATTGCGTTTCCGAGCTCTTCGCACTGTTTCAAGCTGAGCGATTTGAGCGCAATGGGCACGAAACTGAAATTTTTCTTCAAGTAAGCGATGAATGGCAGCTGAACTTCGAGGGAGTGTTCGAACGCGTGGGCGGTGTGGTCCTCCTGGACGAGTGTAGTGTTGTTCTTGATTTTTTCTGCGAGCTCTTCATCCACGGGTATGGTGCCCAAGGGTATCTCCCATACCCCGGAGCTCATTATAGAGCAGCGCTGTCCGAGGCCCGTATGGTTGGGACAGAGAATGATGATTTTCTCTGGAATGTCCACGCTGCTCCAGACCGACCCTGCTACTGCGCCGGAGTACATGTAACCGGCGTGGGGGGTTATGACCGCAATCGCATCGGCCTTTTCCTCGACGTGGGGGCAAAGGCGAGAAAGCTCATTTAAAAGTCCATCTCTGCTTCCAGGATAGAACTGACCCGCCACATACGCTTTCCTATTCATTTTCATATTTCTCTCCCCAACTTTTGGCTCACCTTCTAATTGCGGACAAATATCTTTTTTATATGTTAATTTAATATAGGTGATGGCACAATATGCCCCCAATGCGATGCCGGTTAATCGTTGACAGGGTAGTTGTGTTTATTTATATTTACACACTAATTTGTGAGGGATAAGTATGTTTATCGTCGTGGCCGATATTCCGCCGGAAGGCTACGAATTTTCGGATCAGGAAAAGGTTGACTTAGAGATTAGTTTTGCGGGCAGGGATATATCTCCCTTAAAGGCGCTTAGGGTTGAGAAACTCGAGTTCAAGGCTCAGAGGTCCGGTGATGATGTTTTCGTTGTTGGAAGCGCAGAGATATATTACACATTCGAGTGTGACAGGTGCGGAAAAGATGTGGAAAAGGTCGGTTTGTTTGATTTTACGGAGGTTCTCGAGAGCAATACTCTCATTCCTCCGGGAGGGGAGCGAGAGTTGTCCAGGGAAGAACTTGAGATTTCATTCTTCGAGGGAGAGGGATTTCTCATCGAAGACATACTTTTTGAACAGGTGCTCCTTTCGCTTCCTCAGAAGAAGCTATGTGCCGATGATTGCAAAGGGTTGTGTATCAGGTGTGGAAATGATTTGAATTTGAAAGAATGTGGGTGTGACAGAAGTGTCACCGACCCGAGGTTCGCGATATTGAAACAATTACTCGAGAAGAAGGAGTGAGGAAATGGCGTTACCAAAAAGAAAAGTCTCCAGAGCCAGAAGGGGCAACAGGAGGAGTCACTGGAAGGCTCAAGTTCCTGCCAAGAGCGTATGTCCCAAATGCAAAGAGCCGAAGCTTCCCCATCGCGTTTGTCCTTCCTGCGGCTGGTATAAAGGCATACAGGTGTTCGAGGAGTAAGTACATCCGGAGCCGTTGATGAATGAAGGTTGTAGTTGACGCAATGGGGGGGGATCACGCTCCCGCTGAAATAGTGAAAGGTGCAGTGATGGCTGCGGGAGAATACGATATCCCTGTAATTCTCGTGGGTCGGGAGAGAGAGATAGAAGGATATCTGGATCGATTCGATTCGAGGAATCTTCCCATCGAGGTCGTGGATGCTCCCGAGGTCATTGAGATGGACGAATCTCCTGGTGTGGCCTTCAGGAAAAAGAAGATGTCGTCCATCAACGTGGGCCTTTCACTGGTCGGTGAGGGGAAGGCGCAGTCTTTCGTCAGTGCTGGGAATTCGGGCGCGGTGATGGCTGGGGCGATTTTTATTCTGAGAAATGTGGAAGGTGTGGAGCGCCCTGCAATAGCGACTCCAATACCGACTCCGAGAGGCAGGATAGCTCTTATCGATGCCGGTGCAAATGTCGATTGCAAACCAGAACACCTTGCCCAGTTTGCGTTGATGGGAGAAGTCTATGCCCGGAAAATACTCGGGATAGTGTCGCCGAGGGTCGCGGTGTTGAGCAATGGGGAAGAGAGACTGAAAGGCAACGAGCTCACGAAGGAAGCCGGGAAGCTGATCGAAAAACTCGAGGTGAACTTCGTGGGGAACGCGGAGGGGCGCGATCTTTTTTCCCAGAAAGCCGATGTTTTCGTTTGCGATGGTTTCGTTGGGAACGTCGTTCTCAAGTCTCTGGAGGGACTCGCGGTAGCCGTGGGGCATTTCATCCGGGAAGAGTTCAAGAGATCCCCTCTGGCCATGGCGGGTTATATACTCGCAAGACCGGCTCTCAGACGAATGTGGAAAAGGATGGACTATTCCGAGTACGGCGGTGCCCCGTTGCTTGGTGTGAATGGCGGAATTGTGATATGTCACGGCTCATCTGACTGGAACGCGATCAAAAACGCGATAAAAGTTGCTGCCGAACTTCACAAATACGGACTGGAAGACGAGATAAGGAGCAAAGTGCTCAGTTCGAAGAATCTGTTGTATCAGGGAAAGATCGAGGAGTTGAATTAGGAGGATTAAATGGGTGCAAAAATAGAAGGACTTGGATATGCAGTTCCCAGCAGAGTGCTCACGAATTTCGATCTGGAAAAACTGATGGACACTTCTGACGAGTGGATAACCGAGCGGACCGGTATCAAGGAGAGGAGGATCGCTCCAAGGGGATCGGCTTGTTCGGAATTCGCTGCCAGCGCGGCCAAGAAAGCATTGGATGCGGCAGGCGTGAAGCCGAAAGACGTTGGGGCTATAATAGTTGCAACTCTCACCCCGGATATGAAGTTTCCTTCGACGGCGTGTTTTCTTCAGGAACGCATAGGGGCCACAAAAGCTTTTGCTTTTGATATAAACGCTGCGTGCTCGGGTTTTGTTTACTCCCTGTCCCTTGCAAACGGCCTCCTCGAAACAGGGGTGGTGGACTGTGTGCTCGTGGTGGGGGCAGAGCTTCTCACGACACTCATAAACTTCGATGACAGGAGCACTGCGGTGCTTTTCGGTGACGGAGCCGGCGCTGCCGTTCTGGTCAAGGGCTCCCAGGAAGAAGGGCTTCTTTGTGCCTGCCTTCACTCGGATGGCGGGCTTTGGGAACTCCTCCATTGTCCTGGCGGGGGGAGTATTCACCCGGTCAGCGAGGAAATGATAAAGCAGAAGCTTCATTACATAAGGATGAACGGCAACGAAACGTTCAAGAATGCTGTGACCCGTCTCGTCGAGGTTTCCAGAGAAGCTCTGGACAAGGCGGGGTTGACTATTGATGATATCGATGTCTTCATTCCCCATCAGGCCAACAAGCGGATCATCGATGCTGTGGCGAGGAGGCTTGGAATATCGGAGAAGAAAGCTTACGTCAACGTTCAGAGGTACGGAAACACCTCCGCGGCTTCGATTCCGATCGCCATGGCGGAGGCGTGGGAAGCCGGTATTTTGAAGAAAGGGGACAAGCTACTCATATCGGCTTTTGGTGCGGGGCTTACGTGGGGGAGTGCCGTCATTCAGATGTGAGGTGACAATCATGAAGGCGATAGCGGTTTTTCCAGGTCAGGCATCTCAGTACGTGGGTATGGGAAAGGACCTTTACGATAGTTTCGATTTCGTGAGAGAGAGGTTCGAGGAGGCCTCTGACAGGACTGGTGTGGACATGAAGAAGCTTTGCTTCGAGGGGCCTGAGGAGGAATTGAAAAAGACGGAGAACACTCAGCCCGCCATATTTACCGTGAGCGTCTGCGCTTACGAGGTTTTGAAGAGGGAGATCGGCCTCGAGCCGACTCTTTCTGCAGGCCACAGTCTCGGTGAGTACAGCGCGCTGGTTGCTTCGGGTGTCCTCGAGTTTGGTGAGGCTGTTTCTGTCCTGAAACTGAGAGGAAAGTTCATGCAGGAGGCGGTGCCTCTTGGTGTCGGTGCTATGGCCGCGATTATTGGTCTGGATAAGGAGGCCATAGAGGAAGTTATTGGGAGAGTGAAAGGCGTAGTGGAGATAGCCAACATTAACGGTGCAGGTCAGATAGTCATATCCGGTGAGAGGGAGGCGGTGATGGAGGCTTCCGCCCTGCTTAAGGAGAAGGGAGCCAGGAGGGCGGTTGAACTTCCAGTCAGCGCTCCTTTCCACTGTTCCCTCATGAAGGTTGCCGCTGAGAAATTGAAGCCTCATCTCGAAGGTATGAAGAAGGGAGATTTTTCATTTCCTGTGGTCGCCAATCTCACGGCTCAGCCTTATCCGAGCCAGGAAGTTGTTGTGGATTATCTCGAGAGACAGATATACTCTCCTGTCAGATGGCAGGAGACGGTGGAGTATTTTTCCACGAATGAGGTGAAGGTTTTCATCGAGGTGGGGCCTGGAAAAGTTTTGACGGGGCTGGCCAGGAGAATGTTGAAAGACTGGAAGCTGTGCTCGTTTGGCTCACTGGAAGACCTGGAAGGAGTGAAGAGAATATTCGGTTGAAAGGGGGGGAGGAGGAGTGAAACTGAAAGATAGAGTAGCCCTCGTGACTGGAGCTTCGAGAGGTATCGGAAGAGCCATTGCTGCCACGCTTGCTCGAGAAGGGGCGTTCGTTTACGTGAATTACTCGTCCAACAGGGAGGCAGCAGAGGAGACGCTCCAGATGATAAAGGAATCTGGAGGAGCGGGCGAGGTCATCGGGTTCAATGTTTCCGACCCGTCGGAAGTCAAAGAATCTATAGGCAGGATAATCTCCGAAAAGAACAGGCTCGACATACTCGTGAACAACGCAGGAGTTGCCAGAGACAACTTGATTGTTCGGTTGAAGGAAGAGGATTTCGACGAGGTGATCGGCGTCAATTTGAGAGGCGTTTTCAATTGCTGCAGGAGTGTTGCCAGGCAGATGATGAAACAGAGGTGGGGAAGAATAGTGAATGTAACCTCTGTGGTTGGAGAAATGGGGAATCCTGGGCAAACTGTGTACGCGGCATCCAAAGCCGGAATCGTGGGTTTCACCAAGTCCCTTGCAAAAGAGCTCGCATCGCGTGGAATAACAGTGAACGCTGTTGCTCCGGGATTCATCGAAACTGATATGACTTCTTCACTTCCGGATAGCGCCAAGGAGGAGTATCTCAAGGCGATCCCCCTGGGGAGGTTCGGTAGGCCTGAAGACGTCGCCGGTGCGGTTCTGTTTTTGTGCTCGGAAGATGGGAACTATATTACAGGCGAAGTGATTCGGGTGAACGGCGGACTGTACATGTGAAAATTCAGACACAATAAATCAGGAGGTGTGATGATGTCAGTAGAGGCAAAAGTCAAGGAGATTATCGCGAATCAGCTCGGCAAGGAAGTTGATGAGATACCACTCGAAGCTTCTTTCATCGAGGACCTGGGTGCCGATTCTCTCGACGTGGTTGAGCTCGTCATGGCGATTGAGGAGGAGTTCGGCATCGAAATTCCCGACGAGGACACGGAAAAGCTGAGAACCGTAAAAGACGCGGTTGAGTACATCAAATCGCATCAATAACTCGTTTTCGGAGGAAAAATGAGGAGAGTCGTCGTCACCGGACTGGGGCTTGTTACCCCCATCGGGATAGGTGTATCCGAGAGCTGGGAAAATGCCCTCAAAGGGAAATCCGGCATAGGAAGGATAACGCGATTTGATCCCACCGCGTTTTCCACTCAAATCGCGGGAGAAGTGAAGGGATTCAACCCGGAAGATTACATGGATAAATCGGAAGTTAGAAAGATGGATCGCTTCATTCACTTTGCGCTGGCTGCGGCAAAAGAAGCAGTGGAGGATTCCGGCCTCGAGATAGAGGAATCCATGGCCGATAGGGTCGGCGTGATTATGGGCGCTGGACTCGGCGGGCTGGAGACGATAGAGAAATATCACGAGATTTTTCTGAAGTCTGGCCCCAGGAGGATAAGCCCATTTTTCATCCCCATGTTGATCGTCAATCTCGCGCCGGGTCAGATATCCATGAAGTATGGAGCCAAGGGGCCCAACATCTCGATAACCACGGCGTGCGCTGCAGCTACACACGCGATAGGAGAGGCTTACCGTTGCATTCAGAGAGGAGATGCGGATGTGGTCATTGCCGGCGGATCCGAAGCTACGATCACTCCGCTTGGGCTCGGCGGCTTTTGCTCGATGAGGGCGCTTTCCACGAGAAACGACGAGCCGGAGAAAGCGAGCAGACCCTTCGATCGTGATAGGGATGGTTTCGTCATGGGCGAAGGAGCGGGAATATTGATTCTTGAAGAGTACGAGTTCGCCAAGAAGAGAGGAGCCAAAATATACGCGGAGCTCTGTGGTTACGGGGCAACGGGAGATGCTTATCACATTACCGCACCGGCACCTGATGGCGAGGGGGCTGCCCGGTGCATGAAATTGGCGCTGGAAACCGGTAAGATAAATCCTGACGAGGTGGACTACATAAATGCTCACGGGACTTCGACCAAATACAACGACCTTTACGAAACGATGGCAATAAAGAGCGTTTTCGGAGATCACGCTTATGAACTCTCTGTAAGTTCGACCAAATCCATGACCGGACATCTACTCGGCGCTGCTGGAGGCGTTGAGGCGGTTTTCACGGTTCTTGCCATTTACAATGGTGTCATCCCGCCGACCATAAATCTCGAGAATCCCGATCCGGAATGCGATCTCGACTACGTTCCAAATGAGCCTAAGGAGAGGAATATAAGGGTGGCTCTTTCGAACTCGTTCGGCTTTGGCGGCACGAATGCCGTCGTGGCCTTCAGGAAGGTGTGAAGTGAAGATTCGGCGTGTGGTAATAGGAAGCGATCATGCGGGATACGAAATGAAAGAAGCTGTGAAGAGTCATCTGGCGGAGAAAGGGTATGAAGTAGAGGACGTGGGTCCATCTACAAGAGACTCGGTCGATTATCCAGATTATGCGGAAGCAGTTGCTGTGAGGGTGTCCCAGGGTAGAGGCGACCTGGGAGTCCTGATTTGTGGAACCGGAATAGGGATGTGCATAGCTGCCAATAAGGTTCCCGGCATCCGGGCTGCCATTCTTTACTCCGAGTTCGCCGCCAGATACGCGCGGATGCACAATGATGCCAACGTGGTAATTCTCGGCGGGAGAACGATGTCTCTGGATGAAGCGCTGCGATACCTCGACGTGTTCTTGAACGAGGAGTTCGAGGGAGGAAGACACAAAAGAAGGCTCGAGAAGATAAGAAAACTCGAGGAGAGGTGCAGGGGTAACCACGAAGGAGGGAGAGATGTCGTATCTTAAAAAGGCAGATCCAGAAATTTGGGAGGCGATAAGAAAAGAGACGGAGAGACAGGCATACAGGCTCGAGCTTATCGCGTCTGAAAACTTTGTGAGCGAGGCGGTGCTCGAGGCGTGTGGCTCGGTAATGACGAACAAGTACGCCGAGGGATATCCTGGTAAGAGGTATTACGGAGGGTGCGAATTCGTGGATGTAGCTGAGTCTCTTGCGATATCGAGAGCCAAAGAAATATTTGGTGCCGACCACGTGAACGTTCAGGCCCATTCGGGTTCCCAGGCGAACATGGCGGTTTACATGGCAGTCATGGAGCCGGGAGATACGATACTCGGAATGAACCTCTCCCACGGAGGACATCTCACGCACGGGTCGCCGGTGAATTTTTCCGGCAAGCTTTTCAATGTGGTTCCTTATGGAGTGAGTGAAGAGACGGAGACGATAGACTTCGATCAAGTGAGAGATCTTGCCAAGAAACACAACCCGAAGTTGATCGTCGTAGGCGCGAGCGCGTATCCGAGAACTATAGATTTCAGCAAGTTCAGGGAAATAGCGGACGAAGTCGGATGCATGGTGATGGCTGACATAGCGCACATAGCGGGCCTGGTCGCTGCGGGGCTTCATCCTTCTCCCATACCTCACTGCGAATTTGTCACGACAACCACCCATAAGACTCTGAGAGGGCCTCGTGGCGGAATGATAATGTGCAAGGCAGAATTCGCGAAGAAGATCGACAGCACCATCTTTCCTGGCATTCAGGGAGGACCGTTCATGCACATAATAGCCGCTAAAGCGGTTGCCCTGAAAGAGGCTCAATCGGAGAGTTTCAGAGAGTATCAGAGACAAATCGTGAAGAACGCCAAGGCTCTGGCGAAAACCCTGAAGGAAAGAGGGTACAGACTCGTGTCTGGAGGAACCGATACTCACCTCATGCTGGTGGATTTGAGGGACAAGGATATCACCGGCAAGGATGCGGAGACGGCTCTGGAAAAAGCAGGAATAACAGTTAACAAGAACACAATTCCGTTCGAGACGAGAAGTCCGTTTGTCACGAGCGGGATAAGAATCGGCACTCCTGCTGTGACCACGCGGGGCATGAGGGAAGAGGAAATGGTGAGAATCGGAAACCTCATAGCTGACGTTCTCGATGACATTCACGATGAGAAGAGGTTGGAGAAGGTGAGAGAAGAGGTCAGGTCGCTCTGCAACGAATTCCCGCTTTACGCGGAGAGGCTGGACCTATACGCGAGAGAGGGGCAGTGACTGTAAAGGAAGTAACGCGGCCAGATTGGGATACTTATTTCATGGAGATGGCAGTTCTCGCCTCGAAGAGGTCCACCTGTCTTCGAAGGCAGGTAGGTGCGGTCATCGTGAAGGATAGGCGTGTTCTCGCTACGGGATACAATGGTGTCCCAAGCGGCATAACTCACTGTTCCGTAGTGGGATGCTTGAGGGAGAAGCTGGGGGTTCCCTCCGGGAAGATGCACGAGCTGTGTAGAGGATTGCACGCGGAGCAAAACGCCATAATTCAGGCAGCCCTGCACGGTGTATCTATAAAAGGGGCTACCCTGTATTGCACTAATCTTCCGTGTATCATATGTGCGAAGATGATCATAAACGCAGGATTAAACAAGATAGTCTACCTGGACGGATATGCCGACGACTTGACCGAGGACATGCTTCGGGAGGCTGGAATAGAGTACGTCAAGATTGGCGGGTGAACGTTGCGTTGCCCTAAGTGTGGTAACCTCCAGGACAAGGTGGTCGATTCCAGGACGAGCAAAGATGGCATGAGCATACGGAGGAGAAGGGAGTGCTCGTCCTGCGGGTGGAGATTCACCACCTATGAGCGGGTAGAAGAAAACGTGCCCCTCGTTGTTAAACGAAACGGGACGAGGGAACCGTTCAACAGAAACAAAATTCTCTCAGGGATACTTCGGGCCTGTGAGAAAAGAAACATAAGCTTCGATCTTGTTCAGGAGATCGTCAGCAGGATAGAGGCCGAGATAGTATCCTCGGGGGAGAGAGAGGTTTCCACAAGAGTGATCGGAGAGAAGGTGATGAACGAATTGAGGAAACTGGATGACGTGGCATACGTGAGGTTCGCATCAGTATATAGGCAGTTCAAGGACCTCTCTCAGTTCATGGAGGAAATCAGGTCGATCTACGATAAACCCACCTCTAAAAACAATCGGGATGAATGATTCTGGAATCTGAAAAAGAGCGCTTTATGCGGCGGGCTCTTAGCCTCGCAAAGAGGGGAGCGGGTAAGGTTAACCCGAATCCCATGGTGGGAGCTGTGCTGGTCAGGAATGGAGAAGTCGTGGGAGAGGGTTATCATCGATATTTCGGTGCACCACACGCAGAGGTGGAGGCGTTGAGGCAAGCCGGTGAAAGAGCGAGAGGAGCTCACCTGTACGTTAATCTCGAGCCATGTTGTCATTACGGCAAGACACCGCCCTGTACGGATGCAATAATTGGGGCAGGAGTGAGGAAAGTGATAGTGTCGAACGTGGATCCGAATCCTCTGGTGTCCGGTAAAGGTTTGAGGATCCTAAGGGGAAAAGGTGTGGAAGTGGAGACAGGTGTTCTCGAGTCGGAGGGAGAAAGATTGAATGAAATGTTTTTTCACTTTCACAGGACTGGCATGCCCTTCGTTTCGGTGAAGATAGCGATGACTGTAGACGGTTTCATTGCTGATCATAAGGGGAACTCCAGATGGATCACCGGCGGAGTTGCCAGGAAGTACGTTCACAAGCTGAGAGCTATGCACGATGCCGTTGTCGTCGGGGCGGGAACGGTGCTTTCCGATGACCCTCAGCTGAATGTAAGATTGAAGGGAAGGTGGAGGCAACCGGTCAGGGTCGTTTTGGACCCTCGCGGTAAGGTGACCGGTGAGTTCAGAGTTTTTCAGTCTCCTGGGGGGCCTGTTTATCATCTGATTCACAGAGAACGCCTCAGGACGAAGAGAGAGACCAGCAGAGGCGACACGAGGGTCCGGGTTCTGGGGCTTTCCCCTGAGGACTTTTCTGCAGAGAAAATTCTCTCTCTGCTGAAGGAAGAAGGCGTGACGTCTGTTCTGGTGGAAGGAGGGAGATTCCCCTACTCGATGTTCGTTGGTGGATCGCTTGTGCAGAAATTTTATATTTTCTTGGCACCCAAGATACTGGGCAGAGGGATCTCCCCGTTCGAATTGATTCCTCCCAGGGAAATGGGAAACGAGTTTTCTCTCGAGATCAAAGAAGTGAAGAGATTCGGTGAAGATTTGTGCCTGATAGC
Source organism: uncultured bacterium (assembly GCA_964429585.1). GTDB lineage: Bacteria > Desulfobacterota > Deferrimicrobia > J040 > J040 > CAYSCN01. Next base: position 41,449 of record CAYSCN010000006.1, on the reverse strand, counting down.
CAGACTCAGGAGGAACTGAGGGTGTTCACCGGGATCATAGAAGATGTGGGTTTCGTGAAAACGGTCGACAGGCGTGCTGGCGGGATTATGGCGGAGATAAAGTGTGGGCTCCCGATCGAAGATATAGAAATGGGAGAGAGCATTTCGGTGAACGGAGTTTGCCTGACCGTCACGGGCAAAGGGAGAGATAGTTTCTCTGTTGAGATCTCGGAGGAGACGGCCCGCAGGTCCACTATGGGTAAGCTGAAGCCAGGGAATCCCGTCAATCTGGAGAGGGCGCTTAGGGTCGGTGGGAGGCTTGGAGGACATCTCGTTTACGGGCACGTAGATGGTATAGCCGTTTTGCGGGGTATCGAAAAGGACGGTGAGTCCCGCGTGTTTTACTTTGAGGCCGGGGATAATATAATGAAATATGTGGTTTACAAGGGATCTGTGGCCGTGGATGGGGTCAGCCTTACGGTCAGCGAGGTGTCACGGGTTTCATTCGAGGTCACGGTTCTCCCATACACATATGAGAATACGACCTTCAGGTATTTGAAGACGGGCGATACTGTGAATGTCGAGGTGGATATAATAGGAAAATACGTGGAAAAGCTTATCGGTCGCAGTGATGACGACCGATTGCAGGATGTTCTCAAAAAAAGCGGATTCATTTCGGAGGATTGAGAAAATGCCGGTTTGCACCGTGGAAGAGGCACTGGAGGAATTGAGAAACGGTAGGATGGTCATACTCGTCGATGACGAGGACAGGGAGAACGAAGGCGACCTGATGATCGCAGCTGAGATGGTCACTCCCGAGGCTATAAATTTCATGGCCAAGTATGGTAGAGGACTGATCTGCCTCGCCATAACAGAGGAAAGAGCCAAGCAGCTTAACCTGCAGCCGATGGTCCAGGATAACACTTCCCCCTACGGCACGGCGTTCACGGTATCGATCGAGGCCAGGCGAGGAGTTACTACCGGCATCTCGGCATATGACAGAGCAACCACAATAAGAGTGGCCATAGACGACAACGCCACTCCCGATGATCTCGTGAGGCCGGGTCACGTGTTTCCATTGATAGCCCGGAGAGGTGGGGTTCTGGTCCGGACGGGTCAGACCGAGGGTTCCGTCGATTTGGCCAGGCTTGCGGGCTTGAAACCCGCTGCGGTCATATGCGAAATAATGAACGACGACGGGACCATGGCGAGAATGCCAGACCTGGAGAAGTTCGCGAAAAAGCACGGTTTGAAGATAATAACTATTGAGAAGATCATCGAGTATCGGATGAGGAGCGAACGCCTCGTGTCCAAGATAGCCGAGACGGTCATGCCGACCAGATACGGGGAGTTCAGGGCGATTGCTTACCAGAGCGACATAAATGGTGAAGTTCACGTGGCGCTGGTTAAGGGCGATATTGAGCCCGAGGAACCGATACTCGTAAGGGTTCATTCGGAGTGCCTCACGGGGGATGTATTCGGTTCGCTCAGGTGTGACTGCGGTGCTCAACTCGAGAACGCGATGAGAATTGTCAATGATGAAGGTAAAGGTGTTGTCCTCTACATGCGGCAGGAAGGACGCGGGATAGGATTGTCCAACAAGCTCAAGGCCTATGAACTGCAGGATAGAGGTCTGGATACCGTGGAGGCGAACGAAAAACTCGGCTTCAAACCCGACCTCAGGGATTACGGAATCGGCGCGCAGATACTGGCTGAGCTAGGCGTGAGAAAGATCAGGTTGCTGACCAACAATCCGAAGAAAATAATAGGTCTCGAAGGGTACGGGCTCAAAGTGGTTGAAAGAGTTCCGATAGAAGTGAAGCCCAACTCGATCAACATCAACTATCTGAGAACGAAGAAAAAAAAGATGGGACATATTCTGAGCGTTGAATAGGAGGGAAAAGTGAAGGTAGTCGAAGGTAAACTAAGCGGTGAAGGATTGAGATTAGGAATCGTCGTATCCCGTTTCAACAACTTCATCACGGAAAGGTTGCTCGAAGGCGCCCTCGACGCGTTGAAAAGGCACGGAGTTTATGAACGAGACATATCGATATACAGAGTTCCCGGGTCCTTCGAGATTCCGCTCCTCGCCAAGAGGCTGGCAGGTTCCTCCCGGTTCGATGCTGTAATCTGCCTTGGAGCGCTGATTAGGGGACAGACTCCCCACTTCGATTACATAAGTGCAGAAGTCACGAAGGGACTTGCCCAGGTTTCTCTCGATTCCGGCGTTCCGGTGGCGTTCGGAGTGATAACGGCGGATTCGATCGAACAGGCGATAGAAAGGGCCGGCACCAAGATGGGCAACAAAGGATTCGAGGCGGCCATGTCAGCCATAGAGATGGCGAATCTTTTGAAAGAGGTCTGACTGAGCTCACCTCCATTTTTCTTTTCGTCAACAGAAGTGTCATCCGTGGAAGGACGGGGTATAGGGTGAGGAGAAAAACTCGAGAGAAAGTTCTCCAGACGCTGTATATGTGTGATGTTCTCGGGGTGGATCTCGAGGAGGGGGGGAAACTGTTTCTGGAAGGATTTCACGGGGAAATGGACAGGGAGTACTTTTTCAGGACGCTCAAGGGAATTGAATTGAACCTCGCGGAAATAGATAATAGAATTTCTAATTCCGTGAAGAACTGGAAGTTTGAGAGAATAGCCCTCGTAGACAGGAACATACTTCGCCTGGGAACTTACGAGCTTTTCTACTCTGACGAACTGATACCTCATCCCGTGGTGATAAATGAGGCTGTCGAGCTGGCTAAAAAATACGGCAGTGAGGAGTCAGGCGCTTTCGTCAATGGAGTGCTTGATGCTATGAGAAAAAGGGAAATAAACGAAAGCGGAGGGGAAAATTGAAGTACAACCCTTGGGAAATCGAGGAAAAGTGGCAAAGACTCTGGGAAGAAAAGGGCGTATTCAAGGTTAGAGAGGATTCGAGCAGGCCCAAGTATTACTGTCTGGAGATGTTCCCCTACCCCTCGGGTAGGATACACATGGGACATGTGAGGAATTACACGATAGGGGACGTGATATCCAGATACAAAACGATGAGAGGATACAACGTTCTCCATCCCATGGGTTGGGACGCATTCGGGCTCCCCGCCGAGAACGCAGCGATTCAGCAGGGAGAACATCCGGCGAGGTGGACGTATTCAAACATAGAATATATGAGAAACCAGCTCAAAAGGATGGGATTCAGTTACGATTGGGATAGAGAGATAGCCACCTGCGCACCCGAGTATTACAGGTGGGAACAGAAATTCTTCATAGAGATGTTCAAGAAGGGACTTGCGTACAAGAAAAAAGCGCTTCTCAACTGGTGTCCCTCCTGTCAAACCGTTCTCGCGAACGAACAGGTGGAAAGCGGGAGATGCTGGCGGTGCGACACGGAGGTCACCACGAGGGAACTTGAGCAATGGTTTTTCAGGATAACCGAGTATGCCGAGGAGCTTCTCGAATATACCGAAAAGCTTCCGGGGTGGCCGGAAAGAGTTTTGACCATGCAGAGGAACTGGATAGGAAAATCTTTCGGCGCGGAAATAGATTTTCCCATAGATGGATCTTCTGAGAAAATCAGAGTTTTCACAACCAGGCCTGACACCGTTTTCGGGGCTACTTTTATGAGCATTGCCCCTGAACATCCTCTAACTCTTGAGCTCGCCAGGAGGCATGGCAGGGAGGAGGAGGTAAAAAAATTCATCGACAGGGTTCTCCTTCAGGACAGATTCATGAGAACGAGCGAAGAGGTGGAGAAAGAGGGAATATTTACTGGTGCGTATTGCATCAATCCTTTCACGGGGAGAAAGATGCCCGTTTACGCTGCCAACTTCGTTCTGTATGAATATGGGACTGGGGCCGTGATGGCTGTTCCTGCACATGACCAGAGAGATTTCGAATTCGCCCGCAAATACGGGTTGCCGATAGTCGTCGTTATTCAACCGGAAGGTGAAAAGCTCGAGCCGGATACGATGGAAAGAGCCTATGAAGAGCCGGGGGTGATGGTGAACTCCGGTCAGTTCGATGGCATGCCCAGTGAAGAAGGCAAGGAGGCGATAATAGATTACCTCGAAGAGAAAGGCTGGGGGAAAAGATCCGTCAATTACCGGTTGCGCGATTGGGGCATTTCCAGACAGAGGTATTGGGGGGCGCCCATACCGGTAGTTTACTGCGATTCCTGTGGAGTTGTTCCCGTGCCCGAAAAGGATCTGCCGGTTCTCCTCCCGGAAATTACCGAGATAGATCCGGAAGGTGGGTCTCCGCTGGCCAAGATCGAGGAGTTTGTCAATACGAGGTGTCCCGAGTGCGGGTCTCCCGCCAGAAGAGAGACGGACACTATGGATACATTCGTGGAGTCTTCCTGGTATTTTCTCCGATACTGCAGCCCTCTGTGTGATACGGCGCCCTTCGACAGCGAAGCGGTCAAATACTGGATGCCGGTGGATCAGTACATAGGTGGGATAGAGCACGCCGTCCTGCACCTTTTGTATTCACGCTTTTTCGTGAAAGTTCTAAGGGACCTGGGATACCTCGACGTAGACGAGCCTTTCGAGAACCTGTTGACCCAGGGGATGGTGATAAAAGACGGCGCGAAGATGTCGAAATCCAAAGGGAACGTGGTCGATCCCCAGTATCTCATAGAAAAATACGGAGCCGATACTGCGAGGCTTTTCACCCTGTTTGCCGCACCGCCGGAGAAAGATCTCGATTGGAGCGACCAGGGTGTGGAGGGGGCGAGCAGGTTTCTGAATAGAGTTTTCAACCTGGTTTCGCGTGTAAGAGATTTGATAAGAGAAGTCGAGCCGATGTTGGGCGATGAAGAGTGCAAAGGGCTTGCGAAAGAGTTGAGGCATCAGACTCACAGAACGATAAAAAGGGTAACGAGGGACATAGAAACGCGTTTCCATTTCAATACTGCAATAGCCGCTATAATGGAGTTCGTGAACTTTTTGAACAAAATAAAATTCGAAAAAGTGACCGGTGAGGTGGAGAAGCGTGCCCTTAAAGAGGCTTTCAGATCCCTTGTTCTCATGCTTTCTCCGTTTGTCCCTCATATAGCCGAAGAATTGTGGGAAATGATAGGGGAGAAACCCTTTGTGGCGCTGGAAGCCTGGCCTGAATACGTGGAATCGCTCGCAAAGAGCGAAAAGTTTCTCCTGGTGGTCCAGATAAACGGAAAAGTGAGATCTCGAATCGAGATGGATGAAGATATCAGCGAAGATGAGGTGCGTGAGGCGGTGATGTCGGACAAAAGGGTGATGGAGTACGTGAAAGGAAAGGTAATTAAAAAGTGGGTGTATGTCCCGAAAAAGCTCGTGAGTATAGTCGTCTGATCCTGGTAGTGCTCTGCGTTTCACTGTTTTCCGGATGCGGGTATAGATTCCAGCATTACACTCAGAGATTCTTTTCGGGAAACAAAACTGTTTCTGTTGGAACCATTTACAATGCAACTGCGATAAAAAGCGGAAGCATAATTCTGGGAGAAAAGATAAGGGACGAGCTCGTGGACGCAGGACTTCCAGTGGAGTTGTCAGGGAATGGGAAGTTCGTCGTGAAGGGTAAAATAACCGACTTTCGAGAAAAGCCGGTTGGTTTCTCGCCGGATAGATTTGGCCTGGAATACGAGGTGGTGATAAGAAGTGAGCTTGAGGTGGTCGATGTGGAGAGTGGAGAAACCTGGATGGATGGCATCAACCTGGTGGGTGAGGCGACGTACTATAGCGGAGTGAATTCGAGTTACACCAGGACAAACAGGGAAAGGGCGATCGAAGCGGCGCTTCAGGGGATTGCAGAAAGATTCGCCAGGAAGCTCGCTGAGGCGGAACATTGAGGGGGACAGGGAAGTATGGAGCGGTTGAGGGTTTACACGGGAGAGGTGAGGAAGTATTTCTGGTTGCTTCCTCCATTGGAGGGAAAAAGGGATGAGTTCCTGATCGACATCAGAGGTTCTGTGTTGATCGTCACGGATGATTCGTCTTCCGATAAATTACTCGAGAGGGTTTTCACTCCTTCTCTGTTCGGATCTGTAATCGTGGTTGTCTTCCCGGACCTGGAAGAACTCAAGGGCGACAAGAAAGATGCCTTCGAGGAGATTTGCCGCCAGAGGGACAGGTTGCAGGCTGTGGTTTACGCCACCGTGAAAGGAGATAGACGTGGTAAGTCCCGGCCGTGGTGGGAAAAGTCGGGGGTCAAGCCTGAGATGTTTTCACGAAAGCAGGCTATCGAAAGGGTGTCCTCGTACATGAGAAAGTTCGAGAAAGCTCGTGGAAAAAAGTTGCCAGGTGTGGTTGAAGAATTCATACTCGACAACCTCCCCGAGGAGCCGCGGGAGTTCATAACACTTTTGGAAAACGCCTTCATGACGTCAGAGGGAGATACAGAGCTCTCCAGCGCTATTGTTGGGCGTATCGAGGAGAATAAACTTCTGGAGGTGAATGTTTTCACGGCCCTGGGAGAATTCATTGGAGGAGGAAAGTTGAAATCTCTCGAGCAACTGTTCACGTTCGTATCCCGGCATGCTGATTCGCCTGTAGAGATGTTGAAATTCATGGGGGCGCTCAAGTGGTATGCTACGAGAGAAATGAGAAAGGCCAGGTCATTCCGGGAGAGGAAGCGAGCAGTGGGGATGGCCAGGAAGATATCGGAAGCCGAGCTGGCTATGAAGGGCATAAGCAGGCTATCACATATTGATATCGTGAAGAATACGTTGCTGGAACTGACGAACTTCGTTGTGGGTGGGTGAAAATACTTGAAACCCCGCTTCCCCTGGGAGAAGCGGGGAATGAACGACTATTTCGATTCCTGGAGTCGTTTTTCGTATTTTTGAATGAGAATCGCAAGACGCGATATTTTTCTCGAAGCGTTGTTTCTGTGAATAACACCCTTTGAAGCTGCTTTGTCGATCTCTTTCATGACGATTGGGAAAAGCTCTTTCGCCTTGTCGATGTTACCGGACTCGAGGGCAACTCTCAAGGATTTGATGAAAGTTTTGATTCGAGACTTTACTGCTCTGTTTCTGGCTCTCCTCTTGAGGCTCTGCTTGTGGCGCTTGATGGCGGATTTGATATTAGCCAATGTCGACCTCCATATTCAATAAGAATCGAATTTTAGATTATAATTTCACGTGCAATGTTTGTCAATATAAATGGTATCAAAAGATAAACAATCGTAATTCGATAATTGCCGGGTGGAGGGAATGTGAAACTGGATGGTGACGCTCTTTCTTTTGAATTTTCGATACCTATTTTGGGCGGGAAGGAATCGTTGGGAATCTCTCTTGTTTATGATGAAAAATGTATAAAAAAAATTGAGGTCTTTCTGCCCCGAAATGAATTGAGGGGCGTCTGTGAAAGTCTACCTCATTTCGTCGATAGATGCATTATATTGCTCAAGGAAATTTTAATTTGCGGCAGGACGATTTGTTTGGAGGAACTTTCGTCGGCCGGGTCGCTGGATCTCACCTGGATGTCCGATTTCGATCGAAATGTATACAATGTACTTCTTTCCGGCTCAGCTGGACACGTATACACATATTCCGAGGTGGCTGAGAAAGCGGGTGTCGCAAATGGTGCCAGGGCTGTTGGAAATTCTATGAGGAAAAACAGGTTCCCCATATTGATACCATGTCATAGAGTTGTAAAATCCGATGGAAATATAGGTGGTTACAGCGCAGGAGTGAAAATCAAGAAGCTTTTACTGGAACATGAGAAATGTCTTGTGGGGAAGGGCTGCTGAAAATTTAGGCACTTTGCGTAAGGGATAAAAAAGAAAATGGAGAGATGTGTTATCCACAGGGATATCCACAGGAAATTCACACCTCGTGTGGAAAATCTCACCTGTATTTTTTCTCATCCTCCATACTCTCGATTTGTTTTGCCCTGGTCCAGAGTTCCTCCATTCTCTCCAGAGGCGTTGTGTCGATGCTTTCTCCATTATTATGTAATATTTTTTCTATGTATTTAAAGCGTCTCTCGAATTTCCTGTTTGTGTTTATTAAAGCTATTTCGGGATTGATTCCCAGGAACCTCGAAATGTTTGCAGCCACGAACAACAGGTCTCCAACTTCGTCTTCTATTTTTTCCGGGTCATTTTCTTTAATGGCTTCCTTCAGTTCTTTCACTTCCTCGGTGAGTTTGTCGAATATCTGCTCGACTTTTTCCCAGTCGAACCCTACTTTTGCCGCCCTCTTCGTCAGCTTGTGGGCTCTGTGAAGCGCAGGGAGTGTGGTAGGGATTCCATCTAGCAAAGAGTCGCGTTCTGTTCCTTTTTCTTTCTCTTTTATTCTCTCCCAGTTGTGTGACACTTCCTCGGGAGAGGATAGTTTCTCGCAGCCGAATACGTGCGGATGACGTCTGAGCATCTTCTCTTTTATAGAGGAGATTACATCGTCGATGGTGAAAGCGCTATTTTCTTTTGCTATCTGTGCCTGGAAGACTATCTGAAACAGCAGGTCGCCGAGCTCTTCTTTCAGCCCCTCGCTGTCACCGGTGTCTATCTTTTCTAGAACTTCGTATGCTTCTTCGATCAGGTACTGACGAAGCGACTTGTGTGTTTGAATTCTGTCCCACGGGCAACCCTCCGGAGAGCGAAGTTTTTCCATGATGGAGACGAGTGAACGAAATTCGCACATTTCCTTCACCTCGGAAAATTTTATTCTTGGGAAGGTTTTATTATAATTGATTTGAAAGAGAGATTTTGTTTTATTTAAATGGAACTTACCTTTGTACAGAGGTGGTCATGAGAAGAGTCATACTCGTTCTTCATTCGCACATTCCTTTTGTAAAGGGATATGGAGTCTGGCCTCACGGAGAGGAGTGGCTGTATGAGGCAATGCTTTTCAGTTATCTCCCTATTATCCAGCATTTCATGGAGCTTTCCCTGCGAGGCATCGAGTTTGGAGTAACCATGGGTTTTACGCCGGTTCTTATGGAGATGCTCGCAGACCCAGAAATAAAAAAAAGGTTTTTCGAATATCTGTTGGAACTTGAGAAGAGAGCCCAGAATGACAGGGACGTGTTCTCATCGAGAGGAGAACACGACATGGAAAGACTGGCATCTGTGTGGATCGCGTGGCTGGAGAACAAGAGGAAATTTTATGCGGATGACATTGAAGGCGATCTGATATCGGCACTCAGGAAACTTTCTGAATTGGGGGCCGTGGAACTGATAACTTCTGCGGCCACGCATGCGTATCTACCTCTTCTTTCAAGAGACGAAAGTGTGATGGATCAGGTGCGCACCGGGGTCGAAACTTTCGAGAAACACATCGGATTCGAACCTTCAGGTTTCTGGTTGCCTGAGTGTGGTTACAGACCTTCCGGTCTATGGGAAAACCCTGTGACAGGAGACAAGAGATGGAGATCCGGAATTGAAGACGCGCTCGCGAAGAATGGGGTCAGCTACTGTTTTCTGGATCCCTCCGTTCTTGGAGTCGAAAGAATGGGTGTTCCAACGGGGGCATTTTTTGATGAGGCCTCGAAGGATTTTGCCCGACCTGCAGGAGATAGACACGTGCCGCGCCTCTTGACTATGGGGAGTGTGACCGGCTTCATCAGAGATGTGGGACTGGGAATGCAGGTGTGGTCCAGACATTTCGGCTATCCGGGTGATGAGTGGTACCTGGAGTTCCACAAGAAGCACGAGGGGAGTGGACTCAGATACTGGAGGGTCACCAGTTCGAGGGGAGACTTGGGGGAGAAAATGAGTTACGTGCCAGAGAGGGGTATCGAGATGGCGTCGGTGCACGCTGCTCATTTTGTGGAGCTGTTGAAGAATTCTTCAGGTGGTGAGGGTGATATAATTCCTCTTTGTTTCGATACGGAGCTTTTCGGCCACTGGTGGTTCGAAGGGCCGATGTGGATGAGGAATATCGTAGCGCAGCTGAGCGACCGCCAGGGTGAAGTGACGATATTGCCTCCCGGGGCCGTTGGTTCGAAAGGAAAATTTGAACAGGAGTCTCGGGTTTTGTTGCAGGAGGGTTCCTGGGGAGAGGGGGGAGATCATTCCACATGGTTCAACGATGAGACCAGTTGGATGTGGAAGTCGCTTTATGAAGCTGAGGACAGGTTCTATTCGGCCAGGTGGGGGGAATTCGCCGGGAATCCTCTTGTGGCCCAGATCGAGAGGCAGGCGAAAAGGGAACTGTTCCTTCTGATGTCTTCTGACTGGATGTTTCTGGTCACAACGGGACACGGTAAGGAGTATGGCGAGGAAAGGTTCAGAGAGCACCTGGAGAATTTCAGGTTCTTGATGGATTCATTCGAAAAGGTGGTGTTGCATCGTTCTCTGGATGGGAGGACCGTCGCGAGGATAAATGAGATTACGAGGAAAGATCACATTTTTTACTAAACTATGTTTGGTCGTTTTTGCGTGTCTGATCTTGCAGGTGATTTTCGTCGGCACGAGTCGAGCACGAAGTGTGTCGCTCGAAGAGCTCTCGGAGAACACCATCAGGCACGTCATAACCGATGACCTGGAAGGATTCAAAAGAGGCACTATAGAACTCAGGAATGAGCTCTTCCGGAGGGGTGTGCTTTCTCTGAATGACTTTGCCGACAGGGTTTACGAGCTTTCAGAAAACAAGAGGCCTGAGTTGAGGAGGGCGTTCATAAGGGAAGCTTTGAGGGTGTCGCCTCTGAACGTGAAATTTTGGCTGTACCTGAGCCTCTCGGATCTGATTTCGTTCAGAATATTCGACTTCCCGTCGGATTTTTTGAATCTAATATACGGGTCTTTGAAGAATCCGGTATCTCTCGTGAAAACGCTCTTGATAGGAATAGGTGGTGTTTCGATTTTGATACTGGCTTTCACGTTCTTTTTCGCCCTAGGGAGTTTTTTCAAGTATTACCCCAATCTAGTTGCCGATTTGACCACTGGCAAGGCTCTCGAGAAGATAAAATTTTTTGTTCTTCCCGTTCTGGTCCTTTTATTTCTTTTCTTGTTTTACAGCACGCGAGCGCCGCTTTTCGTCCTCTTCCTGATGCTTACCGTTTTCACCCCGTATATGATTCACCGGGAGCTGGTTGTGACGATTGCACTGGGGGTTCTTATATTTTCTCTCACCCTCGCTTTCAATCAGGTAAAGGGGTTGGCGCCGGTCGCGGTCACGGGAGCAGGAGGCGATGTCATAAAGGTTTCGTACGGGATAATTCCCGAACTGGACGAGTTGCCAGAAGAGGTCGAGTATCGTAATTTCGAGAAGTTGATATCGCTGAGGAAAGCTTTCTTCACGGGTGACTACCATCGTGCTGCGGAAATTGCGAGAGCACTTTCCTCTTCAGTTTCCAGGAAATTTTCGGTTTACGAGGCAATGGCGAAATACTACTCTGGAAACAAACTCGATGCGCTCAGTGTGATGAAGGATGCATATAAACGCTATCCTGAAGACCCCATAATCGTGTTCAATCTGTATCAGCTGTACCTTGCCAATTTTCAGTTTGAAAAGGCCCAGGAACTTCAGGACGTGGCTCTTTATGGGGTGAAAAAACTTCGCCCATATGTGATCAATTCGGATGAAGTCAAAGAAGGTGTCCTGATTCCTGCCGAAGTCGGCCTGGGTCTTCTCTTTTCTACTCTTGAATCTCGAAAGGGAGAAATGAAGGAGATCCCCTTCCCCGCCATGTGGAGGGTTCGATCACTTCCAACTGGAAGTGCATACCTCGTTTGTGTCTTTCTCATCATCCTCTTGAGAATCGTAACATTCAACAGGTATCTCCATTCCGGCTGCAAGGTATGTGGAGAGAGGCAACCGTGGAAGGTGAGATTCAAGAAGGATGACGTGTGTGGAGTCTGTGCGTCCAAGACCCATCATGTTCGCAGCTCAATTATGGTCCCCGATAAGATCTTGAGCATGAGGCTATACAGGAGATCGACAATTATGAGATCCTTGTTGATACCAGGATACCCGCTTTTAGCCGTGAATGCGGTGACTTTTTTCTCCCTGGGGTTGTTCGTGAATTCCTTCTTCGTCTCTTTGTTGCTGGTTTTCAATTTTGCGTTTCCGAAGGAATATTCGCCCCTATATGATCGAATATATTCTCTCGGAGTCCTCGTTTCTTATGTGGGATTGGTTCTTTCCTACCTTTTTTTCAGCGGTTTCGGAATTGCTATATTCACGCGTATTCTGAAGAAATACAGAGTGTGGGAGATATGAGATGTCTTTCGAAGGAAAGCTCGAGCATTTCAATATAACCGAAATCATGCAGATGATAGGAATGAAAAGGGCGAGCGGTGTTCTCGATGTGAGATCTCCTGAGGGAAACATTCGATTTGTCATCAAAGATGGTGCGATTGTGGATGTCAATCCCGACGAGAGGTCCAAAAAACAGCTCATAGGGGAAATGCTCGTAGATGCTGGAGTCATAAGCGAGAAGGAGAGAGACAGAATCCTGAAGGAACAGAAGAGAAAAAAGAAAAAATTCGGGGAGCTTTTGCTCGAACGGAAGAAGATCGATGAAAACCTCTTGAGCAGGTTTCTGAAGATACAAATCAAGGAGTGTTTCTTCAAGACTCTCACATACAGAAAAGGGACTTATTCCTTCGATGCGTTCGACGTAACCTATGAGGGTCCTCTCAAAGAGCCTGTGGATATCAACAGCCTTCTGATGGAGGGGGTGCAATTCCTGGACGAAATTCCAAGGATAACAGAGAAGATTCCTCTTCAGGGAATACTGGTGAGGAGAAGAGAGGTTCCAAACGTCAAGCAAATAAAGAAGAAGGATGAGAACGCGTTTCGCCTTTACGGGATCATGGAGGAATTCGATGAGCCGATAAAGCATTTCAGAAGATGCGGCCTCTCAGAGTTCGAGGGATACAAAGCACTGGCTGCTCTCATGGATTTGAAAGCGCTGGAAGTTACCCGGGTGAAAGAATTCGAGGAGAAGACGGAAAAGAAAGAAGAAGTTGCTTCTAGAGTAAGGGGCATTAAATTCAGTTCTTATCTGAATGCGGTACTTTCGCTGATCTTGATCGGAGGAGCGTGTTTCGCGATATATGATACAATTAGAAATTCGGGTATTTTCCTGGTGCTTCGTGAGATTTTCAAGGGATTCTGAGAGAGATTGCTTTCTGTTGCTGTAGAAGCATTCAGGTTGTTCGACATATTTCAGGGAGAAAATAGATGCTGGAGAAGGCCGAAAATTTTGCTGATATTTCATTCGAGGACGTTGAAAGAGCGCGGGTTCTTTTCGGTTCTCACAATGAACATCTCAAAATACTGGAAAGGCATGTGGGAGTCGAGATATCGGCCAAGGGAACCCATCTTCGGATCAAAGGCGACTCACACAGGGTCGAGCTGGCTGTGAAGATTCTCGAAGAACTGTACGATGTGATGAAAAAGGGGTACCCGCTTTATTCGAACGATGTGATTCAAGCTGTCAAAATAGCTTCATATGACAGGACTGTCAGGCTTAAGGATATTTTTCTAGATACGGTTTTCGTTTCGTCCAGGAAAAAGGTCATCACTCCCAAGAGCGTGGCTCAAAAGGTCTACATAGATTCGATCAGGAATTACGACATAGTATTCGGCATTGGTCCAGCTGGAACTGGGAAGACTTTCCTCGCCATGGCTATGGCAATATCGTTTCTGCTCAAGAAGATGGTCAAAAGGATTATTCTCGCAAGGCCGGCTGTGGAAGCGGGTGAAAAGCTGGGATTCCTTCCAGGTGACATGTACGAAAAAGTAAATCCGTACTTGAGGCCTTTGTATGATGCGCTATACACAATGCTTGAATATGATCAGGCGTCGAGAATGATCGAAAGAGGAACGATTGAAATCGCGCCACTTGCATTCATGAGAGGCAGAACGCTGAATGATTCATTCATAATCCTGGATGAGGCACAAAACACCACGTCCGAACAAATGAAGATGTTTTTGACGAGGATAGGTTTTGGTTCCAAGGCCGTCATAACCGGGGATATCACACAGGTCGATCTTCCTTCGGGTAAAGTCTCTGGTTTGATAGAGGTCAGGAACATACTCGAGGGAGTGAGTGGAATTAAGTTTTGTTACTTCTCCGAGGTAGACGTGGTCAGACATCCTCTTGTTCAGGAGATAATCAGGGCATATGAAAGGTGGGAAAGCGAGAGAAAATGAATCTCACGGAAAAAATTTCGGAGTTTCTTTCTTCTCGAAGGAGGGAAATCGCCTATACCATTTTTCTGGTAGCCCTTTTTCTGGTCACGTCGCTGCTTCAGGAGAGGCTTCTTTCCAGCAGCTTCCCCGATTTGAGTGCTGATGCGCTCGTTTCCGCGTCTCCATTCGTTTTCGCCGGTATTGCAGCTGGGGTTGTCCTGCCTCTTTACCTTTCCTTAGTTGCATATGTCGGGATCGTTTTCGGCCTCGTCTTTATGGGGAAAGCGGGTATGTTTGCTTTCATCGTTGCTTTGATTTCCGTCGCTCTGGGGATTTTCGCTTCGAGGTTCTGTAATTCGAGAAGGAGAACTGTTCTCGTCTCTCTCGGGGGAGCGCTGACCCAATCCTTCGTTTCCATAATGCTCTGGTTTTTTATGAAAGGGGAACCCGGTTCACTGGCTCTGTTCGTTTCCTCTATGCTGACTGTTTTCCCAGGCCTCGGCTTTTTATTTTTCTGTATGTTCGTGGCAGAGGATGCGTTACTCATAACGACGCGGGTAAAACTCATAGAACTTTGCAGCGAGACTTACCCGCTTTTGATGGAGTTGAAAGAAAGGGCACCTGGAACGTATTTTCACAGCAGGAATGTGGCTTATCTGTCGGAGAAGGCAGCAAGGGCGATTGGGGCGGATGAATATCTTTGCAGGGCCGGAGGGCTTTACCACGATGTCGGGAAGCTGTGGAATCCGACTTACTACAGCGAGAATCAGATTGAAGCGCCCAACGTTCACGAGGATGTTTCCAGGGAAGTTTCCTGTTCCATAATAATTACCCACATCGAGGAGGGGGTGAAGAGAGCAAGAAAATCCAGGGTTGGAGTCGAGATCGAGAGGATAATACAAACCCACCATGGAGATGGGCCCATTTACTATTACTGCACGAACAGGAGGAAGGGCAGAGACAGATATCCGGGACCCGTTCCTGCGACCAGAGAAGAAGCGATCGTCATGCTCGCCGACGCGCTCGAAGCGGTCGCACGAAGCAGAGGAGGCGGGATCAACCTCGGCGAGATACGCCAGATGGTTGATTTCGTGGTTGAAAGAGCAAAAAAAGACGATCAGTTGAAATGGTGTGGCTTGTCCGATTCAGACATAGAAATGATAAAGAATGCTTTTTCGGAAGTGCTCGCGGGTATATATCATCAGAGGGTCAAGTACACAGGTTCTGATGCTTACTTATGGGGAGAAGAAGATGGTGCGGGTTTACGTGAGGAAGGAGAGAAAGGGGTGGGCGGGAGATGCGAAGAAGTTGAAGAGAATGATATGCCGGGCCCTGGAAAGACTAAATATCACTGATGGTGAGTTGACGGTCCTGCTTGTCGGCAATAGAAAGATCAAGAAGCTAAATGAGCAATATTTTGGCAAATCTAATCCGACCAACGTGATATCTTTTCCGTATCTCGATGAACCTGCGATTAGAACCGGAGTGATCGAAGGGGACGTGGTGGTTTCCGTCGACTTCGTTCTCAGCGATGGGGCGGACTGGCTTGGTGATCTGGAAAGAGTGTTTTTCTACGTATTACACGGAATTCTTCACGTGGCAGGCATGGACCATGAAAGGAGCGAGGCGGAAGCCGAAGAGATGAGGGACCTGGAGCGTAAGATCTTCCATGAAATCACTGGCGAGAAGGTGGATTGACAGAGAAAACCTCGCTCTAGTAACCGGATCCATTCTGGTTTACCTTTCTGTTCCCGGTAAGGGGCAGGGAGCGTGGTATCTGGCGTTCTTCGCGTTTATGCCTCTTTTTCATTTCATTTCGTCGAGAAAGACGGGGTGGGAGAGGTTGACCGGCGGACTGTTTTTTGGGTTTGTGGCTTCCGTTCCGATGCTCACGTGGATAGATTTCACTCTTTCTACATACGGTGGGCTAGGCCACATTCTCGGATTCGCTGCTGTATTTCTTCTCGCCGTTTTTTTGGGGATATATTTTTCTGTGTTTTCGTTTCTTACCGGGTTGATTGTGGATTCAACAGGGGCAACCGGCTTTCTATTTGCTCCTTTCGCCTGGGCTTTCATCGAAATACTCAGGCTCAAATGGGACCTCGGTTTTCCCTGGTTGCTCCTCGGTTACTCACAGGAGGGGAACCTCTATCTCAGAAATTTTGCCTCATATGTTGGGATTACCGGCCTCGGCTTCATTGTGATGCTGGTCAACAGCTTGTTTTTTCTCGGTTTCAAAAATCTAGCCATGAGGCGAAAAACCGGGGCGGTTCTATTTTTCCTGGCGGGAATCGGGGTTGTGGGGCTTTGCTACCTCGGTGGACGGTCTCATGCCCTGGGGTATGAAGAGAGAGTCGAAGAGGGTAAAGTTCGCGTTAGAATCGTCCAGCCTTCGATCGATCAGTGGAAGAAATGGGACGAAGATTTTAGAGACGATACCTTTCGAATACTCTCATCTCTTTCCTTCGAGAAAACTGACAGTTTGGATTTGATAGTTTGGCCCGAGACAGCGCTTCCATTCTTCGTCTACGTGGAAGAAGAACCGACGAAGAAGTTCATGGAAATCCTGGAAAAGAGTCCCGCGCCCATTCTGACCGGGGTGCCCTGGTTCGACCCAGTAGGGGAGAGATTTTTCAACAGTATCGTCCTGTTCGAGAGAAATGGGGACATTTCGCGCAGGTATGACAAGATCAAGCTGGTTCCCTTTGGTGAATACGTACCTTTCAGGCCTGTTTTATTTTTCGTGGACAAGTTGACGGGTGGTGGTGAAGATTTCTCGCGGGGCAGGGAGGTTGTTATCATAGAAAACGGGAAATGCAAAATCGTGCCGTCGGTTTGTTATGAAGCGATATTTCCGCAACTTTCAGTGGAAGGTGTGTCCAGAGGTGGAAATCTGCTCGTGAATTTGACGAATGATGCCTGGTTCGGTGACACTTCCGCACCCTATCAACACCTTGCGATGGCGAGGATGAGAGCGGTGGAAACCGGGCGTTACATGTTGAGATGCGCAAACGCGGGGATATCCGCGGTGATAGACTGGAGGGGAGAAGTGGTGAAGGAAATTCCTCTTTTTGAAAGGGACGCTGTCGATGTGGAGGTTCCACTTTATGCCGGGATGACTTTTTACGTCAAAAATGCTAATCTCATAAATTCATGTGTTTTGATTGGTTTTCCATTGATTATGACCATGGTTTTTATTATAAGGAGGTGTCGATATGGCAGGCGCATTTGAGGAAAGACTGGAAGAACTCAAGGAAAGAGTAGAAGAATTGAGAGGTTATCTTTGACGTAGCCGACAAGAGAGCCCGCCTGGAAAAGATAATAGAAGAATCCACTTCGGATGAAATCTGGAAAGACAGAGAAAAGTTGCAGGAACTCCTGAAAGAGAAGAAAGTCCTGGAAAATTTTCTTTCCAGATGGGATGCGCTGGAGCGTAACGTTGAAGATTTGGGAGTCCTGATAGAGCTTTATGAGGAAGAAAAGGAAGAGAATCTGGAGTCGGAGATAGAGGGTCTCTTTTCTTCAGTGCGGAGTGAGATCGAGAAATTGGAGCTGTCGAGGATGTTGTCGGGCGAAGAAGACTCCAAAAATGCGATCGTTACGATTCACCCGGGAGCTGGGGGGACCGAGTCTCAGGACTGGGCGTCGATGCTTTTCAGGATGTACACCAGATGGGCGGAGAAAAACGGTTTCGAAGTCGAAGTGCTCGACTTTCAGCCCGGGGAGGAAGCGGGAATAAAGAGCGCGACCGTTCTCATTAAAGGGGAAAACGCATACGGGTATCTGAAGGCGGAAACAGGGGTCCACAGGCTCGTCAGAATTTCTCCGTTTGACGCGAACAAACGGAGACACACCTCGTTCGCATCTGTCTTCGTTTCGCCTGAGATCGATGACGAGATAAGTGTAGAAATAAGAGACGAAGATTTGAGAATTGATACATACCGGGCAAGCGGAGCGGGAGGCCAGCATGTAAACAAGACGGAGTCGGCTGTAAGGATCACCCACATACCCACTGGGATAGTAGTCCAGTGCCAGAACGAGAGATCTCAGCATAAGAACAAGGCTATGGCGATGAAGATTTTGAAGTCGAAGCTGTATGAGCTGGAGCTTAGGAAGAGGCAGGAGAAGATGGCGGAGCTTCACAAAGACAAGAAAGAAATCGCCTGGGGATCCCAGATAAGATCTTATATTCTTCAACCTTACAGGCTGGTCAAAGACCACAGAACAGAACTACAGGAAGGGAACGTGGATGCGGTGCTGGACGGCGAGATCGATGAGTTCATAAGAGCGTATCTCCTGAAGGCGGCCAATTAAATTTGTTGAAAGGAGTATGGCATGGAGGAGCTGAACGAGATCATTGCGCAGAGACTCCGGAAACTGAGAGAGCTCGAGGATATGGGAATAAATCCTTATCCGAACGACCTCGATGTGACTCACACGACGGGTGAAGTCAAAGCGCAGTATGAATCTCTCTCTACTGAACAATTGGAGGAGACAGAGAGCAATGTATCTGTATCCGGAAGGGTGATGGCGATAAGGAAATTCGGGAAAGCTTCCTTCGTCGTGATTCAGGATAGGGATGGGAAACTCCAGCTTTTCCTTCAGAAGAGCAATCTTGAAGAGCAGTATGAGTTCTTCAAGAAATACGTGGATATAGGTGATTTTCTCTGGGCTTATGGGCCTGTTTTCAGAACGAAGACGGGAGAACTCACAGTAAACGCGAGGAAGATACGCCTCGCTGCGAAGTCGTTGCGCCCTCTGCCGGAGAAGTGGCACGGGTTAACGGACGTTGAGATAAGATACAGGCAGAGATATCTCGATTTGATAGTCAATCAGGATGTAAGAGAGAGGTTTAAAAAAAGAACAGAAATAATTGGATATATAAGGGAATATTTGAATGGGCGCGGGTTTATCGAAGTGGAGACTCCTATGATGCACCCGATTCCCGGAGGGGCAGCAGCGAGGCCTTTCATCACCCACCACAACGCCTTGGACATGGATCTTTACTTGAGGATAGCCCCGGAATTATATCTCAAGAGGTTGCTCGTGGGCGGATTTGAAAGGGTGTTCGAGATAAACAGAAATTTCAGAAACGAAGGCATATCGACCCAGCACAACCCGGAGTTCACGATGCTCGAGTTCTATCAGGCCTACGCTACTTTCGAGGATTTCATGAAGTTGACAGAGGAAATGATCTGCTTCATCGTGGAAAAGGTTTGTGGGACTCTGAAGCTCACATACCAGGGACAAAAGCTCGATTTCACGCCTCCCTGGGAGAGGATTACGATGAAGGAGGCGGTTTCGAAGTTCACAGGAGTTCCTGTGGAAAAGCTGGAAGACAGAGATGCTCTTTTTGCGCTGGCGGACGAGAAGGGGGTCGAAGTAGACAGGGGAGCTCCAAATGGGAAGATTTTGGCTGAGCTGTTCGAGGAGCTATGTGAAGAGCGTTTGATGGGACCTGTATTCGTATACGAATATCCGATAGAGATTTCGCCGCTCTCCAGAAAGAACGAAAAAGATCCCAGATACGTGGACAGGTTCGAGCTCATAATTTGCGGGCGGGAGATTGCCAACGCTTTTTCGGAGTTGAACGATCCTCTCGACCAGAAAGAGAGATTCCTGCAGCAGTTGAGGGAAAGAGAGAGGGGAGACGAGGAAGCCCACGCCATGGACGAGGACTTCATAAGGGCGCTCGAATATGGAATGCCTCCTGCGGCGGGTGAGGGAATCGGAATCGATCGTCTCGTGATGCTTCTTACTGATACTCCTTCCATAAGAGACGTAATCCTCTTCCCGCTTCTGAGACCGGAAAGAGGGAGGTGAGGATTGTCGTCGCTGGAGCTCTTCGTAAGTCTGAAATACCTGAAAGCGAAGAGAAAGCAGACTTTCATCTCAGTTATTACCTTCATCTCCATAGCTGGAGTGGCCATAGGTGTCTTCTCTCTAATAGTAGTCCTCTCCGTGATGAGCGGATTTGAGACAGATTTGAGAGACAGAATTCTCGGGACCACGTCTCATATAACTGTTCTTTCTCTAAAGGGTAATTTCGAAAAGTATCAGGAAGTTCTCGAGAAGGTAAGAGGGACTGACGGGGTCGTTTCCGCCTCGCCTTACATCTACGCTCAGGTTCTCATTTCGGGTGCGGGTGGAGCATCTGGGGCGGTTTTGAGGGGAATAGACGTGAAAAGCGCTAGAACCACGGTCAGGGTTGACAGGTTCGTCAGAACCGGCAGTGTGGATGCCCTGGAGAAAGAGGGCGATATCCCGGGAATAATACTCGGGAAGGAGCTCGCCGGGAGTATAGGTGCGGTGATGGGGGATGTCGTCGAGGTCCTCGTTCCCGGGGGTAAAATTTCCCCGTTTGGTTCTCTTCCGGAGGTCCATCGCTTCAAAGTGGTGGGGATTTTCGAGTCGGGGATGTTCGATTTCGATTCCGGGTTTGCTTTCATTTCTCTTGAAGAGGCCCAGAAAGTTCTCCTTTTGGGAAATAGGGTGAGTGGTGTCGAGGTCAGGGTCGAAAACATCTACAATGCCGACGAGATTGCACAGCGTATTCAGAGCGAGCTGGGATTCCCGTTCATAGCCAGGGACTGGATGAAGATGAACAGAAATCTCTTTTCGGCACTCAAACTGGAAAAGGTTGTGATGTTCATAATTTTAGCGCTGATAGTGTTCGTAGCTGCATTCAATATAGTTTCTACTTTGATAATGGTTGTGATGGAGAAGACCAGGGATATCGCGATTCTGATGTCCATGGGAGTCAGGAGGAAAAGCATACGAAAAATTTTTGCTCTCGAGGGGCTGATCATCGGGATAGTGGGAACGGCAATAGGTCAGGTCTTGGGTTATCTGGGGTGCTATGCATTGAAAAAATACCAGTTCATACACCTTCCAAGCGATGTCTATTACATATCGACTCTCCCGGTGGAGATGAATCTTTTCACGTTCGTGATAACTGGTGTTTCGGCGATATTGATCTGTTATCTTGCTACCGTTTATCCGGCTCATCAGGCTTCCAGAATCGATCCGGCAGAGGCGTTGAGATATGAATAATGTTCCCTTTTTGCATGTCAGAAACCTCTGGAAGTCGTTCGAAAAAGGGGGGATGAAGCTCCACGTGTTGAAGGGAGTCACTCTCGAGGTTCAAAAGGGCACCACTCTTGGGATAGTGGGGGTTTCCGGTGCTGGAAAAACCACGCTCCTTCACATTGTCGGCACACTCGACAGACCGACGGAGGGAGACGTTCTTTTCGGGGGAATAGATTTGTTTTCCATGGGGGAAGACGAGCTCGCCGATTTCAGGAGGAAACACATAGGCTTCATCTACCAGTCGTATAATTTGTTGCCCGAATTCGATGCGCTCGAGAACGTCATGCTTCCATTCATCATAGATGGAATATCCAGAGAGGAAGCTGAGGAGCGTTCTTATGGGCTTCTCGAAAAGGTGGGATTGAAGGCGAGGGCGAGACACAAGATAGGGGAGCTCTCTGGGGGAGAGCAGCAGAGGGTTGCCATCGCGAGGGCAATAGCCCTGACACCTTCGATGATTCTGGCTGATGAGCCCACGGGCAATCTAGACAAGCGGACAGGGAAAATGATCATGGAACTCCTGCTGAATCTCGTTAGCGACGAGGGTATTACGCTTCTCCTCGTGACGCACAACGAGGGTATTTTGGAGGATTTCAACAGGGTGATCAGGCTAGATGACGGCAGGGTGGTTGAGGAGTTGGTGAGGTGAGGAAGCGGGAAAAGCTCTTCTTCTTGCTGGTGTTCGCATTTTCGTTCCTCGTAGTATCGACGGGGATATCGATAGGAGTTTCTCTTACCATAAAAGAGATCCGATTTTCCGGGAATAAGAGGATAAGCGAAGAGAGGCTCAGAAGAATCATTCGCACGAAAGTCGGCGATGAATTCGACAGCGGAAAGGTGAGGCAGGACGTGAAGGCTCTTTTTGGAAAAGGGTTTTTCGAGGATGTGAAGGTGGACGCCGAGTATACGGAGGAAGGAGTTGTTCTCACTTATATCCTCGTTGAGAAACCTGTGATTTCGAGGGTGGTCGTGGTTGGAAACGACGAAATAAAGACGAGCGATATAGAGGAAGTTCTCACGCTGAAGGAGAACGATTATTTCTCGGAAGAGAAAGTCAGGGAGAGCGAGAGGAAGATAAGAGAGCTCTATGAAAACAATGGTTATTTCGACGTGAAGATAAAGACGAGGATAATCGAGCGGGAAGGGAACAGAAAAGAAGTGAGGTTTTCGATTCAGGAAGGAGAAAAAGCGAAAATCGAGTCAATAGAGTTCGTCGGGAACAATTTCTTCACGGACGAAGATCTCAAAGACATGATAAAAACGAGCGAAAGGGGTTTCTTTTCGTTCATTACCGGTTCGGGAACTTTCAAGAAGGATGTATTCGAAAATGACATGAAACTCATTGAAATATCATACCTTAACAATGGGTTTCTGGATGTCAAGGTCAGTGGTCCCGAGGTGGAAAAGGGGCCAAAGGGGCTCAAACTCAAAGTTGTCATCAGAGAAGGCATCCAGTACAGGGTCGGAAATGTGGAACTCGAGGGTGAAGTGCCGCAGGAAATTTTGAAGCTCAAGGGAAAATTCGCGCTGAAGAAGTATCGCACTTTCAGCAGGGAAGACATGATATCTGATATCCTCATGATAACCAGGAAATTACAGGATATGGGCTATGCTGATGCCGCGGTCATACCCAGGTATAAGAAGCGGAAAGGGACTCCCGTCGTGGACGTGACATTCCTCGTGGAGAAGGGGGAAAAGTACAGGTTCGGCCTCGTGAACGTTCACGGGAATACCAAGACCCTGGATAAGGTTATAAGGAGACAGATAGAGGTTGCAGAGGGAGAGACATACACGGCCACCGGACTGGAAGAAACAAAGAAAAACCTCATGCGCCTGGGTTTCTTCAAGGAGGTGAACGTCACGACGAAGAAGGGGAAGGAAAAGAACGAGCTGGACGTGGATGTGGAGGTTGAAGAAGCTCCAACCGGAAGCATAAGCGGAGGTTTCGGATTCAGCTCGGTCGACAAATTCTTTGGAGTGGTTCAGCTGTCGGAGAATAATCTCTTTGGTAGGGGCTGGAGCCTGTCGCTCAATTCCCAGATCGGGTCGAGAAGGATAATCTTCAATCTGGACTTCCGCAATCCGTATTTTTTTGATTCCGACTGGATATTCCGGATGAACGCATACAACACCGACGTGGAATACGACGAGTTTACGAGGAAGGCCAAGGGTGGAAGAGTTGGGTTCAGCTATCCAATCAGCAAATATGTGGACACAGGGATAACCTTGAGAGTGGATCAGGTAAAGATCCAGGACGTTCAAACCAGTGCGGAAAATTCAGTATTGCTAGAGGAGGTGCTCAAGGGAGCTCAAATAACGCACAGTCTGACCTGGGAAATAAACAGAGATACGAGAAACAATTATATCAGTCCCACTGAGGGGTCGAGGCAGAGCTTCAGCGTCGAATACGCCGGGGGGTTCCTGGGGGGGGAGTCCGATTTCGTGAAGTATTTCGTGGAAGACAGGCATTATGTCCCTGTTTTGGATAATACCGTGTATGCTTTCAGATTTCTATGGGGGCACACGGTAAGCACCGTGGGGGGAAGAGTACCTCTCTTCGAGAGGTTTTTCCTGGGAGGACCTTATACCATAAGAGGGTTCGAGGGGCGCTCTATCACTCCAGTCGACAGGAACACGGGAGAAGAAATAGGCGGGAACAAAGAACTCGTGATAAACAACGAGTTGGTCATCCCCCTCTACCAGGAGATGGGTCTAAAGTGGGTTTTCTTCCTGGATGCGGGTAACACGTGGAGGCAGGGAGACTGGCCGAGGAGCCTGGGGGATTTGAGATACGGAGCTGGATTTGGTATCAGATGGTATTCTCCAATGGGGCCGCTGAGGTTCGAGTGGGGATTCAATCTCAATCCGAAAGAAGGCGAACCAAAAAGAGTGGTGGAGTTTACGATAGGAACATCATTCTAATTCCAAGGAGGGTTCAATGAAAGTCACTAAAATTTTGTCCTTTGCAATTGTCATTTTGTTGATCTCCGGCGTTTTCGCCAGGGCCGGGGAGATCAAGATTGCCGTGATCGATGTGAATAGGGTCCTGAATGAGTGCGAGGAGGGTAAGGACGCGAAGAACAAAATGAAAGCAAGGTATGAGGAGTTGCAGGATAAGCTCGAAAAGGAGCAGGGAGAACTGAAGAAAATGAAGGAAGAGATAGACAAGAACAAGATCGTTTTGGGGGAGGAGAAAATAAAGGAAAAGGAGAAGGAATTTCAGAAGAGAATGGCGGAGTTCAGGAAGCTGGTGGCGGAGTCGGAAAAAGAGATGAGAGATAGAGAATCGGCTTACACCAAGGTGATACTGGAAAAGATAAAGAGAGTGGTAAAGGATTACGTCAAGGAAAAAAACCTGAACATGGTGCTGGATGTAAGCGGCGGTATAGTCTACGCAGATGATGAGTTGAACATAACCGACGATATAATCGAGATTTTGAACAAGGAGTATAAAGGTGGTGAAAATAAGGGTAAGTGATCTCGCCCAGCAGCTGGGCTGCGAGTACATAGGAGAAGGGAGCACGCTGATCGAAGGGGCCGCGCCGATCGAGTCGGCCAGGGAGGGGGATCTCACGTTCATCGCCAACGTGAAGTATCGAAAGTTTGCCCTCACTACCAGAGCGAGCGCGATCATTTCCGCTCAAAAAGTGGATAGGGAAGACGTGTCGGTGATTTTGTCCGACAATCCTTATTACACCTTTGCTCGGGCTCTTTGGATATTGTTCCCGGAGGAGAAAAGGGAGCCGTTCATTTCACCTCTCGCGTTCATCCACGAAAGCGCATCCGTTTCGGACGAATCCGTCATAATGCCGTTTGTCCATATTGGAGAGAACGCCGTCGTTTCGAGAGGTGCCGTTCTTTACCCGGGAGTATACGTTGGAAGAGGAGCGCGTGTCGGAGAAAATACGGTTTTGCATCCGAATGTGGTTGTCTACGACGGGTGCACCATAGGAAGCAGGGTGATAATTCACGGGGGTGCGGTTATAGGTGCGGATGGGTTCGGTTTTGCCAGACATGAAAAGGGTTATCTGAAAATACCTCAACTCGGCACCGTGGTGATAGAGGACGATGTCGAAATAGGAGCGGGAACTACGATTGATCGCGCGGCGATGGGAGAGACGAGAATAAAGGCCGGCACGAAAATAGACAACCTCGTTCAGGTTGGGCACAACGTGGAGATAGGGAAAAACACGGTTATTGCTTCTCAGACGGGGATATCCGGGAGCGTGAAGGTTGGAGATGAAGTTGTCATGGGAGGGCAGGTTGGTGTGGCAGGACATCTGGAGATAGATTCGGGAATAATGATAGGCGCAAAATCCGGAATACCTTCGTCGCTTTCGGCAAAGGTGAGCAGGGTCTGGTCCGGAATTCCGGTGATACCTCACACCAGATGGCTTCGACTTGCGAGAGTGATTGGAGACGTTCCGGATATCGTGAAGAGGTTGAAAAAGCTCGAAAAGGAGCTTTCTGAGTTAAAAAAAGAGATGGGGAGGCCGGCAGATGGTGAAAATTGATGAGATAATGAAGATAATCCCACACAGGTACCCGTTTCTCCTCGTGGACAGGATTCTGGAGGTGGAGAAAGGCAAGAAAGTGGTTGGATTGAAGAACGTGACCATCAATGAACACTTTTTTCTCGGTCACTTCCCAGGCGCTCCCGTGATGCCGGGTGTGCTCATAATAGAGGCAATGGCCCAGACAGGGGCGATTCTCGCGCTTCACGAAGAAGATTCGCTGGAGGACAAGCTTCTTCTTTTCGGCGGCATCGACAACTGTAAATTCAAGAGGCCTGTGCATCCGGGTGATCAACTCGTGATGGAACTGGTAGTGAAGGCGAGAAAGGGTAGGGTGTGGAAGATGTCAGGAAAGGCATTTGTGGATGACGAGATGGTCGCCTGCGCCGATCTCGTGGCGGTTGTTGTTGACAGGGAGGGAAACGGGTCATGATTCACCCTACGGCGATCGTAGACTCCACTGCGGAGATTGGAGAAAACGTCAAGATAGGCCCTTTTTCGGTGATCGGCGAAAACGTGAGAATAGGGAAAGAAACTGTCATAGGTTCTCACGTGGTCGTGGGAAAGAACACCACTATAGGTGAGAGAAACCGCATATATCACCATGCCGTTGTGGGTGAAGACCCTCAGGATTTGAAATACAGGGGCGAAGAGACTTTCTGCGAAATAGGTGACGAAAACGTGATAAGAGAGTTCGTGACCATTCATAGAGGCACCGGCGAGGGAAGCGGGAAAACGGTCATCGGAAACGGCAATCTTCTCATGGCGTATTGTCACGTGGCGCACGATTGTATCATTGGCAACGGTATAGTCATGGCGAACGCAGCCACCCTGGCGGGACACGTCGAAGTTCACGACAACGTGGTCATCGGAGGGTTGACCGGTGTCCACCAGTTCGTCAGGATAGGTGCTCACGCGATAGTGGGAGCTCTTTCCGCGGTTGCCAAAGATATTCCCCCGTTCGTCACGGCGGTCGTGACGAGGGAAGGCAAAAGGGCATTGTACGGTCTCAATTTGATAGGGCTCAAGAGGAGAGGCTTCACCAAAGAGAAGATTCGAATCCTCCAGGAAGCTTACAAGCTTGTTCAGGACACTTCCATAAAAGTCTCGGATCTGGTGGACAGGCTGAAGTCCGAGTTTCCGGGAATCGAAGAGGTCAGATACATGGCGGAGTTCTTCGAAAAATCCAGAAGGGGTGTTGAGAGATCGTGATCAGGGTCGGTGTAGTGGGTGTGGGACATCTCGGGAGGCTCCACGCGTTGAAGTACGCGTCTGCAGAGGGGGTAGAACTGGTTGGTGTGTGCGACGTGGATGTCGATAGGGGGCGCAATGTGGCCGCCGAGGTGGGAACCAGGTTTTACAGGAATCTCGGCAATCTCATCAGACGTGTGGACGCGCTTTCGATAGCCGTTCCCACGGTCCATCATTACAGGATTGCTCACAGGTGCCTCCTCGAGGGCAAGCACGTCCTGATCGAGAAACCGATAACAGAGAGGATACGTCAGGCCGAGAGGCTCATAGAAATTGCCGAGAAAAACGGCCTTGTGCTGCAGGTGGGGCACGTGGAGCGTTTCAACCCAGCGTTGATGAGAGTCAAGTCGCTCATAAAAAATCCAGGCTTCATAGAGGCGGAGAGAATTTCGCCGTTTCCGGAGAGGAGCACGGACATAGACGTTGTTCTCGACCTTATGATTCACGACCTGGACCTGATAATGTTCTTCGTCAAGAGTCCAATAAAGAGGGTTCATTCAATTGGTGTTCCCGTCTTGTCTTCCAAGGTGGATATAGCCAACGCGAGAATAGTTTTTTCTTCCGGATGCGTAGCCAACATAACCGCGAGCAGAGCGTCGCTTACAGTCAGCAGAAAAATCCGAATATTTCAGGAAGACGGTTACTTTTCCATCGATTTCGTCGGTAGAAACGTGAAAATCGTGAGGATGGTGACCGATTCGAAGAGCGGGAGGAAGGAGCTGTCTGGTGAAGTTCTGGAAACCGAAAAGGGCGACCCGCTCATGGATGAAATACTGGATTTCGTCGCGGCCATAAAAGAGAAAAGGAACCCTCTCGTGACGGGACAGGATGGTTTGATGGCGCTGAAAGCGGCGTATCTCGTCCTCAGCAAAATGTAACGGACATTGGGGAACAATGAAACCGGGTGGAACGGTTCTGATCGTTTCTGGGGAGGCATCGGGAGACAATTACGCCTCCATGCTTGTCAGAGAGCTAAAGAGGCTGAGGCCGAATGTTCGTGTGCTCGGTGTTGGGGGAGAGAATCTGGAAAAATCGGGTGCTGAATTGATAGAAGACTACCACAGGATTTCCGTGGTTGGATTGACGGAAGTTCTTTCGAGGTTACCGGCTGTTTTGGGGCTTTTGAAGAGGATAAAGAAAATTCTTTCGGCCAGGGAAATAGGCGTGGTGGTTTTGATAGACTTTCCTGATTTCAATTTCATAGTGGGACGGTATGCGCGTGAGAGGGGAATTCCCGTGATTTACTATATTCCTCCACAACTCTGGGCATGGCGCGAGGGTAGAGTGAGAAAGCTGAAAGAAATGACGGATGAGGTCGTTGTGCCATTCCCGTTCGAAGAAGATTTCTACCGGGAAAGAGGGCTCGAGGTCAGGTATTTCGGGCATCCTCTGATGGAGATTTTGAGCTCGTCGATAGAGGAGTTCGAAAGCGGAAAGAGGGATGAAAAATGCCTGACGGTGGGACTTTTTCCTGGAAGCAGAATGTCGGAGATCGAGAAACACCTCCCTCTTTTGCTCGAATCGGTTCGTGAGATATCGAAAAAGTTCGATTACGTAGATTTTCTCATGCCTGTCCCATCAAAAGAGGTGAGAGACAGCGTACTAGAGTTGTTGGGAGAATGGAGGGGTGAGATGCAGGGGGTCGCTCTCGATGTGGTCTTGAAGGGGCCGTCGGACGCTTTTCCCTCCATAGACGTTGCCGTGGCGAGTTCCGGGACGGTTACCCTCGAACTGGCTCTCATGGGTGTTCCGACCGTGGTGATTTACAAGGTCTCACCCGTGACTTATATTATTGGAAAAATGCTGGTAAAAATTAACAATATCGCTCTACCCAACATCGTGCTGGGTGAGGAAATATTTCCGGAACTTATCCAGAACGACGCCTCGCCTAAAATGGTGTCCGAAAAAGTGGTGGCCCTTGTATCAGACGATCAGATTAGAATGAAAGTGAAGGAAGGGAGTATAAGATTGAGGAATATGTTGAAAGGGGTGGGGCCTTCCAGAGCTCTGGCTGGATTGATCGTGGAGAGATACTTATGAGCGTCAAAGAAAATTTGAACCTGTTGAGGCGGATAACCGCATACGTGAAGCCTTACCTGGGCAGGCTGATTCTCGCGATGTTTTGCATGATCATAGTCTCCGCCTTTTCAGGTGTCATAGCTTTTCTGGTAAAACCCGTTCTCGACGATATATTCATAAACAAAGACGCCTCCAAGCTGTATCTGATGCCAGCGCTCGTGATAGGGATCTATCTGGTGAAAGGTTTTTTCGACTTTTCGCAGAAATACTACATGGCGTGGGTGGAGCAGAGGGTAATAAGAGACATAAGGGATGTACTCTATGAGCATCTTCAATCGCTTTCACTCTCATATTTCATGAGGCATTCCACCGGGTCTCTAATATCCCGAATAACGAGCGACGTGGGTTTGATGCAGAGCGCAGCATCGAACGCGATAACCGGTTTGATCAAGGATTTCTTCACCGTTCTATTTTTGATTGCCGTCATTTTTTATCGGGATTTCAAGCTGGCAACCGTGGCCATGGTTCTTCTTCCGGCGGCTTTTTTCCCCATAGTCAAGTTCAGCAAGAAGATGAGAACGACCTCGGGAAAATCGCAGCAAACCCTGGGTGAAATGACGAGCTTGCTCCAGGAAACGATATCGGGCGTTAAAGTTATAAAGGCGTTTGGGACCGAAAAGTTCGAAGTTGAGAGGTTCAAGAAGGAAAACGAGAGACTTTTCGGCCTAACGATGAAACTCGTCAAGGTGCAGGCTCTTTCATCGCCCTTGAGCGAGGTGCTGGCGGGTTTTGGTGCAGCTGCCGTCATTCTCTACGGTGGGATGAGCGTCATCAAGGGAACCAGCACGCCGGGGAATTTCTTTTCTTTCATAACGGCTCTTTTCATGCTGTATGAGCCGGTCAAGCGGTTGAGCAGGGTTAACAACATAATCCAGCAGGGGATAGCGGGAGCTATGAGGGTTTTCGAGGTGCTTGACGCGTTGCCCGACGTGGACGACAAAGAGGACGCAATCGAACTGCCACCGTTTTCGAGAGAAATAGAGTTCAGAGGGGTCTATTTCAAATACGACACTTCACCCGATTACATATTGAAAAACGTAAATTTGAAGGTGAAAAAGGGACAGACGATTGCCATAATAGGCTCGTCCGGGGCGGGAAAGTCCACTCTGGTCGATCTAATTCCCAGATTCTACGACGTGACGGAAGGGGCGATACTCATAGATGGACACGATGTTAGGGACGTGAAGGTGCGATCTCTGAGAGATCAGATAAGCATCGTTAGTCAGCACACGATTCTCTTCAACGAGTCGGTCAAATACAACATTTCTTATGGGACTCCCGACGCGACCATGGAGGAGATAGTTGCTGCAGCGAAGGCGGCCAATGCCCACGATTTCATTGAAAAGATGCCCGAGAAATACGAAACGAGCGTGGGCGAGATGGGAATGAGGCTGTCCGGAGGTGAGAGACAGAGAATAGCGATAGCGCGAGCGATATTGAGAAATTCCCCCATTCTTATACTGGACGAAGCCACTTCCGCCCTGGACAGCGAGTCCGAGGCCGTTGTTCAGGAGGCACTTGAACGGCTGATGGAGGGTAGGACCGTTTTCGTGATAGCCCACAGGCTCTCTACGATACGGAACGCGGATTTGATCGTGGTCATAGAGGAAGGGGAGATCGTGGAATCCGGGTCCCACGAGGAGCTCATGACCCGGCCCTCTCGTTACAGATACTTCTACGAGAGGCAGTTCAGGAAGGCTGAAGATTCTGCAGACACTTCCATATGAGATAGGGCGCGGTTGGAATGGACATGATGTTTTACCTCTACAATTTCTGCCTGTGGGTCCTGGTTCCTTTTGCTGCCATTTTTTATCTTCCTTTTTTTCTGAGAGAAAAGAAACATCGGAAGAATTTTTTATCGAGGTTGCGTGTTCCCGACATCGCCCCCCCCGAATCGGAAGGAGAGAAGAGGATCTGGATTCACGCCGTTAGCGTTGGAGAGACACTGGCGTCCCTGCCACTGATTCGCAGGCTCAAAGAGATTTCGCCTGAGATGAAGATCTACTTCTCCACCATAACGGTAACCGGCATGGAGGTGGCGAATGCCCGGGTTGCGGATATGGTGGATGAAATATTCTATCTTCCTTTCGATTTCATGCCCCTTATGGAAAGAACCCTGAAGAATGTATCTCCCGATGTGCTCGTAATCATGGAAACGGAGATCTGGCCCAATCTGATATGGCTGGCTAGGAAACGAGGGGTCAGGATAATAGTGGCGAATGGGAGATTTTCGGTCAGCTCCTTTCCGAGATACAGAAGGGCGAGATTTTTCTTCTCGAAGGTTCTAGGTAATGTGGATTGTTTCATGATGCAAAGCAGGGAGGATGCGAAAAGGGCTGTGGCAATCGGAGCGCCTCCCGACAGGTTGGAGGTCACAGGCAACATAAAGTTCGATTTCGTTCCCCCATCGGAGGTTCCAGAGGAGATATCGGAATTCATAGAGAGAAAGAAGTCGGGGCGTAAGGTGCTGGTCTGCGCGAGCACCCATGAAGGGGAAGAGAGTGTATTGCTCGATTTGATCCTCGATCTCAGAGAGAAGATTTTCATCGTCATGGCTCCCAGGCATCCGGAACGTTTCGATGCAGTTGCAGGATTGATCGATGAGGCAGGGATTAAGTGGATCCGAAGAACTAGGCTTGGAGAGATCGGCGATGAAGAGAAAGTGGATCTTTTGCTCCTCGATACGATAGGGGAGCTTTCGGGACTGTATGGAACAGCGGATTTCGTCTTCGTGGGAGGAACTCTCGTGCCGGTTGGCGGTCACAATGTGCTGGAACCGGCTTATTTCGGGAAACCGGTTCTGGTTGGCCCGCACCTTGACAACGTAAAGGAGGTGGTTGAGATTCTCGATGCTGAAGGTGGAATATTCGTGGTGAAAGACGAAGGGGAGTTGAGTTGTGCCGTTAGGCGCTTGTGCGATGACGAAGAGCTGGCGTCTCGATCGGGCGTTGCCGCCCGAAAAGTAGTGGATAGATTCAGAGGGGCAGTCGACAAAGTAGCTGGCAAGATCATTTCTTTTATGGGTGATTGATGGTGCTCTTTCTAGTCAACAGAGCTATCAGAGCTGTTGCGGAATGCGGATTGTTCAGGAAGAGAAAACTCCCGCGTCCCACGGTATCTTTCGGTAATCTGAGCTTTGGTGGTACGGGGAAGACTCCTCACGTGATTTTCCTCGCCCAGAGGCTCGTTGAAAAGGGTCTGAAAGTAGCTGTGCTGACCAGGGGGTACAGGAGGAAAGGGAAGGGGCTCGTTGTGTGCGCATCAGGAGATAATGATTGTTCTCCAGAGCTTGTTGGCGATGAGCCGTATCTGATAAAAACCAGGGTTCCAGAGGTTACCCTGGGCGTTTGTTCCGACCGGGAATCTGCAGCGAAAGAAATTCTGGAGCGGGTGGAAGTCGATGTGTTCATTCTGGACGACGGATTTCAACAATTTTTTCTCGAGAAGGATGTCGATGTGGTTCTAGTCCCTCAGCCGGATCTTCCTTTTCTCGGCACATTGAGAAGGCGTATGAGTTTGAGGGAGGACGTGGTTTCGATATCGCGCGCAGATTACGTGATAATCACGAAGTGGCAAGAGAGAAGCGGGCTGAGTGAGGTGGGTGATCGTCTCAAATCATTGGGATATGAGAGAGAATGGGGTATCTCGACCTACGTTCCGCGTTCAATCGTAGACAACAGGGGAGGAGAGAGACCTTTAGAAGGTGGAGACCCGGTTTTCATCTTCGGCGGTATCGCCGGATTTGGCTCTTTTAGAGCCCTTGTGGAAAGAACTGGAATGAAGGTCGCGGGCGAGAAAGTTTTTCCGGATCATGTCGAATACGACGAAAAGTCGTTGGAGGAAATCAGAAAGACGGCGGGGAATTTGAGACTCTTGACGACGGAAAAAGATCTGGTGAAGCTTCCCTACGAAAGATTCGGGCTGGTGGAGGCGATAAGAGTCGAGGTTGAATTCCTCAAGGGGGAGGATTTCTTTTTGGACATGGTAGACGAGATTTTGTCTGGAGGTGGCGTTTGAGGCTGCTGGCCTGGCTCATAAAGGTTTTAGAGTCTTTGCCGCTTTCTTTGCTGTACCCGTTGCTCGAGGGGGCGGCTGCCGTTTATTGTTTCCTTGACAAAAGGCACAGGGCGATAGCCTTGAAGAACGTGACGATCGCTTTTCCAGAAATGAGTGAGAAGGAAAAGAACGCAATAGTGAGGAATACATACAGAAATCTTGGCAGAACCGTAGCCGAGATAATCAAGCTCGGGACGCCCGAAGGGGAACGTCTGGTCGAAGCTGTGAAGTTCGAGGGACTAGAAAACATACTCGGTGAGAAGAGGAAGGGGAAGGGCGTTTTCGCAGTGACGGGACACTTCGGAAACTGGGAACTGATGGCCTGGTCTTTCGGGAAGAGAGTAGAGAACATAGACGTAGTTGTGAGACCTCAGAAGGATTCTTTCGTGAACGATTATATCAACTTCAAGAGAGCGTCCTGCGGGAACAGGGTAGTCATAAAATTCAACGCCGCGAGGGAAATGATAAGGTCTCTCCGGGAGGGCAGGATAATCGGAGTCCTGATCGATCAGGACACGCACAGAGACAGAGGAATATTCGTCGATTTTTTCGGTCTGAAAGCGTGCACGCTCGACGCTATACCGAGGATTGCCCATATGACCGGAGCTTCCATTGTCCCCGTATTCACTTTCAGAGACGAAAAGCGCAAGGATGAACATGTGGTAAGATTTTACGAACCGATCGATCCCCCGCGTGAAGAAAGAGAGTCTTTCGTTCGTCAATCACTCGAGGAGATTCACAGAGTGCTGGAGAGCGCGATAAGGGAGAAACCGGACCACTGGCTGTGGGTTCACAGGCGCTGGAGAACGAGACCCGAGGGTGAGGAGGGGATATATGATTTTTAGGCTCAACGTGAGGACCAGGAAACCCAAAAAGGTTGTATTCGTCGACAGAGATGGAACGCTTATCGACGACGATGGTTATCTCTCAGACCCTGATGAGATTAGGGTCATAGGCGATGCGGTAGAATCCTTGAAGCGACTGAAGAAGGAGGAGTGTGCGGTATTTCTCGTATCCAATCAGGCCGGAGTTGCGAAAGGAATAATACCGATCGAGAAATTCCATCGTGTGAGGAGAAAGTTTGAAAGCATGTTCGATCCCGAGGGGGAAATTTTCGACGGAATATTCTACTGTCCCCATCACGTGGAAGGGGTGATCCCGCAACTCAGGTTGAAATGCAGGTGCAGAAAGCCAGAAACCGGCATGGTGGAGCTCGCAGTTGCAATGCTGGAGGAGCTCCCGTTGCCGGGGGATATATACGTGGTTGGGGACAAGTATTCCGATGTGTTGCTCGGGAAGAGAATGGGCTGGAAGAGTGTTCTCGTTCTCACGGGTTATGGGAGAGTGGAGAAGGAGCTGATAGACGACCCGTTTGGGTATCCGGATATTATTGCGAAAGATTTCGACGAGGCGGTGAAAATAATCATTGAGAGGGATTGAGTGAAGACGTTCAAATTGCTTTTTTTGTTTCTTGCTATCGTGTGTTTGGTCTTTTCGATCACGCCTTCATCCGGCGGGCTGCTGGATGACGATCCTTTCCTCAACGAGGAAGGCCTGCCTGTATGGGCGAGGGACATGGAGACTCTCGTATACAGGGTTTCTTTTTTCGGTATACCGGCGGGTTATGCCGAGTTCCAGTATGTTGGTGAAGAGGTGGAGGATGGGAAAACCCTCTACCACGTGAGGATGAAGGCGTGGACCACGGGGTTGGTCAAATTTTTCAAGGAAATCAGGGATGTTTTCGATTTTTACATCGATGCCGAGACACTGCTTCCATTCAAAGTTGTTTCCCGGAAGAACGAATCGGGGAAAGTGAAAAACAAAATCGTGAGATACATCCAGGATGAGGGGGTCCTCAGATATTTCACGTTGGAGGGGAAATTTACTCATGAGCGCAGAGTTGTTCCCCGCGTGTTTGAACCTGTGACGGTGGCATACTACCTGAGAACGAAAAATCTCCTTTACGATGATGTGAACGTCAGGGTATATGGCGGGAAGAAACTGTATACGCTGAAAGTGGAGGTGCTCGGGAAGGAGAAGGTCAAGACGGAGATTGGAATTTTCGATACTATTAAAATAAAGCCGGTTCTCATAAGGGAAGATGGAGAGGACAAGAAAGGCAAGGACGTGGTGGCCTGGCTTATGGATGATGGGTCCAATATACCGGTGCTGGTTCACGCGAAACTCAAGGTGGGGACGCTGACCGGTGAACTCGTAAAAATGGTGAGGGGGGATTGAGATGATAGACGAGAGGCTCCTCGATATCCTCGCTTGCCCTTCTTGCAAGGGGAGGCTCGTGCAAATGGAGGAGGGAAAATTTCTCGCTTGCAGGGTGTGCAAGGTCAAATTCCCCGTGAAAGAGGGAATACCGGTCATGCTCATCGATGAAGCGTTACCGATTGGGAGCGAAGAAAATGAAGAGTGATCAATATATTGAGGTCATAGAAAGATTTCAGGGAAAAAAGGGTCTTGTCGTGGGTGACGTGATGCTCGACGAGTACATATGGGGTTCCGTCGAGCGAATTTCGCCCGAGGCTCCGGTTCCGGTGGTTCACGTCAGGAGGGAATCGAGGACCATTGGCGGAGCTGGAAACGTCGCTTTGAACGTGAAAGGGCTTGGTCTTCAAGCGATTCTGGTAGGGATCGTGGGCAACGATTACTTCGGGAAAGTGGTGACGAAAGTCTTAAGGGAGAACAAAATGCCGCTGGAAGGTCTGGTTTACGGCGATGGGCACAGGACCACGGTCAAGACCAGGATAATAGCTCACAGTCAGCAGGTGGTGAGAATAGACAGGGAAGAGAAGGACAGCATCACCGGGAAAGTGTATCGGGAGCTGATGAAAAAGATAAACTCGTTTTCCAAAGATGTGGATTTCATCATAGTTTCGGATTACAACAAGGGGGCGGTCACGGAAGACGTGTACGCTTCAGTGATAGAGAGCGCGAGGAAAAACGGAATACCCGTGCTTGTGGATCCAAAGAAGAAAGACGTGAGTTTCTATAGAGGATGTTATCTCATAAAACCCAACATGAAAGAAGCCGAGCTCTTCTCAGGGATGGAGATAGACGGAGAGAGCGATTTGATTGGAGCGGGAAGAAAAATATTACGCAGGTCACGTTCCAAGGCGGTTCTGATAACGAGGGGACCTGAAGGGATGACATTGATAACTCGCGGATTCGATGAGCCTTTGAACATTCCGGCCTTTACCAAAGAAGTTTACGATGTCACGGGAGCAGGCGATACGGTCATCAGCACGGTTGCTGCCGGCCTGGCAGGAGGAGCGGATCTTGAGAGCGCCTGTGTTCTCTCGAATATAGCGGCAGGTGTGGTTGTGGGAGAGGTTGGAACTTCGCCGATCACGAGCGAGAAGCTGCGCAGAGCGGTGCGGCGTGTCGAACGCGAAAATTACGTCTTCGCCGGAGGAAACGGGAAGTGAGCCACCCGAAGTCCCCTCTCCCGTGTAAGCTTTTCTTCACGGTGATATTCAATCCGCAGACCGATATCGAGCCGTTGAGAAAGGAGCTGGAAGATAGGGTGGGTGAAATAGAGCTGGAGTCCGATCTTTTTCCGTTCGACGTTACCGATTACTACGCTCGGGAGATGGGACACGGTCTGGTTCGGGTCTTCTACGTGATGAGCGGTTTGTTCGAGCGCACGTATATAGTCGAGGCAAAGCACATGTCCTACGAGCTGGAGAGAATGTTCCTGGAGCACGGAAGAAGGAAGTACAATGTGGATCCGGGCATCGTGACCCTCGAGAATGTTCTCCTTTCCACTTTCAAAAACTACTATCACAGAATATACCTTGGAAAGGGAGTTTTTGCAGAGGTTACTCTCGCTTACATCAAGGGTGAACTCAGACCATTCGAATGGACCTATCCCGATTACAGAAGAGATGAAATGAGGGAATTTTTGCTCTCTGTGAGGAACAGACTTTACCAAGAGACAATAGCTGAGAGGAAATGAGATGATACGGAGCATGACAGGTTTTGGCAGATGCGAGCTTTCGAGCGCCGAATGGGATTTCGTCGCCGAGGTTAGGACACTGAACCACAGGTATCTCGAAATTAACGTGAAGTTGCCGGGTGTCCTGTCGCCGTTAGAGATGGAAGTGAGGGAGGTCGCGCGTTCGCTCTTTGTAAGAGGGAAGGTGGACGTTTTTCTATCCATGACGACAAAAGGCGGAAAGCCCGTAGAATTGAGTTTGAATGAGGAAGTCGTCGATGAGTACATATCAATTGCCGAGAAGGCGAAGGAGAAGTTCGGCCTGAGCGGAGAACTCACGGTACAGGATGTGCTTTCCCTGAGAGATGCTGTGATAGTGGAAGAGGAGCGGTTGGACATAGAAGCGATCAAGGCTCCGTTGATGAAATGCGTCGAAACGGCCTTAGCGAATGCGCTCGTAATGAGGGAGAACGAAGGAAAAAACATCGGCAGGTCGTTGAGAAAACTTCTCAAAAAACTGGAGGAGCTTTCGTCGAAAATAGGAGAGCTTGCTGAAGAAAACAAGAAGCAAAAAATACAGAGAATGAAAGAGCGAATCGAGGAGCTGATGTCTCAGAACTTCATGGAACGTATTCCCGTGGATGAATCGAGATTGATGACTGAGGTGGCTTTTCTCCTGGACAGGTTCGACGTGACGGAAGAAGTGGAACGTATCTCCTCTCATCTGGAACAGTTCAGAAAGGCCCTTGGGGCGAGGAAAGAGTCGGTTGGGAGGAAACTCGATTTCATAATTCAAGAAATACACAGGGAGTTCAACACAATAGGTTCAAAGTGTCAAAACTCTGTGATATCTTCCCTGGTTGTGGATGGGAAAGCTATAGTGGAAAAGATGAGGGAGCAGATACAAAACGTGGAGTGAGGTGAAGAAGTGCCGCGTGGTAATCTCATCGTGCTTTCGGCTCCGTCGGGAACGGGGAAAACGACGATATGCAGGTCCATAGTGGAGCGTCTCGAGGGTATATCTCTTTCTATCTCCTATACCACCAGGCCAAGAAAGAACGGGGAGAATGATGGGGTCGACTATTACTTTGTGAGCGACGAGAAGTTTTCAGAGATGATAGACAGGGGAGAATTCCTCGAGTGGGCTGAGATTTACGGGTGGAAATACGGGACGTCGAGAAAGCTGGTGGAGGAAAAGCTTGAGGGGGGAATTGATGTTCTGCTGGAGATAGATGTTCAGGGAGGAATGAAAGTCAAGGAGATGTTTCCGGAAGCGGTTTTGATTGCCGTTTTTCCTCCTGACAGGGATACTCTTTACCAGCGATTGAAAAGTAGAGGGAGGGAGGATGAGGTTGAAATAGAAAAGAGAATGACGGTTGCCAGGAAGGAGCTTGAGGTTCTTCTTGATTACGATTATTATATTATTAACAGAGATCTGGACGAAGCCGTATTCCGGGCTATTCTGATTATCAGGGCTCAAAGGCACAGAATCACCGGGAAAAGAGACATTCTTGAGCGGATAGTATCTGAATTTCGGAGGTGAGGTAGATGGCGCGAGTAACAGTAGAGGATTGTCTAGAAAAAGTTCCATGCCACTTTGAACTGGCCATCCTGGCTGCCAAGAGGGCGAGAATGATAAATGCCGGTGACAGACCTCTCGTTTCCAGAGGTGAAAAGAAAGAGAAGCCTGTGGTGGTCGCTTTGAGAGAGATCGCCGAAGGGAAAGTTAGAGTAGCGAGGAAATGAGTTGACCGTATAGTCTCTCCGAACATTTCCACCAGAGAATGATTCGTCTTACCGATATAGTAGACAAGGTATTGTCGTATAATTCCGAGGCAAACCTCGATCTCATTCACAAAGCATACGTCTTCTCGGCGAAGGTTCACCACGGTCAGATAAGGAAGTCGGGAGAACCGTATCTGATACATCCGCTCGCCGTCGCCTATATCCTGGCCGAACTCCAGCTCGACGAGGAAACCATTGCAACTGGACTTCTTCACGACGTGGTCGAAGACACCATGACCACGGTGGAAGAGATCCGGGAGCAGTTTGGCGACCGCGTTGCCTCACTGGTGGATGGAGTTACCAAGATCAGCAGGGTTACAGTCAGCGATGTGGCGAGGCAGAAAGCCGAGAGCTTCAGGAAAATGATAATAGCAATTGCGCGGGACCCGAGCGTGATCCTGGTGAAGCTCGCCGACAGGCTCCACAACATGAGAACCCTTCATCATCTTTCCCCCGAGAAACAGTATCATATCGCCAAAGAGACACTGGACATATTCGCTCCGATTGCCCATAGACTCGGGATGGGAAGTTTGAAGGACGAGCTTGAAGATTTGTGTTTGAAGTATATCTACCCTGAGAAATACGAGGAAATAAAAACCAGGCTGGATGAAAGGGTCAAGATAAGAGGGAAATACATAGACGACGTCGTGAGTCTCTTGAGAGATAAGCTTCTCGAATTCGGCATTGAGGCATCTGTATCGGGGAGGGTCAAGCACCTCTACTCGATTTTTAGAAAAATGGAAAAGCAGAACGTGGATTTCGACCACATTTACGATCTCGTTGCTTTCAGAATAATCGTGGGGACTATCAAGGAGTGTTACGAGGCGCTAGGGGTGGTCCACAATATGTGGAGGCCAGTTCCTGGTAGATTCAAGGACTACATAGCCATGCCCAAGTCGAACAACTACCAATCGTTACACACCACGGTCATTGGTCCCGAAGGGGAGAGGATGGAGATTCAGATAAGAACTGAGGAGATGCACAAGGTGGCGGAATTCGGTGTTGCCGCACACTGGAGATACAAAGAGGGGGAAGAAGACGCGGACCAGAGGGCTCAAAGGGCTTTCAACTGGTTGAGGCACATCGTAGAACTTCAGAGGGACGTCAAGGATCCCGCGGAGTTCGTGAATGGGGTGAAGGGAGAATTGTTCCCCGAAGAAGTCTTCGTGTTTACTCCGAAAGGTGACGTGATAGAGCTACCCAGGGGTTCCACACCGGTCGATTTCGCCTACGCAATTCACACTGAGGTGGGCAACAGGTGCGTCGGTGCGAAAGTGAATGGGAGGATGGTTCCGCTCAAGTATGAACTGAAAAATGGAGAGGTTGTGGAGATTATAACGAATCCGAACCATTTCCCTTCGAAAGACTGGCTGAAGTTCGTCAAGACGAACAAGGCGATTTCCCGAATCAGAGCCTACATAAGATCCCAGGAGAGGGAAAAATCTCTCGAGCTTGGGAAGCACATGGTGGAGAAAGCGGTGAGAAAGTACGGCATGTCCCTGAACAGACTCATGAAGAGTGATGAGTTCGAGAAATTCCTGACCGATTATCGATACAAAACGCCCGAGGATTTCTTTTCGGCGGTCGGATACGGAAAGTTCCAGATGAGCCTATTCCTGAAGGCGGTATTTCCCGAAGAGTTGCAGAAGGAAAAAGAAAAGAAGAAGAAGGTGAAGGTCGGCGGAATGCTAAAGAAAGTCGTGGGTAAAGAGGTTCAGCCCATAGTGGTGAAGGGCGTCGACGACATATTGATCAGGTTCGCCAAGTGCTGTAATCCTTTGCCAGGTGATCCGATTACAGGCTTCATCACGAGAGGTAGGGGCATAACCATTCACGAGGCGGATTGCCCGAAGGTTCTCGAAGCGGATCCTGCCAGGAGAATTGAGGTGGCATGGCAGGAAGGGTCCCGGGCTGCCAGGCCGGCCAAGATCAAGGTTGTCTGCGTGGACAAGCCTGGTCTTCTTGCTGAGATTTCAAAGACGATTACGTCGATGGATGTGGACATAAGGAGAGCTGTCGTGATAACCACGAAAGAACAGAGAGCCGTGTGCACATTTGAAATTGCCGTCAAAGACGTTCCGCACCTGACCAAGGTCATCAAATCCATCACCAAGATTCCAAACGTGATCTCGGTCGAGAGGATAAAACATTGAGGAGGAAGGGGAATGAAAAGAAAGGTCGTGACCACGAGTGGAGCTCCGAAGGCGATAGGCCCGTACTCTCAGGCGATAGTCGCGGGGGATTACATTTTCGTTTCTGGACAGATACCACTTCATCCTGAGACCGGGGAGATAGTGGGAAATACCATTGAGGAACAAACGGAGAGAGTTCTCGAGAACGTAAAGGCGATAGTGGAAAGCGCTGGTAGTTCGATGGATATGGTGGTGAAAACCACTGTCTACATGAGTGACCTCAATGAATTCGGGAGGATGAACGAAGTGTATGCTCGATATTTTTCGGAAAATCCTCCCGCCAGAGCTGCCGTTGAGGTTTCAAAGCTTCCAAAAGGGGTGAAGATAGAGATAGAAGCAGTAGCTTTGTTGTGAAACCTAAAAAATATGAAATTTCAGCCGAACCACTGAACCACCGAGGCTCCGAACCAACGAGGATCCGAGCCACCGAACCGCCGATCAACCGAACATCCGTAAGGGCGGGATTTATTCCCGCCCGTTCGATTCAAGCACGAAA
>CAYSCN010000005.1:0-97358 GCA_964429585.1 uncultured bacterium | reverse complement strand
TGGTTGGGTGTTCAGAGTGCGGAGTGCGGACTTCAGATTGCGGAATTAACTCCGCAATCCGCAATCTGAAATCCGCAATCGAGAAGATTCCGCAATCCGCGATCTGAATTCCGAATTACCAGATGGGCAATCGGCGGCTCCTCGGTGGCTCGGTTCCCCGGTGGTTCCGTGGTTCGGTGGATCGACGGCTCGTAATTGTGTAGTTGAGTAGTTGCGTCGTTGCGTAGAATTTTACGCAATCACGCAACCACGCAATTACGTAACCACGGGCCACATTCACTCCACGTTTCGGTCATTTGAGTTTAAGTATTCGAATTTGTTTCGAATTTAGTGCTTAGGATTTCGGATTTGATCGGGAGGGGGTAAACCCCTCCCCTACAGGAACCTCGATCCACACTCATCGATAACAGAACTACCGTCATTGATCATAGCAATTCATATAATTATAATGATTGATACAAATAACGAAGGAGCGTGCCATGAAGAAGAGAGTGACCGCAATGGAACTCAGGAAAAAGTTCGGCGAATACATAGACGAGGTGCGGCTAAAACACAACACCATCGTGATCAAGAGAGGAAACCGGGAAGTAGCGGCGCTCGTACCCCTTTCATATCTCGAACTCATCGAAAGAGAACGGGCAAAAGACGCCGAGCTTGTGAAGGAAATTCGGGAGAGAAACAGGAAGTTCAACTTGAAGGAAATACAGAAAGACGTGGAAGACGCAATCAAAAAAATCAGAGGATAGATGTGGACACAGTCGTTGCCGACACCAACGTGATAGTGAGCGGTATCATCTCCTCCAAAGGCGCGCCCGCTAAGGTTCTCGATTTGTTTCTGAGGGGAGAGATAATGCTGTGCTTTAATGAAGGCATGCTCGCCGAAATCGAGCGGGTTCTTTCCTACCCCAAGATAAAGGAAAAGTACGGAATCGAAGAAAATGAAATATCGAACCTCCTTCAGATATTCATCAGATACGGCTTCCTCGTATCTTCAAGCCCGATATCAAATGTCATCGAAAAAGACCCCACCGACAACGTGATCCTTCAATGCGCCGTGGACGCTGAAGCTGATTTCATAGTCACCGGGGACACGCATCTTCTCGAACTAAAAAGCTACAGCGGCATACCGATCATCTCGGCGGGGGAGTATTTGAAGAGAAGACGGTAAAATTAAGCGAACCACCGAGGCTCAGAGCAACCGAGCCTCGGCGGTTCGATATCAATGATGCGCTCCCTCGGGGCATCCCTTTCTCTGATGCAGCTCGTAGAACACGAGCGGCACGACCACGAGCGTGAGCCCCGTCGACGCGATTATCCCGAACACGATCGATATAGCCAGTCCCTGGAATATCGGGTCCGTTAGCAGATACATCGAACCGGCCAGAGTAGTCAGTGCCGTCATCGCTATCGGTCTGAAGCGTATGGCTCCCGCCTCTATCACCGCTTCCTTCAGGCTCTTGTTCTCCCTGCACGCTATGTGGACGAAATCAACGAGAAGTATAGAATTCCTCACCACTATCCCGGAGAGAGCTATGAACCCGATCATCGAAGTGGCGGTGAAAAACGCCCCCATCGCCACGTGCCCGGGGATGATCCCCACGAGCGTCAGAGGTATCGCAACCATGATGACGAACGGGATGATGAACGACTTGAACTCTCCCACTATGAATATGTAGATGAGCACCATCACCGCCGCGAAGGCTATCCCCAGGTCCCTGAATACCTCGTAGGTTATCTGCCACTCGCCGTCCCACTTCATCGAGTACTTATCCTCGGTGAAGGGCTGACGGGTCATGTACTGCTGGAGCTCGTAGCCCAGGGGCAGGGTTATCTTCGATATCCTCTCCTTCATCTTCAGTATCGCGTAGA
The DNA here is from genome assembly GCA_964429585.1 of uncultured bacterium. Classification (GTDB taxonomy): domain Bacteria; phylum Desulfobacterota; class Deferrimicrobia; order J040; family J040; genus CAYSCN01. Next base: position 95,489 of record CAYSCN010000005.1, on the reverse strand, counting down.
CAGGGCTTTCTTCCGTGCCCGCAACGTCCCCTACCACGTAAACCACTCTCTTCAGGTTCTTGTGGTAGATGGACTTGTCCGCAACGTCGGACACTTCTTTCACGACTTCGGAGAGGGGCACGAGCCTTCCGCTTTTCGAGTTGAGCTTCACGTTCTTCAACCAGTCGGCGCCGCTTCTTTTCTCGCGAGGGAGCCTGACGAGTATCTGGACCGGTTCCTTGTAGTTCTCGGAATGCAAAACTCCCACGCGGGCTCCAGACAGCGACATGGCGATGGTCTTCGCCACGTCCTCGACGGTCAATCCGGATAAAGCCGCCTTCTCCCTGTCCACGACCAGCACTTTCCTGCTCTGGTCGTCCTCGACGAACCAGTCCACATCCACAACGCCGTCTGTGCTCTCGAATATCTCCTTTATCTTCTTCGCCACCTCTATCTGACCTTTCAGATCTGGACCGTACACTTCAGCCACAAGCGTGGAGAGCACCGGCGGCCCCGGCGGCACCTCCACCACCTTGACCCTCGCCCCGTATTTGTCCCCTATCTTCTTCAGAGGCCCGCGAATTCTTATGGCTATGTCGTGGCTCTGGTCCTTCCTCATCTTCTTCGGCACGAAATTCACCTGTATGTCCGCCACGTTGGGACCTCTTCTCAGGTAGTAGTGCCTGACCATGCCGTTCAGATTGAAAGGCGATGCGGTCCCGGCGTATATCTGAAAGTCTGTGACCTCCGGAACGGTCCTCAGGTAGTCTCCCATCTCCTTGGCGACCCTCGTGGTCTGCTCCAGGGTCGTCCCCTCGGGCATGTCTATCACGATGTTCATCTCGCTCTTGTTGTCGAAAGGCAGCATCTTGACGGTCACCACCTTCAGCGGGAAGAGAGCCACGGCAACAAGAAGGAGGAAAGCCACGATTCCAAACACCGCGTAGCGCAGGTAAGCCCTGTCTATCAAGGGGGTCATGATCCGCTCGTAGAACTTCCTGAGGGGTTTTTTCTCCTTCTCCTCGTCCTCCTCGCCGCCTTCGGGCTCGGGAGGCTTCACGTGCTTGAGCACCCTGCTCGATGCCCAGGGGGATATGATGAACGCCACCAGAAGCGATATGAACATGGCGGCGGATGCGCCGACGGGAATGGGCCTCATGTAGGGCCCCATAAGGCCCCTGACAAACGCCATGGGAAGAATGGCCGCTATGATCGTGAACGTGGCTATTATGGTGGGGTTGCCCACCTCGTCCACCGCCTCGATGGCGACTTCTTGAGACGCGCCCCTCATGACGAAGTGCCTGTAGATGTTTTCCACCACCACTATCGCGTCGTCCACGAGAATTCCTATCGTGAAAATCAGGGCGAACAGGGTAACCCTGTTCAGGGTGTAACCGTAGAGAAAGTTCACCACCAGAGTTAGAGCCAGGGTCACGGGAACCGCTATGCCCACCACGAGAGACTCTCTCCAGCCAAGACCAATAGCCACCACGAGGACGACCGTTATTATCGCCTCGAGGAGGCTCCGAAGCAGGTCATCCGATTTTTCCTTCGCCGTCTCGCCGTAGTTTCTCGTCACGGTCACGTTCACGTCTGCCGGTATCACCTTCCCCTTGAGAGCATCCACCTTCGAGAGAAGCTTCCTGGCAAGAATAGTGGCATTGGATCCCTTTTTCTTGGCTATCGCGAGAGTCACCGCCGTGTATTCGCCGGTCCTGGAGAACTTTTCCGGAATCCCCTTTATCTCCCCTCTGGGACCGACTCCCATGAGCACGTACTCTTCCGGCTCCTCGGGACCGTCCACGATTCTGGCAACGTCCCTCAGATAAACCGGCTTGCCCTGGTAGACGCCTACGAGAACAGACTCGAGGTCTTCCCTGCTCGTTATGAAAGAACCGGTTTCGACGACTATTTCCCGGTTGAGTCTCTGGAACGAGCCCGCCTGATATCTTGCGTTCCCCGCCTGGATGGCCGGTATCACAGCCGGAGGAGAGAGATTCCTCGCAGCGAGCTTCTCCGGGTCGAGATACACGAGGAGCTTCCTCTTCAGTCCCCCCACGATGAACGTCTGGGAGACGTTCTCCACCTGCTTGAGCTCCGATTCCACTTCGAGCACCACCTTCCGCAGGTCGTAACCGTCGTATCTGTCGCTCCAGAAGGTGAGCGTGAGTATCGGGACATCATCGATGAACTTGGGCTTCACAAGCGGCATTGAGACGCCGGGCGGGATACGGTCCATGTTGGACATGAGCTTGTTGTAGAGCTTGACCAGCGCCTCCTCCTCGTCCTCACCCACGAGATACCTGGCGGTGACCACGCTCATTCCCGGAAGAGACGTGGAGTAGACGTATTCCACGCCCTTTATTTCCCATATGAGCTTCTCCAGCGGCCTGGTGACCACCTCTTCCACTTCTTTCGCGCTCGCCCCCGGATACTGGACGAAGATGTCCACCATCGGTACCCTTATCTGAGGCTCCTCCTCGCTCGGCGTTATGAACGTGATGAACACGCCGAGGATGATCGCCGCTATCGCTATGATGGGCGTGATCTTGGAGTCTATGAAAAAGGAGGCTATCTTGCCCGATATGCCTATTCTCCTTTTCTCGCTCATTTGACTACCTCCACGACGTCACCATCTTTCAGCCCATCGAGCCCGGAAATCACGACTCTCTGGCCGGGGACGAGACCCGAGAGAATCTCGACCTTCCCGTCCTTCCTCAATCCAGTTCGGATCATCATGAACCTGGCGATGTTCTCCTCCGTCAGCAGGTACGCTCCCTCGTAGCCGCCGACTCTGACGAGAGCCTTTTCAGGGAGGAAAATGCCCTTCTTCTCTCCAACGGCGAAAGAAGCCCTTCCGAACATCCCGCTTCTGACCGGCTTGTCCTCGGGAAGGTCCACCTTCACCGTGAACGAACGGGTCGATGGATTGAGAGCGGGGACCACGTCGGACACGGTGCCGGCGACGCCGACGAGCCCGGCGGACTCCACATCGACGGTCACCTTATCGCCCACCTTCACCTTCCTGGAATACTGCTCGGGGATCTCCACCACGAGCTGATATGCCCCAACCCTGTCTATAACGAAAAGAGGGACGCCTGGAGAGACCAGATTTCCCGGGTCAGTGAACTTCTTCGCCACTATCCCGTCGAAGGGTGCCCTGACCCTCGTGTACTGGAAGCTGACCTTCGCCTGCTCCAGGCCCGCCTTTGCCTGGTCGAGCTTCGCCTCAACCTGCGCCTTTTTTGCCCGGGCAATTTCGAGCTGTCTCACCGCCATCTCGTACTTCGTCTCTACCTCATCGAACTCCTGCTGAGAAATTATCTTCTCCTCGTAGAGCTTCTTGAACCTTTTGTAGGTCTTCTCAGCCAGGTTCTTAGCGCTCTCCGCCTGCTTTATGGCAGCTTCCACCTCGACGAGAGCTTTCTCCGCCTCATCGACCATACCCTTGGCGGCCCTGACTCCCGCCTTCACCTGGCTGTCGTCTATGACCAGAAGGAGGTCTCCCTTCTTCACCACGTCCCCCTCTCTCACCTTCACTTCCAGAACTCTTCCCATTATCTGGGGGGATATGGTAGCGCTCTCCCGCGCTCTCACAGTTCCCGTGGCAACGTAGGTTACCGGGATAGCTTCTTCCCTCACTGTCATCGCCTTCACGGGACCGGCCTTGCCTCTTTTCACCTCCACCGTCCCGGGCTTGACCTTCTCCGAGCACCCGGAAAGCGTAAGAGCGAGCGCCAGGCCCGCCGCAACCACCAGCGTAAAAATCTTCGCTCTATTTTTCACGGAGACCCTCATCTCGAAACCTCCAGATATTTTTCTAAGCCTAGTCTCTGAAGCAATGCCCCGCAGCTCGTGTACAGATCCGCAAGAGCGAGGTAATAGTCGTTTCTTGCCCTAACCTCGTCGGCGCGGGCCACATCCAGCGCCGTCTGCGCGTCCAGAAGCTCCACCATTCTGGCGAGGGAGTTCTCATACCTGCCCCTAACCAGCCTAAGGCCTTCTTTCGCGCTCTTCAGGGAACTTTTGGCTATCTCCCACCTTGCCCTGGCGGATTTGACACCAAGGTAAGCCCTTTTCACCTCGAACCTCACGTAGCTCCTCATCGCCTCCAGGTACTTCTCGGCGCTCTTCTCCATATACCTGGCCTTTTTTATCCTCTTCTCCCTGCCGAGCCCGTCGAATAGGTCCCAGGTCAGCGCGACTCCCACTCTGTAGGCGTCCGCATCGTCGTCGAAGGGAGACGAAGAACCGTTCACCTCGACCTGCCCGAAAGCCGCGACGTTTGGAAGGTAGCCCGCCTGCTCGTAACGGACACCTTTTTTAGCCATTTCCACCCTCTTCTCCATCGCCGACAGGTCTCTCCTGTTTTCCAGCCCGAGCGACACGTAATAATCGAGATCCCGAAGCTCCGCATCAAGGGGGAAGGAATCGTCGACTTCCACTTCATCGGTCGTTCCCATCGCCACCTTCAAAGCCTCCCTGGCAACTGCGACTCCGTTTTTCGCCTTCACGAGCCTCTCCTTCGCCCTGGACAGGAAAACACTGGCTCTCAAAACATCCGCGTATATGCCCACTCCGACCTCATTCAACCTCTCAGCGATCTTCAAATGCTCTTCAGCATCCCTGACAGCACTTTCCGCCGCCTTCAGGTACCCCCTGGCAGTGAGGACGCCAACATAAGCATCCACTATTTTACGGGCGTGCTCCTCCGCCTTCCTCTCGTAGGCGAGCCGTGACGATTCGTAACCCTTCTTGGCTATTTTTCTCCCCACCAGCGCCTTTGGGACGAAAAGCGGAACCTGAAGTTCAATCGATGAAACGAACGTGTCGAAGGATGGAGGATTGTTGAATGAGTTGGGGATGCCGGCGAAGTCCGCCGCAGACAGCTCCTCCCTGTTGAGCTTCAACCCGAAAACATCGGCCGGAGAATCGGTCTTCACGTATCTGGATGAAAGTGTCAGTTTCGGGAGGTGATACGAGGTGGCTATCCCCACCTCCTCGGCCTTCGCGAGAACGCCACTTCTCTCCCCAGCCAATCCCGGGAAATTTCTGAGGCCAAATCTCACCGCCTCCTCTAGAGTCATGGCTTTTGCCCCACCTCCGGGCGAAAATGGTATGAACACGAGAATCGCAACGAAGGCTCCTATCGCCCACAACCGCCTCGCGTATTTCATCGTCACATCCTCCTTCTTTGGCTCACTCTTGAGTTTACAAGAAAGGTGCCACCTTCCAGATGCATCGGCCAGGTGTTCTAATATCTTTAATGACATCAATCAGTTACACGCATGCCAGCCGAGCCAGAGGGGCAGATGAGGAAAACACGAAGTGCAACAACAGGCAACACCTGCTGCAACACCTGTTGCCCCCACGCAGCAATCAGCAACAATCATATCTTTCCGATGTTCTTTCCCAGAAATAGCAGGAATCCCCCGGCAAAGGAAAGAGTGAGGTTCACCGCCAGGACGGATACCCCGAAGGCCACGCCTGTGTGGGACGGCACGCCGATCAGAGAAAGAAAAAACAGATAACTTCCTTCGCGCAGCCCGAGCCCCCCCAGCGACACAGGTATCATGCTCACCACGGACGTGGCGGTCACGATCACGACGAGATCCCACAGGTTGACCGGTCCCCATAACCTATAAATTATCAGATAATGGAGGAAAATATAAAAAATATAGAAAACGAGTGACAAAGCGAGGGAGACGGCGACCACTTTACCCCGGTACATAAGCTCACCGAGCTTGTCGAACACCTCGAACCTGTCTCCTAAGAGCTTCTTCTTCACCTCAAGGCCGAGGCGGGCGTAGAGAAACGGGATCGCGACCGTAATCGGAAACAAAAGCAAGAAGGCGTACCTCGCCTTCCCCGGCAAAAAACCTGAGCTTTTCAGCGCGCCCAGGGCGAGCAGGAAGGACAGAACCACCATCCCCGTGTATCTCTCCGCGATCACGCTGGCCAGTCCCGCCTGCCACCTCTCCTTTCCTCCCAGAAGATACGCCCTCCCCACGTCCCCCCCGACCGCGGTGGGGAGAAACAGATTCATGAACATCCCGGAAAGGTAGAGAGCGACGTGAACGAAAACGGACCTCTCCATGTCCAAAGCACCGGATATCAGTCTCCACTTGACGGCGCACGTGAATTGTCCGGCGAAATAAAGCAGAAGGGCAAAGAAAAACGTGACGGGACCGAGCCTGACGAGGCCCTCGAGAACTTTCCCCGGACCAGCCAGGTAAATGAGCAGGGCGAGAAGCAACAGTCCGATCAGGAGCTTAGCGAGCTTCTTCATCTGCCCCTTCGCTTTCGATCACTTCCCTGACGGAATACGTGGCGCCCTCCCTCGACTCCACGTGAAGCTTGTATAGCAACCCGGCTAAAAGGCCCACGCTGAAAAGCTGGAGGCCCCCCAGAACGAATAGGACGCCGAATATCAGAAGCGGCCTCCCCCCGATCGACTGCCCTAGAAACACCTTGAGGCAGAAAAGGTAGAAGAGGATCAACCCTCCTATGGCGGACAAAAGAGCGCCGCTACCACCGAAAAAGTAGAAGGGCTTCCTGGAGAAGCGCATCGTGAAGACTATGTAAAGCAGGTCCATGAGAACCGGGAACGTCCTGGTTATGTTGTACTTGCTCCTGCCGAATTTCCTCGGGTGATGAGTCACCACTATCTCGGTTATCTTCGCTCCGAAATCCGCCGCCAGAGCCGGGATGAACCTGTGAAGGCCCCCATACAGCGGAAGGTGCTCCACCACCTCCCTCCTGAACACCTTGAGGGTGCAACCGTAATCGTGGACGGTTACGCCAGTAACCCTCCTTATGATCCAGTTCGCCACGGCCGACGGGACCTTCCTGGACAGCGCCCTGTCCTTTCTGTCCTTCCTCCAACCGCAGACCACGTCGTATCCTTCTTCAAGCTTCGCGAGCATCCTGGGAATGTCCCTCGGGTCGTTCTGAAGGTCCGCGTCGAGAGATATGACTATTCTGCCCCTGGAATAATCGAATCCGGCGGAGAGAGCCGCCGCCTGCCCGAAGTTTTTCCTGAAACGAATCAGCCTTATCTGGGGATGTTTTTTCTGCAGCTCCTTTATGACCTCAACGCTTTTGTCGGTGGACCCGTCATCCACGTATATGATCTCGAATTCTCCTCCGAGGCCGCCCATCACCTCCGCTATCGACTCCGTCAGAGGAACGAGGTTCTCCTCCTCGTTGAAGACCGGGACAACCACCGAGTAATCGATCACCCTTTCCATTCATCAACCTCCACCGGGGAATATCTCGTAGAGGGAATACACCCTCCCCCTGTAGGCGAGCCTGGCATTGCCCAGCTTCCAGAGCTCCACCCCCACGGGAGACTTCCCCTTGAATATGAGGTAAAGCTTACCCACTCCATCCCACAGGGCGACTATCTCCTCGAAAGAATCGGCCTTGGCAACTCTTTTTCCCGTGAAATACACGACCGAGGGCTTGAATTTCCTGTAGAAGACTATCGTATCCTCCTCGCCCGCCCGCTGGTTTATGATCGCCGATATCCTCTCGAGATCCCCCTGCCTGTTGGCGTAAACAGCAGGCAGCACGCCGAAAAATGCAAACCAGATGAACAGAAGCTGGGTGATCAGCATGACCGCGAAAATCTTCACCCGGACTCTCTTCACCCCTCTCCTGAATATCGTGAAGAGCGCGGTCAGCGTCGCCGCGAAGAGGAAGATTATCGTCGGAATCGAGAGAATCCCGGAAATCCCCACTTCCTCGACCTGCGGGAAGTATTCTCCCGGGAAAAGGAGAACCAGGCCCAGTATCAGGACGCACACCGAGAAAACATACGCTCCCATGTAGAACCCGAACGAGGGGAACCTGACCTCAAGTATCACCCTCTCGAGATAAAGCGCCACGATAACCGCGAGAGCCGGGAAAATCGAGAGGACGTATGTGGGAAGCTTGGTCGCAGACAGCGAGAAAAAGACGAATATCACACCACTGTAGAGCAGGAGGAACATGTCGAGAGAGACGTTCTCCTCGAAGGCCCTGAGAGAAAAGCCCCTGTCCCTCAATATCTTGAACACCGCCTGGGGCAAAAACAGCGACCAGGGAAACATGCCGAGAAATATCACCGGAACGTAGTAGACGATCGGTCCCCTGTGCCCCGATGTAACGCGGAGAAACCGAAGTATGTTCTCTTTTATGAAGAAATCGAAAAAGAAAGAAGGTCCCTTGACGAACAACACCGCCGCGTACCAGGGCACGGAAACGAGCAGAAAAACCAGGACACCCCACCAGTCTAACAGGTCCTCAATCGTTCTTCTGAACCTGCCGTTGACCAGCCCGAATATGAGAATAGAAGCAAGGGGAAGGACCACTCCCGCGGGTCCCTTGGTGAGAAACGCAAGCCCCATGCTCAGGTAACCCGCTACCACAAACCTCCTTCTCACCTTCCTCTCGTCGAATATCCCGAGATATAAGAAGAGGGAAGCGGAAAAAAGCAGCACCGAAAAGACCATGTCGGTCATGACCACCCTGCCCAGGTAGGCGTAAATCGGCGAGGTGGCGAGAATCGCCCCGGCGAGAAACCCTCCCTCCACCCTGGACTCCCTGTAAACCAGGTGCCCGAGCCAGAGGCAGGTGGCGAAAGCGAAAACCGCGGAAGCCAGCCTGAAAGAGCCCGGAGAAACCCCGAACAGCTTGACCCCGGAAACGAGGAGCCAGTAGAAAAGTATCGGCTTGTTGAGGCGAGGGACCCCGTTGAAGGTAGGTATCAGGTAGTTGCCGGAGCGTATCATCTCCATCGCGCTCGCGGCGTATCTCGTCTCGTCCACGTCGAAAAGGCCATATGCCGACAGGCCCAGGAAAAATATGGTCAGGCCTATCACGCAGAGGGCGAAAATCGCCGAGAACTTCTCGATTCTGCCTTTCGCTTCGTAACTTGCGAGTTCAGCATCATTAACGAACACTTTTCCCCTCACGGCGAGACGACGGCGAGCACGTACCTCTCGAGGTCTATGTATTTCCTGGCAACCCTCATCACGTCTTTTCTGGTCACCTTCCTGATCCTCTCCGTGAACTTCTCGAATCCTTCAATACCGGTCCCGTAGAGCTCGTTGAACATTATGCTATCGGCGTATGCCTGATTGGACTGCAACCCTATTTCGAAGTTACCTATCACGAAGTTCTTGGCCCTTTCGAGCTCCTCCTTGGTGAGCCCTTCCTTCAGGAACTTTATTATCTCGTCCCACATGGCGCTTATCGCTTCGTCCTTCTTGGAAGCGGCGGTCGCCATGTAGAAAGCCAGAAATCCCCTGTCGAACTGCTCGGAAGAAAACGCAGTGAGCGAATAGGCGAGCGACTTCTCGTCCCGAAGATTTCTGAACAGCCTCCCGCCCTGACCGGCCAGCGCGGCGGAAAGCACCTCCAGCGGATACCTGTCATCGTCGGAGAACCTCGCCCCGAGGAACCCGATGAGGAAGTGCGCCTGCAACTTCTCCCTCTTTTTCTCCACCTTCACCGCCTTCGGGAGAGGCGGGACCTTTTTCTCCGCGAATATGCTCTCGTCCCCCTCGGACGCGAAGTCCTCGAACAGCTCCTGGACGACCTCTTCGGCGTGCTGGGGAGACACGTCGCCGGACACCACGATCACCATGTTTTTCGGGAACACGAGTCGGCTGTAATACTCGATCAGGTCGTCCCTCGTTATTGCCTCCACGGTCTCCTCCGTGCCCAGCGGGTCCATGGAGTAAGGATGCTCTCCGTACTGAGCCTTCAGGTAGAGCTTGAGAAGCTCCTGGAAGGGAGAATCTTCCTGAGCCCTTATGGCGGATATCACGTCTTTCTTCCTCTTTTCGAGCTCCTCTTCATCGAAGGTGGGAGAAAGAATCATCTCGGCCAAAAGCCTCATACCCCTGTCGAAATCCTCGCTCAAAAATTCCCCCTTTATGCCAAAGGAGTTTCTTCCCGAAAACGAATCTATCGAAGCGGCCATGTCCTCCACCATCTCGGCTATCTCATAGGCGGTGTGTTTCTTCGTCCCCCTGGTCAGCATGAACGACATCAGGTTGCACACGCCGCTTACCTCCGGCGTCTCCGCCCGCACTCCGCCCAGAAAACCGATACTGACGGCAACGACCGGGACCGCGTGATTCTCTCTGACTATTAGCCTGACGCCGTTTTTGAGAACCTTTCTGACGATCGCTCTTCTGGAAGTTCTCTTCTCACCCACAACAACCGCCTGCGCCTTCTCCGCCATCTTCTCCACTTCCCCCTCGGTGAGGGTAACGGTCGAATCCTTCGGCAGAACACCTGCCACGACGAAATTGTTTTCTCTCAGGTACTTTTGCGCGGCTTTCTTGATGTCCTCTACGGTCACGCGCCTTACCATGTCGACGTACCTCTCCTGGAAGAACGCGTCTCCAAGAGCCGTCTCGTAAAATCCGAGCAACCGCGCCAGAGACGATTGCGACTCGAGGGAGTAGACGAAACTCGCAATCGTGTTCTTTTTCGCCCGTGAAAGCTCCGAGGGGCTGACACCAGAGACAGCGATCCTGTATATCTCCTCGAGAGTGGATTCGATGGCGGGTTTCACGTTCTCCGGATCGCAGGTGAACCCGACCATTATCACTCCAGGATCCTTCGGCGTGAACGAGTAGGCGTAAATTCCATCAACGAGCCCCTTTTCTTCCTTCACGGTCCTGTATAGTCTGGAGGTCTCGCCGTCCCCGAGTATCATCGAGAGCAGGTCCACCGCGAACACGTCCTCGCTCCCCAGAGCCACTCCCGGAAAAGCGAGGTTAACATAGGCTCTGCCCGACTCCATCTTCTTCACCGTGACCTCGACTCTATTTCGTGACGGCTCGGGCGGTCTCTCGGGAAGAACAAACTTCTTCTTCTTGAGACGCCCCATGAACTTCTCCACAAGCGGCTTCGCCTTCTCCACGGATATATCTCCAGCCACAACCAGCACCATGTTGTTGGGCACGTAATAGGACCTGAAGTATTTCAGTAAGCTCTCCCTCGTGATCTTTTTCAGCGTTTCCGGATACCCTATCACGGGTCTCCCGTAAGGGTGCTTCTTGAAGAAAGCGGAGAACAGCTCTTTCGAGGCGACCCTGCTCGGGTCGTCCTGGTTCATGCGATACTCCTCCAGCACCACCTCCACTTCTTTCTTGAGCTCTTTCTCGTCGAAGGTGGAGTTGGCAAGGGTATCCGAGAGTATATCCAGCGCTTCCGCCAGGTATCTGGAAGATATAGTGATGTGATAGACGGTGTGGTCGAAGGTGGTGTAGGCGTTTATGTCTCCGCCGAGCGCCTCCACCTCCCTGGCTATTTCTCCCACTCCTCTTTTCTTCGTCCCCTTGAACGCCATGTGCTCCAGAACGTGAGATATGCCGGCCAACTCGGCGGGTTCGGTGGCGGAGCCGGCCTTGACCCACACCTGCACGGCAACGATGGGAGAAGAGTGGTTCTCTTTGAGCACGACGGTCATCCCGTTCCCGAGGACGTACTTGACGCCTTCACCCGCCGATGCAGGCAGTGCGAAAGCGGCGAACAGAATGAACAGTATCAGAGCCGAAAGCAGTCTCTTCTTCATTTCCTCTTCCTCTCCTTCCACATGAACTTTCCGTTTTTCATGACGAGCTTTCCGTCGAAATAAAGCTCTCCCTCCTCCCTCAGGTCCTTGACCATGTCCCAGTGAAGAGCCGAGTCGTTCTTCCCCCCGGATTCAGCGTAGGACTTCCCGAGCGCTATGTGAATCGTCCCGCCGATCTTCTCGTCGAAAAGTATATCCCTGGTGAACCTGTCTATTCCGTAGTTGTAGCCTATCCCGAACTCGCCCGGAATCCTCGCCCCCCTGTCGGTGTCGAGCAGAGTCTTCAAAAGCTCCTGGTTCTTTTCCGCAACAGCCTCCACCACCCTGCCCTTTTCGAACCTGAGACGGATGCCGGATACCTCCCTTCCACCGTATATTGCGGGGAACTCGTAATAGATTTCCCCCTCCACGCTCCCCTCGACAGGAGCAGTGAATATCTCCCCGTCGGGCATGTTGGATTCGCCCGCGCATATTATCGCCTTCCTCCCCTTTATGGAAAACGTAAGGTCCGTGTTCTTCCCCACTATCCTCACCCTCTCCGTCCTCTCCATGAGCGTCTTCAACTTCTTGAGCTCTCTCGCCATCTTTTTCCAGTCCACCAGACAGGCCCCGAAGAGGAAGTCTTCATACTCCGAAAGAGACATCTCCGCTTCCTGCGCCAGGGAATTGGTGGGGTAGTTGACAAGCACCCACCTGACCTTCCGCATCACCACGTCGGACACCGGTTTGGCCGCCTTCCTGCGCCGGGCAACCTTTTCGGGGGGCACGCTCGAGAGCATCCTGGTGTTCAACGGGGAATGGACGAAAATTGCGGCGTCCAGCCTCCTGGCCTCGTAAAGTCTGGACGGGTGGAGGTAATCCAGCTGATACTCCCTCGCCCTTCGGTAGAAGATCTCCCCTGCCTCGTCGAACGTCACTTCGAGGAGAGGATGACCCCCGGCTGATAGAACCTCCTCGTAGCAGGCGAGCAGAAGCGGCTTTGCCAGGTCGTTTCCAGATATCTTGACCGACTCTCCCTTTTTTACTTTCAGAGAATAACGCACCAGAACCTTCGCCAGTTCACGCGTTCTAGGATCCACCATCAATCCTCCCTGAGTCCTCTTATTTTCTCCGCCATCACCCTCGCTTCATCGACCTTTTTGAGCGCTCTCTCAAGAACTTCCCTATCTATGGTATCCGTCGAGAACGCGTAACACGTGTTCGCGAGCATTGGGCTGGACATCCAGAACTGCCTCTCCTCCTCTATGTCCAGTTTCAGGGCTCCCTCGAACGAGGCTCCTATGACGTTGTAGGAGCCGGAAAACACCGCCCTGAAAGTCGACTCTATCATCTCGTAGAGATGGGTGCATCCCTCCTTCCTGGGAATGAGCTCCTTGACCTTCCTGGTTACGCCCCTCTCGTAGACCTTCAGCCCTATAAGCCTCTTTATCGTCTTCGGCGGCAACACTTCGCACTGGGGAAAAGGAATCCTCTCCATGGACACCGCCACGTCCTCTATCTCGTACCTGTCGTTCAAGAGCATCGCCAGCTGCATATCGTGAAAATCGTCGTGCATCCTGGTTATGGCGAGTATTCCTCTGTCGAGCTTGTACATCTCGCAGCTGACTATTCTCCCGAACGTCTGTTTTCTGTGTTTCGCGAGAGATTTCAGCTCCTGAAACTCCATGCTTCACCTCCGGGCGAGACGTTTCAACGTCTCTATATTCCTCCTGTCGTTCCCGGCAGGGTCGTCTCCTTTGGGGGTTTCTATGATGAATGGAACATCCCTGAACCTCTCAAAACGCAAAATATTTGCAAATCCCTTCTCGCCGATCTCACCCTGTAGAATGTGTTCGTGCCTGTCCACCCGAGACCCGAGTTCCCTCTTCGAGTCATTCACGTGTATAACCTCGACGAGAGAGAGCAAATCCAGACTCTCCAGCTCCTCGATAAAGCTCGCAAACCCATCTTCGGACGAAATATCGTAGCCCGCCGCGAACAGGTGACACGTGTCGAGGCACACGCCGAGGGACTCGGGGACACCGGACCGGTCGATCATCTCCCTCAGGTGGACGAGAGAGTATCCTATCGACGTCCCCTGTCCAGCGGTGACCTCCAGGCACAGCTTCACATCCCTGACTCCGCTCATGACCTCCCTCACCGAGGCAGAAGCTCTCTTTATCCCCTCCTCGAGGCTTCCGTTTCCGAAACTACCAGGATGAAGAACAACACGCCGGATACCGAGCGCCCTCGCCCTTTCCAGCTCATCGGTCAGGGCATCCAACGAAGCTCTCCTCAACTTCCGGTCCGAAGCCGCTATGTTTATGAGGTAGCTCGCGTGAGTCGAAACGACTTCCAAATCGCACCTCATTCTCTCCTCGTGAAAACAGCCTATCTCGTCAACGGTAAGCGGCGGCGTCTCCCACCTCGTGGGATAGCGGGAAAATATCTGAACGACGTCGCATCCCGCTTCCCTGCCGTTTTCGAACGCCCTGTGGGCGCCACCGGCGACAGACACGTGCGCTCCTATTCGGGGAATACTCATTCGGGCACGATCTCCACTATTTTTCCCCTTACCCGTTCCTCCACTTCCACGACGGCGTAAGAGTTGACCCTGGTGAAGACCCTGTCCAGGAGCGAGCCGGGATTGAGCAAAAAGATCCCATCCCGTTCCTCCAGGAAGGCTTCGTGCGTGTGTCCGAAAAAGATCGCGTCCACACTGTCCGCCCTGAAGGAGTAGAGTATTTTCGAAATAATCCCGTGCGGCGACCCCCAGCCGTGAACCACGCCGATCTTCAACCCGCCCACTTCAAGTATCTCCCTCTTCGGATACCTTCTCTTGACGTCGATGGTGTCCATGTTGCCCGAGACGGCAACCACAGGGGCCCGTTCCTCCAGCGCCTCGATGACCTCGATTCCCACTATGTCACCGCAGTGGATGATACCATCGACGCCCTCGAGCGCATCACCCAGCGCCTCAAGCACCCTGTCGCCGGCAAGCTGATGCGTGTCGGAAACGACCACGAACTTCTTCAAATACTCCCTACCCCTTCTTCTTTCTGTGGCACAGATAACACTTTTTATACTTCGGGGGGTGTTTATCCTTGATTATCGGATATTCCCCTTCTTCGTTGTGACACGAGAGACACTGCGCATCGGTGGTGGCTTTCATGTGAGCCGGATCGGTCGGCAGATAACGCGGTTTGCCCGTGAGCGACAGCACCACCAGAAGACCCACGACCAGCACAACCATCATTACGAAGTGAAGGTCCCTTTTTCTCATAAAAATAAACCTCTTCTGCGGATTTATAACCCAGCTTTCTATTCTATACCCACGGGAACGAAATTTTCCACATCAAGTAGCGCGCTGGATCGAGAAACCCGCCGGGTCATCCACTCCCCTGCCGTCCGACCAGCTCCCAAAAGGGGCCGTAAAGGCTACTTTTTCCCTTTTCCCCTTTACCTTCAGGCTGTTATAATATAGCCGTATACATAGTGATAATTATTTGCAAGGAAGTTGTATGAAAGCGGTAACCGTTTACAGAGTCGATTACATGAACAAACGCAAAATCCCGATCGGGACCGTCATCGAAAGGCGAAGGAAGGAGAGGGGCGACAACATCCTCGGGCTTTTGAGGCTTGCTCGCAAAAGGTACGCCAAAGACCTGGAAGATGCGCTGCACATCGCCATCGACTGGGACGAGGCCCGACTCGGCTGACCTGCCTCAGGACTCGAAAAATTTCTCCCTGACTTTCTTCAACTCTTCTATTTCCTCTTTTTTCAAATAAGAAATGTTCCCAGCCGATCTCGCTATCATCATGACCCTTATTGTAGCCTCGAGGGCTTCCAGGCGCGTGTATGCCTCCAGAAGCGATCCCCCAATTGAGACGACCCCGTGCCTCATAAGGAGGAAGATGTCGCTCTCCGAGGCCGCATCGGCCACGAGCACAGCCAGCTCCTCGCTCGACGGCGGGGCATAAGGGACGAGAGATACGCCCCTGGTCGCGATGAATATCTCCGCGAGAGCCTCCAGAGGGAATCTTTCCTCCAGTATTGTGTAGGCAGTCGAAAACGGAGGATGGGCGTGAACGATGGCCCCAAGGTCGGGCAGAGTCTCATACAGCTTGAGGTGAAGAGGGAGCTCCGAGGAGGGTTCTCCCGAACCCTCCAGGACGTTCCCCTTCTCATCTATCAGAATCACGTCTTCCGGCTCCATCAGCCCCTTGCTGGCTCCCGAGCGGGTTATGTATATCCCCTCCTCGGTCTTCACGCTCCCATTGCCTTCCGCTCCCGAAACCAGCCCCCTGTTGTATGCGAGCCTGAAAACCCGCAAAAATTGAGCAATTACGCCTCTATCCATTCAGAACCTCCGATGACTCACTTAGAATCGTCCGCTATCTTCGAGTACTCCTCAATTATATAGTCCCTGAACCTTTTCACTGCAAGCGGATCCGAGCTGGTGGGTCTCAGAAACTCGAAATACCGCCTCCCCTTCTCGTCCTCGAACGGCCTGCTGGGCAACGTCACGAAGGGCCCTTTGTGCCCGTTTCCCCGCCAGATGGCAAAGCCCGTGAGCCTCATTCCTGAAAGCAGTCCCTCGTCGAAGTAGATTTCCACATCGGCGAGCTTCTTCTCCGGGTAACCCGACCTGTTCAGAATGAAATTGATTCTCATATCGCACCTCCTCGAAGTTTTCGAGGAGTCCAACGCAAACTGCGTGCCCGTCAATGGAGGAGCTGGTATGGATCCACGTCGAAATCTATCTTCACCCCTCCGCTTTTTCCCCTTCCCCCGAATTCGGCCACCACTTCCTCAATGAAAGGTGAAAAATCTGTCTCCGGAGCCGCCTTGACGAGAATTTGCTGTATGTAGTTCCTCTTGAGCTTCTGGATGGGAGCCGGCGAGGGTCCGAGTATCTTAACATCGGTCCTGTCTCCGAACCTGTCCATCAAAAGCTCGACCACCTCCCTGGCGCGCTTCAAAACACTCTCTTCCTTCGAGCCGACGCACCTGATGAGCAAAAGGCGGGAAAACGGAGGATACGAAAGTTCCGCCCTGAAGGATAGTTCCATCTCCATGAAGCCGGCGTAATCGTGCTCTTTTGCTTTGGATATGGCGTAGTGGTTCGGGTGAAAGGTCTGTATTATAACCTTCCCTTTCTCACCCCTCCTTCCCGCCCTGCCGGCCACCTGAGTGAGAACCTGAAATGTCCTCTCGGACGACCTGAAGTCGGGGAAAACAAGCGACAGGTCTGCCAGTATCACTCCCACCAGAGTTACCTGAGGAAAGTCGTGCCCCTTGGAAATCATCTGGGTCCCGACGAGAATGTCTATCTCTCCTTCCTGCATCCTCCCCAAAACGTCGCCGTAGGCTCCCTTCCTCCTCATCGTGTCGGAATCCATCCTGACAACAACCTTCCCCTTCCAGGTCCTGGACGCGCCCTGCTCTATCTTCTCGGTCCCAACCCCCGGAGCGGCTATCTTCGTCCCCCCGCATCTTCTGCACACTGCCGGCTCCTCCTTCCTGAACCCGCAGTAGTGGCAGAGAAGCCCTCCCTCGTCCCTGTGGAGAGTGAGCGAGACGCTGCAGTTCTCGCACTTCTCGACGTATCCGCACTCGAGACACATCACCCATGGAGCGAACCCTCTCCTGTTCACGAAGAGCATGACTTTCCCGCCTTCCTCGAGCGTCCTGTCGATCGCCTCCTTGAGCTCATCAGAAATGTAACGTCCCATCCCTCTTTTCACCTTCGTCTTCGAAAGGTCCACTATTTCTATATCAGGGAGGACGCTCTCTGCCACCCTCTCGGGGAGCTCCAGATAGGTGTACCTCCCCGTTTTCGCTCTGAAAAAGGTCTCCGCCGAGGGCGTGGCAGACCCCAGAACCACAGGGATGGAAAACATCTTGCCCTTCAAAATGGCCAGGTCCCTCGCGTTGTACTTGAGCCCATCCTCCTGCTTGTAGGCCGGGTCGTGCTCCTCGTCAACCACTATAAGACCGGGATTTCGAATCGGGACGAAAAGAGCACTCCTTGGACCTATCACGACCCGGGTCGCCCCCCTCCTGACCCTCTCCCACATGGTCGCCCTCTCCGTCGGAGTCATGCGGGAGTGGAAAACCCCCACCAGGTCGCCGAACTTTCTCCTGAATCTACCCAGGGTTAGAGGGGTGAGGGAAATCTCCGGAATGAGGACGCAGGCAGACAGCCCCATCTCCACGACTCTCTCCACCGCCCTTATGTAGACCTCCGTTTTCCCGGAACCTGTAATTCCGTGAAGGAGAAAAACCTCGCCCCTCGAGCTCTCGACGGAATCGATTATCCTGTCTATCGCCTCGCGTTGATGAGGGGTCAGGGAAATATCCACCGGAAGCTCACAGATGCTCCCCTCCCTGTCGACGACCTCGGCATCCTCCAGGCGCTGGCCGAGAATCCCTCTCGATATGAGCCTCTGTATCACACCAGGGGTTACGCCCGTGGCTTCGAGGAGCCGCCCCCTCTCCACTTCCCCCATCTCTCTAACCAGCTCGACCACTTTCCTGGCGCTTTCCGAGATTCTCTCCCCCTCGAGAGGCTCCCTCTCCAGGCGAAGAACAACCCTCTGCCTCGCGTGGGTCTCCTTCTTCAATTCCCTCACCGCCTCGACCAGCCCCGCCCTGACCAGAGAAGCAATCTTGGCCCCGGGCGCCCTGTAACCGAGTTTCTTAAGCTCTTTCGCGGCGTAACCCCTGGTCACCCCCGTAGGCCTGGTGAAAAGAGCAAGGGCATCCCTCTCTCTGCCCCTCGCCCTCTCAAATTCCTCGAGCCCTTTTCCCGTAATCCTGTAGCGGAGCTTCTCCTCCCTGAAGAATCCAGGGGGAACCGCAGCGGAAAGCATCTCCCCCAGGGAGGCCCCGTAATGCCTGGCGGCTTCCTCGATAAACTCCAGGTCTTTTGGGGAAAAAAACGGCTCCTCGTCGACAACGTCGAGAATCGGTTCAACCTTCTCGAGGTCGGTCTCATCCTTCAGCCGGAATACCACGCCGGTCATCCGCCGCCCGCCGAACCGGATGAAGACCCTGACGCCAGGCAGAACTATTTCGGAAATATCTTCTGGAACGCTATACGTGAAAAGCCCCCTCACGGGAATGGGAACGCATATGTCCGCAAACTTCGACACGAAAAACACTCCAGCTTTTTCGCTTCTCTCGTTGGTCTAACGGGAACGTCTCCGGAAAAAACGAACCGACAATCCAGCAAGCCTCCGCAGCATCATCTACGAGTATACAACCTTCCCGCCTCCTCTGGTAGAATCCACGAAGAAGCGATGGAGGACAATGGACGTGCCCGGGAAAAGGGAAAAGGAGACAATTCTCGTTGCAGCTGGAATCATCGAGCGAGGCGGAAAAATCCTCATAGCCAGGCGGAGGGAAGAAACCCACGCGGGGGGAAAGTGGGAGTTCCCGGGAGGAAAACTCGAAACCGGGGAAACGCCCGAGGAGTGCCTGAAAAGAGAACTGCTCGAAGAGCTCGGCGTGGATGTAGCCGTGGGCGAGTTCCTGGGTAGCTTCTCTCACGAATACGACGACAGGACGGTGGAGCTTTTCGCCTTCAGAGTCGCCATAAATTCTGGAGAGCCACGCCCCATCGACCATTCAGAGGTGGCCTGGGTGGACAGGAAAGACCTTCTCACATACGAGCTGGCAGAGGCGGACGTCCCGATAGCGAAAATAATCCAGACAGGGGAGCGGTGACCGCCCTCACGCCTCGCGCGAAGTCTCAACGCTCAGAAGCTTGGGTCCCTGCTTGATTCTGAAGTCCCCGTCGACGGTCTCCCATATCCAGCCGGAGTAACCGTAGCCTCCCACCGCCTTGACCACGAATGCTCCTCTCCACGATTCCGCCCTGGTCTGGTTCAGAGCAACCGTCCCGAACTTTCCGAAGGTGTAGCCCGGGACCGGGTGGCAGTAATCTTCCCCTTTAAGCTCCGCCGCGACCCTTGAAGCATCCGGTCCGCCGAAAACGGCAGCTCTCAGCCCATACTTGTGATTCTTCGCCCTCTCCATGACCTCCTCGACCGTGTCGAAGGGAGAAGTGAACGCAACGGGTCCGAAAACTTCCTCCCTCATCCCCAGCATGTCGTCGGTCGCATCTCTTACCACGGTCGGGTAAATCAGGTTTCCCTCTATCCTCCCTCCAACCAGAATCCTGGCTCCTTTCTCCACCGCGTCCGCGAGCTGCTTCTTTATTCTCTCCACCGCGACGTCACTCACCACGGGACCAACGTTAGTGTCCTCCCGCTCCGGATCACCCACCTTCAGGTTCTTCACCCTCTCCACGAAAGCGTCCAGGAATTCGTCGTAAATCGACCTGTGTATGAAAATTCTCTTGGGAGCCGTGCAGGTCTGTCCTGCATACATGAATTTGGCCATCATCAGGTCCGATAGAGCAAGCTCCAGGTCGGCGTCGGGAAACACAACGAACGGGTCCTGACCCGGTCCCTCGAAGACGAACTTCTTCCCCGATTTCCTCACCAGCTCCTCGTAAGGCATTACGTTCTCGTCGAAACCGAAGACTACCATCGCCGTCGCATCCGGGTCTTCCACCGCTTCCTTTATGAATTCCCTTCCTTTTCCCCCGTAGAACGCGACCCAGTCGCCGAAGATGGGCCTGTACATATCCTCCGTCAACCTCATCACGTCAGAACCCTTGGACGCGAACTTGACGATCACCCTGTTGCCAACCATGAATATGGATGTGATGGCCGTGTTGAGCCACGCGCTCCCGTTGTAAGAAAGCATGAGATAGACTTTCGCTCCCTCCTCCTTCAGGGGCACCCTGTTACCGAGGAAACTCTCAGCCTCCCGGTACATCCCGAGTCTGTCTACGGCGATGTCCACCTCCTTCCTGCAGTCGGAAATGGTGAATCTCAGGTTCTTCACAGCCAGCCACGCGATCTCCTCCTTGCGCCGCTTGAGAGTATCCGCCAGTTCCATCACTCTTTCGAACCTCTCCCTGTAATTCACTGCTTACACCTCCTTCCCGAGTTCTCTCCAGTGAAAGTCCCCGCAGCGAGGAGCATTCCAAAGGATTGTCGAAATTCTATTTTATTCCATTCCATATGTTAATATAAACCTCGTTTTATCGGGCAACTCCTCCCATTTTCTGCTAAAATCTATATATGTTCGTTGTTTGCTCTATTAGCTGGGGGAGAGGGGCATTCACCGAAAGTAAGAGGAGAATATAACGATGGTGAAAGCCCTGCTCACATATCCTTCCTATCCGGAAACTTTCTGGAGCTTCAAGTACGCCCTCCCGTTCGTGGGCAGGAAAGCGGCCTACCCACCGCTTGGGCTTCTCACGGTGGCTTCCCTCCTCCCGGAGACCTGGGAGAAAAAACTCGTCGACCTCAACGTGAGAGAACTCACTGACGATCACCTCCGCTGGGCGGACGTGGTGCTTATAAGCGCCATGGACATTCAGGCAAAATCCGCCGGGGAAATTATCCGGAGGTGCAGGAATATCGGCGTAAAGGTCGTAGCCGGAGGACCCCTGTTCACGTCTCGGCCGGACGAATTCCCCGAAGCCGACCACCTCATTCTCGGCGAAGGAGAGGGAATCGTGGAGGAATTCGCGAAAGACTTCGAACGGGGCAGGGCGAAAAGGGTATACAGGCAAAACGGCTGGGTATCCCTCGCCAGCACGCCGGTCCCGTCCTGGGATCTCATAAGCTCCACCGACTACGCCTCTCTGAGCATACAGTTCTCGAGAGGGTGTCCTTACGACTGCGAGTTCTGCGACGTCACGGCACTCTTCGGCCGAAACGTGCGGACGAAGACCCCAGAGCAGATTTTGAGCGAACTCGACGCCATATACGAGACCGGGTGGAAAGGGGGCGTCTTCTTCGTAGACGACAACTTCATCGGGAACCGCAGGAAGGTGAAAACGGAACTGCTCCCTGCGGTAATCCGATGGATGGAAGAGAAAAGTTACCCCTTCGATTTCATAACGCAGGTCTCGGTAAACGTGGCGGACGACGAGGAGCTGATGACACTTCTCGCCCGGGCGGGATTCGACGAGCTCTTCATAGGGATAGAATCGCCAGACGACGACAGCCTCATGGAGGCGAACAAGTGGGTCAACAGGAACAGAGACCTCGTCCAGACCGTGAAAAAAATCCACAAAAATGGGTTCCTGGTCCACGCCGGCTTCATCGTCGGGTTCGACACGGACAAGCCCTCCATATTCGACAGGCTCATTGAATTCATCGAAGCATCCGGCATACCCGTGGCAATGGTAGGACTGCTCAACGCCCCGAGGGGCACCAGGCTCTACGACAGGCTCAAAAAAGAGGGCCGCATCATAAGCGACGTCACAGGCGACAACACCGACTTCTCCATCAACTTCATCCCCTCGATGGACCTGGAAACACTGATATCGGGTTACAGGAGAATCGTGGAGACCATCTACACGCCTTCCAGATACGCGAAGCGCCTGAAGGAATTCATAAAAGAGTGCCAGCCCATTTTCCCCAGGAAGGTCACAGTCCCGAAGGGGCACGTGAAAGCGTTCATCAAGAGCCTCTACAAGCTCGGTATATTCGACGAGGGAAGAGCCGAATACTGGAAAACGCTCATCTGGACGAGCTTCATCAGGCCGAAGCTGTTCCCTCTCGCGGTGAGGCTTCTCATATACGGCTACCACTTCAGAAAGGTCTTTCAACGAGTGCCCGAACGTGTTTCTACCCCCCATCTCGAGCCTCATGCGGCTTCAGGAAGCTGACCTGCAAACGAGCTCCCCCGGAAAACCCTCGAGACCCGACTGCGGTCACCTGCCCTTGAATTCCGGGCTTCTCTTTTCCAGCATCGCCCTAATCCCTTCTTTCTTGTCCTCGGTATCCATGAGCAGGGCAAACACCCTCATCTCGTAGTCAAGCCCGTCTCTCAAACCCAGGTCCACGGATTTGAGCAGACACTCCTTCGCGAGCCTGAGAGCGAGCGGCGGCTTGTCTGCAAGCTTCTCCCCCAGCGCAATCGAAAAATCCATGAGCTCATCGTGCGGCACCACGTAGTGGACCAGTCCAATCTCCTTCGCAGTGTGCGCGTCTATCATCTCTCCCAGAAGAACGAGCTCCGTCGCCTTTCCAAGCCCCACGAGCCTAACCAGACGCTGGGTTCCTCCCATACCCGGGATGATTCCAATGTTTATCTCCGGCTGCCCGAACCTGGCCCTCTCCGATGCCACCCTGAAAGTGCACGCCATGGCAATTTCGCACCCACCGCCCACCGCGAATCCGTTGATTGCCGCAATTACCGGCTTCGGGAACTTTTCGAGCGCATGGTCAACTCTGATCGACGGGACTATCGATTCCCTCGTGGTCCTGACCTCGAGCTCCTTAAGGTCCGCGCCCGCCGCGAAGCTTTTGTCGCCGGCACCCGTCAGTATCACAGCCTTCACCTCGTCGTCCTTTTCCGCCTCATCGAGAAAGCGAAGTATCCCCAGCCTCACTTCCCGGGAAAGGGGATTCCTCTTCTCGGGTCTGTTTATGGTTATGATCCCTACCCTTCCCCGTTTCTCGTAAAGAACCACATCCGCAGTCATGACGCACCTCCCAGGTAATCATAGAACCCCCTGCCGCTTTTAACGCCGAGTTCGCCATTTAAAACCTTCTTCCTCAGCAGCGGACAGGGTCTGAACCTCCCGTCACGGTAGAAATCCTCCAGGTTGTCGAGAACCGCGAGTATCGTATCCAGCCCGATCCTGTCAGCCCACGCGAGAGGGCCTTCGGGATAGTTGACGCCCAGCCTCATCGCCTCATCAATCTCAGAAGGGCTCGACAACCCTTCAGCCAGCGCGTAACACGCCTCGTTGATGATTCTATAAAGAACTCTGAGCACGACGTACCCGGGCGAGTATTCCATCTCCCGATAACTGACGCCGAGCCTGCCCAGCAGCTCCCTGATTTTTCCTTCAAGCTCATCGTCCGTTCCAGGCAACCAGCCGACCTCCGCCGCATCCTCGAACCTCCCGGGAATCGGGAAATGGACTCCCACGACCTGTGTCTCTTCTCCTGCCAGTTCGGCGAACCTCGCAAGCGGCAAGGACGTGGTCAGAGAAGCGACCACGACCGGACGTCCCACCCCGCGAAGTCCGGCGTAAAACTCCTCCTTCGAGGGCATGTCCTCCGGAAGAGCCTCGAAAACAATTTCGCACGTCTCGGTGAGATCACCAATCGAACTCACCGGGACGACCTCCTCCGGGAAAACATCGACCCCTGGATCGAAGGCGTAAACGGAGAGACCTTTCCCCTTGAAAAATTTAGCCAGCGCTCCACCCATTACTCCGTGACCTGCCAGGCCTATTCTTTCTAACATGTCTCCTCACCTCTTCTCTTCATACTCGTAGAAACCCCTGCCCGCCTTCCTGCCAAGCCTTCCGGCCGCCACCATCTTCTTCTGCAGGTAGACGGGCCTGAACCTGGGCTCCTGGAAAAACTCTTCGTAAACGTATTCGCTTACTGCGAAATTCACATCCAGCCCCACCAGGTCGAGGAGCTCGAAGGGTCCCATCCTGAATCCCGCGCCCTTCATCAGGGCGTCAACATCCTCGTGGCCAAGCAACCCCTCCTCCAGTATTCGGAGAGACTCGAGGTAAAAAGGCCTCGCTATCCTGTTCACCAGGAACCCGGGCGAATCGCTGAGAACGACAGGAGTCTTCCCGAGTTTCTTGGCGAGCGCCACCGTCTCTGTTACGGCCGCATCCGATGTCTCCAGTCCTCTCACAACCTCGACCAGCCTCATCAGGGGAACTGGATTGAAAAAGTGCATTCCCAGGAACCTCTCGGGATGCTCGAAGGCAGACGACAGCTCGGTTATGCTTATGGCGGAAGTGTTGGACGCGATAACCGCCCCCTGCTGCGTCACCTTCTCGATTTCTCTGAAAAACTCCTTTTTGATCTCAAGGTCCTCCACTATCGCCTCTATCACGAAATCGGCTTTCCGCGCCTCCTCGAGCGACTCAACAGCGACTATCCTGCTCATGATCTCATCGGCTGTTGCCCCCCCGTATTTGCCCTTGGCTACGCCTCTTTCCACGAAATGCCTTATCTTTCCCAGGGCTTTCTCCACCGCATCCCGGGAAACATCGAACAAAAGGACACGGATTCCCCTCTCCGCGCAAACCTGCGCGATGCCGGAACCCATGACCCCTGCTCCACCAACGAACACTATCATCTCAATTCCCCCCTTTCCTTCCCTCCAGATACTCGACCACGGCAGCCACACCCTGTCCGACACCTATGCACATGGTGGCCAGGCCGTATCTCACCTTCCTTTTCTTCATCTCGTGGAAAAGAGTGGTGAAGATTCTCGCTCCGCTGCACCCGAGCGGGTGCCCCAGCGCTATGGCACCCCCGTTGACGTTCACCTTTTCGGGGGCGAGACCAAGATCCCTGATGCATGCTATGGACTGGACGGCAAAAGCCTCATTGAGCTCCACCAGATCGATGTCTCCGACTTCGAGGCCTGCTTTGGATAAAGCCATCCGGGTGGCGGGAACGGGCCCCAACCCCATGTAAGCCGGGTCCACCCCGGCAACACCGCAGGAAATTATCCTGAAGGACGTATCGAAGCCGAGCTTCTCCGCCGTCTCGACCGACATCAGCAATACGGCAGAGGCTCCATCGTTCACTCCGGAGGAATTCCCCGCGGTAACCGTCCCGTTTTCCCTGAAAGCGGGCCTGAGCTTCGCCAGCTTCTCCAGAGTCGTGTCGGGCCTTATGTGCTCGTCCCTGTCGAAAGTCCAGGTCGTCTTCTTTTCCTTTATCTCCACGGGAATTATCTCGTCCCTGAAGCGCCCTTCCTCCGTGGCTTTTGCCGCCTTCATGTGGCTCTCGTAGGCGAACCGGTCCTGCTCCTGTCTGCCTATCCCGTATTTCTCTGCCACGTTCTCCGCAGTCTCCCCCATGCTGTAGGGGTAATACATCTCGGCAAGCCTCGGGTTGGTGAAACGCCAGCCTATGGTGGTGTCGAACATCACAATCTGTCCCCTCGGGAAATCCACCTCCGGCTTTGCCATGACGAAAGGCGCCCTCGTCATGCTCTCGACCCCACCGGCTATGACCACGTCGTAGTAGCCTGTCTGAATGAAGACCGCTCCGGTGGATATCGCCGAAAGGCCCGAACCGCAGAGCCTGTTGACCGTCATGCCCGGAACTTCCACTGGGAACCCAGCCAGAAGAAGGGACATTCGAGCCACGTTCCTGTTGTCCTCGCCCGCCTGGTTCGCGCACCCAACGATCACGTCGTTAACCAGGGCGGGATCGATACCCGTTCTCTCGACCAGGGCGGAAATCACCAGAGCCATCATGTCGTCTGGCCTCACCGACCTGAGCGCTCCCCTGTAGCGCCCAATGGGCGTCCTCACGGCGTCTATCACGCACACTTCCCTCATCTTCACCTCCCTGAAATGGCGTCGCTTACCCCCATATCTCGCTCTCGGTTATCCTGTGCTTTCTCATCTTCTTGAAGAGCGCGGACCTGTGTATTCCCAGCATCTCGGCGGCGCGCGTCCTGGAACCGCCCGCCCTCTTGAGGGCGTCTATTATGGCCCTTCTCTCCATGGACGACAGAAACTCGGCCAGTTTCTGCCTGCCGTCGCCACCGTGGAAATGCACCTTCCTCATATACTCGGGAAGGTCGTTCACGTCTATCGTCGCCCCCTGAGAGTTCCAGATGGCCTGCTCCACCACGTTTTTCAGCTCCCTTATGTTGCCGGGCCAGGAATATTGAAGGAGGAAGGAAATCGCTCTCCTGGAAAAACGCTTTCTCTGCACCCCAACCTTGAGGGCTATGTCCTCGAGAAAATGATTTAGATACAGCTCGATGTCCTCTTTCCTGTCCCGAAGCGGCGGCAGGTGGATCCTGGTCTGGTTCAGGCGGAAGAAAAGATCTGCCCTGAATCTCTTCTTCTCGACCAGGTCCTCCAGGTTCTGGTTGGACGCGGCGATCAGCCTGAAATCGACCTTGTCGGGCGCCTCGTCCGAACCCACAGGGTCTATTTCCTTCTCCTGAATGGCTCTGAGCAACTTCGACTGGAGCCTCCAGGGTAGCTCGTGTATCTCGTCCAGGAAAATGGTGCCGCCCTCCGCCATGTGAAATTTCCCTCTCTTACCGCCTTTCCTGGCACCGCTGAAAGCCCCTTCCTTGAAACCGAAAAGCTCGGCTTCCGCCAGCTCCTCAGGGATGGAAGAGCAGTTCACCCTGATGAAGGGGCCGTTTCTCCTCCTGCTCTCGACGTGGATTGCGTGGGCGAAGAGCTCCTTCCCCGTTCCGGTCTCCCCGGTTATAAGGACGGAGCTGTCGGAGCTGGCTATTTTTCTGGCGAGGCACACGACTTTTTCCATCCGATCGCTCACGTAGAGTATGTCGTCGAAGGTATAGCCTATTCTGGAAGCCTCCTCATCGCTCTTTTCCCTGCTGTTTTTCAGCTTCGCCTTGAGAATGGCCACGTCTCTGGCGAGCTCGTTTATCTTCTCGCAGTTGTAGAAAATTATCTTGCCGATCGCCCCCTTCACCTCCCCGTCTTCTCCGAATATGGGGATTCTCGCCACTATCCTCATCTCGCCGCCGTCGTAGACGTGAACGTCGCCGACCTCTGGCTTTCCGGTTCTCACGACCACGTTCAGCCTCGTGTTCGGGCTTATCTCCGAAAACGGCCTGAAAATCGCATCCTCGTAAGAGACATTGAAAAACTTCTCGTTAGCCTTGGAGAGAAACACCGTCCTGCAATCGCGGTCGA
This sequence comes from uncultured bacterium, assembly GCA_964429585.1. Classification (GTDB taxonomy): domain Bacteria; phylum Desulfobacterota; class Deferrimicrobia; order J040; family J040; genus CAYSCN01. The sequence continues at coordinate 68,180 of CAYSCN010000005.1, read as the reverse complement.
CGACTATCATCCCCTCATACTTGCTCTGCATGAGAAGGCGAATGGCCTCCATCGCCACGTCAGTCACGGGGTACTTCCCGAAAATTTTCCTGACGTAGCTTACTATTTCACCGGATGTTAGTTCCCTGACCATTTTTCCCCTTCCTTGCCCATGTCGTTCACTTCACTTTTCGAAGAAGGTCTCCCTTAGGACCCTCCTCAAAATCTTGCCCGACGGGCTCCTGGGAATCTCACTCACGAAATGGACCTGGCGAATCTTCTTGAACGGAGCAACTCTCTCGTTGACGGACCGCGCCAGTTCCCCGGCATCGATATCCACTCCTTCGGCGGGAACCACGAATGCGACGGGAATCTCTCCAGCGTCGGGATCCTTTTTTCCCACAACTGCGCAGTCTTTCACTGAATCCAGCGACATGAGGATGCTTTCGAGCTCGGTGGGAGAAACCTGGTACGACTTGTACTTGATCAACTCTTTCACCCTGTCGACTATGTAAGTGTACCCATCCGAGTCCACCCTCGCCACGTCTCCTGTCCTGAGCCACCCGTCCACGAGTGTCTCCGCCGTAGCTTCAGGGTTCTTGTAATATCCCTTCATGACCTGCGGTCCCTTTATCCACAGCTCCCCTGGCTCCCCGGGCTTCACGTCCTTCCCTGTCTCCGGATCCACTATCCTCGTGAACGTGTCTGCAATCGGCAACCCTATCGATTCCCTCTTCACCTTTTCGAGAGGATTCGCGTGCGTGGTGGGGGAGGTCTCCGTGAGCCCGTAAGCCTGCGTTACCCTGACGCCGGTTCTCGACTCGAACTCCTCTCCAACCTCCGGGATGAGCGCCGAGCCCCCTATGTTCACGAACCGAAGCGTCCGAAGATTGTATTTTTCGAGGGGAAATCCCTTGACGAGCCTGTTAAGGACGGTGGGGACGGTCAGAAACAGCGTCCCACCATACTTCTCCACGGCACTGCATATGGCCTCCGGCTCGAATCCGCTCAGGATCACCTGCCTCGCCCCCAGGAAGACCGCGGAAGAAAGCAGAACGTTCATCCCGTAGATGTGGAAGAAGGGCAGGTGATTCACGTAAACGTCATTCGGGGTGAGTTCGTGTGCGTCAACTATCTGCTGGAGGTTGCAATAGAGGTTCGCATGAGTGAGCATCACCGCCTTCGGCAGGCCTGTGGTTCCGCTGGAAAAGGGCATGACGGCGAGGTCCTCGAAAACGTTTATGGCAGGTAAATGGACTTCACCTCCGGGGCTCGATGCCTCGATCATCTCCATCAGCTCTCCGCTTCCGGGGTCGTAAAGATACCTGGGCCCATCGATTTCCCCCAGAGACGGGAACTTCTCGTAAACGTCCCTCTGGGCAACCACCCCCGAAGGAGATGCGATATCGAGATATTTCTTCACTTCCGGATCGGTCAGAAGAGGATTGAGAGGAACGACCACGCCTCCCGCTTTCTGAATCGCAAAGAACGAGATCACGAACTCCAGGCAATTGGACGAAAACAGCACGACTCTGTCACCCTTGCTCACCCCCTCACGGGCAAGAAGAGCAGCCAGACCATCGACCCAGGCCTTCACCTCGCCGAAGGTGTAGTCTCCGACCCCCGGCACAGAAAAACCTACCCTGTCGGGATGCGCGGACGCCGTATCCTCCAAGCACTTAAAATGCGGCTTCACCCTGTATTCAAGTGCCCTTCTCAACTCGACCCCCTTTCAAAACGAATTCTTTGACGGTTCCCACTATCCCTTTCGGGAAGAACAGGATGGTGAGAACGAAGAGAAGTCCGTAAATCAACTTGTCACCCCTGGGAAGAAGCGACTTTATCAGAAACTCATCCAGGCAAACGAGCGTGAAAGCACCTATCACGGGTCCCACGACCGTTCTTATGCCCCCAAACAGCGCTGCCACGATCGGCATCAGGCTCCAGTAACCGGAGTATGCGGAATCCGGCATGATGAAGTGGATGTAGTGCGCGTAGAAAGCGCCCGCAATCGCCGTGAAGAAAGCGCTCATACCGAGAGCGACCAGCTTGTACTTCAACGTGTCTATGCCCGTTGCCTCGGCAGTCTGCTCGTCCTCTCTCACAGCCTCCATCGCCAGCCCCACGTCGCTCCACTTGAGCCAGAGACCCACGGAAGTAGCAATCATCAGGAAAGCGAATATGACGACGAAATTGGCCGGCTTGCTGGTGAAGAAGTTCACCTGGAGTCCCGCCAGCTTGAACTTCCCCAGCGACGGTATGCTGAAAATCCCTTCATCCCCTTTCGTAATATCAAGGTTGAGCGCCACCAGTTTGAGAACATGGGCATACGCCAGTATCATGAGCGCGAAGTAGGCGCCCTTGAGTCTGAACGAGGGAATCCCTATGAAAAGAGACAGCAGGACGACGACAAATGCAGCGACACTCATCGAAATCCACGGAGAGAACCCGTAAGACGTGGAGAGAATCGACGTGACATAGGCGGCGGTGCCGAAAATCGCAGCGTGTCCAAACGATATCTGCCCGCACCCGCCTCCCAGGAAGTTCCACGCCACTGAAATCACTCCCAGAAGCGACGCCTGAACCAGCACGTGCATGACAAATGAATTTCCCCTGAAAACGAGAAAGAGAACGAAAGCAACCGCGCAGAAAACTGCAAACAATCCCTTTTCGAAAAGCTTCTCCCTGGCGCCCATATCAGCCGCTCCTCCCGAATATCCCCTCGGGCCTCAGAAACAGAACCGCTATGAAAATCGCAAGTCCAAATATTCCCTGAAACATCGACGACGTGAAAACGACTATCACGGACTCTCCCACCCCGAGTATTATTCCAGCCAGAATCAGGCCCGGAATGGACCCGAGACCTGCCAGGACCGTGAGAATGAAGGCGTTGACGGTGATCACCTCGCCCGAAACCGGGCTTATATGCGACACCACTCCAAAAAGAGGCCCTGCTACTCCGGCAAGAGCACAGCCGATGACGAAAGCTATGGCATCAACCCTGCCAACGTCTATCCCCACGAGAGACGCGGCATCTCTGTCTATGGAGGTGGCTCTTATCTTCTTACCCAAATCCGTCTTCGCGAGGAACAGAGCCAGCCCCCCTATGAAAACCAGCCCGCACGCGGCCGACACGAGATTTCCCCTGTTCATCTCGATCACTCCCACTCTTATCCCCTCGGTCATCCAGGGGATGTTGATGATCCGCTCGTCCGCCGTCCATGCGAGCAGAAAAAGATTGGTGAGTATGACTCCCACGCCGTAGGTGAGAATGAGCGTATTGAGCTCGTCGTCCCTCACGCGCTTGAGCACGAAATAGTAGAAAAACCCCAGGGCAGACACCGCCCCGGCTGACAGAACAAGAGCCAGGGGAAAGGGCAACCCGGCCGCTTTCACGGAAAAGTACCCCACGTATCCCCCCAGGAGGATGAGTTCGCCGTGGGAGAGGTTTATGACCTTCAGCACCCCGAATATGAAGCTCAAACCCACGGCGAACAGGGCGTAGTTCACCCCTGTGATCACCCCGGATACGATCGAATTGAGAAGAAGTGCCGCGTTCACCCTTTCCTCCAATAGCCCGGCTTACAACCAGGGAACCGCAGGATACTTCGCCTCGCTGTTTTTCCTGTCCGCCGGATAAACGACGCTGAACGAACCGTCATGCACCTGGACTATGAGGCACTCGAAATACTTCGGATCACCCTTCTCGTCGAACGCCACCCTTCCAATCGGCGTCACCCTGTCGGTGGCAGCAAGCTCTTTGAGCAGCCCTTCCTTCGAGAGATTTCCCTTCTCAAACGCCCTCTCGGCCGCCTCGAGCATGAGCTTGGCCCCAACGTACCCGAGCATAGAGAGATAAGAGGGGTCCTTTTTGTATTTCTCCTTGAACATCTTCACGAAAGCGTCCTCTTCGCTCCTGGCCTGTGGTGGAGCAGTCCCAACCTCCCACAGAGAGGTGCCGTAAACGTAATTGCTCAGATCACCCAGCTCCTTTATGAACTCCGGCGAACCGACGCCCCAGGCACCTATGTAAGCGTTGATCTTGAGCTTGAGGGTCTTGGCGCTCCTTATGGTGGCAACGTAATCGGGGAAGTAACCCTCTACCACGAGGATGTTCGCACCGGATTCCCTGACCTTCAAAAGAAGCGGCTCGAAGTTCGAGGTGCCCTTGGTGAACTTCTCGAACAGAACGACTTTTATGCCCGCATCCTCGAGCATCTTCTTCAGGTTCTTGGCAATGTCGAGTGTCGCTATCTTGCTGTTCGAGATGATGGCAACCCTCTTATCCCCTGTGAAGACCTTTTTGATGAGCCCGAACTGGGCTTTCGCGTAACCGGGGATGTTGTTGACGCGGAAGTAGTTCTTGAGGCCCCTCTGAGTCAGCTTGAAGCTTGTCCCGCCGACGCTCAGGTAAGCCACGCCGTACTGAGCTGCAGTCTCGGAAGACGGAGCGATGATGTGACTGCCGTAGCCACCGTTTATCCCCAGCACGCCGTACTGACCGATCAGCTTTTCAACCGCAGCCACGCCCTTCTGAGGACTGCTCTCGTCGTCCACGACGACCATCTCCGCTTTGAGCTTGCCGCCTTTTGCGTTGAACTCCTCAAAGGCAATTTTCGCCCCCTCGAGACAACCCTGCCCATGCTTCGCCAGACGTCCCGTGAGCGGGTACTGAACGCCGATCTTCACCGTTTCGGCCGACGCCCCGATCACGAAGCTCGCCGCGAAAACCAGAACCGCCAGAATCGCTACGATTCTCTTCATAGTTCCCCCTCCTTGTTTTTTTTACAGGCCCAGATACGCCCGCCTCACTTCCTCGTTTCCCTCCACCTGATCAGGCGTACCCGAAAACCTGACTCGCCCGTTCTCCAGAACCCAGGCGAAATCGCATATTTCCAGCGCTTTATTGGCGTTTTGCTCAACCAGTATCACCGTCTTACCCTCCTCCCTCAAACGCATCACCACCTCGAAAACCTCAGCCACTATTATCGGCGCAAGCCCCAGGGACGGTTCGTCGAGCAGGATAACTTCCGGATCTCCCACCAGCACCCTCGCTATGGCGACCATCTGCTGCTCTCCTCCGCTCAAGCTCCTGCAGTGCTTTTTCAGGAGGTTCTTCAGGTGCGGGAAGAGTTCGAAAACTCTCTCCATGTTCTCGTCGAGCTTGGATTTGTCCTCGAGAAGATTCCCCCCGAGCTCTATGTTCTCCAGAACCGTCATTTCCCCCCACAGCCTGCGTCCTTCAGGGACCATCGACATCCCCATCCGTGCTACCTGGTGTGGCTTAAGGCCGGTTATGTCCTTCCCGTCCAGCAAAACCCTGCCCTCCCTGGGCTTGACTATCCCCATGATCACCTTGAGAAGCGTGGTTTTTCCGGCACCGTTCGAGCCAAGAACCGCCGTCACCTGGCCCTTCTTGGCAGCGATCGAAACCTCCTTGAGCACCACCACTTCTCCGTAACCGGCGTGCAACTTCTCAACTGCGAGCAGAGGCTCACTCACTACCAACCCCCAGGTATGCTTCTATTACCTTTCTATCCCTCGCGGCCTCCTCAGGTATGCCTTCGAAAATCTTCTCCCCGAAATTGAGAACCACGAGCCTCTCACAGAGTGAGTGAATGACGTGCATGTTGTGCTCAACCACTATGACGGTGAGCCCGTGGAGTTCCTTCACTTTCCGAATGGTGGCCAGCATCTCGTCCACCTCTCTCGGAATCAAACCCGCCATCACCTCGTCGAGGAGAAGAAGATCGGGTCGGACGGAAACCGCCCTTGCAAACTCGAGTTTCTTCTTCCCGGGAAGGTTTAGATCCCCAGCGGGAATGTGGAGAAAATCCGACAGTCCCACCATCTCCGCTATCTCTTCGACCCAATCGTCGACCCCGTTCCCGGAATACTTTCCCCGCCCGAACACAGCAGCAGCCCTTATGTTCTGAGCGACGGTCAGATCGCTCAGGGGCCTCACTATCTGAAACGTCCTGCCTATCCCTTTCCTGACGATCCTGTTGGGTTTCATCCCGTCGATTCTCTCGCCCCTGAAAAGCACCCTTCCGGAGGTGGGCTTCAAAAATCCGCTGATTATGTTGAAGAGCGTGGTTTTCCCCGCCCCGTTGGGACCTATCACCCCGAGGACCTCCCCTTCCTCGACGCTGAAGGTCACTTCCGAGAGTACCCTCAAACCACCGAAGTTCTTCGTCACCCCATCAACCGTTAACACCAAAATCCTCCGTTCACCTGAGGAGGTGCCTGGCTATTATCATCCTCTGGATTTCCGACGTTCCCTCGTAAATTCTCGTGAGCCTCAAATCACGATAGAAGCGCTCCACCGGGAGCTCCTTCATGTAACCCATCCCGCCGTGGACCTGTATCGCCCTGTCGGCTATCTCACATGCCTTTTCCGTGGCGTACAGCTTCGCCATGGCGACCTTTTGAGGCACTTTCTTACCCTCATCCAGGTCTGCAGCCGCATCGTATATCATGTTCCTCATGGCGTAGATTTCCACCGCAGAGTCTGCGAGCATCCACTGGATGGCCTGGAAACTGCCTATGGTCTTCCCAAAGGCCACACGCGTCCTGGCGTGCTCGACCATCAACTCGAGAAGCCTCTGGGCGGAACCCAGGGCACTCGCCGCTATTATCAATCTGCCCTTGTCGAGTATCTCCATGGCGAGCCTGAAACCCTGCCCCTCCTGACCTATCATGTTGGAAGCGGGAACTTCACAATCGTCGAAGAAAAGCTCACAGGTGTGGGAACCCCTGTGTCCCATTTTTTTGTCGGGAGGGCCCACGGTGAAACCAGGCGTTCCCCTCTCCACGAGAAACATGCTGAGCCCGTCATGCCTCTTCTCCCTGTCAGTCACTGCGATGACGTTGAAAACCGCTGCCACATCCGCGTTGGTTATGAACTGCTTGGACCCGTTCAGGACGTATACATCTCCCTTCCTCACGGCGGTCGTCTTTATTCCCGCCGCATCGGACCCTGCGCCCGGCTCGGTGAGGGCGAAGGCGGCTATGTACTCCCCCGATGCAATCTTCGGGAGATACCTGCGTTTTTGCTCCTCGGTCCCAGCAGCGACTATGCCGGTCACCCCAATCCCGTTGTTGGTGCTGACTATGGTTCTGAAACAGGCATTCGTCCTGCCCAGCTCCTCCATCACGGCGCATTGTCCCGTCACGCTGAAGCCGTATCCCCCGTACTCCTCGGGGACGCTCAAACCGAAAAGCCCGAGTTCTCGCATCTTTCGGATGACATCTTCAGGAATCCTGTCCTCCTCCTCCACCTGCCTGGAAATCGGCTCGAGCTCCGACTCTACGAATTTCCTCACCGTCCGAACGAAGACTTCCTCTTCAGGAGCGAGACGGACCTTCATTTATCCCCCCTTCGACTTTTCCCCCAAAAGCACGCAAGATGAGTGCCCAAAACCCAGAGCTGAAAACACTAGAATTATCAAACAATTAGAGAACACCCCCGAAATGCGGAATACTCAAAAAACGTTTCCAGCTGGAAACAGGTGTATTCGAAGAGGAGAAAAACATTTCAATAAAAGGGTTGCGGCGAAATCAAACGTTGACAAATATAAACGCAAGTTTCCATGTGGAAACATCAAGTAATTTTTAGTTTAAACCTTATCAGGAGGGCTGCAGGATTGCAATCATTTTTTCGACAGAGATGGGTCGCCATGTTTCCCGAACAATCTATCACCCCGCAGGTCATCCGTGTCCGACCAGCACTCCCGCAAACGCGGCGGAAAGTCCCAAAAGTAGCAAAACCCAGTGAAAGACGGTGAGAAGAAGAAATACCTTTTCCGGGGGCAGGTCCTTCTTTCCGCCAAAAAGAAAAGAAAAAACCTTTTTCTCGAATGTAAGTACCAGGGCGAAGATGGTCCAGGTCACCAGCATAAGCGTCACATCAATACCGCGCGTCGTGAACAGGTCACTCCACCTGCCTGTCACATAGAGCAATCCGAAGCCGCTCAAACCTGCAACAACTATGTAGACCTTCGCCTGCTTCGCGAACAGACCCTCGATGCGTTGAAACATCAAAACCTTCTGGAGCGAATCCTCCATTTTGAACATGGCGGGGAAGAACACCGCCGTGACGAAACCCACCCCGCCGATCCACAATATTACAGAAACCACGTGAATAGCCAAAAGCAATTCGAACATCTCACCTCTCCAGCAATACTATTTTAAACCATGCTAACACGGAGAGAGGACAAAACAATTGACGCAGGTTAAGGCCACACCCCCAGGCCAGCCCGAAAAACGGCCGGGTTTAAAAAGCCAAGAAAGTTTCCAGCCGAGGAAAAACATTGACTTCCTCGCTGATTTGATTGTATTGAAATAATTATACGAGGGTAAGTTCCGCAAATATAAAATGCCGTTTCAAACAAAAAAATGAAACGATACCGTCGCAAATTTCCCTGGGGACACATATCCTATCTGGCTGGAGGGGAAGGGGACCCCACCCTCATACTGATCCACGGAGCGGGAAACGAGGCTGCGGTGTGGGAAAAGGTTTTCCCACAGCTCACGAGGGTTTGCCAAGTAATAGCATTAGACCTGCCGGGTCACGGTAATTCCGCGTACAAATCCTGCCCGACAATAGAAGATTACAGCTCGGTTCTCCTGGAATTCGCAGGCTCACTCGAAATCGAAGACCCGGTGCTGGCCGGCCACTCGATGGGCGGCGCAATATCCATCAAAACCGCTCCGCTCTTGCGAAACCTGAGAGGGCTCGTTCTAATCGGCACGGGAGCCCTTTTGAGAGTCAACCCCAAACTGATAGACGCCCTCGAAAACGACTTCCCGAAAGCTGCCTCTACCATGACCCGGTGGTCGTTTCTCAAGGGCACATCCCCAGAGATATTGAGCGCGGGGGAAGACATGCTCTACCGGGCCGGCCAGGCGGTCCTGCTCCAGGACATGAAGGCCTGTGACTCGTATTCAGGGGAAGATGAGCTCTCCAAAATAGAGGCGCCCACTCTGGTCGTTTGCGGCAGGGAAGACGTGATGACTCCTCTTTCGCTCTCCGAACAGCTCCGCGATGGGATAAAAGGAGCGCATCTATCGATCATAGAGAACTGCGGTCACATGGTTCAGGTAGAAAAGGGGGAAGAACTGGGGCGCATAATGGCGGAGTTCATTTCCAGCCTTCGCCGATAGACGCCTTCGCGATCTTTGACACACAAAGCACCCATCCCGGCTCCCTTTCATGGGGCAGGGAAAAAAACGGGAGGAGGTGAGCCATGATCAAGCGGATGGGAGACTATTTTTCCGACTGGGCACGCAAGTACATGCCCGACCCGTTCATCTTCGCGATTTTGCTCACGTTTCTGACTTTCATCATGGGAATAATCTTCACCCCCAACGGCCCATTCAAGATGGTCCTCCACTGGTACAAGGGGTTCTGGACGCTTCTTACCTTCGCGATGCAGATGTCGTTGATCCTCGTAACTGGATACGCCCTGGCGACAACAAAAATAGTTCAGTCGTTCCTCAGGAAGATCGCCAGCATCCCAAAGTCGACCCCGGTAGCAGCCGCCCTCGTGGCAGGCGTGGCGATCATCGCAGCTTACATAAACTGGGGACTCGGACTGATAGTGGGGGCAGTTCTTTCCCTCGAAGTGGCGAGACAGGGGATGAAAAGCGGCAGAAAGTTTCACTATCCCCTCATCGTCGCGGCCGGATACATGGGGCTCGCCACCTGGCACCAGGGATTCTCAGGCTCGGCACCGCTTCTGGTCGCGACGGAAGGTCACTTTCTCGCGAAGGAAATCGGCGTGATCCCGGTGGCCAAAACCATTCTTTCGCCTCTGAATCTCTTCATGATTGTACTCATGCTCGTGTTCATCCCCCTGGTCATATACATGATGGCGCCCCGCGAGGAGCATGAGATAAAAACGATCCTCGATTACAACCCGGAGGCACTCAAGGAAGAGGAAGAGGTGACGGAGGAAGAGAAGAAGGCCTGGGTTCTGGCTGATAGGCTGGAAAACAGCGTAACCCTTTCGATGCTCGTCGGCTTAGGCGGGCTCGTCTACATCATTTATTACTTCGCCAAGAACGGATTCAAGCTGAACCTCAACATCGTCAACTTCACCTTCCTTATAATAGGCATCATTCTCCACAAAAGGCCGATAAGCTACGTGAAAGCAATCGCTGAAGGCGTGAAGGGCTGCGCTGGAATCATCCTCCAGTTCCCGTTTTACGCGGGAATCATGGGCATGATGAAGTACTCGGGGCTCGTAAAAGTGATTGCCGGCTGGTTCGTGGCGATATCCAGCTCTGGCACCTATCCGGTCCTGACCTACATAAGCGCCTGCCTGGTCAATATATTCGTCCCATCGGGAGGAGGTCAGTGGGCCGTCCAGGGGCCGGTGATGGTGGAGGCGGCCAAGGTGCTTCACGTCTCCATTCCCAAAACCATAATGGCTGTGGCATACGGAGACCAGTGGACCAACCTGTTCCAGCCGTTCTGGGCGCTCCCGCTTCTTGGCATAACCGGTCTCAGAGCGAGAGATATCATGGGCTACTGCATGGCACTGATGTTCATAGGGATACCCATATTCATCATAGTCCTGCTCGTGCTCTGACACCGAGCCGGTACCACAAGCCTGACATCCGGGGGCACGTTTTCGCGTGCCTCCGTTTTTTTCATTTCAGGGAATTACACCGCGCACTCAGGCAACGCTATACGCTGTGTAGAAACCAGCATCAGGAATCAATCAAGCGGGCAGGTCCAAAAGAATGGTGGAGGAGAAGGGAATCGAACCCTCGACCTCCGCGTTGCGAACGCGGCGCTCTCCCATCTGAGCTACTCCCCCACTCTAAAAAGCGGATGATATTTTATCACGAAAAATCTTTTCTACAAATATTTTGATGTTCATTGAAAGCCGCAATCGAGCCACCCGCCCCCCGTGAAAACACAGGCGCCCTGTCGCCGGCGAAACAGTGCGCCGATAAAAAAGCCCGCCAGCTTGAAGGCTGGCGGGCTTCGCTCGCACAATCCCGTTCACGTCAAGGGGTAAACGTTCCATTTTCAATTGCAATGTAGATTTGCACCCCCGGGTACGTCGAGAAATCGATGGTCGAGTTCATGATATCGTTCAGCGAGGGGACGGTTCCAGACACCGCCCACGCTTCCCAGCCAACCACGCTCCCCGCGGTCAGGTCCCAACCGGTATTCCAGCCACTTATGCCCGTGAAATCTGGCACAGCGTAAGAATTCGCCGAGAAGTGACTCATCCACGCGTCCGAGATGGTGAGCCCCCACGTAACGCCCGAAGAACTCTGGTCCCACTCCACATGGTAGGCGAGGAGTGGTTGCCCGAAGGCGGGCGTGTAGGTCAGGCCGGATATGGTCGGGTGGACGGCATCAGAGAAGGAAACGGTGTTGAGATGATTTATCTGGCTTAAATCAACTGAATAATTCTTCGGCGTCGCCGTTGCATCCGTTACCTCTATATAGGCCACCGCGGGATTCTGGGAATTATCCACGGCCTGGAACTGGTATCGGTCTCCTGCTACAGTATCCGTCGAATCCAAGGGAAACCAGCCACCGTACGTCGAATCACCCAGATACACGGTCGTTTCGTTTTTCGTGTATAGGTTGACAGCCCCCGCTCCCCCGGAAACTGTCACTTGTTTCTGAGATAAGAAACCGGAAGCTCCGGTAAAATCGAAGTCCTTTCCTGTCAAATCTTGATCAACAAGCACGTCCCTGTCAATCATGTATCTAAGGGGAATATCGGATATGGAATCGAATTCCATCGCGAAGATATCCCTGTATCCCTGTCCCACGTTAGAGACAGTGTACGTGCCAGTTGTCACAACCGACGACCCCTGAATGAAAATCTGAGCCTGGGTCCCGGGATTCAAATTAGAAACCGTACCGCTCACCGTGAAGAGGCTCGTCGAACCACCCGCCATCTCCGTGATGCCCCACACCTCGTCTCTGGTGAAATGCATGATCTCGGTCCTGTTTTCCCCGGAAAAGTGGAAGGCAACCCCGTACGCAGCATCCGCCGCCCCCGCATCGAACTGATACGGCGAGGTCCCGACAAGTTTGACCCAGGGCCCGTTTTCAACCTGGTACGCCACCCAGTCGGCATCCGTCGTGACCGTCACGGCAGTCTGGGAAGGAGGAACGGGAGTAAACGTCCCATGCTGGGATGAGGACTGGAAGATGATTCCAGGTATCGTATAGGGCTCGACGTTTACGATATCTTGCGGGCTCTTATTCGACATCAGAACCGAAACCTCATATTCGATATCCTGCCCGTACTTTAAACCCCAGGCATTCGGATCCCATCCGGAGAGGCCGTAAAAGTCCGGGATCTCATACGAGGTCGTGGAAAAAGCGTCGAGCCAGCCCTTTGATACCTTCACCTCCCACTCCAGCTGGCCCTGAATAAGCCCTATATCGAATGCTAAAAGCGGATACTGTCCAGCTGGAGTATATGACAGACCGTCGAAAACCGGGGGAACCGTGGGACTGGATAAGGTAACTCCCGACAGCTGGGATATCTGACTCAAATCAAGAGTAACGTCGGCCTGCACTTCCGTCGCATCCCTCGATTCCAACAACATCTTGAGATCATTATTGTTGCTGTCCAGTTCAGCCCCGGCGAAAACGTATACGTCTCCACTCACCATTCCCGAAGAGGCTGAGTACCACGTCCAGTTGCCAGTCTGAGAATCATAATTGCAATTTAAAAAACTGGTCCCGTTCGAAGTTACTCCAAAACACTCTCCTGCCCCGTTCGTTCCTCCAGTCACCTGGAAAACGTGCGGAACAAGGGGAATGACACCCACGGAAGAAAAATCGAAGTCCTGTCCCGTAATGTTGCTGTCAACGGTCACGTCACGATGTATCAGGACTGAGGGATCACCCGTATTGGGAGTTTCCACTGCCACGACATCCCATATCCCTTTCTTAACCGAATTAACAACATATGCTCCCTGTGAAGTGAGCGACCCAGACGAACTATCCACGAATATCGAAACTTGATTTCCATCGGGCGAAAAGGTAACGCTTCCTGACACCGTTACCAGATCAGCTGGGTTACTTGATTCGAATATTTCCTTGATGCTCCATACTTCCCTCCGGGTCAACTGATAAACGATCACCTCTTCTCTATATGGATTGACAAGGGCGACTCCATACGGGCCATCCGTGCTTCCCACATCGAATGTCAACACATATGGAGGAGATCCAGACAGCTGGAGCACCTGCCAGGTTCCGGAACCCTTTTGAGTTGCCACCCACGCTGCGTTCGTCTCGATCGTGATCGTCGTTCCGGCTGGAGGTCCCGTTGTACCCCCGCCGGACTCACCACCACCTCCGCCGCATCCGATCATCAACCCTGCGGCGAGAAAAAAAGCCAACAAAAGTCCTGTTGGGATTGCGCATTTTCTCATTGCCCCCTCCTCTCCGGCACCCGATTTCGCCCCAATTTTTTTATGAAAGGCGCTACAGTCAGGTTCTTTTAGATAACAAGATTTTATTTAAACAACTGATTTCCTGTCAACACAGTATCCTTATTCCTTCGATTAAACGATTTGATGCGATTTGAATCTCGCTCAGCCACCAGTACTACGTGTGCCGCAAGCCCTCACCTTCCGTGAATAATCAAACGTCTTTTCCATTATCTTGCCCTGTCACCTGGAAAAGCATCGAATCGTGAAGCTGGCACGGGGTCAGCTCCTTCAACATTCAATATTGATAATTGATAATTGTTAATCTTGCTAATAAATAGCGTAGAACTTCTGCTTTTTTCATCGTATTATTTTCATGTGACACGCGATTTTCGCGAAAAAAAACGAGGAGGGCAAAATGAGGGGGAACAGGATAACGATTCTGGCACTGATCATCTTAACGGCATTTGCCATCTACTCATGCGGAGGTGGAGGAACATCCACCACTTCCGGAACATCCATAAGCGGCAAGGTAGCCGACGGATACGTGGCGAATGCCAAAGTCACAGTGTACAGCGACGCCGACATGACAACCCAGATTGGAAGCGGGACCTCCAATTCAAACGGAGACTTCACCATAACGCTATCTGTCAGCCAGCTTCCAGCCACCATCTACCTCAAATCCGAAGGCGGCTATGCCATCGACACGGGACTTCCGGCTCCTACCATGAGATTCGTGGGAGAAACGTCCGGCCTTTCGAGCTACAACATAACCCCCATAACCGAGCTGATATTCACCGAATTCCTGAACGAGGGAAACCTTCAGACAGCTCTACAGAATGTAGCCTCTGATCTGGGTCTGTCTATCAATGATCTTTACAGCGATCCGGAGACAAACCAAAACGTTTCAGACGCAGTGGAAGATGTGGTCTCATCGGCCACACTCGGCGGGACCCTGCCGCCAGGCGACTACATTGGATATGCTTACGTATTCGACAGCGGGGATCTAGGAAATCTCACCATCACAGACATCGCCTCCCTGACCGCCCTGAGGGAAACGTTTTCCATAACTGTCGACTCGAACGGAAACGTAACCGGCCAGACCTCGGACTCGAGTTCCATAACGGGAATGGTGAAGGGGAGCTCAATGGTTCTCGAAATTGAAGACTCCCCAACCTCTCTAACGAGGGTTGCAGGCGAGATAGGGATCATGGGCTGCATAAGCGGCGTCTTCACCAGCCTGGACTCAAGCACCAATCCCCCCACACTGACAAACGGCGTGTTCTTAGCTACAGTTATTCCCTCAACAGTGTCGGGATCACAAACCTACATAGACGGCTTGAGGACCTCCATATCTGGCCTGCTTCCCGGACCTCACTTCTTCCTCGGAAGGGACTCCTTCAGAACAGACATAACGGACGACATCGAGCTCGCCTGGGGAAGCTACACCATTGATTCCATTTCCACCGACGTCCTTACGATATCCAGCGGTCTCGACGTGCGTCACGAAGATGCCCCCGACACGTCCGTCAACTACCAGATCACATCAGCCGCCCTCGACGTTGACAATTCTCAGAACCCTCCCATCCCAACGCTCATGTTCGAAATGGAGTTCACCGACGACACCGCCAATCCAACCTTCAAGGGCTACCTGATCCGGAGCATCGGGAACAGAAAGGGCATATATCTCATAACCGATCCCTCAACCGGAACAGTCACAAGTATAGGAGATGCCAACTTCACCCCCAACGTGACATCGATGCCCCACCTCAAAGAAAACACGACCTACGACGTGGAATCCGTGTCGCTCGACTTCACCGCAATAGACCTATCGAGAACGAACCTCATCAATTACATCGAAACAAACAACTACGACCGCGACCAGTTCACCTCTCCAACGTATTACGCCGGCATGGGCCCGATAGGACACACAGGCGACGTCCAGAACGGGCTCACTGTTCTGACAGGCAGCATATTCGGGAAGAAGGAAGACCAGGACCTCGACAACATGGGAGATACGGCCGACAGCATCACTGTTGGAACACTTTACGCCACAGGAGCATTCTCCGGCGAATACTTCTTCGGCGGAACAACCGGAACAACGCTGAACTCGGATAATCCCGGCCTCTTCGTCGGGTTCACGCTCGAGAACACCACGAATCCGACCATCCCAACGTTCACCGGAACCCTTTACTACCTCGAAAGGACGGTTTACACGAACGATTACTCCGGATACAGCGGAAGTTACGGAATGGGAACCATAACCATCAGCTCCTGTTCCGGCCAGGCCGGCGAAGTATCCATATCCCACACGGACGCAAACGGGCAAACCGAGTCCATCTCCCTGGCCTGCGAGAAAAGCAGCACTGCCGGCGGCCTCGGAGGCATATATCACATGTACGGCTCGACCACAGACGGATACCTGGACGTGTTCTGGAGCGTGGGAAGCAAAAAAGCCATCTGGTTCAGCAGCAACGACACGGCGGGAAACGGGACAATAACCGATGTTGGAGAAGCTTACCTCACCTACTGAAAAAACCAGTCATTCCGATTGAAAGGAAGGGGGGACCGATCCATCCCCCCTTTTTTATTTCCATCGCCCCAGATAAATACCTGGAATCCTGAAACCCCAGCGCATAAAATGATCCTATAGCTTCAAGTTTCCCCGAAAAATCAAGCAGGAGGTGCACATATGAAGGCAGCCTATTTCGAAGAGCACGGCGGACTCGACGTCATCAAGGTCGGAGACCTGCCGGTCCCTGAAATCGGTCCCAACGAGGTCCTGGTCAGAGTCAAAACCGCGGCATTAAACCACCTGGACATCTTCGTGCGCAACGGGCTTCCCGGACTGAAACTCAAATTTCCCCACATAATGGGATCTGACGGAGCCGGCGTGGTGGAGAAGGTGGGAGAAAACGTGAAAAACCTGCAACCTGGGGACGAAGTGGTCTTAAACCCTGGAATCAGCTGCGGGACCTGCGAATTCTGCCTGAGGGGCGAGCACAGCCTCTGCGTGACCTTCCACCTCCTGGGAGAGCACGTGGACGGAACATACGCGGAGTTCGTCAAGGCCCCAGCGATAAACTGCTATCCGAGACCGAAAGGTCTGACCTGGGAAGAATCGGCAGCATTCCCCCTCACCTTCCTCACATCATGGAGGATGCTCGTCTCGAAAGCCCAGATAAAACCCGGCGAGTGGATACTCATAATCGGGATAGGTGGGGGCGTTGCCGTGGCATCGCTCCAGATATCGAAGCTCTTCGGGCTGAAAACCATAGTCACCTCAGGATCCAATGAGAAGCTCGAAAAGGCCAGGGAGCTTGGCGCCGACTTTACAATCAACCACAACGAGGCAGATTTCGCTAAAGAAGTCCGCAAAATTACCGAAAAGAGAGGCGTGGATGTGGTGCTGGACAGCGTGGGAAAGGCCACGTGGAAAAAGAGCCTGGCGTCGCTTGCAAAGGGTGGAAGGCTCGTTACCTGTGGGGCCACCACAGGCCCCAATCCGGAAACTGACATAGCGAGGATTTTCTGGAATCAGCTGACCATCTACGGGTCGACTATGGCGACTCACGGGGAATTCCGGGAAATGATGAAAATATTCGAAGAAGGAAAGGTCAAACCGGTGGTTGACAGCGTGTTCCCGCTCGAAGATGTCAAGAACGCCCAGCAGAGGATGGAGAACAAGGAACAGTTCGGAAAGATAGTGATAAAGGTTTCCGAATAATAACAGGCTACAGACGACGCAGTTACAAAAACAAAAAAGGAGGTCGTCATGGTCATCTTCGAGTACAGATTCGACATTCTGCCGGGGAAGCTCGCCGAGTACGAAAGGTACACCAAAACCACCGGAAAGGACCTGTGGCTCAAATACCCGGGCGTGAAAAGCTACAGGGTCTACAAGAGCGTCTTCGGCGGTTCAACACCCCAGAGGGTAGTCCAGGTGGAACTCGAGAGCCTGGAAGCCCTGGAGAAGATCTTCGCCGACAAGAAATTCCAGAAGGCGAAAGAGAAATTCCACTCCATGGTGACCAACGTCTCGGATTCGATACTCACACTCGTGAGGGAGGGGAGCCGCTAAACAAAGGAGGGATATCAACTCCCCGTCCCAACCACTGAAATTCTGAATTTGTAATTCGTCCTGGAAACATCCAAATAGAAGCATGGGGCGGGAGCCACTCCCGCCTCTTACTCATTTTTTGATAATCACTCTGAAATGTTCTCCATCATCCTTCGCTTCCACTATATGGTAGCCCTCGGTTTTCACCGATGACAGGACGCTGGACACGTCATCTTTATTCAGGATCACTTCCAGAGATTCCCCTTCAGCAATCTCCTCCATGGCCATTTTCACTCGAACAAATGTCATGGGACACACATCACCCGTAATGTCGATTCGCTTCTTCATCTGACCCCTCCTTCGAATCTATCCGAGAGAAAACAAAGCCTAAGAACTTCCCAAATCCCACTTTTTCAATGGTATCTCCGAAACGCTCCTTTCGATTACCCCACTTGCGGAAGAACTCCACGGCTGCGCCTACAACAGACACAACGACATCCTCTCCCTCGAAAAAGCGGGGGATTTTTTCGCCAAGTTTCGGGAAACGGCCGAACTTACCTCCGGCGTACACAAAAAACCCTTCTTTCGCAGCGGTCATGGCATCGAACGGGCACACTCTTATACAGTCGCCGCAGTAAATGCACTTTTCAAAATCTATCTCATGCACACTTCCATCTTTATCCACTGTTATCGCATCGACAGGACAGGCTGCAGCGCAGAGTCCACAGTGTGTGCAATCTTCCATTTTCCAGCCCGGACACACAGCACCCTTTATCCCGATATCATTTTCCTCCGCTTTCAGGCAGTTGTTCATGCACCCTGAAATTCCCACCTTGAACTTGTGAGGAACAGGCTTCCCGTAAAATTCCTCATCCACCATCTCCGCAATACGAGGGGAATCGAGCACCCCCAAAGGACAGATGCGGCATCCCTGACAGGCAGTAACAGTTCTTATCGTGGGTCCACACACGCCCACTGAAACACCCTTTTTCATCAGGTCTTCTTTCAAATCAGCCAGATTTTCCTGTTTCACACCGGGAATCTCGATCCCCTGCCGTGCAGTCAGATGAATCTCACCGCACCCGTAAGTTTCGGCTGCCTCTTTTATTGCCTGAAGTTGAGCGGTAGTAAGCTTTCCGCCTGTGATGTGGAGCCTGACTGAGAAGACCCCCGCTTCTCTTTGACGCATCATCCCGCCCTTTTTTAGTTCCGCGTAATTCATTTCTCTCACTTCACACCTCCAGCAGACTGTCTCTGCTCTTCTTCTCCTCTTCTTTCAAATACTCGACGAAGTAGGAAGTATATTTGAATACGCTATCGGGCGACACAACCACGGCCACATCTCCTTCTTTCAGTTCCCAGGTAAGGGCTGCATACAGGATGGCTCCGGTCGACGGACCTGCCAGAATGCTTTCTCCCCTTATGAGTTCCAGAGTGGTCCTGTAAGCATCCTCATCGTTGACCACTATCGATTCGTCTATCACGGACTCATCGAGAATGGCTGGTTTCTTCGACTCGGCGAAGCTTTTGAGCCCTGGAAGTTTGTGTCCCTTCATCGGCTCTATAGCTATGATTTTCACATCCGGGTTCTTCTCCTTGAGGTATCTTCCCACTCCAGTTATGGTGCCGCAGGTTCCGTATCCCGCGAAGAAGTGCGTCACCTTTCCCTCTGTCTGCATCCATATTTCCGGTCCCGTGGTCTCGTAGTGCGCTTTCACGTTGTCGGGATTTTCATACTGATTGGGCATGACATACCTGTCCTTCGTTCGAGGACTATCGACGAAAGATTTCGCCAGGGCAATCGCCCCATCTTTCGGGTGTTCAATCGGGCAAAGATCGTCCGGAGTGGGAAGAACAGTCGCCCCCAAAAGTCTCAAGATGGCTATTTTTTCTTCCGGAACGCCGGAAGGAATGGTTATGGTGCACCTGACACCGAGAAGGTTCGCCATCGCAACCAGGGCAATTCCCGTATTACCCGACGTGGGCTCCACGATCTCCTTGTCATCGAGAAGCCCCCTCTCCAGAAGCCCCCGGAGAAGAAAGCTGGCGGTCCTGTCTTTTATTGACCCGAAGGGATTGAACCACTCCAGTTTCAGAAAGATTTCTCCTTTCCCTCTGTGAAGCCTCGACAATTTAACCATCGGAGTGGGATTTTCCAGGGAACCGATCAGTTCCGAAACGTTTTCATATACTCTCTTTTTCATGGCATTCATTCCCTCCTTTCTCTCTCTTCCCGACCCATCCACGGGTAGAAAGCCTTTCCTTCTCCTCGAGGAATCTCTTCGCCAATTTAACTGTCTCTCCCACAACGAGCAGTGCTGGCCCCTCGACCTTCTCTGCCACACGTGGAAACTCACCCACGGTAGTGAAATAAACCTTTTCATCAGGCCACGTGGCACGCTCAATTATTGCAGCGGGCAAATCCAGCGAGACTCTTCGCGAGAGAAGCACTTCACGAACCTTCTTCGCGTTTTTCGATGACATATACACAACCACGGTGCACGATCCACCCCCTTCAATCGCCTCAGCACCAGAGAGGGCACTTTCCCCCGAAACGGATCCAGTGATGAATATAACCGACGAGGAAACTTCTCGAAGGGTCAGCGGTAACAGAGCGCTGGAGGCAGCCCCGATTCCGGCGGTGATGCCAGGGACCACTTCGACAGGTATTCCCCTCTCGATGAGGTAAAGCAATTCCTCTCCTCCCCTGCCGAACATGAAGGGATCGCCGCATTTGAGCCTAACCACATACCAGCCCCTGCTCGCAAGCCGCGCCATGAGACGATTTGCGTAATTCTGCCTTTTCGCCGCACCCGACCTGTCCCCATATTTATGTCGTCGGAGGGTTATCACCTTCGCCCTGGTTCCAGATTTAGCGATCACTTCATCGGGCACGAGATAGTCTCTCAGTACAACATCGGCCCTTTTTATTTCCATGAGGGCCCTGAGCGTAAGAAGATCCCACGCACCCGGCCCTGCTCCGACCAGAACAACTCTACCTCCTTCTTTCTCCTTCCCGACCGGTCTCGCCCCGCGCAGGACTCTCTCCTCCACTTCCCGCGCATGATCCTCGACGAACTCACGAAGCCGAGCCGCAATTCCCGGCCCTTCGCCGTCGGTCGATATGGAAAGGGTGAACTCCGGGAATTCCACAACAGCAGGAAAAATGAAATCAGACTTCTCCCTGTCATCCACGACGTTCACAGGAACTTTCCTCGCTCTGAAGAGATCCGAAACCTTCGCGTTTACGGCCGGATCGGACGTCGCCGCAATCACGAAATCAGCGGGCACGTCCACTTCCGCATCGAAAGATCCCCTAACCCAACACACGCATCCCCGAATCCAGAGAGAGCGAAGGGTATCGTCCAATTCAGGAGAGAGAAGAGTAATCCAAGCGCGTGCACGTAAAAGCCTCTCCACCTTTCTGGACGCGATCTTGCCCCCACCCACAACAAGAACCCTTTTCCCAGCCATTTTTATTCCAACAGGCAGATACTTCAAAATTCCCTCCCATATGAATTTGAGAGAGGCCGCAAGAATACCTCCAGCGATAAGCGCCGGAGAAATCCTCGTTCCATTTTTTGATCTCCTCCGGCGAAAAAAATCTGTCCCATAGCATCCATCTACACTTTATAATCCATAGATTATATAGCTTTATGCCTATTATAAATCGTATTTGAACTTTCGCCTGAGCAATCTACTCTGACACTTTATAATAATTAATAGTTTGATAATGAAGGTTTTAACAATATGAACAGATAAATCCGGTGGGGTATAAATAATCCAAATTCGACCACCTAAATGCTAATATGCCGATAGTCTATATAGTATATTTGGGGCTGTCAACTTTTTTTTGGGAGGGTTTCAGAAGTTATTCCTCAGGTGATTTCCCACGGAGCCATTCCGGGAACTTACCTCCTCTTTCTCTCGAGAATCTTCGAGTAGATCAGCTTCCTCGGAAGGCCCGTCTCCCGGGAAATCTTCCTGGCAAGCTCCGAGGGGGAACCCTCGAATTCCTCGAGTTCCCGCTCGATTATCTCATCCACGTTCTCGACCATAACCCCTTCGGGTCTGTAACCTTCCAGGACTATCGTTATCTCCCCCTGCACGGAATCCCTGGAAGAAATCTCCGCCGACACCTCTTCCACCGTCCCCCTTATCACTTCCTCGTGGATCTTGGTCATCTCCCTGATCAAGGCGCATCTCCTGCCCGGAAAAATCTCCGCGATGTCCTCGAGCGCCTCCTTCAACCGATGGGGAGATTCATACATCACAAGGGTCCTGCTCTCCGTCCTGAGCTCGGCGAGTTTCTCCTTCCTTTTTTCCCTTTTAGAAGGAAGAAACCCCTCGAAGCAGAACCTGTCCGTGGGAAGACCCGAAAGAACCAGTGCTCCTATGATCGCGGACGGCCCGGGTATCACCTCCACATCTATCCCCTCTGCAATGCAGTCCCTTATCAGGTTGAATCCAGGATCAGATATTCCCGGGGTTCCCGCATCCGAGACGAGAGCTATCTTCTCTCCTCTTTTCAGGCGGGCGATTATGCCCTTCCCAGCCCGTTCTTTGTTGTATTCCTGGTAAGTTATCAGGGGAGTCTTGATCTCATACCTGTTCAGAAGTTTTACCGTTCGGCGAGAATCTTCACATGCTATCCCATCTACTTCCGAGAGCACTCTCAAGGCGCGAAAACTGAGATCTTCCAGGTTTCCCAGGGGAGTGGCGACTATATACAGCCTTCCTCTAGCCACCTATAACCTTCTCCTGTCGATCACCCTCTTCGCCTTTCCTTCGAACCTCTCCAGGGTCTTTTTCTCCACGAGCTTGACTTCCACAGTGATCCCCAGCTCTGCGGCGAGCCTCTTTTTTATGTGCTCTATCATCTCCCTCTGCTTCTTCATCTGGTCGAAGAATATCGACTCCGACACCTCCACGAGAACGGTGACCTCGTCCAGGGCGCCCTTCCGGTCCACTATGATCTGATAATGAGGCTCCGTCCCTTCTATTTCAACCAGCACGGCTTCTATTTGCGACGGGAACACGTTGACTCCCTTGATTATGAGCATGTCATCGGTTCGGCCCATTACCTTGTGCATTCTGACACTCGTCCTCCCGCAGGGACACGGTTCGTAGATGAGCCTGGTCAAATCCCTCGTCCTGAACCTTATCACCGGAAATGCCTCTTTGGTCAGCGTCGTAATGACCAGCTCCCCCACTTCCCCGGGTTTCACGGGCTCGAGCGTCTCTGGATCCACTATCTCCACGAGGAAGTGATCTTCATTTATGTGCAGTCCCTTCCTCTCGAGACATTCTCCCGCCACTCCGGGTCCCATCACCTCGCTCAACCCGTAATTGTCGGTGGCGATTATTTTCAGCTTATCCTCCAGCTCCTTTCTCATCCCCTCGGACCAGGGCTCCGCGCCAAAAAGCCCATATTTAAGGGACAGGGCGTTCACGTTTATTCCCATCTCCTGGATCGTGTCCGCCATGAGCAGGGCGTAGCTCGGAGTGCACACCAGCGCCGTGGTCTTGAAGTCCTGCATGATCTTTATCTGGCGCCTCGTGTTCCCGCTCGATATGGGAATGACCGATGCGCCAATGCGCTCCGCACCGTAATGCAATCCGAAACCGCCGGTGAAAAGCCCATACCCGAAGGATATCTGGACGACGTCGTCCCTGGTGACTCCCCCGGCGGTCAGAACTCTGGCAACGAGGCTGGACCAGGTCTTTATGTCGTTCTTCGTGTAACCCACCACCGTCGACATCCCCGTGGTTCCAGAAGACGCGTGTATCCTCACCACCTCTCTAAGAGGGACGGCGAAGAGCCCATAAGGGTAGTTCTCCCTGAGATCATCCTTTGTGGTGAACGGGAATTTCTTCAAATCCTCGAGCGAGACGAGATCTTCCGGAACTATCCCTGCCTCATCGAATTTTCTCCTGTAGAAAGGAACGTTCCTGTACACTCTCGTGAGAGTTGCCTGTAGCCTCTCGAGCTGTAGCTGCTCAAGTTCCTCCCTGTCCATGCACTCGAATTCGGGCTCCCAGTACATCTTTCCCTCCTTGCTTAATCAATGGGGACCTCCGCATCGAGGTCTCTACCCAGATACGCCCTCTGCACTTCACGATTGTCGAGCAGGTTCTCCGCAGGCCCCTGGAGAACTATTCTACCAGTTTCGAGAACGTATCCTCTGTCGGCTATCCTCAGCGCGGATCTGGCATTTTGCTCCACCAGCAAAACCGTCAGACCAAGGGCGTTTCTGAGCTCAACTATGTAACCGAAGATCTCCTTTATTATAGTGGGCGCCAGCCCCATGCTCGGCTCGTCCAGAAGCAAAAGCTTTGGTCTCGACATCAGCGCCCTCCCGATGGCAAGCATCTGCTGTTCTCCACCCGAAAGCGTCCCAGCCAGCTGCTTCCTCCGCTCCTTGAGCACGGGAAAGATCGTGTAAACCTTTTCCAGGTCCTCCTCCAGGTTTCCACCGCTCAGCAAGGACACCCTGTGAAAGGCACCGAGCATCAGATTGTCTTCCACGGTCATCGGCTTGAAAACCAGACGCCCTTCCGGGACGTGGGATATCCCCATCTTGACGATGCGATCGGGCTTTGCCTTTGTTATGTCCTTCCCTTCAAACTCTATCCTCCCGTTTCTCGACCTCACGAGACCAGATATCGTGGTCAGCAGAGTCGTCTTACCGGCTCCGTTCCCGCCTATGAGCGCAACTATCTCTCCCTTCTTCACGTGCAGGGAAACCTTTCTTATCGCGTGTATCTTTCCGTAGAAAACATCGACGTTCTTAATTCTCAGCACCGGCATCTCCTTCCAGCGGTTCCTCTTCTCCAAGATACGCGGCAATGACGTTCGGGTTCTTCTGAACTTCAAGCGGTTTCCCCTCCGCAATCACCTCACCGAAGTTGAGAACCGTTATCCAGTCGCTTATCTTCATCACGAGGTCCATGTCGTGCTCCACCAGGATGATGGTAACCCCTCTCTCCTCGTTTATCCGCCTGATTATCTTTCCCAGCTCCTTGGTCTCCCTGATATTCAGCCCGGCTGCCGGCTCATCGAGCAGTATGAGTGACGGGTCTGAAGCCAGAGCCCTTGCCAGCTCCAGCAGCCTTTGATTGCCGAACGGCAGCTCATCCGCCATCAGGTCCTTCTTGTCGAGAAGTCCCATGAATTCGAGTTCCCGGAGAGCCTTCTCGACGCACCTCTTCTCCTCCACCCAGTACCTGGGCGTTTTAAGGAGAGAATCCAGCACGGTGTATTTCACGTTCCTGTGGACTCCGGTCATCACGTTCTCGAGAACGGTCATGTTCGAGAATATCTCGAGATTTTGAAAAGTCCTGACTATACCCATGCCGCCCCTCACGTGCGGAGGCTTGTCGGACAGCTCCACCCCGCCGAAAAGAAAACTGCCCTCCTCAACCGAAACGAGGCCGCTTATGGCGTTTAAAAGCGTCGTCTTCCCCGCGCCGTTGGGGCCTATCACCGCCGTTATCGTTCCCCTGCGGACGCAGAAATCCACCCCTTTAAGGGCTACCACCCCACCGAACGACACGCGGACTCCCCTGCATTCCAGTATCAGCTCATCCTTTTCAGCCACTTTCGGCTTCCCTTCCGGGCCTGAGCCTCTCCACCAGCTTTCTCACGCCTCCCGCTATCCCCTGAGGGAGAAACATTATGCAGGCGATCAGAATGGCCCCGAAAATCAAAATATCCAGGTCCTCGAAAACGCGCAAAAACTCGGGGAGCACGGTCAGGAAGAACGCGCCCACAACCGCCCCCCAGACGCTCGCCATGCCACCCAAAACGACCATGACGACGAGCTCCACCGAAAAGTCGAACCCGAACGACGAGGGTGCCACGAAATTCAGATAATGAGCGTAGAGGACCCCGGCTATCCCGGCGTAAAACGCCGACAGGACGAAGACGAATACCTTGTAACCGGATATGTTTACCCCCATCACCTGAGCGGCTGTCTCGCTCGTGTGTATCGCCTTGAGCGCCCTGCCGACGCGGGAATTTATGAGGTTGAGGGATATCAGGACAACGAATGAAAGGACGGAAGCGACGAGATAGTAGTAGGCGAGGTCGGAATCGAAGGTGTAGCCGAAAAACTCGAGTCGCGGAATCCCCACGAATCCCGTGGGCCCTCCCGTCAGCTCGACCGTCTCATTGAAGAAGATGTAAACAATGATCCCGAAGCCTAGAGTCGCCATGGCGAGGTAATGTCCCGTCAACTTGAGAGATGGAACTCCTATAACGTAAGCCACCACCACGACGGCGAAAAGCGCAGCAATAATCCCTCCCCAGACGGGCCAGCCGTAAGTGGTGGTCAGAATCGACGTGGTGTAAGCGGCTATGCCGTAAAAAGCTGCGTGCCCGAGGCTTATCTGCCCCGCGTATCCCAGAAGCAAGTTCAACCCCACCACGATGATGGCATTTATGCACGCAATAGTCAGCGTGCTCACATAATAGTCGTTGGTGAGAACGCTGGGAAACAGAAGCAGAGCAAGCAGAAACAGGGCAACCGATATGAAATCCCGGCGAAAGCCTCTCATCACACCCTCTCCGATTCGGCAGTCCCGAAAAGCCCGGTGGGTTTGAAAAACAGAAGGAGAAGAAGAATCATGAAAGCTATGGCGTCTTTATATGCGGAGGAAATAATCCCAGCCCCGAAAGACTCCAGGACACCCAGTATCAGTCCGCCAAAAGCCGCCCCGAAAGGATTGCCCAGCCCCCCCAGGATGCACGCTGAAAACCCTTTGAGCCCCAAAAGAATTCCCGCATCGAACGAAGTCAATGTTATCGGGGCGAGGATGACTCCACCGACTGCTCCCACAAGTGCCGACAGCATGAACGAGAACAGAACCATCCTCTCTACGCTTATGCCCATGAGATACGCCGCCTTCCTGTCGTAAGAGCAGGCGAGCATTCCCTTTCCGATCATGGAGGTGGAAAAAAACACCTTGAGCGCCCCGAGGAGCAAAAGGGTGATGACGAGAATCCAGATGCTCTGCGGGAGGATGGTTGCCCCCAGAAGACTTATCGGCTTGTTGCCGCTGAAGGGAGGCAGGGCGTAGGTGTCTTTCCCCCACACGAGCATGGCTACGCCCCTAAGCAATATGGAAACTCCTATGGTGACGATTATCAGGTTGATGATGGACGCATCTCTCACAGGCCTTATCGTAAATCTCTCGACGCAGGCGCCAACTATCGTGGTGACGACGACGGCCCCCACCACGGCCCATCCGAGGGAAAGCCCGAGCCACTTCATCATGAACACGCCGAGCATCCCCCCGAGCATGACGAACTCGCCCTGAGCGAAGTTGATTATGCCGGTGGTATTGAAAATTATGGTGAAACCGAGGGCAGTCAACCCGTAGGTGCTGCCCACGGTCAATCCGGATATCAAAAGCTGAAGATAACTCGAGATGTCCATCTACTATTTCACTATCTGCCAGTCTCCGTTCTTTATCACCACCATCTCGAAAGCGCTCTCATCGAGACCGTTGTGATCCTCAGGCGAGTAGTTGAATATCCCGCCTGTGCCAACGAACCCCTTTATCTTCTCCAGATTGTCCCTGATGTCCCTGGGATCGGCGGACTGTCCCATCTCGATAGCCTTCTTCACGAGCATGAGCGCGTCCCACGCGTGGCCACCAAAGGTGGACACCGCGCTTCCGAACCTGGACTCGTACTCTTTCTTGTATTCGAGCAGGAGCTTTTTCTGGGGATTGTCCTCGGGAATCTGATCTGCGACTATGAGTCTTCCGGCGGGAAGGAGTATGCCCTCAGCTGCCTCGCCAGCAAGCTCGATGAATTTCTTGGAAGCCACACCGTGACTCATGTAGAGCGGAATGTCTATTCCGAGCTGAACCCTGTTTCTGGCTACGACGGCTGGGCCGGGATTCGTCCCCCAGCACACTATAGCCTGGGCGTCGGTGTTCTTGATCTTGGTGAGCTGAGCCGTCATGTCGGTGTCCTTGGGCCCGTAAACCTCGTCCGCGACGATTTCGAGACCCATCTTGGGAGCGAGTTCTTTCAAAACCGCTCTGCCCGCCTGCCCGAAGCCGTTGGACACCGTGATGATCGCCACCTTCTTTATTCCCTTCGAAAGCATGTGCTTGTAGATCCTGGTTACCGCATGTCTGTCGGACTGAGGAGTCTTGAAAACCCACTTCTTTACGGGTTTCACGATCTTTTCAGCCGCGGCACAGGAAACCAGAGGAACCCTGGCCTTCTGGAACTTGTTCAAAATCGCCAGCGTGTGCCCGGAAGTCGTGGGCCCGATGACCGCCACCACCTTGTCCTTCTTGAGCAGCTTCTCTGCAGCGAGCACGCTCTTGTTAACATCCGTTTCATCGTCGTAGATGATCACTTCCAGCTTCTTGCCGAGAATCCCCCCTGATGCGTTGATCTTCTCCACCAGCATCTCCACGGTGTTTTTCTCGGGCTCCCCCAAAAACGATGCGGGACCCGTCACAGAAAAGATAGCCCCGATCTTTATAACGTCCTCGGCCAGTGCAGAGCCCACGAACAGGAGAAGCAACGCCACGATCGATACAAATCGAATGATTCTTCTCATACCTTGCCCCCTCCTTTGCTTTTTTGTGCTCCCGTCACGTCAGAGAGCGTAAACATCCTCACCTTTCAGTATCTTGACGCCTGCTTTCTGCAGCACATCGATTGCTTTGTCCACCTCGTCGAACCTGAAGATTATGATCGCGTTTTCACCGCTTTTCTGGACGAAGGCATACATATACTCCACGTTGATTTCGTAATCCTTCAACTTGCCGAGTATCCCTGCCAGTCCGCCGGGTCTGTCCGGGACCTCTATCGCAACGACTTCCGTCTTCCCCACGGTGAATCCGTTGCTCTTCAAGATCTGCTTCGCCTTTTCTGTGTCGTTCACGATGAGCCGCAATATACCGAAATCGGCGGTGTCCGCAAGCGAAAGTGCCCTGATGTTTATTCCCTGCTCGGCCAGAATGCCCGTGACCTCCGCCAGCCTCCCGGATTTGTTTTCCAGGAATATCGAAATCTGTTCTACCTTCATGACCATCCCCCTTTTTTAGATCTTTCTCCGATCTATGACCCTTTTCGCCTTTCCCTCGCTCCTCTGGATAGTCTTCGGCTCCACGAGTTTGACTCTGCAGGAAATCCCGAGCATCTCCTTTATGTCCCTCTCTATCCGCCTGCTCAACGTCTCGAGCTTTTTCACTTCGTCGGAGAATATCCTCTCGTCCACTTCAACCTGGACTTCCATCACGTCCAGAGCCCCTTCTCTGTCCACTATTATCTGGTAATGAGGCTCAACGCCCTCTACGCTCATGAGAACATGCTCAATCTGAGAGGGGAACACGTTCACTCCCCTGATTATCAGCATGTCGTCCGTCCTTCCCGACACTCTTTCCATCCGGATGAACGTCCTGCCGCAGACACACGGCTCCTGAATCAGCCGCGTGATGTCCCTCGTCCTGTATCTTATTACCGGGAAAGCCTCCTTCGTCAGGGTGGTGAACACGAGCTCCCCCGTTTCCCCGCAGGGGAGCACCTCTCCCGTGTCGGGGTCTATTATTTCCGGGATGAAATGGTCTTCGAATATGTGGAGGCCGTGTTTCCCCTCGATGCACTCGCTCGCCACTCCAGGACCGATTACCTCGCTCAGCCCGTATATGTCGAGAGCGCTTATCCTGAGCTTCTTCTCTATTTCCTCCCTCATCTTCTCGCTCCACGGCTCGGCTCCGAAAAGCCCCACGCGCAGCTTCAGAGTCGACGGGTCGACCCCTTCTTCCTCCATCACTTCCGCCAGATTCAGTGCATACGAAGGAGTGCACAGAAGAACAGTGGAACCGAAATCCTGCATTATCATTATCTGCCTTTTCGTGTTGCCGCCGGACATGGGTATCACCGTGGCGCCCAGCTTCTCCGCCCCGTAGTGCGCGCCCAGCCCCCCGGTGAACAGGCCGTAGCCATATGCGTTGTGAACCACGTCACCCTGCCTCGTGCCTCCGGATGCGAGCGTTCTCGCCATCAACTCCGCCCAGGTGTCTATGTCCCTTCTCGTGTAACCCACGACAGTGGGCTTACCGGTCGTTCCGGAAGATGCGTGAATTCTGATGACCCGTTCGAGGGGAACGGCGAAGAGCCCAAACGGGTAATTTTCCCTCAGGTCATCCTTCGTCGTGAATGGGAGCCTCTTCAGGTCATCCAGCGTCCTGATATCATCTGGTCTAACACCCGCAGAATCCATCTTCTGCCTGTAATACGGGACCGTGGCGTAGACCCTCTCGACGAGAGCTTTGAGGCGCTTGAGTTGAAGGGCCTCGAGCGCCTCTCTTGGAAGGGTCTCGAACTCCTCATTCCATATCATGGGATCCCCACCTCCTGGATTTGTAAAGGATATCTCGCCTCACGAGCAAGACGCCCTGATAGCCGTCCTCCCCAGAGAAAAAGCCTGCCTGTTCACATCCCTGAATCTTTCGGGAATTTTCTCTGATATTACCTCGAAAAAGAAGCTCACTTCAATAGGCAGGAAGTTAGAAAGAGCCCCCAGAAGCACGCTGTTTACCGCTCTCACCTCACCGGCCTCCCTGGCGAGGGAAAGCGCGTCCACCGGGAAAACATCTAGCCCCCTTTTTTCGAGAGCCTCGATTATTCCTCCAGGATACTCCTCCATGCCGGTCGCGACAGAGGGAGGGAATATCTCCTGTGTGTTGAGAATGACCCTGGTTCCCTTCTTCATGAAATTGAAATACCTCATCGCCTCGAGTTTCTCGAAAGCGAGGACCATATCCGCTCCGCCATCCTCTATCAGAGGAGAAAACACTTTTTCGCCGAACCGGACGTGCGCAACCACGGACCCGCCCCTCTGCGCCATCCCGTGGACCTCGCTTTTTTTTACGTCGAAGCCCGCCTTCATGAGTGCCACCGACAGTATCTCGCTCGCGAGGATTATTCCCTGACCACCGACGCCGCAGAAAAGAACGTTCCCCTCATCCTTCATCTTACTCCTCCTCCTGGATTATGGCTCCGAACCTGCACAGGGGAACGCACTGACCGCACCCGTCGCACAGGATCGGATTTATCCTCGCGTATCCCTTCTGTTTTTCTTTGAGCCCCAGCTCTCTGGCCTCCTCTGGCGTCACGTTCACCCACTCGATCGCCGGGCAGCCTATCTTCAGGCAGGCCCTGCACCCTGTGCACTCCGGAAGTATGATCGTGTAAAGCGGCTTCTTTTTCTTTCTCTCCTCGGGAAGGAGCACACAGGGGTATCTGGTTATGACCACGGAGGGCTCCGTTTTGTTCACCATTTCCTTGAGCACATCGTAAGTCTTCTCGATGTCGTTGGGATCTACCGTCGCAACGTGCTTGACGCCGATCGCACGACAGAGCGCCTCGATGTCGAGCTCAACAGTAGGTTCCCTCCTTATCGTCTCCCCCGTCACCGGATTGGGCTGGTGCCCTGTCATCGCGGTCGTTCTGTTGTCGAGTATTATGACCGTGGCAAACCCGCGGTTGTAGACTATGTCGATCAGAGATGTTATGCCGGAGTGGACGAAAGTGGAATCCCCTATAACCGCCACAACTTTACCGGCGGCTTTCTCGCCTAGTGCCACCGTCATGCCGTGGGCGTTTCCGATGCTCGCCCCCATGCAGACGCAGGAATCCATCGCCTGCAGGGGTTTGAGGAAAGCTAGAGTGTAACAGCCTATATCGCCCGCAACGAACACCCCGAGCCTGGAAAGGGCGTAGAACAACCCCCTGTGGGGACATCCGGGACACAGGTTGGGAGGCCTGCCGGGGATCTCCAGCTTTTCCTCTTCCAACCCCCTTGCCTTAGCTTCTCCCAAAATAGCTCTTTTTACTATGGATGGATTGAGCTCGCCCCTGCCAGGGACCAGCTCTTTGCCAGCACAGCCTATCCCCATGGCCCTCACGTGAAGCTCTATGAACGGATCAAGTTCCTCGACCACGTAGAGCTTCTCCACGCCCGCTGCGAATTCTCTTATCTTCTTTTCAGGGAAGGGATAGACCATCCCGAGCTTTAAAACGGATGCCTCCGGGAAAGCCTCTCTCACATAGAGATAGGAAACGCCAGAGGTTATGAATCCAATCTTTCTGTCCCTCCACTCGATGACGTTGTGCTGAAATTCGTCGGCGAACTCCCTGAGCTTTCGCAATCTCTCGTCGAGGACCACCCTCCTTTTCCTGGCGTTGGCGGGTAGCATGACGAGTTTTTCTGGATCCTTGACTATTCCAGGCTCAAGCGGCGGTTTAACGTGTGGACCTGGAGTCACTATTCCTTTGACGTGAGAAACTCTGGTCGTGCTCCTCACCAGAACTGGAGTGTCGAACTTCTCGCTGAGCTCGAAGGCGAGCTTCGTGAAATCCTTCGCCTCCTGCGGGTCGGAAGGCTCCAGCATCGGTATCTTCGCAGCGAAAGCGTAATTGCGGTTGTCCTGCTCGTTCTGAGAGCTGTGCATCTCGGGATCGTCAGCGGTTATCACAACGAAGCCTCCCCTCACTCCCGTATATGCCGAAGTAAACAGAGGATCCGCAGCCACATTCAGCCCCACGTGCTTCATGGAGCACAGGGCTCTGGCACCAGCAAAAGACGCTCCCAGTGCAACCTCGAATGCCACCTTCTCGTTTGGGGACCACTCCGTGTAAACTCCCTCGAACCCGGCGAGAGCCTCGAGTATCTCGGTGGAGGGAGTGCCTGGATATGCAGCAGCCACCCTCACCCCTGCCTCATAAGCCCCCAGCGCCATCGCCTCGTTACCCGATATAAAAAGCCTCTCCTCCTTCTTCTTAGCGTTTGAAAACATCGCCTGCCTCCAGTAGTTCCTCTTTCGAACCTTTTTACCACACTGTGCCGTCACCGGAGAAAGCATTCTCCAGGTGCTCGACATTCACGATTTCTTCGCCGTCACGCGTGACTACGACCACGTCGAACCTCAGAGAATCGCCCCGCCGCCAGTGCCTCCTCGCCACCTCCCTCGCAACCCTGACGACCTTTCGCCTCTTTGCGGGAGGAAAGAGGTCAGCGCTTGATACAGGAGAATCGCTTCGCTTGCTCCGCACTTCCACGACCACGATGCACGAACCCTTCCTGGCGAGGATGTCTATTTCCCCGTCCCGACCTCTCAAATTTCGATCGATTATCAGGAATCCCTTGTCACGAAGATGGCGACAGGCTGCTTCCTCCGCGTTTCTGCCTACGGAACGCTTACTTCTTCCCCTCACAGGCGATTCCCCGGAAGCTTCTCCTGTGTATGGGGCTGGGTCCATACCTGGCGAGAGCTTCCCTGTGCTCTCTGGTGGGGTACCCTTTGTGAACGGCGAAGTTGTAGTGCGGGTAAACATCGTGATACCTTTCCATAACCATGTCGCGGGTCACTTTGGCAACTATGGAAGCAGCAGCAATCGAAAGTACGGTGCTGTCTCCCGACTTAACGGTGATCTGATCTATGAGTATAGTCGGAATTTCGAACCTGCCGTCCACGAGCACGCAGTCCGGCTTGACATCCAGCATCTTGACGGCTCTCTCCATCGCGAGAAGGGTTGCATTGTGGATGTTGTAGGTATCGATCTCTTCCGGCGTGGCCACGCCTATCGCATAAGCGATAGCATCGTTCGTTATCCTGAAAAAGAGCTGTTCTCTCCTGTCCTGCGTAAGCTTCTTGGAATCCCTTATGTCCGGATTTTCGTATCCGGCGGGAAATATAACCGCCGCTGCAACCACGGGTCCCGCAAGAGGTCCTCTTCCCGCCTCATCGACACCCGCTATGAATTTGTAGCCTTTCTCGTGTAGTCCCCTTTCGAATCTGTTCATCGTTTACTGCACCTTCTCGTTTTATTTCGATTCTTCATTCCGCCTTTTCAGGTTCGGATTCACCGGCAGACGCCTCATGAACCTGCGACTCTTCAGCAGGGGCCGTGGCCGCAGCTTCTGGAGATGATTCCGCTTTCTCAACGCCAGCCTCACCCGAAATCTCCTCCCGAGAAACCGCTTCTTTCTTCTCCTCCTCGAGTCTCGCAGCGCGCGCCTCTTCCTTCTTCTTTATCATCCAGTCCTTCTTCTCCTTCACCCTCGCCTTCTTACCCGAGAGCTTTCTCAGATAGTAAAGCTTGGCCCTCCTCACGTCTCCGCGCCGCTTGACCTCGATCTTCTCTATGAGAGGCGAGTAAAGGGGAAAGGTTTTCTCTACTCCCACCCCGAACGATTCTTTTCTAACCTTGAAAGTGCTGGAGACCCCGTTTCGATGTATCGATATAACGATCCCCTCGAAATACTGGACGCGCTCCTTTTCTCCCTCTTTGATCCTCATGTAGACTCGCACGGTATCACCCGCACGGAAGTTGGGAATTTCCCTGTTTCTGAATTCCCTCGTTATTTCATCGATTATGCTCATGGCGACATACCTCCAGAAATCCCATATTCTCACATTGTCAACTCGCAATGAAGACAGAAAATTTTATTACCTTCCCAGTATCCTGTCAAGAATAATTGCTGCGGCACATCTCACGGAAAGGTGATTGTAATCACTACTTATTTTAATCGGTTTGAGCACGAAATCGGAGGATAAAATTAGATCATCGGCGAGTCCCCACCCGGTTCCAAACAAAAAAACCGCCGGTAATACGTCAGGAAGCTTCCTCTTCAGCTCATCGTATTCCACCTGTTCAGGGAAGTCTCTGCCTGTGGTCGATATGAAGGTGGGAGGTTTCCCCATCTCGTTTTCTATCTCTCTTTTCATCTCCTCCAGAGACTCCACCATCCTGACGGTCTTGAAAGCCTCCTTCCTCGTCTCGTTGTAGGATGCTCCGCCGCCTCTATCCCAGTGCGATATTATCCTCGCCGCTAGTTCTCTCTGGAGAGGAGACGGCTGAACGACATAAAAAGACCCGAGCCCGAAGGTTCTAGTGAGACGAGCCAGGTCGTGCAGGTCCAGATTGGTTATCGAGGTGGTGACGACCCTCTTCCTCCTGTCGTATACAGGATAATGCACCAGAGCTATGTAAATTGATTCCCTCACGAGCCGTTCTCTCCCTCTTTCTCCTCGGAGAGAACTTCCCGAAGGATTTTTCTGTATTCGTCCGGTAAATCTGCCTTATTCAGCAACTCGGGCCTGTATCTCAGAGTTCTTCGCAGTCCTTCCTTCACCCGAAACTCCCATATCTTCCTGTGATGTCCGGAAAGGAGAATTTCGGGAACCTTCATCCCCTCGAAATCTGCGGGTCGGGTATAAGGTGGAGCCTCGAGTATCCCGTATTCGAATGAGTCGTTTCGAACCGATTCCTCCTTGCCCACAACTCCAGGGACGAACCTGGATACCGCATCCACCACAACCATCGCGGGTATCTCTCCACCCGTCAAAACGTAATCCCCTATGGAAAGCTCCATGTCCGCCAGGTACTCTGACACCCTGCCGTCTACCCCCTCGTATCTGCCGCAGATCAGAATGAGATGCCCCCTCTCCGCAAGTTCCTTGGCGATCGAAGAGTCGAACAGCCTGCCTGCCGGGGTCAAGAGGACCACGAACCCATCTCCATATTTCTCCTTTATGTCTCTGACACCTCTGAAAATGGGTTCGGGCTTCATCACCATTCCCGGTCCACCCCCATACGGCAGGTCCTCCGTGGTCCTGTGTTTGTCCGTAGTGTATTCCCTTATATCGTGGACAGCTATCTCTATGATTCCCTTCTCCCTCGCCTTGCCTATAACCGTCTTGTTGAAAACCGACTCGAAAAGGGAGGGAAATATGGTGAGAACATCAAATCTCATCATCCAGAAGACCCTTGATAGGAGATATTACTATCTTTCTTTCCTCTCTGAGAACCCGGGGAACGAACTCTTCCACGAAGGGAACCAGTTTTTCTCCATCATCCGTCAGAACCACCAGTAGATCGTGAGCTGGAGAGGGAAGCACCCTGATCACCTCACCCACGATATCGCCGCTTTCGTCCACCACCCGAAACCCCTCGAGCTCGAAGTAATAATACTCCTCATCGCCGAGTTCCGGAAGGTCTTCTTTGTGGATGAAAACTTTCCTGTTGACGAAGAACGCCGCGGTATTTACGTCCTGAACGTCCTTAAGCGTCAGCAATGCGTGAGTTTTCAGGCGTTGAAAGAGATCTACCTCAAAAGGAAGCATCCCCTCACGAGTCTTCTTATTCGGAAATACTTTCACGAGGCCTTCGGGCTGGAAATAGATGGTTTTCACACACGAGAGCCCGTCCGTCTCACCCGAATACGTTTTGACCTTGATTTTCCCTTTTACGCCGTGGACGCGAACTACTATTCCGACTTCGAGAAATTGACCGTGCTGGCCTTTCGCCATCACTCGATTATTTCGAGGACTGCCCTCTTCTTCATCTTGGTGGAAGCTGCACTCAGGATCGTCCGCATCGCCCTCGCAGTCCTGCCCTGCTTCCCGATCACTTTGCCAAGATCTTCTTTCGCCACCTTGAGCTCGATAACGGATGTCTTTTCGCCCTCAACCTCGGTGACTTCAACCTCATCGGGATGGTCGACGAGAGCCTTTGCGATATACTCGATGAGTTCCTTCATCATGTTTCACCTCCGCTTCAGTTCTGGCCCTTCGGGTCCGCCGGACGGGCTCCGCGTATGAATTCCTTCACACAGCCTGATTCTTTTCAGGCAGCGCTTTCCTTTTTCTTTTGGCTCTTGATTTCCATGAATTTTTGCCAGACGCCCACTTTCCTGAGAAGGCTTCTCACCGTCTCCGTCGGCTCAGCGCCCTCCATGAGCCACTTGAGCACCCTGTCTTCCTTGACGTTTATGGCAGGGGGCTCGACCATAGGGTCGTAGGTCCCCACTCGCTCGATAAACCTGCCATCTCTCGGGGATTCCGAGTAAGCCACAACGATTCTGTAGAAAGGTCTCTTCTTTCGCCCGTGCCTCGCCAGTCTGATTCGAACCGCCATTTCCTCAAATGCCTCCTTTTGTAGATTTAATTATTATATACCAATTTTCCGTTACCATGAATTTACATATCATCAAAATGGAAATCCTCCCTTGGGCAAGCCTCTCATTTTACCTTTTGATAGCTTTTTCATCATGTTTTCCATGGCCTGGAAATTTTTGATGAGCCTGTTCACATCCTGCACGGTGGTGCCACTCCCGGCGGCAATACGTTTCCTCCTGGAACCATTTATAATCCTGTAGTTGCGTCTTTCCTCTTTTGTCATTGAATTTATTATAGCAACCGCCTTTTTTATCTCCCGTTCGTCCACCGAGGCGTTTTTCACTGCCTTAAGCTTCGAGCCCATACCAGGAATCATTGAGATTATGTCTTCCAGAGGCCCCATCTTTTGAATCTGTAGCAGCTGATCCCTGAAGTCCTCCAGCGTGAATTGCTGTTTCCTGATTTTTCTCTCGAGCTCTTTGGCCTTTTTCTCACTGACAACGGAACTAGCTTTCTCTATCAATGTTAGAACATCGCCCATTCCGAGGATTCTCGAAGCCATCCTCGAGGGGTGGAACTGCTCAAGAGCATCGAGTTTTTCACCCACGCCCACGAACTTGATGGGGGCCCCTGTGACGGCCTTTATGGAAATGGCTGCCCCTCCCCGGGCGTCTCCATCCAGCTTCGTGAGGATCACGCCTGTTATCCCCACCCTCTCGTGAAAGGTTTTCGCCACGTTGACGGCATCCTGCCCGGTCATGGCATCGGCAACGAGAAGTATCTCCTGAGGGTCTGTCGCTGACTTCATCTCTTCCAGTTCCCTCATCAGGTCGTCGTCTACATGGAGCCGCCCCGCGGTATCCACAATGACAGTATCGAGGCCGTTCAGCTCCGCGTATTTGAGCGCTTCAGATGCAATTCGAACGGGGTTGTCCTTTTCGTTGGCCTGGAAAACCTCCACCTTCACCTGTTTCCCCAGGGTCATCAGCTGCTGAATCGCCGCTGGCCTGTAAACGTCTGCAGGAACGAGTAGAGGTCTTCTTTTCTGCTTCTTGAGGTGCAGGGCAAGCTTGGCGGCAGTGGTGGTTTTACCCGAACCCTGCAACCCCACTATGAGGATGGGCACGGGAGGTGTCCTCTTCAGGTTAAGGGGCTCCGCCTCTTGCCCCATCAGCTCCGTCAACTCATCGTTGACTATTTTTATGAAGTGCTGCTCGGGAGTGAGGGACCGAAGCACTTCCTGCCCAAGCGCCTTTTCCCTGACGCGCTCGATGAACCCCTTGACCACCTTGAAATTCACATCGGCTTCCAGCAGCGCGAGTTTCACATCGCGCACAGCATCCTGAATGTTCTCCTCGGTTATCCTACCTTTCCCGCGGAGGTTTTTGAGAACAGCCTCGAATTTCTCGGTCAGGGCTTCGAACATAACGTTACCTCGTGGACGCGGAAGTTCATCATTTCGTTCGATACAGAATAAATACGCCGCATCCAAATATTAAAAATCTTCAAACACATCACAAACATGCGGGAGATGGGTGTAGAACCTGACACACCTTCGCCTTTCATCCCCGCACACGGAGTTCAGGATGGATAAGTTTAAATAACAATCACTTAAAAAGTCAACCATTTTTAGAGGTCGTTCAGAAGTTGTTTACAACTACCTCTGAATTACTCTGACACCCAAACAACAACTCCGAAAACTACTCTGGCACCCCCGTAATCCAACATCCGTCACCACTACGGACGCCCCTTCACACCAGCACATATATCTTGACATCTCAGCCGGTGTTATTATATTTATTTATTCTGGAAATAAGGATTTGCGCGGTGGGCCTTTAGCTCAGTTGGTAGAGCAGAGGACTGAAAATCCTCGTGTCCCCAGTTCGATTCTGGGAGGGCCCACCATTTTTATATCCAAATAAAACACCCTCTCTCGCCGCTTTCAATTCCACTCCAATTTACATATTCCCCAAAGGTCATTAAAATTTCTCCAAAAAGAACCTGGAGGTGTCCCATGCAGTCCTTGAAGGGAAAAATTGCGCTAATCACCGGTGCAAGCAGCGGGATAGGAAAAGCGTGCGCCGTAAAATTCGCCGAACACGGAACGAATCTCATACTGGCAGCCAGAAGGTTCGAGAGAATAAAAACCATATCTGAGGACCTTTCCGTGAAATATTCAATAAAAACCCTCCCGATAGAGCTCGACGTGCGCAACTATCAGCTCGTAGAAGAAAAACTCGGGTCTCTGCCACCCGAGTGGAAATCCATCGACATACTGATCAACAACGCGGGTCTGAGCAGAAACCTGATTCCCCTTCACGAAGGGCTTGTGGAAGACTGGAACGAGATGATAGACACTAACATTAAAGGATTGCTTTACGTGACCAAAGTCGTTCTGCCAGGTATGGTAGAAAGGAACTCCGGTCACGTGATCAACATAGGCTCCATCGCCGGCCACGAAGTGTATCCCGGTGGAAACGTGTACTGCGCCACCAAATGGGCTGTAAACGCAATCACCAAGTCGTTACGTATCGACCTGTTCGGGAAAAAGGTTAGGGTCACCACGATAGACCCCGGAATGGTGGAAACCGAATTCAGCATCGTTCGGTTCAGAGGAGACACCGAAAGGGCGAGAAAGGTGTATGAAGATACTGTGCCCCTAAACGCAGATGACGTAGCAGAGGCAGTTTTGTTCGCGGCAACCCGACCGCCCCACGTCAATATCTCGGAGATAATCATAATGCCCACTTATCAGCCGATAGCTTCCATGGTCTACAGGGAAAAGAGCGGAGAAAGGAAAGAAAGGACTTAGAATACGCCCCGACAATAATAAATGAAAAGGGAAGAAGGAAAACCCTTCTTCCCTTAAATTTTCAAATTACTCTGACACCTGATCAACCCTTGAAATCTTCCGGGGGTTTTCTGCCGGGCGCATCGGCCCATTTACCAATCACTTCCTCCTCTTCTAGCTGCTTCAGCTCTTCGGGAGAATACCCTAGAAGCTCCCCGAGTATTTTCTCGTTGTCGTAACCCACCGGTTTTCCAGCCCATTTGATTCTACCGGGCGTCTCCGACATCTTCGGAACGGGACCGTATTCAACGACCTCTCCGTATATAGGGTCATCGACCGACCACACAGAACCTCTCGTCCTTAAGTGCTCGCTCTCGTAATGGTCCTTGGCGTTGAGAATCCTCGCTGCGCCGAAGCCGTATTTCTCCCCAAGTTCCTCCACTTCTCCAACCGTCTTGTCGCTCACCCATTCCTTTATCATTGCATCAAGGGCATCAGAGTTCTCTCGCTTGACTCTCTCATCCATCGT
Source organism: uncultured bacterium (assembly GCA_964429585.1). Taxonomy (GTDB): domain Bacteria; phylum Desulfobacterota; class Deferrimicrobia; order J040; family J040; genus CAYSCN01. The sequence continues at coordinate 28,466 of CAYSCN010000005.1, read as the reverse complement.
CCCGAACCTCTCGTCAGCTGCAAGTTCCTCCTTCCCCATGGCAGCAGAAAGGGCCTTGAACTCTTCATCCGTCACAGCGCTCACAGCAACGAATCCATCCTTCGCGCGATATACGTTTGAAGGCGCAATCGCCAGATCCCTGTTGCCAGACCTCTCTCTGTTCTTTCCGGTGAGCCCACAATAAATCCACGTCCAGTCAAGTGCTCTTATAAGATTCTCCGACTGCGAAAAGTCGATGTACTGACCCTTACCGGTCCTGTCTCTGTAATGCAACGCCGCGAGAACTCCCACTGCAGCCATGAGAGCACCGTAATAATCTCCCACCCATATCCCTGCTTTCAATGGGGGATGACCCGGAAATCCGGTTATGCTCGCAAGTCCAGATACTGCCTGCGCAACCGCGTCATAAGATGCTCTTCCCACGGAGAAAGGCCCCCATTGACCGAAACCGGAGTTGGCAACGTAGATCAAACGGGGATTAATTTCTTTTAGCTGCCTGTAGCCTATACCGAATTTCCTTTCCAGAGTCCCGGCCCTCATGTTCTCAACGAGTATGTCCGACTTGGCCACCAGTTCCTTGAATATCTCCTGACCTTTTTCCTTGTGGACGTCTATGGCGATGTGGTACTTGTTCCTCGCTTCTGAGAGCCACCCGAGCGCCGCGTTCTTCCAGAATTGCCCCCACGGTGTCAGAGACCTCATGGTATCTCCGGCACCGGGCAACTCCACTTTGATTACTTCAGCTCCAAATTCCCCGAGATAAGTGGCGGTGGCAGGCCCCAGGACAAGTGTTCCGAATTCAATTATTCTTATGTCCTTGAGCGCTTCAGGCTTGCCAAAAACCTTCTTTATATCGAATACATTCTCGGTGTAATCGAAATATTTCTCGCGTTCCATCGTCATCCCTCCTCAGATTACTCCCTCGTTTTTCAACTCTTCCAGCGTCCTCCTCCCGTAACCGAAAAACTTCCCATATACGTAGAGGTTATCCTCACCCACCGACTTACACACAGTCTTCAATCTCGGAGGAGTCTCCGTCATCTTCCAGGGTGGCAACTGGATGAGGATCTCTCCGTAAACAGGGTCTTTTATCTTTTTGAACACACCCCTCTTCCACCAGTTGTCTTCGCTTATGGTGTCCTGCGGCGTGTTCACCCTTCCGGTTGCCACGACGCCTTTTCCGATCGTCCTGTCGTACTCCTGCACCATGGCGAGTATCTCATCGGACGTGTAGTTCATGGCCCACTTTTCCAGCTCCTTGTGTATCTCCATCTCGTTTTTAAGTTGCAGTCTTTCAAAGATGGTGGGATATCTCTCCCTGAGCTCAGGGTTATTCATTATTGTTGTCAACGCCGTCCAGTTCACATCGCTGAAACCGGCAAGAAAAGTGTAGCCGTCCTTGCTCTTAACATACGTGTATGGGAACACAGCAGGGTCGTAATTGCCCACTCTCTCCCTGATACGCTTCATCGCGTGATACCACAGGCAGTTGTAATCCAAGAAACGCATCAAACTCTCCGCCTCGGACACATCTATGAACTGACCCTTCCCCGTGAGGTGACGGAAATGCAAAGCCACCAAAACCGCAAATGAGGCAAATCCTCCTCCGGCGTACCACGCCATCCAGTTTCCATGTTTGGTCGGAACAGTATGGTCCGCTGGCTCTTCACCCTCCGGCTCGCCGGTAATGTACACAAGGCCAGATAACGCCTCCGCAACCAACTCTGACACCTTCTTCCCTTTCTTCGCCTCTGGACCATACTGCCCATACGCGTTTATCCCCACATAGATAAGCCGGGGGTTCAACTCTTTCAGCTCCGGATAACCTATCCCAAGCTCGCTCATGTAACCAGCAGGGTACGTCTCGATCAGCACATCCGCTTTCTTAACAAGTTCCTTGAATATTTCCCTGCCTTTTTCAGACTCGAGATTCAAAGTTATGTGTTCTTTATTTCGAGCCTCGGCAATGTAGGCAAGCCCGGTGTCAGAGATCTTCATGCCGAACGGTGACATCTTCCTGGCTATGTCCCCCCCAGGCGGCTCTACTCTTATTACTCTGGCACCGAATTCACCAAGAGTTGACGAACAAAACAATCCAGCATAATTCCCGTAGCTGAGGTCAAGCACCACCACATCATCAAGAGCCTCATCCTTCATTTTCACATCGAATGGGTCAGTGTTCTCCTCCGCCCACTCTTCCCACGATAATTCTTTGCTTGGTTCCTTGTTTACTCTGTCACCACTCATTTCGATAACCTCCCAAAGGATATGGGTTGATTGATTCAGACCCCCCGTCCATTTTTCAGACGCCTATGCTACCAAGCGGTGTGATATTACCACACGCATTTCGTTTTATCAACACCTAACCCATCAATTTGAAACCCTTATTTTAAGCGCTTCTTATTCCGCCATGGTGGAACAGAATTAGCAAGTTCCGGAAAAAAACTTTTACTGGAGCGAGGAAAATGGGTAGACCACTGAGAATAATCCAGACTGAATTTCCCTATCACATAATGACCCAAACGAATAACAAAGAGTTCCACTTAAAAGAACTTCCAGGAAAGAAGGTATTAAAAATTTTCGTGAGTGTATTGAATGAAGCCATACGGAAATATAAGATAAAAGTCTTTCATTTCGTCCTTATGGACAACCATTACCATTTGATCATTAGGTTAACCGAACCCAATCTCCACCGAGCCCTGCAATACATAAATGCTCAGTTAGCGCGAAAAATCAACAAGTTAGCTGGCAGATGCGGTCATCTATGGAAAGATCGATACAAATCATCCATTATTCAGAACGAAGAGTATTACTCCAACTGCGTTAGATACATATACGAAAATCCTGTGAGGGCAAAAATCAGCGATTCTCCCTTCTCTTACGAACGAAGCTCAATCTCCTTCTACGCATTTGGGAAAAAAGTCGAAGTCGAAATCTCGCCCGACGACATACTTGTTCTAAAATTCGGAAACAGCAGGGAAAACATCTCTAGGTATTTCATGGAACTTTTTGATGCCCCTGAAACCCTTAATTACAAACGCGTCGCATACCTCATAAATCGACCAATTATGGGTGATGAAAGATTCGAGAAGTATATCAACGATAAATTCAAGCCAGGGACAAAAGCTCTTGAACAAAACGGGAGAAATTCTCTGTATCTATAGATCGCTCACATTTATCCATATACTCACATTTCTTTTTCAAGCACCCTTTGCAATCTATATCAGCCTGAATCGACCTGTGGTTTGGCCCAACAGGGGCATTCCTCTCTGCCAAGGTTACACGATAGAAGGAAACCGTCTTCACTCCCAGGGCAGCTGCAAGGTGAATAGGGCCTGTATCCGGTCCAATTACAACATCCATTAGAGATAAAAAAGCCATAAATTCATCCAGGTCCATATCCCCAACCACATTCAAAAAAACATCTTCACACTTTTCTCTGACACCTTTCGCGATTTTTTCCGCTTTTTCCCTTTCCCGCTCATTTCCCCAAGTCAAATAAAAAGTCAATACCCTATCTTTAGAAGAAACACTCCGATTGATAGACCTGATTGCGCTTACCCATTTGCCAATGGACAGACCTTTTGTTTCCCAAGTAGTACCATGATGGATGGCGATTTTTACAGTTTCCTGATTGATTTTCTCCCTAAATTTTTCCTTCAAAGACTTATCCGGAGAAATAGAAGGATATAGTTCAATATCTGTTTGATCACACTCCAAAACACCAGAAACAATCCGTAGGTATTTCCGTGATATGTGCTTGTCTTCTAAGCTCAGGGGTATTTTCTTATTTGTAAACAGCAAATTTGGAATTTCTCTGACACCATCTGTCGCAAAGCCCCCTTTCACTTTCCCCCTCGCCAGAAAAGTAACAATTCCGCTTTTCGTATTTCCCTGGATATCTACCACGAAATCGTATTCAACTGATCTGAGATCGCGTATTTTCCCAAAAAAATCACGTACAGAAAACGGAGAGAGGTGCTTCTTCCACTTCCTGAGTGGAATTTCAATGCACCTGCTTACACCGTCGACACGCTTGAACAACGATGAAAACTCCTCGTCGACAACCCAGTGAATCTCCGACTCTGGCACAACTTCTTTAATATATTTGACAACAGGGAGGGCATGGATGATGTCTCCAAAAGAGCTCAGCTTAACGATTAATATTTTCATCGGGTTTCATCTATCCCCCTCATAGATTAAAATTTTACTCTGACACCTGATGAGGTGACTTTTAAATGAAAAACCTTCTGCATCTTTTCTCTTATATCACACTGAATGCGACATACGCAGTTCTCAAAAAACTCCCTTATTCCATACTCTCTTCCCTTATGAAATTACTTTCCCTGCTCGCATACGCAATAGGAATCAGACGCAAGGTAGTAGAGGTCAACCTCGGGTCTGTTTTAGGAACACCTCCAGATAAAGGTCTAATTAAAAAAACCTACGAACACTTCGGCAAAGTCATAGCGTCGGGATTGGCCCCGGCAAAGGCGCTGGATAAATACGGGGACAATCTGATATTTGACGGGAAAAATTACTTACGAGAGGCACTTTCCGCAAACAAGGGTGTTATTTTATTAACAGGACACGTCGGTCCATTCTTGCTCGGGGCCTATCTCCTCAAAAAATCGGGATTCTCTCTTACAATTGCCGGTAAAAAAATGGGCAATCAATCGAGCAACCAAATCGTTGAAAAAATATATGGTGAACTCGGTGACAGCACAGTTCTGGTAACAGGCTTCAAAAACGACGCCTCAGGAGCTAAAAAGCTACTTCAAGCGCTTAAAGAAAACAAAATAGTAATAGTTCTGAACGATCAAGATGCAGGACGTGGGGGGTACCAGAGCAAATTTTTCGGGATCCATACATTCATACCCAAAGGTCCTTCACACCTGGCCTTGAAAACCGGTGCCAGAGTACTCACAGGGTTTGTGTATAATGATGGTGAAAATTTAGTTGTGAAAATTCAGCCACCGATCGATTATTCTTCAGCCACCACACAAGAAGAAGCGGAAAAAGCAATTCTCGACGAATATTCTAGGCGTCTAGAGGCCATAGTAAAGAAACATCCTGAGCAGTATTTCTGGTTTCATAAAAAGTGGAAATCACACCCGGAGATAGCTAAATATTACAGGTAGCAAATACCGAACGAGGGAAACTCCTTTGAAGATTCTCGTTATGAGATACAGATTTATTGGAGACACAATCCTAACTATACCCTTCCTGCGAAATCTGAGAAAAGCTTTCCCGGATGCAACCATTGATATGATGGTTGCACCATACTCTTACGAGGTTCTTTTCGGAAACCCATACGTGGACGAGTTCATAATTTACGACCCAGCCACAGTGCACGCCGACAGCTTTGGGCAACACGCAAGGTTATCTGAAAAAATTAAGTTTATACGGAAGCTGCGGGAAAAACACTATGACAAGGCATATGTGCTCAAAAGGTCTTTCTCAAGCGCACTCATCTCTTACCTAATAGGTGCCAGAGAACGAATAGGATTCGATACGGAACACAGAGGGTTTTTACTGACGAAAAGAGTCCCCTACCTCCATTCGAGGCATGAAGTCGAAAACTTCCTCGCTGTCTTGGAAGCAGATGGTGTCAGAGTAACAGATAAACACCTGGAAGCCTGGATTTCTGACGAGGAAAGACAATATGCAAGCAAGTTCCTGGAAAGCCATAATCTGAAACCTGAACAACGGTTAATCGCAATACACCCATTTTCCGCGAATCAAAAAAGGGCATGGCACGAGAGCAACTTCGCAACTGTAGCAAATCAGCTCCAGAGAAAATTTGGTGCCAGAGTAATCGTATTCGGGGGCAAAAGAGACCTCCCCCTGGTCCCTTACTTCCAACAGGAAATCAATCCACCTCCGATAATCGTAGTTGGAAAAACAAGTCTGAGGCAGACCATGGCGCTTCTCGAGAGATGTTCACTTCTCATATGCAACGACAGCGGAATAATGCACCTGGCTGCTGCGCTTAATCTACCACTTGTCGCTCTTTTCGGACCTCAGTCTCCCGTAAAATTTGGTCCATGGGGAGAAAAATGCCACGTGATTTACAAAAACTTCCCCTGCAGTCCCTGCAAACAGAAATTTTTCGAAGAGTGCGAGCCCTCCAAAAGATTAAAACCAATGTGTATGGAGGTAATAACAATAGACGAGGTTCTAAATGCCATAGAGAAAAAGTTTTCCACCTTTATTCAAGCTTGAACGATAATACTCCTGAAAGGAAACACTCCCAAATAAAAACAAATATAATGGTGTCAGAGTAACATGGCTAAGATTTCAGCGATTATAATCACAAAAAACAACGAGGACAAAATAGAAGATTGCTTAAAATCTCTCCAGTGGGCAGATGAAATCGTGGTAGTGGACGATTACAGCACGGATGCAACCCCCCTCATCTGCGAGCAGTTCCCCAACGTGAAGTTTTACCGCCACAAATTCGAGGGATTCATTCAGCAAAAAAACCACGCCACCTCGCTCACTCGAAACAAATGGGTCCTGCAGTTGGATGCCGACGAAAGGGTCTCCGATGAAATGCGCGAAGCAATAGAAAAAATTGGCCAAAAGGAATTTGAAAAATATGCCTGCTTCGAATTCAGGAGAAAAACATACTTCTGGGGAAAATGGATACGCCACTCCACCTTCTATCCAGACTACAAGCCCAGACTCTTCAACAAGGACCGAGGACACTGGGGAGGCATCAATCCTCACGACAAATTCATGGCAGAGGGACCCACGAAGAAAATCTCAGCAGACATATTACACTTCCAAGACTGGGACCTTAAAACGTATGTGGAAAGAACCATCCGATACTCAAGAATTTCAGCAGAAGAATATTACAGAAGCGGAAGGAGAGCCAAATGGCACCACTACACCATAAGACCAATTTACACATTCGTCTACCGCTATTTCTTCAGACTTGGCATCCTGGACGGAATCCAGGGATTTGTCATATCTGCCATGGGAGCCCTGGGCACCTTCATGAAATACATGTTCCTATATGAGTTGCAGAAAAATGGGAGCTTTAGAAACAACTCTGACACCACATTCCCCCGATGAATTTACTCTGACACCGAGATCGAGTTCTCAAAAAATATAAGGAAAAGCTATGAGAAAAAGCACAAGAACCGTGACCAGCCACAGCAACATCTTCGAGTACTTTGACACTCGCGGATACCGGCAGTAAGCTCCCTCCACCGTCTTCACTTTCCTGAAGTAAACGGCGTAAAACGCAATCCCGAGGGAAACGAGAGAAAACCCAATGAAATATGGACGGTAAGGATAAAGAAACCTGAGACTGCTGATGCACGCACCGCTCGCCCCGGCTACAAGCAAAACGAGAGGCCCTCCACAGCACAAAGATGCTCCTATCGCTCCCAGAACAGCCCCGATTATGGGAAGCTTCGCAAGTCCTCTGCTCAACCCACTCTCCCCAAGATCTCCCTCAAAACGTAGGGGAGTATCCCGCCATTGATGTAGTATTGAAGTTCCTTCTCCGTGTCTACCCGAGCTACGACCCTGAATTCCTTTCTCTCCCCATCGTCGTCTTCAACCAGCACGCGCAGTTCCTTCCCTGGCTCCAGGGACTCCACGCCCTCTACGCTGTATTTTTCCTTTCCCGTTAACCCCAGATTACGCCAGCTCTCACCCCCCTGAAATTGCAGGGGCAGAACTCCCATGCCTATCAGGTTGGACCTGTGTATCCTCTCGAAACTCTCCGCTATGACTGCTCTGACACCTAAAAGCTTCGTGCCCTTAGCCGCCCAATCCCGGGACGATCCTGTCCCGTACTCCTTCCCGGCAATCACAACGAGAGGAACTCCTTCCTCCCTGTATTTCATCGCAGCATCGTATATCCACATCTTCTCACCATCTGGCAAGTGAAGCGTGTATCCACCTTCCACACCAGGCACGAGCATGTTTCTCAACCTCACGTTGCCGAAGGTCCCCCGTATCATTACCTCGTGGTTCCCCCTCCTCGACCCGTAAGAGTTGAAATCCGTGGGCTTCACCCCGAGAGAAATCAAATACCTACCGGCAGGGCTCTCCTCAGGAATTGCACCAGCAGGAGAAATGTGGTCAGTGGTCACCGTATCTCCCAAAAGAACCAGCACCCTCGCACCAACTATATCCTCAGGCCTCTTTGGTGTCAGAGTAAAATCTTCGAAATAGGGGGGGCTCTTCACGTAAGTGGAAGACTCGTCCCACTCGAAAAGGTCCCCCACCGGCACAGGAAGCTCCTTCCAGCTCTCACTCCCCGAGAAAACATCACCGTAACTCTCCCTGAACTTCACGGGTGTCACGTATCTCGATACGAGCTCATCAACCTCCTGCTTCGAAGGCCACACATCTCTGAGGAACACGGGAGAACCCGCTGTGTCGTAACCCAGAGGCTCGTTCTCGAGGTCCACGTCTATTCTCCCAGCAAGAGCAAACGCAACCACGAGCGGCGGAGACGCGAGATAATTGGCTCTCACCAGATTGTTTATTCTTCCTTCGAAATTCCTGTTCCCCGATAACACCGCCGCCACGACCAGGTCTCCCGCCTCCACCGCACCCGCAATTTGCGGAGGCAGAGGACCGCTGTTCCCTATGCAGGTGGTGCAACCGTAACCGACCACGTGAAATCCCAAAGCCTCCAGGTAAGGCAAAAGACCCGCGTCCGCCAGATAATCGGTCACCGCCCTCGACCCAGGTGCCAGAGAAGTTTTTACCCAGGGCTTGACTCGAATCCCTCTTTTCACGGCGTTTCTGGCAAGCAACCCCGCCCCTATCATGACGGCAGGGTTGGAGGTATTCGTGCAGCTTGTTATGGCAGCGATGACCACACTCCCGTGGGACATGGAAAAGTCCACCCCATCTCGCGTCTTCACCCTGACCACGCCATCTTCAAGCTCCACATCTCCAGACCTTTCTCCCCCACTCTGGTTGATAGCGCATCCTCCCTCGCTCGCCCAGCACTCCTCTCTTTCCACGTCGTGCCTGTCCGGCCTGACTTTACCCGAGTTGCTCAAAAACCTGTAAAAGCCATCCTTCAGCTCACCAAGGGTGATCCTGTCCTGCGGCCTCCTCGGGCCCGCCAGGCTCGGTGAAACAAAAGACAGGTCCATATCAACCACGTCCGAATAAATAGGCTCCGCCTCAGGGTCGAACCACATCCCCTGTTTCTTGAAGTAAGCCTCCACAAGCGGAACCACATCTTCTCTGCCAGTCAGTCTCAAATACTCCAGAACCCTGTCGTCGACCGGGAAAATCCCCACCGTAGCGCCGTATTCAGGCGACATGTTGGAAATGGTGGCCCTATCTGCTATGGAGAGACTGGCCACACCCGGCCCGAAAAACTCCACGAACTTTCCAACCACTCCCTTCTCCCTCAACAGCTGTGTAACGGTGAGGACGAGGTCGGTAGCCGTCGCCCCATCGGGAAGCTCGCCGTGCAGCCTGACACCCACCACCTCTGGAATCACCATGAAGTAGGGTTGCCCCAGCATCACCGCCTCCGCTTCTATACCTCCAACCCCCCAGCCAAGAACACCAAGTCCGTTGATCATCGTGGTGTGAGAGTCGGTTCCAACGAGGGTATCCGGGTAAAAAACTGCCCTTCCATTCACCTCCCCGGACATCACTATCCTCGCAAGATACTCTAGATTCACCTGGTGAACGATACCCGTGTTAGGGGGAACCACCCTGAAGTTCCTGAAACTGCTCTGAGCCCACTTGAGCAGCGCATACCTCTCCCTGTTGCGCTCGAACTCCCTCTCCGCGTTTAGCAGAAAAGCCCTGTCCAAACCGAAAAAATCTACCTGTATGGAATGATCTATGACGAGGTCACAGGGTAGACTCGGGTTTATCTTTGCCGGATCGCCTCCGAGAGATTTCATCGCATCCCTCATTGCAGCCAGATCCACCACTGCAGGAACGCCGGTGAAATCCTGCAAGATCACTCTCGAAGGTGAAAAAGGAAACTCCCTGCCCACGTTCGTCTTACCGTCCCACGCCAGCAGAGCTTCCACATCCTCAGCTCCCGCCACGCCGCGAGCCACTCCCCTCACGACGTTTTCCAGGAGAATCTTGACGGAAAAAGGCATCCCAACGAGATTCTCCTCTGCACCCGGCAGGCCCCCGAGACTGTAAATCCACCCCCTCCAGCCTTCGACGACGAGCTCTTCCACGGGCACCAAAGGGTTTGAAGAACCGGAACCCATCGCGCACCTCCTCGCTTTTGTCTCCCAAGTTCCATCCCCCATTAGTATGATTGTCTCACAACCAAAACGGATTCCGTCGAACAAACATCGATTCGTCTCTCCAAAACACTCTAACTCACCGATACAGCTAATCAATTTTCAATTTCATGCTATAATAATAGCCAGTTTATCTCTCACTTTCCCTTAAAAGAACAAGGCTTGAGCGGGCGCGGACATTCGCCAGATTTTCATGGTCTGAAGACTTCCAGAAGGAGGTGAGATCCATGAGAATCGCGCAGGTATCGCCCCTCTACGAGAGCGTTCCTCCCAAGCTCTACGGCGGAACGGAGCGAGTAGTGTCCTACCTCACGGACGCCCTGGTCGAAATGGGCCACGAAGTCACCCTTTACGCGAGCGGCGATTCCAAAACGAAAGCCAACCTCATCCCCGTGGAGGAGGAAGCTTTGAGACTCAAAGACACGGTCAGAGACCCGGTGGCGAACCACGTGCGTCTCGCCGAACTCGTCGCAAAAGACGCCGACAGGTTCGACATCATCCACTCGCACATAGACTACCTCTTCTTTCCCATTGCCAGGAGAATAGAGACTCCCGTGGTAACAACTCTTCACGGGAGACTGGACCTGGAGGAAACTGTCAAAGTCTTTGAGGAATTCAAGGAAATGCCGATCGTGTCCATATCACTGGCCCAGAGAAAACCCCTGCCAAACAACAACTGGGTTGGAAACGTCTATCACGGACTCCCGGAAAACCTGTACAAAAAGGGTGAAGGGAAAGGAGGATATCTCGCGTTCATCGGAAGAATATCCCCAGAGAAGAGAGTCGACTCAGCGATCGAGATAGCAACGAAAGCGGGAATCCCCTTGAAGATAGCAGCAAAGATAGACAACGCCGACAGAGCGTATTACGAGAAGGAGATAAGGCACCTCATGTCCCACCCGCTGGTGGAGTTCGTTGGCGAAATTGGCGAAAAAGACAAGGGCGAATTCCTCGGCAACGCACTGGCCCTCATATTCCCCATAGACTGGCCCGAACCGTTCGGACTGGCGATGATAGAGGCTCTCGCCTGTGGAACACCGGTCATAGCCAGAAAAAGAGGCTCGATACCGGAGGTCATAGATCATGGGAAGACCGGATTCATATTCGAGACGGACGAAGAGGCAGTAGAGTGCGTCAAAAACATCGAGGCCATATCGAGAGAGGCCTGCCGGGCCGCCTTCGAAGAAAAGTACACTGCCAGGAGGATGGCGGAAAACTACCTCAAGATTTACCTCTCCCTGTCCCTCCTCGAGAAGGCAGCTTAAAATATTCTGCGGGGGGTCACCTCTCCCCCCGCATCAAAACCAGTAAGGAGCTTTCAAATTGAAAGAGATAATAAAAGTTCAAAATCACTACTACATCCTCGCCACATCCCCTATAGCAGATATCAAATCTCTTTCCCTCAAAGAGGGTGACACTTTCTGCGTCCTCGACAGGTACGGGGACTTCCTCCCAATCGGCCTCGGCGAACAGGGTCTCTACAGAGACGGGACCAAATTCCTGAGCAGGTACGAGTTCACCCTGGAAGGGCGAAAGCCTTTTCTTTTGAGCTCTACCCTGAGAAAGGACAACTTCCTCCTCACATCGGATTTGACCAATCACGACATAGAGAGAGAGAAAAACGGATTCATACCCAAAAATAGCGTCCACATATTCAGAGCGAAATTCATTCTGGAGAGCACGCTCTACGAGAGAATAAGATTCCACAATTTCTCGAGCGATCCAGTTTCTCTGTCGGCATCCATCCAGCTAGACGCCGACTTCAGAGACGTCTTCGAGATACGGGGCATGAAAAGAGAACGAAGAGGGATTCTCACGAGGAAAGTCGACCCGAAGGGGAGAACCATAACTTTCATCTACGAGGGTCTCGACGGGCTCGTCAGAATCACGAAAGTCTCCTTCTCCCCGGACCCGGCTACTTTCTCGGAGGAAGGTATCGGCTTCACCGTAGACCTTCGACCCGGTGAGGAAAAAGAATATTTCATAACCGTGGAATGCAGATATCTGAACGAGGAAAAACCGCTTTTCTCGTTCCAGGAAGGTTTCGACAGGTTGAGGAGAAACATCGAGCACTCCAGGTCGAAATGCGTGAACATAAAGACCTCGAACGAGCGAATGAACGAATGGATAGACAGATCGCTCGCCGACATATTGATGATGATGACCCCCACAGAAAACGGAGAATACCCGTTCGCGGGCATCCCCTGGTTCGCCACGCCTTTTGGCAGAGACGGTATTCTCACGGCACTCATGGCTCAGTGGGTCTACGGAGAACTTGGCAGAGGTGTACTTTCCTTTCTGGCATCCACACAGGCCAGGGAAACCGAACCCGAGATAGACGCGGAGCCGGGCAAGATAATTCACGAGGTCAGGAAAGGTGAGATGGCCAATACGGGAGAGATTCCCTTCGGTAGATACTACGGAAGCGTCGACGCCACTCCGCTCTTCGTGATTCTGGCTGACGAATATTTTCGGCAAACGGGAGACCTGGATTTCATCAAATCCATCTGGCAGAACATCCTCGACGCCCTCCAGTGGATGAGCGATTACGGTGACGTTGACGGAGACGGATTCATTGAGTACGAGCGTAAATCCTCAAAGGGGCTCACCCAGCAGGGGTGGAAGGACTCCTTCGATTCCGTCTTTCACGAGGACGGGAGCCTGGCGACGGGGCCTATCGCTCTTGTGGAGGTGCAGGCGTATTCCTTCGCCGCATACCTGGCCGGAGCGCGCCTGGCCAGAGCCCTGGAGCTGGACGCCCTTTCCTCATCCTTCAGGGAGAAAGCCGGGTTCCTGAAAGGCAAATTCGAGTCAGCTTTCTGGGACGAAGAGCTCGGGACATACGCAATCGCACTGGACGGGGAGAAGAAAAGGTGCAGGGTCACCTCATCGAACGCGGGTCAGGTGCTCTTCTCCGGGATAGCGTCTTCCACAAGGGCCGAAAAAGTGGCGAAGCTACTGACATCCGATCTTTTCTTCACCGGATGGGGAATTCGCACGATTGGAAAAAACGAACCGAGATACAACCCCATGTCCTATCACAACGGATCAGTATGGCCCCACGACAACGCCGTCATCGCCTGGGGTTTCGCCCGCTACGGGCTCAGGGAACATTTCCACAGGGTTTTCACGGGCCTTTTCGATGCAGCTACAACTTTCGATATGTTCAGGATGCCCGAGCTCTTCTGCGGCTTCCCGAGAAGGACAGGTGAGGGTCCAACGCTTTATCCCGTCGCGTGCACGCCTCAAACCTGGGCATGCGCTTCCGTATTCCTCCTGCTCAAATCGTCCCTGGGACTCTGCTTCAATTTCGCCAAGAACGAGCTTAGCCTCAATCACCCGTTCCTGCCAGACTTCCTGGATTGGGTGGAACTGTCGGGTTTGAAAGTCGGAAAGTCCACCGCCCACATAATGGTGGAACGACACAGAAACAACATCGTCGTGAATGTCATCGAAAAAGAAGGTCCAATAACCGTGGTCGTCAGGAAATAAGAAGATTTGTTCTTCAACGGGAAAATAACAAAAGGGAAATTCATCGGCAGACAGAACAGGTTTGTCGTCGAAGTCCGCATTGGGAACAGGCGCGTCAAAGCCCACCTCCCAAATCCCGGCAGGCTGATGGAGCTTTTGCTTCCAGGCGCAACCCTCATCCTCGAAGAAAAGAAAAGCCCAGGCGCGACCCTTCCCTACGGAGTCATAGGAGTTTACAGAGATGGAGTCCCCATCATGCTTCACACATCCATGGCAAATGACGTGGTAGCCCACCTGATAGACGCGGGAAAAATCCCCGGTCTCGAAGGCTTCGAGGTAGTCGCCAGAGAAGTCCGGCTCGGCAGAAGCCGAATCGACTTTCTCTTGAAAAACAGGCGAGAAAGCATGCTCCTGGAGGTGAAATCGTGCACTCTGTTCGGCGGCGAAGTGGCAATGTTCCCCGACGCTGTCACCAAAAGAGGAAAACACCATCTGGAAAAACTCGCCCACGAGAACTCCCGGAGGTCGCGCACAGGAGTCCTGTTCCTGGTCCAGTGGGAAAGAGCAAAATACTTTCTTCCCGATTACCACACGGACATTGAATTCTCCCTGACTTTCCACGAGCTCCGGAAAAAGCTGACTTACCTTCCCGTTTCCGTTTCGTGGAACGAGGACCTCACCCTGGGAGGCGAGGTAAGAGCTCTGGAGATTCCGTGGAAAGTTCTCGAGAGGGAAATGACAGACGCGGGGGCATACCTGATAATATTGAGGCTCGAAAAAACGGAGCGAATAAGCGTGGGCAGTCTTGGAAAACTGGAGTTCCCCAGGGGCCATTATCTATACACTGGCTCGGCAAAGAAAAACCTGAAAAGTCGCCTGGCGAGGCACTACCGAAGGAGAAAAAATCTCAGATGGCACGTGGACTACCTGCGGGAAAAAGCGGAAATCACAGCTGTGCTCCCAATCCGCACGTCTCTGGACATCGAATGCTCGCTGGCACGGGACCTGAAAAATCAATCCGATGGAGAAATCGAGGGGTTCGGTTCATCAGACTGCAATTGCAAATCACACCTCTTCTATTTCGAGAGAAATCCCCTGGAGCTACCTGAATTTCACAGGATAGTCCAGTGGTACCGGATGGAATTGCCGGTCAGAACATTCAGTTGAAAAGCATCAGAGGAAACCCTAAATCCGAAGCACGAAGCGCGAAATACGAACCACTGAACCACGGAACCACCGAGCCACCGGGAGGCTTGTTGGTTCTGTCATCTGAACATTCGAATTTAAAGTTCAGTGCTTCGTACTCTAAATAAAAGGGCGGGGATTGGCCCCGCCCCTGCAGAAATCAGACGAGTTCGAACAAACCGGCTGCGCCCATGCCCCCGCCTATGCACATCGTCACCATGCCGAGAGACACGCCCCTTCTCCTCATCTCGTTCAGAAGTGTGGCGGTGAGCTTGGCGCCTGTGCACCCCAGGGGGTGACCGAGCGCTATGGCGCCCCCGTTGACGTTTATCTTATCAATGTCCAGATCGAGCTCCCGTATGACTGCCAGCGACTGGGCAGCGAACGCCTCGTTCAGTTCTATGAGCCCGATGTCATTCTTGGAGATGCCCACCTTCCCAAGCAGTCTCGGGATCGCCTTCACCGGCCCGATGCCCATTATCTCGGGCGGAACACCCGCCACGTCGAAACCGATAAACTTCGCCAGAGGGGTGAGCCCGTATTCCTTGACCGCCTTCTCGGATGCCACCAGAACCGCTGCAGCCCCATCGCTCATCTGCGAAGAGTTGCCGGCAGTCACGGTGCCGGTCGGCGAAAATGCTGGCTTCAGCTTCGCAAGGGCCTCGAGGGACGTGCCCCTTCTTGGCCCCTCGTCCACGTCGAACACGACTTCCTTTTTCTCGGGGGGACCTCCATCCACCTCGACGTAAACGTGGGTCTTTACCGGAACTATCTCGTCCTTGAACTTCCCTGCATCTATGGCGGCAATGGCGTTCTGGTGCGACCTCAGAGCGAAGGCATCCTGATCCTCCCTCGAAATAGAATACTTCTTCGCCACTTCCTCGGCGGTCAGGCCCATTGGCATGTAAACCTCGGGGTAATTCTCGATGAGGTCAGGGTTGAAAGAAACTTTGTTGCCCCCCATGGGAACCATGGTCATGCTCTCGGTTCCTCCGGCAATTATAAGATCTGCGAATCCGCTCCTTATCCTGTCGGCGGCGATCGCTATGGTCTGCAGACCGGACGAACAGAACCTGTTGACCGTCATGGCGGGCACGTCATAGGGAACCCCTGCCTTGAACGCCGCGATTTTTGCCACGTTCATGCCCTGTTCCGCCTCAGGCATCGCGCAACCGATTATGATGTCGTCCACCTTCGCAGGATCAACCTGCGGGTTTTCCTCGAGCACCGCCTTGATCACAACAGCCGCGAGGTCGTCGGGCCTGGTATCCTTCAGAGTCCCCTTCTTCGCCCTCCCAACGGCGGTTCTCTTCGCAGTAACTATGTAAACCTCACTCATGGTCGCCCTCCTTTTGTCAATTTCTAAGCGGCTTGTTCTTCATCAGCATATGCTGAATTCTCTCCACAGTCTTCTGTTCACCGCAAAGCGACAGAAACGCCTCCCTCTCCAGATCGAGCAGGTGCTGTTCATCCACCACCTGACCCGGCGCTATGTCGCCGCCGGAGAATATGTGAGCCAGCTTCTTCCCTATGTGAGCGTCGTATTCGGTTATGTAACCTGCGACCTTCATTGTATAGAGAGCGTATTCGAACATGGCCTTTGCGCTTCTGCCAGGCATCTTCACCCTAGCCTCACGAGCAGGCTTTCTATAACCTTCCATTGCCATGGCGAGGACGGTACTTTTGGCGTCGTAAATGAGGTAGTCTCTGTTCACGGTGATCCTGTCCAGACCTTCTCTCAGATATCCAAGCTCGAAAGCCTCCTTGGCGCTGGTGGACACCTTGGCCATCGCAACCGTCTCGAAAGCCTTCCTCAAAAACGGCAGAGGATCGGCTTCCACGTCTTCGGGAATCGAACCAAGGGCTCTGAGTATCATCTCCTTGCAGCCGCCCCCGGCGGGGATCAGCCCAACTCCCACCTCGACCAGCCCCATGTAAAGCTCACCCGCAGCTCTCACCTTCGGAGCAGCGAGAGTCATCTCGGCACCGCCACCCAGAGCCATCCCTGCAGGAGCTATCACAACAGGCTTCTCGCAGTACTTGAGTCTCATGCACGCGTTCTGGAACTCTCTCACCATCAGCTCCACGTTGTCGAAATTCTTGTTCTGTATTTCCATCAGCAAAAGCAAAAGGTTCGCGCCGGCGGAGAAGTTGTCCGCATGGTTGGCGACGACGAGACCCTCGTACTTTTTAACCTCCTCCGCGGCGAAATTGATCATCTCCACGATGTCCGCATCTATGGCGTTCATCTTTGTGTGAAACTCCAGGCAGAGAACCCCATCTCCGATGTCGTATAGCGTGGCGCCTGCATTCTCCTTGACCACACCCTTTTCCTCTTTCACGTCAGGAAGCAGTATTATTTTCGGATTGACCGGAGCTTCCGCGTAATCGAGAGATCCGAAGTCAAAGTAGACCTTTTTGCCGTCTTTCTTGTCGTAGAATTTCGTGACTCCTTTGCCGAGCATATCCTTGACGATCTGAGGTACCTCTTTCCCTTCCTCTTCCATTCTCTTCACCGACTCCTCGAGCCCTATCGCGTCCCACGTCTCGAACGGCCCGAGGGACCAGTTGAAACCCCACTTCATCGCGTTGTCTATATTTACTATGTCGTCGGATATCTCGGGTATCCTCTTTGCGGAATAAATGAGCGTCGCCGAAAGAACGTCCCAGGCGTAACGGGCGAGCTTGTCGTCGCCGGATATGACTTCCTTGATTCTCCTGCCCGGGTCCTCGATGTTCTTCGCCTTCTGGACAGAGGGATAAGATGGCTTGCTGACAGGAACGTATTCCATGGTGTTGTAATCGAGGAACAGCTTCTTTCTTCCCTCGGGAGTTTTCTCCATCTTGAAGAAACCGGCTCCCGACTTCCTTCCCAGGGCGCCTTTCTCCACCATCTTCTTCACGAAATCGGGCGGAAGGAAATACTCCCTGTCCGGGTCGTCCGGGAGGTTGTTGTATACGTTGTCGGCCACGTGAAGAAGCGTATCCAGTCCCACCAGATCCGCCGTTCCGAAAGCGGCGCTTTTCGGCCTGCCGGTAGCGGGTCCAAGAACCATGTCGACCTCTTCCACGGTGAGCCCGTGCTTCACCATGGCGTGCATGGCATACATCATGGAGAACACGCCTATCCTGTTCCCGATGAAGTTGGGAGTGTCCTTGCAGTAAACGATGCCCTTGCCGAGGACGTCCTCCCCGAACGAGGCCATGAACTTAACTATTTCAGGATCCGTATCCTCACCCGGAACAATCTCGAGCAGCTTCATGTATCTAACCGGGTTGAAGAAATGAGTAACCAGGAAGTGCTTCCTGAACTCCTCGGGAAACCCTTCCATCATCTGCTTTATGGCTATACCCGACGTGTTCGAAGTCACAATGATCCCCGGCTTCCAGTGCTCGAGGACCCTTCTGTAAAGAGATCTCTTTATCTCCAGGTTCTCCACGACTGCCTCGACGACCCAGTCGACATCGCTTATCTTCTCCAGATCGTCGTCGAAGTTTCCTACCTCGATCAGCTCGATGTCTTTTTTCGAGTAGATGAGAGAGGGTTTGTGCTTCTTTATGTTCGCCAGCCCTCTCAAAGCAAACCTGTTCCTGACCTCCTTCGACTCGAGGGTCAGCCCTTTTTTCTTCTCCTCCTCAGTGAGGCTGTCAGGCGTGATATCGAGCATGATGCAGGGGATACCGGCGTTGGCGAGATGAGCCGCTATTCCAGACCCCATTACACCTGCACCGAGGACAGCAACTCTCTTTATGTCCCTGCTCATGGGCCCCTCCTTTCCCTGAATTATTGAATGATTATTCACTCATAAATTAACACCCGTGACCATGAGTGTCAACGATAGATTCGTATTCGAGCCTCAGAACGTCCGAACTACAGAGCCACGGAACCGACGAACCTCGGAACCTACGAGCCCCCGAACCGCCGGGGAAAGCGCGATATTTCAGAGTTTAAATTTGCAGGTTGCGGAGCTTTACATTCTGCATTCCGAATTCAGCGCTCCGCAATAGATAATATTTCGGTTGCTCGGTGGCTCTTAAGTTCGGATGTTCATCGTTTCGGCCTTTTGAACATTTGGATTTGGAGCATGTTTCGATTTCGAATTTCGTGCTTTCTACCAGCTGACGCATCCACCCAACCACGCAACCACGTCAACTTCGGTTCACTTCCAGTCTTTCTGGCCGTGACAACCGGTCAACCCACCGCTTGCCGGATCACAAGACGGAGGATTGCCTGGAGTGTAGTTGAGTTCAGTTCTGAAGGTGTCGCTCACCGGGCCCTCCAGGTCGGGCGTCTCCAGATGCGCGAAGTGCCCCGGGTCGAGCTTGTTCGGGTCGTGGCACTGCGTGCACGGGAATCCTTCTTTGTTCACGTGCTTGTCGTGCTTGCCGGAAGTGGCGCTGTTGTATTGAGTTCCCGGAGCCGTTTCGACTATGTGACACTTCATGCAATCCGCGTTCACGTCTATCGCCCCAACACCCCACTGAGGTGTAGTCTGTCCACCGTGGCAACTCACGTTTGAACAGGTCCCCGTTCCGGAATCGTAACTCGCGCTCCCGCTCTTGGCGTAGTAGGTTGGGTTCACGAAAACATCCGGCGTCATGTCGTAGTGGAAGCTCGTACCTGTTCCCGCGCTGTTGTGACAGACGTCGCAGTTTCCAGTGACTCCAGCCAGGACATCGTGAACCTGGTGGGATCCCGCATCGTTCGGGAACGTAGTTCCAGAAGGCGGTGTGCTGTGACACGACGTGCAATCCGTCAAAACAGTCGGGGAGCCCTGCACGTGGCAGGTCGTGCAGGCAGGACCTGATCCTCCCTCGGTAAGCGTCGCGCCGTGACAGAGAGCGCACGCAGTATTCATGTTCCCTGCGGTCCTGTGATTCGCCCAGCCGTCGTTCGCCTGATTTATCGGATGAGCAGTTTTCGGCTGATGACAATCCTCGCAGCCGTTCGCCAGATTCCCTACAGGGACGTTGAACCTCGGGTTGTCGCCCGGTCCGCCCTGCTCACCGTGACACGACTGACAATACGTCAGATCTCCCTTGGCAACCGGTCCGTGCTGATCGCCGCTCGCCCAGCCTGCAGGGTGTCCAACATCGGAGCCATGGCACAGCGTGTCATTGAAACATCCCGGAGACGAACCCGCCGGAGGCGGAGAGGGCGGATTGACCACAACCTGACCACCTCCCAGGTGACACCAGGCGCATACCGCCGCGTTTTGTGGATCCGTGTTCGTATGTGACGGAGTCGACCCCCTCCACGGTTTTGCCGGATGCGGAGCTTCCACGATGTGACAATACGAACAGGGGACCCCGGAACTCCCTCCCCCGAAATCATCTCCGTGACACGTCTGACAATAGGCGAACCCCGTATCCACCCCGGGAGAGGACTTCGCCGCAGCGCCGTGGACAGCCGGATCATCCCAGCCCGTCTGATGTTCCACGTGGCAGTTGTGACAGGTAGGACCGTTCCCGAGCGAAGAACTGACCTCGTGACATTTTATGCAGACAGAACTCTCGGAACTGTTGGAGGAAAACTGAGAATGCCCGGATATAACCCCGTGTGTCCAGCTCGAACCCGATGGAACCTTGGAACCCGTCTCGCCGAAATGACATTCCTGACACTTCACATTGAGGTCGTGGCACTGCGCGCAATCCAGCAGACTCTGCTGGTAGCTGGTCCCGTGGAAAGCGGAGGTTCCCTTCGCTTTCTCATCCACCCACGAGTCGGGATGAAACGCCGGACCAGAAGCGTGACAGGAAAAACCATCGACTGAAGCGGAGAAACAGGAAACGCCGGATATTCCGCCTTTCAGGTCGTCCCCGTGACACTCCTTGCAGGCCGCACCATCAGGCTTCGCGGATGTCGGGTGAGAATCCACCCAGCCTGCCGGGTGTTTCCCCGTTATCTCGTTGAAAATGTTCCCCTTGTCTACCGCGGTGTTGCAACCGGCAACTGCCAGGGCAAACACCACCAGGGTGCCCACTGCCATCAATCCTCTCGAGACCTTCATGTCTCCCCGCTCCTTTTATTTGTGACAGGACGCGCAGAGCGCGTCGTTTTTCTTTCCGTGACACTTGTAACATCTGGCGGGATTAACCCTACCGTCGAGACGGTGGAGTATGATGTAGTCGCCCCTGTGGGGAAGAGCCCTGTCTGGTCTGTCGCTCTTTTTCACGCTCGGCTTCAAACCGGTCTTTCTGGCGTGACACTCATCGCAAAAAGACGATTGATGACACGCCTGACACAGGGCCTGCCCCTGCCTCGCGTATTGCCTGTGCTGCTTGACAAAGAGGTCCGTGTGCCTGAACGTCTCGTAGGGCTTGAGAGCTCCTGTCGATACATCTTCGTGACACTCCAGACAATCCGGCCTCACGCCGCTTTCGAGTTCCTCCGGGTGCTTCGGCGGAATGGACTCCGATTTGTTGACCATCCCACAACCCGCGGAAAACACGAACATCACAACAGCCACTATGAACAACGTCGTCACACGATTCATTCTTCATCCCCTCCCCTCGACCAGTCGAACCGATAAGTAACCCTCGCGAGAAAAGCGTAATCCTCCTCGAAACGAGGGCTTTTGGTGTAAGTGAGATTGGCGTAGACCGAGAGGTTTTCCAGCGGCTCATAAGATGCCCCGGCCACCACCTGATAGGAATTCTTCTCCCCGTTTATGGCCTCCTTCAGCCTCTGGTAGATGGCATCCAGGGTAATCTTCACGTCCCTGACACCGAAACTTCCGTATCCTCTGAGTTCTGAATACTCGTTCTCACTCTCATCTGCGTCCACAAACGCCACCCGACAACCGGCGAAGTCTCCACTTTCACCAAAACGGTACTCACCGGAAACTTCATACCTGTCCGCGTCTCCCTCTTTACCCGAATCGTGATTGATTGCCTCAACCGCTATGGAGAGATTCAGGTTCTCCACGAGCCTGGCACCCACTCTGGCCCCGAAGATCTGGACTTCATCCGACGTATCGAGCGCCGGGCTTGCAAACGCCGGATTCAGGGAGCTGTGAAAGTATCCCCTGTACCGATAATCCTCGTAGGAAAGCCCTATTTCCACGCTATCCCTGGGATTTATTTTTATCAGGTAATCCTGGCTCGCAAAAGAGCTGGTCGCAGTAGAGTAAACAGCCTGACCCATAAACTCCAGCACCTGGTACGGCCTGAGCCACAGGTCCACTCCTATATCCCCCCTGTCCCCGTCCCTGAAATCGCCGCTCTCGAAAACGTAGCTCACTCCTGCCTCGAGGAGACCCGATTTCTCATAGAAAAATCTCGCTCCGGTCAAGAAGTCGCCCGTTTTCACCCCGGTTATGGTCGACTCGACCGGAAGGCCCGCGAAAAGCGAAACACCCGCATCGTAGATGGATCTCCCCGTGAAGTAAAAGCCGTCGATGGTATCGGCTGCAGCGCCTTCCGTGAGAAAGAATCTACCAAGTTTCGCCTCCACGTTCCCCTCCGGGTGAACGTATCTCAAATAAGCCGACCCCAAATCTCCGGCAGTTCCATCCTCACCGGAGTCGTCCCCGAGGTCCAGCCTGCCCCACGCGTTGAAATGGAAAGAGACTGGCCTGTCTCCCAGGCCCTCCACGTCTCCGGAGACAAACTCGTAAAGAGGAACGAATTTCAGGGTATCACCGGGCACGTCCCGTTCGAAGTAAAGAAGATAACTCTCGGATGAAAGGTAAAAGGACTGGGATTGCGCAGACGAAGAAAGAACCAGCAAAGCGAGCGCTAAAGACACCACACCCGCCCACCGAGAAAAAAAACCCCTTTTCATTTGACCCCCCAGCGCGCTTAAAGAGAATTACTTTTATCAAAACGTAGCAAATATCTCCTTCTTAGTCAAACGCCCGTATCTTCCGAAATTCCCCTGATGAAGGGATACCTATCGCTGAACCAGGCGTAAGTCCTCTCGATGCCTTCCCTTAGCCCTATTCTGTGTCTCCAGCCCATAGACCTTATCCTTGAGACATCGAGTAGCTTTCTGGGCGTGCCATCGGGTTTTTCCGGGTCGAAGATGATTTCCCCCTCGAAGCCGACCACTTTCCTGATTATCCCTACGAGCTCGGAGATCGTGAGATCCTCCCCAGTTCCCACGTTGACGAAGAGCTCCCCGTCGTAATTCTCCATAAGGAAAACGAGAGCATCCGCCAGATCGTCCACGTGGAGAAACTCCCGCCTGGGCCTGCCGGTCCCCCAGACAATCACTTTTTTCTCCCCCTTAAGCTTCGCCTCGTGGAATTTTCTGATCAGAGCCGGTATAACGTGTGAGTTCAAAAGATCGAAGTTGTCTCCCGGACCGTACAAATTCGTGGGCATGGCGGAGATGAAGTTGCAGCCGTATTGCTTCCTGTACGCCTCGCACAGCTTTATTCCCGCAATCTTCGCTATGGCGTAAGGCTCATTCGTTTTCTCCAGATAACCGGAAAGGAGGTACTCTTCCTTCATGGGCTGTGGACACTCCCTCGGATAGATGCAGGACGAGCCCAGAAACAGGAGTTTCCTCACGCCGTGCCTGTAGGCCGCATCTATGACGTTCAACTCTATGGCCAGATTGTCGTAAATGAATTCCGCAGGGTACGTGCTGTTGGCGTAGATTCCACCCACCCTGGCTGCTGCGAGAAAGAGGTACTCAGGTTTCTCACTGGAGAAAAATTCCTCCACCTGGTTTTTGTCCCTCAAATCACACTCCGAAGATCTTATGGTAATGATGTTTTCGTAGCCCTTCTCGCGGAGGGCCCGGACGATGGCCGAACCGACCATACCCGTGTGTCCTGCAACGTATATTCTGGAACTTTTTTCCATAGCCGACGTCAACCTCCGGAATTCATATACAGTAAATTCTAAATTCTAAGCACGAAATTCGAAACAAATTCGAATTTCTAAATCCAAATGACCGAAACAAGTTTTGAAACTGGTCTGAAGTTGCGTGGTTAACGTAGTTGGGTGATTGCGTTAAAACCACGCAATTGATTTCGGATTGCTGATTGCATTGCAGAATGCGGAATTTTACATTCCGCAAACCGAATTCCGAACTTCGCAATCGGAACACCCAACCACGCAACTACTCAACCACGGGAACCTCGAACCATCATAAACACTCTTTTTGGCATTGGAGCGTTTGAATTTTGGATTCGCTTCGCATTTCAAATTTCGTATTTACTGTTTAATATCACTCCATCTTCCTCTCCACCGCCACCTCGTTAGAGGTCCAGTCGAAACCCTTTTCCGCCAGGACCTTGAGGCCCTCCCCTGGCGGTGTTATCCCGTGCAGCTTTAGGTCGAAATCCACCATTATCCTCACGAGCTCCTTGAAAGTCACCCGCGGTTCCCAGTCGAGCAACTTTTTCGCCCTGCTAGCATCGGCAAGCAGACAATCAACCTCGGTGGGACGAAAGTATTTCGGGTCAATCTCCACGTATTCTCTGTAGTCCATGCCAGCGTAGGAAAACGCCTCCTCGAGAAACTCCCTCACGGAGTGGGTCTCGCCGGTCCCCACCACGAAATCCTCGGGGACGTCGTGCTGGAGAATCTTCCACATGCACTCCACGTATTCGGGCGCGAACCCCCAGTCTCTCTTCGCGTCCAGGTTACCCAGGTAGAGCTTATTTTGCTTGCCAAGTTTTATGTGAGCAATCGCCCTCGTTATCTTCCTGGTGACAAAGGTCTCTCCCCTCCTGGGAGACTCGTGATTGAAAAGAATCCCGTTGGCGGCAAACAGATTATAGGCCTCTCTGTAATTCACCGTCATCCAGAACGCGTAGACCTTGGCCGCAGCGTATGGACTCCTGGGGTAGAAAGGCGTTCTCTCATTTTGAGGCGGTGGTGCAGCCCCGAACATCTCCGAGGACGAAGCCTGGTAGAACTTCGTCTTTATCCCGCTTCTCCTTATCGCCTCGAGAATCCTGGTAGTGCCCAGCGCGGTTATGTTTCCCGTGTATTCAGGTATGTCGAAGCTCACCCTCACGTGGCTCTGAGCACCCAGATGATAAATCTCGTCAGGCTGTATGTTGTATATTAGGTTGTCCAGCTGTCCCGAATCCGCAAGATCTCCGTAGTGAAGAAAAAGTCTGGCGCCCGGAACGTGAGGGTCCACGTAAATGGACTCTATCCTGCTCGTGTTGAACGTGCTGGCCCTTCTTATGATGCCGTGGACCTCGTAGCCCTTCGAAAGAAGAAACTCGGCGAGGTACGATCCGTCCTGACCCGTGATTCCAGTTATAAGTGCCCTTTTCCCCATCGCAGCCCTCCCTCAAAAACTTTGAACGTGATGAAATTATAACAAAAATGAGAATATTTAAACTCGGCACCCGATATCGAATAGAAATATCCTCAAAAACAGTGTAGATTTTTAAATAACTTCTACCAATCAAGGAGGAAAAACATGACAGGGCTCAGAACTCTACCCGTCATACTCGCGGGGGGCTCAGGAACACGCTTCTGGCCCTTATCCAGGGACAGCTGGCCGAAACAGTTCATGAAGCTGGCAGGCAATGACAGTTTCATAGTCATGACCGTGAAAAGAGCGCACAAAATATCCGGGGGAAACCCAATCTTCGTGGTCGCCTCGGAGGAACTGGCGGAAAAAATACGACTCGAGCTTCTGGATCTCAATATCCCTGTGGAATTCATAATAGAGCCATCACCGAAAAACACCGCACCGGCAATCGGGCTGGCAGCCAAAAGAATCACGGAAAAATACGGAGACGGAATAATGATCGTGCTCCCCTCCGATCATTTGATAAAGAACGAAGAACTTTTTGCCGAAACGATAAACAGGGCGAAGAAAGCAGCGGAAAGAGGCTTCCTGACCACCATAGGCATAAGACCGACGAAACCGGAGACGGGATACGGATACATAAAGATGGGGAAAGATCTGGGGGAGGGAATTTTCGCCGTGGACGCATTCACGGAAAAACCGGACAGAGCAACCGCAGAAGCATACCTGAAAGACGGCGGGTACTTCTGGAACAGCGGGATGTTCATATGGAAGGCTTCGACATTCCTGGACTCGGTGAACAAATACTTTCCAGAGCTCGATGAGGTTCTGTCCTCCCCTTCAGATGATGGACTGGAAGACAAATTCGAGAAGGTGCCCTCAATATCCGTCGACTACGCCATAATGGAAAAGGAAAAAAAGGTCGCCGTGGTTCCAGGAGAATTCTTCTGGTCCGACGTGGGTTCATGGTCATCCCTCGATGAAATCCTCGACAGAGACGAAAACGGCAACGTTATCATCGGAAACGTGGTCGCCGTGGACTGCGAAAACACTATATTTTATGGAGGAGAATCCCTGATAGCCGGGGTTGGACTGAAGAACATGATCGTCGTGAACACCGAGGACGCATCCCTTGTCATACCCAAAGACAAAGCTCAGGACGTGAGAGAAGTCGTGAAAGCTCTCAAAGAGAAAGGCGCGAAGGAAAGCCTCGAACACCCCACCGTTCACAGACCCTGGGGAAGCTACACGGTGCTTCTCACCGGAAACGGCTTCAAGATCAAAAAAATCGTGGTGAAACCCGGGAAAAAGCTGTCGCTTCAGATGCATCACCACAGAAGCGAACACTGGGTGGTGATCTCCGGAACCGCCAGAGTCACGAGAGGCGAGGAAACATACTTCGTCCACGCGGGCGAGAGCACCTTCATCCCCAAAAGCACGAAACACAGGCTGGAAAACCCCGGCATCGTCCCCCTCTGGATCATAGAGGTGCAAAACGGCGAGTACGTGGAGGAAGACGACATCATCAGGTTCGAAGACGACTTTGGCAGAGAAAACTGAATGCGATTTAAAAAATACTTGAAATCAAGATTTAAGAATATTATTAATTTATGATATAAAGCTAAATTGCACCTCTTCCGATTTAATAAAAAAAGCCCCAGCGGAGGGGGGATGGGATACGCAATAATACCTTTGTCATTTGTTCTGACGGCATTTCTCATCCCCATTTACGCGCGGGTGGGGAAAGACCTGGGTTTCATCGACATCCCGGATGAGAGAAAGATACACTCCCGCCCGATACCCCGCGTTGGCGGATTCGCATTGCTCACGGCGCTCGCCGCATCGATACCTCTGCACATCCTCCTGACCGGCAGACACATTTTGACCGAAGTGCACCCTTCCCTTTTCGCCGCTTCGGTCCTGATGATAGCTCTCACAGGGATCTACGACGACAGGAAGGGAGCAACCCCCTTCGTCAAGCTGCTCGTTCAGGTCACCGCCGGAATCCTCGCAATCAAGAGCGGAATACTGATCGACAGAATAATGATTCCTTTCGACGGAGGCATCTCCCTCTCCTTCCTCGCCGTCCCCATCACCCTTCTCTGGATCGTCGGCCTGACCAACGGCTACAACCTGATAGACGGGCTCGACGGACTCATGTGCCTGCTTTCCTCCTTCGTCCTCCTTACCATAGGCGTAGCCGGATTTCTCCTTGGCAACAGCGGGCCCGCTTTACTGTCCCTGACGGTGGCCGCTGCCCTCTTCGCCTTCTTCCTATATAACAGGCCTCCGGCAAAGGTATTCATGGGCGATGCGGGAAGCATGACAATAGGATTTCTCATAGCCACGCTATCGATCCTCACCCTGAAGACCAGGGATGCGAGCATCGCTTTCTTCCCCATGGTACTCATCAACGGGATTGTTATAATCGACACTTCGCTCGTATTTTTCCTCAGAATTTTATCCGGGAGGTCTCCTCTGTCCCCTGGACTGGACCACGTTCACCACAGAGCCCTGCGCGTGATGGGGAACCCGAAAAAGGCTCTGTCGCTCCTGGTTTCTACACACGCGATCATAATAGTGCTTGGATTTTCCCTGCTTTTCAAAGGAGCCATTCACAACACCTCTCTGGCAGCTCTCGGGACACTCATAACAATCACCGCCCTCACCGAGAGAGGGAAAAAAATCTCCTACCATCTCCTGGCAATCGAGGACCTGAAGAATGCTCTTCGAAAAAATTCAAACCGCGTGAAGACCTGATTCGACCTTATAATGGTTCCATGCACCAGAGTTCCAGAAAATACCTCATACTTTTCGTGTCGTGGGTCGGGTTCATTTTTTTACTCACCTCTATCCCCGCAGCAGGCGGTATTTCTCCCTTCCCCTACTTCGACAAGTTCGCTCACTTCACCGTCTACCTGATCGCCGGCTTTTTCTTCTCCCGCTTCCTCAAAGAAGAGGGAAAAGAGAAACAGATCGTCCTTTTGATCACGGTGCTGGTAATAAGCTTAATCGGTGGAGCAGACGAGATTCACCAGCGCTGGATATCCGGGAGAGTGAGCTCCGTCTACGACTGGATGGCTGACCTGGCAGGAGGAACTATGGGAGCTCTCATCACGCTGACCCTCACCCGGATGAAGGAGAGATTCGCCCTCTACAAAAAATGAATGGTCGTTCATTTTATTCTTGAAATCTTCTCCCCTTTGACGTATCATCTTTTGGTGTTTTGAAATATTGAAATACTCGAAAACAACAACACATGAGCCGGAGGTGGATCGTGAAGGTACTGGTGCCGGTAAAGCAGGTTCCCAACCCAGACG